>JBBSEV010000005.1:0-131825 GCA_038239385.1 Chitinophagales bacterium
AGTTTGCGTTTCACTACGTAAAGCACCCTCTGTTTTAAATTCTCCGCTTATAACATTTCTTATGGATGTTTGCTCTTCATCATTCCATTCATTTACCTTCTTATCATAACTTACGTTTGATTTGTCTAATATATACCTGGCGGTTGAAGGCCCAATGCCATATATATATGTAAGACCTATAACTCCCCTTTTATTTTTTGGTAAATCAATACCGGCAATACGAGCCATTTTCTATTAATTTTTTAATTATTTATTTAATTATACTTACCCCTGTCTTTGCTTAAACCGGGGATTTTTTTTGTTTATAACATAAAGTCTTCCTTTTCTCCTCACAATCTTACAATCTACACTTCGCTTTTTTATAGCTGCCCTTACTTTCATAATAATTTTTTTACTTAAGTTTTGTTAAGTTAATTATTTGTACCTGAATATGATGCGGCCTCTTGAAAGATCATAAGGACTCATCTCAACTCCAACCTTGTCGCCGGGTAAAATTCTTATGTAATGCATGCGCATTTTACCGGAAATGGTTGCCAAAATTTCATGACCGTTTTCAAGCTTAACCCGGAACATCGCATTGGATAAGGCTTCCAGGATTGTACCATCTTGTTTAATGAGTGCTTGTTTGGCCATATTGTTTTTGGGAGCGCAAAGATAAGAGTAAATATTTTAATTTTACAAAAAAAGCGGTATTATTACACCCACTATGTAAACCAGTTATATGAAATTCAAATCCGTTCTCCTTTATACAATTATATTGATTTGTGTATCCTGCAAAAAAAATGGAAATGATCCTGCTCCTCCACTACAACCTGACACTTATTTTAATAGTACTACAGGCAGTACCTGGAATTATCATGTTGTGGATAACTCAGGCTCAACTGCGGCAACAGATTATACAATTACATCTACTTCGAAAGATTCTTTAATAAATGCAAAAAACTACCACGTCTTTAATAATTCTGCTGGTGGTAATCAATATTTAAATCTTTCCGGCCATGATTACTATGAATTTGATTCATTACCTGCTGCCTTAGGAGTAGGTGCCATTGAAAGATTATATCTTAAAGACAATGCTGATATAGGAATTAATTGGAGCCAAAATCTAAATGTCACTGTTCCGGGATTTCCATTACAGATTCCCTTTACAATTACCAATAGTATTATTGAGAAAGATATTGCGAGAACTGTAAGCAGCAATAATTATACTAATGTGATACATGTGTCAACAACGATTTCCTCAGGGCTTATTCCAGCGGCTTCACTGGTAACAAATATTAATAGCTATTATGCTCCAAAATATGGGCTTATTGAAAATTCGACCATTATTCATTTAAATTTTGGAGGAATGGTTCAGGATCTTGACACCCAAACAACACTCGTCAGCGCAATTTTGAAATAATCACATTACATCGTCCGTAAGATGGACTTTTGTCATCTCTACATGATGATTTTGTAATTGATGTACCGAAATGGGATGTAGCATAACCCTTTTTTCATCCCTATACCATAATTCAAAATTTGAAAAATTATCCTGCGAAGGAGTTTGAATCCGGAATGCTCCTTTCATATATTTTACCGATCCATTTTCATTTACATGCTTTTTAAACTTAAGTTTCATTAGTTGATTTTCATCGAGCGGTAAGGGGAATAAATTATCGGCCTTAAAATAAAAATCCTGAACACCGTTATAAACACTTATTTCTTTTTCGTCGTTATTGAAATTTGTTACCTCTCCCTGCCATGCCTGGCCATCACTTTCAGCAAGTACATAGTCACCTTTTTTTAGTTCATTATATTTTATCATATTTTATTTTTTAAACTGGAAATAAAGAGAAATAAAACTAAAGGAAAAATGAGATAAGACAAAAAACATTTGGCTAAGTAATGAAGAAAGAATCAATTAAAATCTTTTTTTACTTTTATCTCTGTCTTTTATTCGGCCCAGCTCATTACATAATTTTCATCCTCAATTTCCAATGCATCCCTGGTAAGTTGCAGGGGATGAAATGTATCAACCATTACAGCGAGTTCTTTTGTCTCCTTCATTCCTATACTTTTATCAACTGCACCGGGATGCGGACCATGAGGAATACCGCCGGGGTGAAGTGTCATCATGCCACGGGTAACATGCTTGCGGCTCATAAAGTCGCCATCGACATAATAGAGCAATTCATCACTATCAATATTGCTATGGTTGTAAGGTGCTGGTATTGACTGCGGGTGATAATCGTACATGCGTGGAACAAATGAACAAACCACGAAATTATGCCCCTCAAATGTCTGATGTACAGGAGGGGGTTGATGTACACGCCCTGTTATTGGTTCAAAATCGTGAATTGAAAATGCAAAAGGATAGCAACATCCATCCCATCCTGCTACATCAAAAGGATGATGGAGATAATGAATGCCATACATCATTCCTTTCTTTTTTGTCATGATAAGAAAGTCTCCTTTCACGTCATTAGTTTGCAGGTTTTGTGGTACCCTTATATCTCTTTCACAATAAGGGGAATTTTCCATTAATTGACCAAACCTGCTTACATAGCGCTTCGGGTAACGTATAGGGCTAAATGATTCTAATATAAATAGCCGGTTATCTTCGGTTGTAAAATCAATATGATAAATACTCCCCCTTGGAATTACCAGATAATCGCCATAGCCAAATTCAATCTCACCATACTGTGTTTTTAATGTGCCGGATCCTTCATGTATAAAAATCATCTCATCGGCATCAGCATTTTTATAAAAGTAATTTTCCATTCCGTTTATGGGCGCCGCCAGGGAAATATGACAATCATTATTTACTAATACAGGCTTTCGGCTTTTGATAAAATCCCTTTCCGGCTTTATCTTAAAACCCTGGAAACTTCGATGCTGCAACATTTTTTCTTCAGCTACTTCAGGCATTACTGAATAAGGCTTGTCAGTTTTAATTATTTGGGTTGGCGGATGTGTATGATATAATAATGAAGAATCGGAAGAAAACCCTTCAGTAGAAAAAAGTTGTTCGGAATATAAAGAACCATCAGGCTTACGAAACTGTGTATGGCGTTTATGGGGAATCGAACCGGATTGATGATAGTGAGGCATGATTTTGAATTAAGAATTATGAATTAAAAATTTAGAGTTATTAGTTTCTTAGTTCTTAGATAATTCTAAACTCAACATCAGGAAAAAATATTTCCAGTTTCTTTTGTCAATATAATACGTAAAGTTTCGGAAGAAGGGCATTATAATTTATTTGCCTTGTAAATTTACACCTTAAATTTTTCTAACAATTGATAAGGATTGGACTAATCTCTGACACACATAATTTTTTGGATGAAACAGTTTTCGAGCATTTTAAAAATTGTGATGAAATATGGCATGCCGGTGATTTTGGGAGTTTTGCCATCGCAGATAAATTGAAAGCTTTTAAACCATTACGTGGCGTTTATGGAAATATTGATGGATATGACATCAGGAGTATTTATGAAGAACAACTTGTATTTATGTGTGAAGAAGTGAAAGTAATGCTGCGCCATATTGGTGGCTATCCCCCAAAATATAATTCTGAAACTAAAAAAGAAATTTTGATTCACAAACCGCAATTATTTATCAGTGGCCACTCACACATTTTAAAAATAATATACGATGAAAAATTACATTGTCTTCATATAAATCCCGGGGCAGCTGGTAAACAAGGATGGCAAAAAATTCCTACGCTTATAAGATTCGCAATCAATAAAAAGGAAATAAAAAATTGTGAGGTAATAGAATTGCTAAATAATTAATTGCCTTCTACTACTCAACCCAATCTGCTATAAAAATATTGGTATCATGTCCTCCGCCGTTATTTCTATTACTGCTGAAAATTATTTTTTTCCCGTCGGGGCTGAACATCGGGAATGCATCAAATCCTTTGTCGCGGCTTATCTTTTCAAGGCCTTTACCGTTGATATCAGTAAGGTACATGTTAAATGGAAATCCTCTTGCATATTCATGATTGCTGCAGAATATTATATGTTTTCCGTCAGGTGTAAAATTGGGAGCCCAATTTGCTTTATCAAGAAAAGTAATTTGATGTGCATCACTTCCATCAGCATTAGCAACCCAAACCTCCATTGAAGTTGGTGCCACCAGGCCCTGTGCCAAAAGATTTTTATAGTCATCAATTTCTTCTTTTGTTGAAGGTCTGCTTGCCCGCCACACAATCTTTTTCCCATCAGGACTAAACCAGGCACCACCATCGTAACCCAACAAATTAGTTACCTGTTTTACATTTTTTCCGTCAAGATCCATGGTGTAAAGATCAAGGTCACCATTACGCATAGATGTAAATAAAATTTTATCTCCTTTAGGAGAAATGGTAGCTTCGGCATCATAGCCTTTGGTTGAAGTAAGCCGGTTGATAATATTACCGCTGGTATCTGCTTTAAAAATATCAAAGGTTTCATAAACAGGCCATATATATCTTTTCATTTTTTCTTTATCAGGCACCGGCGGGCATTCCTTCGAGCCAAGATGTGTTGATGCGTATAAAATATGTTTCCCATCAGGATAAAAATAAGAACAGGTTGTGCGACCCATTCCAGTACTTACTAACTTGGAGTCAAATTGTGCTTCAGGAGTTGCAGGAATTTTCCCTATCCATATCTGGTCGCACATAATTCCATTTTTGGGATCAGTACGTTGATAGATTATATACTTACTATCAAAGCTAAAATATGCCTCAGCATTATCACCGCCGAAAGTAAGCTGCCGCAGATTTTTAAAATGCCTTTCCTCCGGGTATTGCAAGGTATCTGAAGAAAATTTTTTTTGAGATGATGAAATATTACTTTCAGTATAATAAAAAGAATACAGTAAACTTAAAACGGGAATAAAAAATTTAAACATTCAGTTTTTTTGGATCGCAATTTAACTACTTATTAATAATAATCTGGAGTATTGGCTTAAGCAACACCAACGATTTCCTAAATTTACCAAATGATAAAAATGAAATATGGAATTTTAGCTATTACATTTTCCATGTTATTGATTTCATGTAACAATAATTCTGAAATAAGCCAAAAGCCCCTGCCTGCTAATTCCAAAGAAGAATTAAAAAATTCAATCAGGCAATATCCTGATTCTTTAATGCTTGTTCAAAACCTTATTGAACTATACAGGAATGATGCATCTTATGACTCAGCTCTTGCCCTTACCAATGAAGAAATAAAAAAAGACAGTGGCAATGCTTACTTGTGGAATATGAAAGCAACTCTTCATTTTGAAAATGACGATACTCTTAATGCTATAAGATCTCTTGAACATGCCGTAAATATTTACCCTATGCCTGAATATTTAATAGCTTTAGGAACTATTTACGCGGAAGTCAAAAACACCAAATCGCTTATTATTGCTGATGCGCTTTTAAAAACAAACAGGTCAAAATCGGGGAAAGATGCTTTTTTTCTAAAGGGATTATATTATAATTATACCGGCGATAAAAGTAACGCTATTAAGTACTTTGACAGTAGCCTTCATCTGGATTTTACTTACATGTATGCATACCGTGAAAAGGCAATTGCATTATATGATCTTGGTAAATATGATGAAGCATTACAAATTTTAAAAAGAGCTATAACTATCCAGAATAATTTTGAAGAAGGATATTATTGGATGGGTAAATGCTATGAAAAATTACAGCAGCCGGATGAGGCAATTCAAAGCTACCAGAATGCGCTTTTATACGATAAAAATTTCATAGAAGCCAGGGAGGCGCTGGAGAAACTTCAAAGTGAAAAATAAAAAGTAAAGTGATAATTCCAGAATAATAATAATAATCTATTCCTTATTCGTAATTCTTAATTTTCAATTCTCAATTCGCACTATGTCCATAATTGCTCCTTCGATTTTAACTGCTGATTTTTTACATCTCGATGATGCCTGTAGAATGATCAATGAAAGTGAGGCGGATTGGTTTCACCTCGATGTGATGGATGGAAGGTTTGTTCCAAACATCAGTTTTGGAATGCACGTAATCAGGCAACTTCGTAAGGCAGGGAAAAAATTTTTTGATGTACATCTTATGATACTTGAGCCGGAAAAATATGCTTATGAATTTAAAGAAGCAGGTGCAGACGGATTAACAGTTCATCTTGAAGCATGTCCGCATTTACATCGAAACATTCAACAAATAAAAGCGTTGGGTATGAAAGCAGGAGTTGCCATCAATCCGCATTCACCCGTAATGTTACTACACGATATCATTGCTGATATTGATCTTGTTAATCTTATGACTGTTAATCCGGGTTTCGGTGCCCAATCATTTATACCATACTCTATTCAAAAGATAAAAGATTTAAAAGCGTTAATTGTTGAAAAAAAATCTTCAGCGCTTATTGAAATTGATGGAGGTGTTTCATTAGAAAATGCGAAGGAGATAATAGATGCCGGTGCAGATGTATTGGTCACAGGCAATGCTGTTTTTAGTTCTGAAGATCCAAAAGAAACGATTGGGAAATTTAAAAGATTGTGAGATAAAAAGAAAGTTCATTTTTTTAATATCGCACATTGGTTCAAAGTTGATCATGGATCTGTTTTAAAACAGGTACCAATTGTTTTATCCAGTTTTTTTGTGTGGTATCCCAATCATATTTTTTTGATAGTAAATCTTCCATTTTTTGCCTTGCTTGCATAGCCTGCTCTTCAGAATAAAAACAATTGATCCATTTCTTATCCAATGTTCTGGCAGCTTGGACAAAAATTCCTCCCTGGTACCATTTAAAGCACGTTGGCAATCCCAAAAAATCAATCTCAGTAGTCTCGCTTTCAGAATATCCTCTAAAAAAATATTGATAAAATTGAACACAACCTTTCAATCTTTCTTTTAATTGTTCATCATTTTCCATTGCCTTCGGCTTAATTCTCCATTGGCTATTAATCTTGTTATATGGATTCCTATCTGCATCAGGCCAAAAAACCTCCGAGCTTTTTAAATAAAGTATTGTAGACTGGTTTTTTTCAGCACGCTTAACAACCATGGTGTTAGCCTGCTTATCCTCGATAGTATAAACTGCTTTTTTGCCGTCGTCAAATTGAGCGTTAATTTCTTTACCTTTTAATGTAAATCTCCCATACCTCATTTCTGCCCGTGGGTCTTCAAGAAAAGTTGAATCAGTCATGAAAACAATTCCCGGGTAATTATAAACTTTTTCCTGCTGGTTGTCATAAAGATCCCGGAAAGTCGGCCTCTCCGCATCAGTCACTTCCCAATATTGGCAGAGCTGGTTGAATGCATCTTTTCTTTGAGGCAAAGGTTGATCAACCATCTTTTCATTTTTAGGCTCAGGCATTGTACAACAAAGTGGAAGCAAGGAAACAATATATAGTACAAATAAAATGAGGTTGCGCATTTTTCAAAAATAATAAATTGAAACGAAGCGAATATTAAATGTAATATCTAAAATATTATCTTCACTCCATGAAACTAACAGTTTTCATCTTACTTCTTTTCACCATGTTTTCCGGCTTTTCACAAAAAAAGCAGGCAATAGTATCCGGGAAAGTTATTGACGAAAATGAAAATGCTTTAGCCGGTGTAAGTATTACAATTCTTGGAAAACAAACCGGTATTATATCGTCAGATTCCGGCACTTACCGGATAAAGGTTCCCGCCGAAAAAGCATTTGCCCTGGTTTTTTCATCTTCAGGCTACAGGGATGAACAAAAAAACTTTTACCTGAGTGATGGAGAAGAAGAACAACTAACGGTAAAGCTTGGGCGTAATGGTAAAACCCTTGAAACTGTGGTGATCAATGATGATAAAGAAAGAAAAGAAACCGGCCTTGTAAAAATAAATCCAAAAAATGCTATCACCCTTCCTTCCGTTATAGGCGGCATAGAAGGCCTTATTAAGATTTTAGTAGGTAGTAATAATGAGCTTACTTCACAATATTCAGTACGTGGCGGAAATTATGACGAGAACCTTATTTACATAAATGATTTTGAAATTTATCGTCCCTATCTCGTAAGAAATGGCCAGCAGGAAGGCTTGAGCTTTATAAATCCCGAACTGGCAAAAAATATAAATTTCTACAATGGTGGTTTCCAGGCAAAGTATGGTGATAAAATAAGTAGTGTTCTCGATATACAATATAAAAAACCTGTTGCATTTGCTGGGTCAGTATATATTAGCCTCCTGGAACAAGGCTTTCATTTAGAAGGAACTTCAAAAAATGAAAAACTTACCTGGCTTTTTGGCGTTCGCAGCAAAACAAATAAAAATTTATTAAGCAGCCAGGAGGTGAAAGGAAATTACGTTCCATCCGCTGCAGACTTGCAGGCATTTTTAAGTTATAAACTTTCTCAAAAGTTACAGCTTGATCTGTTAGGAATTATTTCAGGCTCTAAGTTTACATTAATTCCAGAATCTGCTCAAAAATCCACGGCGGTATTTTCTCCATTGTTTACAGCCAACATTGGTCTTGATATCTTTTTCGAAGGGCAGGAAAAAGATAATTATAATACCAATCTCATTGGCTTAAGCCTAAACCAAATTGTAAACGAAAAGGTTAAACTAAAATGGATGGCAAGCCACTATGCTGACAATGAAAATGAGAATTTTGACATCACTGGGTTTTATCTTTTTGGAGAAAGGAATTTTGATAAGAGTAGCGCAGCATTTGGACAGATAACAAGTCCGCTGGGAGCAGGTGTGTTCCAAAATTATGCACGCAACAAACTTAATATTGAAGTATACAATGTAAGTCATAAAGGTAGCTTCGATAAAGGAAAACACTTCGTTCAATGGGGTGCGGGAATTGATCATACTTTAATAAACGATAAGCTAAACGAATGGGAATACAAAGATAGCGCCGGGTATTCTTTGCCATATAATCCCAATGCTCTTAACCTGAGCAGTGTTCTCAAATCAACATCAAATCTTACTATTGATAAATACAGTGGTTACATACAGGATAACATACGTTTAGGCAATACCGTGAGAGACATTACTTTACAGGCCGGAGTAAGGTTCAATTATAATTCCCTTAATAAAGAATTTATTGTAAGCCCACGTGCCCAGGTAAGTTATAAACCCAACTGGAAAAAAGATATTGTATTTAAAGCTGCTGCGGGTGTATATGACCAGCCTCCTTTCTATCGTGAGTTGAGAAGATACGATGGCTCCGTAAATCGTGAGCTGAGGAGCCAGAAAAGTATTCAGTTTGTTGCAGGCTTCGATTATAACTTAGCAACTAATGGGAAGCCATTACGCATAACTACAGAAGCCTATTATAAATCACTGACTGATGTAGTGCCTTATGATGTTGACAATGTGCGCATACGTTATTATGGAGCAAACAGTGCCAAAGCTTATGCTACCGGTATTGAGACCAGGATTTTTACCGAGCTGGTAAAAGATGCCGAGAGCTGGCTTAGCATTGGCGTAAGCCGCACTAAAGAAGATCTGAATAATGATTTTTATTATACTTATAAAAATGCAGCAGGTGAAATCATTACTTCAAAAACACAGGACCAGGTCGCTGCAGATTCCATTAGAACAAATGTGGGTTATGTGAGAAGACCCACCGACCGGCTGCTTACGTTAGGATTATTCCTGCAAGATTATTTAAGTACCAATAAAAATTTCAGGGTGCATCTAAATATGATCTACGGAAGTAACATGAGTTATAATATTCCGAACAGCGCAAAGTACAGAAACGCTCTTATCATTGAGCCATATATAAGGGTTGACCTCGGTTTCAGTGCTTTGTTGCTAAGTGAAAAATCCTTGCGGCGAAGCCACTCTCCTTTCCGGAGTTTTGAAAATATTTGGGCAAGCCTCGAAGTCTTTAACCTCATTGACAGGGCAAATACAATCTCTTACCAGCTTATAAAAGATTTTGCCAATAACACATTTAGCATCCCTAATCGTTTGACACCAAGGCTTATTAATTTTAAGTTGCTTGCAAGGTTTTAAACAGAATTGCACCTTGGGTAAAAAATAAAATTTCACTCTCTATGAATTGTGAACGGAAACATTTATTTTACAAATAAAACTTATAACATGGACGAAAAATCATATCTCGGTACAGACTCTCAACCAATTGTTCCGCCCACCAGCGATGAAAAAACAATGGCTATTCTATCACATGTGCTCACACTTGTAGTTGGCTTTCTTGCGCCTCTGGTTATTTATCTTATGAAAAAAGATGAATCAGCTTTCGTTAAAGAACATGCAAAAGAATCACTGAATTTTCAGATAACAATTTTTATAATAATCATAGTTCTTTTTATTACCATCATCGGTATTCTCTTAGCATGGATAGTAGGAATTCTTACTTTGGTCTTTGTGATCGTAGCAACAACTAAAGCAAGTGAAGGAAAATTATATAAATACCCATTCAGTTTAAGATTGATTAAATAATACAGTTTATAACTGCATTATCATGCATAATTATTAAAGTTCGCAAAACATTATAAATCACATATAGATCATCTTTAAAATTAAAAAGGCCGGAGCACTGATGCTTTCGGCCTAATAATAAATATTGTTTTCAAGACTATTTAAAATCTTCAGCAGTTACTCCCGTATTCACTTTCACATCATCTATATCAATCACAAACTCCTGCGAGCCTGCAGATGATTCAACTGAAACCGTATCTGTAAAAGGAAACATAATATCTCCGGTCTTTTTATAATTGCTAAATTCAATTGATTGTTGAACATCCTGGCCGCCAGCTTTTACACTGCGTATGGCCTTAACAAGATAACCGGAATTAACATCATAATATTCTGTTGATTTGATGCCGGATGGTGATGTAATATTTATTTTATACGCATCATTTGTCCCAACTTTTTCTAACCCGGTATTTTCAAGTTTATAACCTTCTTTATAAAATAACTGGGGAAATACACCTTTTGTTTCGGCACTGGCTGCAATTTCATCCTGTGAAAGATCCTGTTTATTTCCCATTTGAGTCGTTGACCCGGTTTTACCATTAAAAAATTTATGAACTACCGGGTTCCCATTCATAATGATATCAGTAACCGACATGTTAGGGCTCATCTTTTTTTCTTCATAAGTAAGGTCCATTCCGTGCATATTCATTTTCCCAGTAATAATAATTGATTTTACTTCTTTAAGCTTTTCTTCTCCTCCTATTGCTTTTAGGTAATTAGTTATTATTTCATCAGGGCTTTTATTACTGGTTGGGGAAGCCATTGGTTTCATGGCTAGTTCCTTTGCATACCTGTCATACATGTTTACAGGGTAGCCCATTGCAACAAGGCCAGGCTTCACTGTTTCTGATTTTCCCACTATTACGATTCGGGTATTATCATAATTGAAATATTTTTGGGCGACTCTTTGAATATCCTCGGCAGTTACTGCATTTATTTTTTGCAAATAAGTCTTATAAAAATCTTCGGGCAAGTCATTAATAAGAATATTACTTGAAAATGCGGCGGTACGTTCCGGATCTTCAAGGCCAAGTGCAAATGATCCATTATATAAGGACTTTGCATTTTTCAATTCTTCAGCACTTACCTGTTTTGTACGGATAATATTCACTTCATTCAAAATTTGCATAACAGCACTATCAACCTTTTCATTTCTTACTGAAGCAGCCGCATTAAATTTTGTTTGAAAGCGGCCTGCACTAATTGATGAATATGCCCCATAAGTATAACCATGTTTTTCACGAAGGTTCATAAACAAATGGCCTTCTGAACCTCCACCTAATATTTGGTTTGCCAAAAGCAAGGGAAAATAGTCCGGGCTACTCATGGGTAAATTAACAAGATTCAAAACCGTTATTTCACTTTGAACAGCATTTGGCAAATCAATAAGGTCAACTTCTGTTTTTGATGGATTATCTACCATGTTTAATTTTGGTAAACTAAGAGTTGCGCCTTTCCAATCTCCCAAGGCTTTTTGAGCAAGGGCTTTTGCTTCAAGAGGTTTAATGTCTCCTACAAAAGTGAGGTAGCTGCGGGAAGGCGTTACATACTTATCGTAAGATTTTTTTATATCATCAAGCGTAAGTGCATTCACTGATTCTTCAGTTTCAAATTCACCATTCGGATGCGAAGTTCCAAATGCAAGTGCATTTACTACCCTTGCTGAAATCGCTTTAGCATTCTTCTCATTCGCTTTTAATCCTGTGAGCGTTTGGGATTTTTTTTTCTCAAAAGATTCCTGGGGAAATGAGGGGTGACGAAGGGCTTCGGCCATAAGTGTAAAAGCTTTATTAAAATATCTTGTAAGAGCAGAAGCGCTTGACCTACTTCCACCTAAGTTTACATCTGCACCCATTTGCTCAACTGCTTCATCAAATTGTGCTTTGGTTTTTGTAGTAGTTCCTTCACTAAGCATATTGCCCATCATATCAAATGCCCCGATTTTAGCGCCTTCGAGAATTGGCCCCTGGTCTATAAAATAGGTTGCTGTTACTTTTGGAAGATGATGATCTTCTACTACTAAAACTGTGATCCCGTTATCAAGTTTATAAGTTACCGGTGTGCCGACAGATATTACTGGCGCAGGGCCTGCTTCAGGTTGTTTACTTCTGTCAATTTTTTTCTGAGCAGGTACGTTCAGTAACAACAGGAAACTAAAAGCTGTTATAATTATTTTCTTCATATTTTTTATTTGATAGAAATGAAATTTATTGTTGTCAGGTCTTTTCAGCACATTCATTATTTGGATTTGGGCAGGTAATACAAAACAACCCGTTGATTTTTATTAAGATACTTTTTGGCAACCGCCATTATTTCCTGCCTGCTTATTTTCCTATATTCATTCAACACATCATTTATGTGGCCGGTGTTATGATACACAATATAATTTTCTGAAAGGTTACCTGCGACATCAATCATGTGCGTATTGTTGCTTACATAATCGTTTTCAAACTGGTTTAGTAATTTCTGGTAATCGCTCTCGCTAATAAGTGAAGTTTGCACTTTGGCCACCTCCTCGTCTATATCTTTCAAAAGAATTGAAAGATCCGAATTATTATTAGGCAATGCATAGGTAATGTATGAACCGTAATCTTCCAGGGCAAAATTAAATGCGCCTACCTGCAATGCATTTTTTTTATCGTCAACCATTTTCTTATACAATTTTGAACTTGCGCCTCCGGAAAGATAGCTGGTGATCATATTCAAAACTTTGGAATCGTGTGTCGCTTTGCCAGGTGTGCGGTATGCCGCCATAATTGCCGGTACCTGGATGTTAGCATCATAAGTTGTATCGATAATCTCATGAGTAATCGGCGCTTCTTTTATGTTGGGTTGCATGATGGGATTTCCTTTCGGAATGTCAGAAAAATAGGCTGCAACCAATTTTTTTGTACTGTCAATATTGATATCCCCGGCTATACTTAACACTGCATTATTTGGTATATAATATTTATGAAAAAATGCCTGGAATTCTTCGAGCTTGGCTGCATCGAGATCTTCCATGGAGCCAATAGGCTGCCAGCGATAAGGATGTAAAGTAAACAGCTTTAAGAAAACTGCTTCCAGGAAATGGCCATAAGGTTGGTTATCTATTCTCTGGCGCTTCTCTTCCTTTACAACTTCATTTTGTGTTTTTACACCCGTTTCATTTATCACCGGGTGAAGCATACGTTCACTTTCAAGCCAAAGCCCAAGCTTCAATTGGTTTGATGGAAATTCTTCATGATAATACGTGCGATCCTGGGAAGTGGTAGCATTATCCCTGCCGCCGTTACTAGTTACATATTTTGAAAATTCGCCGCGTTTAATATTATCTGTTCCTTCAAATAAAAGATGTTCAAAAAAATGGGCAAACCCTGTACGGTTCAATTCTTCATTTTTAGAACCAACATGATAGTAAACCGTTACAGCAACAACGGGCGCTTTTTTATTTTGGTGAAGTATTACATGAAGACCATTCGAAAGGTCGTATTCAGTAAATGAAATTTTTTGTGACCAGGTAATTCCAAAGGCTAATAAGCAAATGCATGTCAAAAAAATTGATCTTTTCTTAAACAACATAATTATTTTTTAAGTATTGTGAATGAGCCAGCGAAGGTATTTAAATTGAATTGTTATTAGATTTCAATTTAAGAAATGGAAAAATGAAATGATGAGCGGAAAATTTAGAATCTTTTTAATTTTCAATAAAAATTTCAAGACATTAATTTTAATAAAGCTCCGCAAAGATTATTCTTCAGGTTTGTTAATAACCTTTTATTTTTCAGCCTGTTCCGGAATAATTTCAACAGCAATCATAATGACTTTTAGTTAGCGTTACCCTTTAGATTGAAAATAAATAAGTTGCCCCATCGTTTAAATTGGAGTACGCAAAAATTCCAATTATGAAAATTTTTTCAAATCCTTTAGCCCAGTTATCAATTTATCTATTTTTATTTTCGATTAATTGCATAAGTCAAAACCAGGTTTACCAGCATAATCCTACTATTACCCAGACCAGCGCCCGATCATCAGTTAGCCAACATTTTAAAATACCTGAGCCTGTTGGTTTTGTAAATGATTTTGAAAATTTATTTTCCCGGGCAGAACTGAAAACGCTTGATTCAACAATTATTGCTATCCATAATAAAACATCAGTACAGATAGCTATCATAACTATTGATACAATTATGATCAGCAAAAACCAATTGGAAGATTTTACAAGGGAGACTTTTAAATCATGGGGTTTGCAGGTAAATGGAAAATTCAACGGGATACTTATTGGCTTATCTAATGGATACAAAAAATTATGTATTGAAAACGGAAGCGGGGTGGAGCAGGCATTAACTGATTATGAAATTCAGGTTATTATTGAAAATGCTTTTATGCCTTATTTAAAAGATAATAAATATTATGAAGGAACCATAAATGGGTTGGCTGCTACAATGAATAAGTTAAAAGTAAAATAAACGAGTAATAGATTATTTAAAAAATTTCTTTGTGTTTCCCTCCTCTGAACCTGCTTTATAATAGCTTCTAAAATATTCATCTGCGGATATAGAACCGCTGCCCTTATAAGCGAAAATCAAAAGTAATACAAGAACAATTATGGATAGCACCAACTCAAAGCCACTGTTTCCGGTCTGCTTGATATTTACAAAAAATATAGCCCCGATGAGAATAGGTATTTGTATAATACATGAGGTTCGGGTAAAAAGCCCCACCGTAATAAATAACCCACCAAGTAAATTTATGTAGGTAACAATAAATGCAACTACTGAAGAATTATTATTAAACATACCTATCCCAGATTGCTCGATCATTGATTGCAAAAGAGAAGAATCCCGAATAAAATTAATTCCCTTCCAAAACAATATAAAGCCGAGCGCAATTCTTACAATAGTGAGCCATTTGGGCTGGCTTGCATTAGTTTTTTCTGTTATTGCTTTTTCTTCCATAACTGTAAAAATTTTTATTGATAAAATAAATTTTCAATAAGTTAAACATATTATTTCAAAATTAAAAAATTCGCAATTAAAGCAGGAACGCAATTATTACAACAAAGTTTCCTCAAATTTGTCTCCTAATGATTTATGTATGCGGTTAACACCTACATTCTTGCTTTTTGGAATTATTGTTACTGCTTCCTGCTCATCAACCAGGCATATTGGCAATGGAGAAAAATTTGGCAAGCTTAAGTTTCTTAGTGAGTTTGATATACCTTATAATAAAGAATATCAAAATACAATTATCGGTGGCCTTTCCGGCATTGATTATGACAAGCAAAAAAATATTTATTATATCATAAGCGACGACAGGTCTGAAAGAAATCCAGCCAGGTTTTATAAAGCGGAAATTATCATCAGCAATAATAAAATTGACAGTGTTGTTTTTGTGGAAACTACATTATTGAAAACCAGGGATGGAAATTTTTATCCCGGTCCTTCTGCAGACCCTTTTCATTCACCCGACCCTGAAGCTATAAGATATGACCCCTTAAATAATTCCTTTATGTGGAGCAGTGAAGGCGAGCGTATTGTAAAAGGAGAAAAAATTGTACTTGAAGACCCATGTGTAACCGAGGTAAATGAAAACGGAATTTATATGGATACGCTTATTCTTCCTGAACAAATGCATATGAGCAAAGAGGAAAAAGGGCCAAGAAGAAATAGTGTATTTGAAGGATTAACTTTTGCAAATGATTATAAAACTCTTTTTGTAGGCGTTGAAGAGCCATTGTACAATGACGGCTCACGGGCAGGGTTAAAGGATTCTACTGCCATCATAAGAATTTTGAAATATGATGTTACAACTAAAAAGTCCGTTGCTCAATATGCTTATAGAATTGATGCTGTAGCACATTCGCCAATTCCTGAAGGAGCATTTATAATCAATGGTATTTCTGAAATATTAAATGTTGGAAACAACAAACTAATTGCTGTAGAACGTTCTTTTTCTACAGGAAGACCGGCATGTACTGTAAAAGTTTACCTGGCTGACCTGACCCTGGCAGAAAATATCGGCAATGAAATTTCATTAAAAAATAAGCCGGTTAAAATGATTTCAAAAAAACTTTTATTGAATATGGATGAAATGGGAATTTATATTGATAATATTGAAGGAGTATGCTTTGGCCCGGTTTTGCCTAACGGGCATAAAACGCTCATTTTTGTTTCTGATAATAATTTCGTTTCTATCCAGAAAACTCAATTCCTGCTATTTGAAATTGAATAATATCCGCGCATAAAATTGATACCTGTCATTACCTTCAAGATGGCAATGTTTGCAAACTGGAATCTTTTTTATTTATCTGCAGGCTTTGTCGGTGGTGGTGGTTGACCAAAGCATCATTTAAATGGAGGAAGTTTTGAATCAGGATGCGAATCACCACGATGGCAGGTATAGCAATTTACTTCCATCAACATGTACCGGGAACTATTCATACCGGTAGTATCCATATTTTTTTTATTCATCATCTCATGATCCATGTGATGCTCCATATCATGATCTTTATTTTTGCCCATGCTACTATCTTTACCCATTTCCATCTTGTGATCCATATCATGGTCCATATCGTGATCCATGTCCATTTGAGCAAAATAATTTTTATTAATATCAATAGCCATAAGCATCATTTTGCGGGCAACTTTTTTTTCAGGTTTTTCATCAGATGCAAAATCCATCTTTTTTGCATCTTCATTTCTCACATGGCAAAAATTACACTTTACACCAAGCGACTGAGAAAAGTGATGCATTACACTATCAAGATCATGCTCAGAAATATCCTTAGGTAAAATCTGCAGATTCTTATATTCAGGATCGTGTGATGTTGTGAAAGCCTGGAAAAGCATTACACATATAATGCAGCCGAAAATAATCAAAAGACTTTTTTTCATTATTGTTGATTTTAAATCGAAATTATTTAAAAAAAAACAAATTTGCTTAATAAAATATAAGGAGTCATGCATTCGTTATTAATAAGACTTTTAACTTTTTCAACCACGTGTGTATAAGTAATTTAGTAAATCAACTTTTGTAGTTTTTATATTTGATACACAATAAAGAAATCGAATCCGTTTTAATAAATTTTTTTAAATTTAAATTTAAACCCGATTGACAGACACAATCATTAACCTCGAGACCGTAAACCCCATAGAATTTTTTGGCGTAAATAATGGAAAACTAGATATTTTAAAAAAGAAATTTCCCCGTCTCAAAATACTCAGCCGCGGCACACAGATAAAACTTAGTGGCGCACCCGAACAAATAGAAGATGCAAGAGATAAGATAAATCTTGCCGTTCAATATCTTGAACGTAACGGGCACATGAGTGAAAATTACCTTGAACAGATTCTGGGTGGCGATGATGAAAAAGTGATTGACAATTTTATCGAAAGAAATCCCAATGATGTGTTGGTATTTGGGCCAAACGGAAAAACCGTTAGGGCACGAACAGCCAATCAAAAGGCTATGGTGAATGCTATTGATAAGAACGATATCCTATTTGCAATAGGCCCTGCCGGCACCGGTAAAACTTATACAGCAGTTGCTCTTGCAGTAAGGGCGCTGAAAAATAAGCAGGTTAAAAAGATAATTCTAACCAGGCCAGCAGTTGAAGCCGGTGAAAACCTTGGATTTTTGCCCGGTGACCTTAAAGAAAAAATTGACCCATATTTAAGGCCTCTATATGATGCCCTGGATGATATGATACCTGCAGACAAGCTTGGTTATTATATGACGACCCGCACTATTGAAATAGCGCCCCTTGCCTACATGCGTGGCCGTACGCTTGATAATGCATTTATTATTCTTGATGAAGCACAGAACTCAACTGACCTTCAGCTCAAAATGTTTTTGACAAGAATTGGTGCTAATGCAAAAGCAATTATTAACGGGGATGTTACCCAAATTGACCTTCCGCCTAAAATAAAAAGCGGCCTCGAAAAATCTGTAAGGATATTACAAAATATTGATGGAATAGGCCATGTACAACTTGACGAGGAAGATGTGGTAAGGCATAAACTGGTGAAGGCAATTATCAAAGCTTATGAAAAAGAAAAAGTAAAAGAAATGGAAGTTCATAAATGATTGATTTTTTTAAAATACTTTATATAAAAAGGCGGCTGTATTGCTGCCTTTTATTTTTTATGGCTTCATGTAGTCAAAAAAAAGTTATTGATATTAGAAGCTTTGCAAAAGAAAATGTAATAAAGAAGGATCTAAATATTAATGAGGATTTTAAAGCTATAACAAATGCAAAACAATATGTAAAACAAGGGGATCTGGTTCTTCGTACCGGCAGAGATTTTACCAGCGATATTATGCGACGCCTCTCCATAGCAGATAAAACCTACTCCCATTGCGGCATTGCAAGTTTTGAAAATGATACGCTGTTTGTATACCATGCCATAGGGGGCGAGTGGAACCCTGATCAAAAATTGAGAAGAGATCCGTTCGATTTTTTTTGCAACTCTTATGAAAACCGGGGGTTCGGAATTTTTAGATATGAGTTAAGCAGGAATGAGCAATTAAAAGTTTTAGCGCTTACCCGAAATTTTTATAAGGACGGTATTAAGTTCGATATGCAATTTAACCTGGATACAAATGACAGGATGTATTGCTCAGAATTTGTTTATAAAACAATTGAAACTGCCGCAGGCCATAGAATAAAAATACCGCTAGATACTTTGAACTCAACAAAATTTATAGCCATAGATAATCTATTTGTCAATCCATTTTGCAAAGAAATAAAGAGAGTCAGGTTTCCGGATGAATAAATATTTTCTTTAAAATAAAAATTACATTTGCCATTCTAAAAAACTATTATGAAGAAAATTATTTTATATGCAATCGCTGCATTATTTATTTTATTAACAGGTTGTAAATCCGGGGAAGGCGGTGATCCTAAAATTGTCCTCACTAAATTTTTTAATGCTATATCAAGTAAGAATGTGGATGAAGCAAAAAAATATGTGACCAAAGACAGTGAAGGAATGATGAGCATGGTGCAAATGGGTATGCAAAGTGCGGGTGATAAATCGAACGACATGCTTAATTATGGAAAAGAAAATATAGAATTTGGAACAGCAACAATTGATGGCGACAAAGCAACTATTCCTATAAAAGATAAAAAATCAGGAGAAACAACTGACTTTACATTAAAAAAAGAAAGCGGAGAATGGAAAGTCGCTTTTGACAAATCAACCTTAATGGAAATGGCACAGAAAAAAATGAAAGAACATGGAATGGGTACTATGAGAAAAGGGATGAACGATTCAATGAATGAAATGAGCAAAGAGGATATGCAAAATATTGATTCCATTAAAAATGATGCTATGGAGCGTGCCGGAAAAATAATGGACAGTGTAACAAAAAAATAACATCACACTAAAATTATCAGTATCAACTTTGCAGCAATGAACAAAATGAAGCGCCTCAACCGGGGTGCTTTTTAATTAGAACAGAAAGATATTTACCTTAGTTTTTTAAAACTCAAATATGAATAGGATTAAACTATTTTTTTTCTCGATTATGATAAGTTTCACTGCCTGCAATAATTCTCCTGAAGTAAAAAAAACAGACCCACTTGAATCCGGAAGAGGATTTATAGAAGCTTCGCTTAAAGGAGATTACAATGAAGCAAAAAAATATTTACTACAGGATAGTACCAATATTGAATACTTTAATGGCCTTAAAGATTTTAACAGCAAAAGAAGTAAAGAAGAAAAAGAAGGTTATAGCGATGCTAATATACTTATTGACTCGACAGAAAAAATATCAGATTCCATTACTATTATCAGTTACTCCAATACTTATAAAAAGAAACCTTCGAAATTAAAAATGGTACGGAAAAACAATGAATGGCTCGTTGATTTTAAATATACTTTTACTGGCAATATGTAAATAGTATAAATGCTTTTTAATAAAGGAGAGAAAAATATTGATTTCAGCGAGTAATTTTTTTAGTTTAACCTAAATAAACAAAGAGCAGATAAAATGAAAGTAATAATAGTCGTTGGGATTGGAAGTTTCATTGGCGGCATATTAAGATACCTGCTTTCACAATTAATACAAACCAAATTTCTATCTATCTTTCCTTTTGGTACTTTCACCGTAAATATTATTGGCTGTTTTCTTATTGGTTTGGTTTTCGGGCTTAGTGAAAGAAGTTATATTTCCCTGGAATGGCGACTTTTTTTTGCAACAGGACTTTTAGGTGGTTTTACAACTTTCTCTTCTTTTTCAAATGAAACGGTTACCTTAATTCACGATGGACAGAGTTGGCTTGCTCTTTTGTATGTTGCATCCAGTGTGCTTATAGGGCTTATCGCAACATTTGCAGGAATTTCTATTATTAAATTATTCTAAACTGCTAATGATTCCAATGTAACAATTAAAAAAGTGAAGCACTAAAGTTTAGAGCCGGAAAATAAAAAGGACTGTTATATAGGAAAAGGAATATTAACTATTTTAAATCTACATTTTTATGTACGTACTACATCCATGGCATGGGGCTCATTACGGTGAAGATGCACCTCAGATTGTAAATGCACTTATAGAAATTTCGCAGGGATCAAAATCAAAATATGAGATAGACAAAAAAACCGGGTTGCTAAAACTTGACCGTGTTATCTATTCTTCTTTTCATTACCCGGTAAATTACGGATTGGTTCCACAAACTCTCGGGCAGGATGGTGATCCGCTTGATATCCTGGTTATGTGCTCGGAATCTATACAACCTTTATGCCTTGTTGAAGCTTATGTAATAGGAAATATGCAGATGATTGATACGGGAATGATTGACGACAAAATAATAGCAGTTGCCGTAAAAGATCCTGGCGTAAATTATATAAAAAGTATGGATGATTTACCGCAACATTTCATCAGAGTCCTTAAAAATTATTTCGAGCAATACAAAGTTTTAGAAAATAAAAAAGTTGAGATCAATGATTTTCAACCTAAAGAAAAAGCATTTGAAATAATTAATGAATCCATTGAATTTTATAAACAAACATTTCCTAAATAAACTTCGCCAAATTTATTTTTATGAGTTTACATGCAATTATAATTTTATTGATCGTTGGATTGATCGCAGGCATAATGGGTGGCCTGGTAGGCATTGGAGGAGGAATTGTAATCGTACCGGCCCTAATTTATTTTTTAAGCTTCTCGCAAAAGGAAGCGCAGGGCACTTCTTTGGGAATATTATTATTACCAGTTGGAATTCTCGGAGTGTGGCAATACTATAAAGCCGGCTATGTAGATATGAGAATTGTATGGCTTGTAGCTGCAGGATTTTTGGCAGGCAGTTATTTTGGAAGTAAGATTGCCCTGAGTTTACCACAGGAAGCGGTTAAGAAAATATTTGCTATTCTAATGATTGTGGTGGCTTTTAAAATGCTTTTTTTAGATAAAAAAGTAAAAAATGATGATGCCAATAAAGTAACGAATACTATGGCACCTTTAAATAAAAGTCCCGGGAATTCATGAATAGTATTAAAAATATCTTTTAATAATTCGCAATTTATGTGACTGTTGTTTTGTTTCAAGATTTACTATTCCCTGGTTATCCATTTTATCTATACGCACTTTACCTGATGCATGAATAATTTCATGCTGGTTAAGTAAGATTCCAACATGAGTTATCCTGCCTTCTTCGTTATCAAAAAAAGCAAGATCACCACAGTGCGCCTGTTGTAAGAAACTTACTACCTCTCCTTTCTGTGCCTGCTGCGATGCATCTCTCGGCAAATGTTTATTCAAAAACTTATAAGTCATTTGTGAAAATCCACTGCAGTCAATTCCAAATACTGACTTTCCGCCCCACAAATAGGAGGTATTTAAAAATTTGTAAGCTACCTGCCTGATAATTTTAGGAGTAATTTTAATTTCTTTCGGGTTCCATATTTCCCCTTTGAAATTGACTGAATTTTTTCTCCAGAATGCCCTGCCATTATTAAATGCCGAAAGGGAACTTCCAAATGGAATGAACATGTAATGACCATTATAATCAACTTCATTCACCCAGGCTGCTGTGAGGTCTTTATCAGTTTTGGTATAATGCTCTTCATCAATTTCTGCCAGGTGGCTAAACTGGCACCATCCTTCATAATCATCATATTTTAATACAATCTTCACCCAATTATCTACGCCTGCTTCTTTTATAGTAGATTTTTCACCAAACAATTGCTGTGACACCATTTCAGATCTGTGAGAAGGCTCGGACCGTAAAGGGCTAACAGGTACACAGCACACCGTATATTGCATAGAGTATTTAAGTGTTTATTTAAAATGTAAATTATGGAATTTATTTATGTTTACATCTCAAAGGAATAAATTGTAAAGCGCTTGCAATCAAAGATAGACCATCATATAACTGATGAAGAGTTACTGCAAAAATTTTATGCTGATCACGATAACAAATGGCTTGGAATATTGCTTCCGCGCTATACACTTTTGTTGTTAGGAGTTTCTATGAAATATTTAAAAAATGAAGAAGATGCCAGGGATTGTGTGCAGCAGGTTTTTTTAAAAGTAATAGATGAGCTGCATAAATATAAAGTTGATTATTTAAAAAGCTGGATATACATGATTGCCAAAAATCATTGCCTTATGATACTAAGGAATAAGGGTAGGATTTCTCTTGAATTGAATGAGGAAATCACAAAGGCACCGGAAGAAATAACAGATAAAAATTCACACATTGAAAAAGATATTCTTTTGACAAAAATGCAAAAGTGCCTCCATGATCTTAATGAGGAACAACAACAATGTGTAACTTTATTTTACCTTGAAAAAAAATCCTATACGGAGATTTCAGCTATTACCGGATTTTCAATGTTACAGGTAAAAAGTTTTATTCAGAATGGAAAAAGAAATTTAAAATTAATGATGGAACATGATAATTAATGATTGACATGGATGACAATTTACTAAACATATTATCTAACAACAATAAGGATATTGATAACCAAAAGCTGATGGATTATATTAGCAATAAATTATCAGAAGAAGAAAAACACAATCTTGAAGAAGCAATGGTTGATTCTGAAATGATAAATGATGCAATGGAAGGGCTTGATGGTTTTAAAAACAAAAAAGAGGTTGATACATTGGTAGAACAACTTAATGCTAATCTTAAAAAACAACTTGAAAAGAAGAAATCAAAAAAATTAAAACGCAGTATTAAAGAACTGCCGTGGGTATACCTTACCATAATTTTAATTATTATAATTATACTGATTGGTTTTTTTATCATTAAAAAAAGCCTGGATAATGATAAGCAATCAATTAATCTTTCTAATACAAATGAAATCTTCGTTGCCAAATAAAAAACCCGTCTGTATGAATCAGATTTTTTAACCTCTCAAGCCTAAAATATTTTTATTTATTCTTGTATTGTGTTTAAATTTTCTTTAATAAATTTTTATTATTTATTGTATTGATGGGGCTAAGAACTCCTGCAGCGTATTCATAAAAAAATCCCCCAACTTAAGTCAGGGGAATAATTTTAAAAAAGTATTTAACCTAAAGTCAAATTATTTTTTCTTAGCATCTTTCATTTTATCGGCACCTTCTTTCATTTTGTCTGCTGCTTTATCCATTTTATCAGCTGCTTTGTCCATCATTTTGTTAGCAGTATCAGCCATTTTAGAGGCATCACCAGACATCTTATCAGCTGCTTTATCCATCATTTTGTTAGCAGTATCAGCCATTTTAGAGGCATCATTCGCCATTTTAGACGATGTATCCATCATGTCGTTAGCTTTCATACTGTCTGAAGCTCCTTCGGTAGTCATCATGGTGGAATCTTTAGTGCTTTCACTAGTGGAAGCACTGTCATTGCATGAAGTGATAATAGCTGCGATAGCAATTATTGCAAAAAATTTTTTCATTGTGTTGTTTTTTTAGATTTTTTAATTCGGCGCAAAGGTAACGGAAGTTTTTAATTAACCAAATTCAAATGATTATATAAGGCAAGCCAGAAAACTGGTTATAAAAAAAATTCCTCTTGGTGAAGAGGAATTTTTATACCATTAAGAATTTCTAATTATTTTTTTGTACTGTCTTTCATCATCATTTTATCATCGTCCATCATCATTTTCCCGTTTGCATCCATCATGTGGCCGTCTTTATCCATCATCTCGCCATTTTTCAGCATCATGGTCTTACCACCTTTCATTACAACTTCTCCGGAAGGCTTTACTTTACAGCCATCAGTACAGGTCATAGTTTCTGTCATCTCCATAGTTTTACCATCTTTCATCATCATCATTTTACCGTCTTTCATCATCATCATTCCATCTTTCATTTCCATTGGGGCATTCATTGTTGTGTTGTTCATCATAGCCGATGAATCTGATGCCATTGTATTATCCTTCATCATGCTGGAAGAATCTGAACTCATAGTGTCAGTAGATGAGGTGCTGCTATCATTACAGGCACCTATTGTTGCAGCAATTACTGCGATTGCAAATAGTTTTTTCATATGTTTTTTTATTTAGGTTTTTAATTCCGGCAAATCTATACCAAATAAATGCAGGCAACAATTTTTAATTTATAACAAAAGTGTACTATTTCTTTCTAAAAAATATGCGTATAGGTACTCCCGTAAGATCAAATTTTTCACGCAGTTGATTTTCAAGGTAGTTCTTGTAAGGTGTCTTAATATCATCAGGGAAATTACAAAAAAATGCAAACGAGGGTACAACGGAAGGCAATTGTGTAACATATTTTATGGTAACCGCGTGTCCTCTCACCACAGGGGCATGATAAGATTCTACTGCTTTAAGCATAACCTCATTAAGCCGGGATGTTGTTATTTTCTGTTTCCTGTTTTCATATACTTTTAATGCTGCTTCCATTGCCTGGTAAATACGAAGCTTCTCGGTCGCTGAAATAAATATTACAGGTACATCAGTAAAAGGAGCCAGTTTTTGCTTTAATAATTTTTCATAGTCACGGGCAGTATTGGTTTCCTTTTTTACAGTATCCCATTTGTTTACGAGCACCAGCAATCCTTTACCTTTTTTTTGTGCCAATGAAAAAATATTAATATCCTGTGCCGTAATTCCTTTTTCAGCATCAAGCAGCAACAGGCAAACATCAGCTTCATCTACTGCTTTCACTGCACGTATAACAGAATAAAATTCAAGATCTTCATTCACTTTAGTTTTACGTCTTATCCCTGCGGTATCTATTAAAACAAATTCTTTATTAAACAAATTGTATATAGTGTGGATTGAATCTCTGGTGGTACCAGCTATATTACTTACTATAGTACGCTCCTGGCCAGTAAGGGCGTTTAAGAGAGATGACTTGCCAACATTAGGCTGACCGATAATGGCAAATTTTGGCAGATCTGAATTTTCCTGAATTGGCTCATCAGGTATAGCCGAGCAAACTTCATCAAGCAATTCTCCACTGCCGGTTCCGCTGATTGAAGAAATAAAAAATATCTTTTCAAATCCTAAACTATAAAATTCTGAAGCTTCCAGAAGGCGGTTATGATTATCAACTTTATTAATGACAAGATAAACAGGCTTTGGCGAACGGCGCAGCATTTCAGCCATCTCCTGGTCAAGATTGGTAATACCTGTAGTCACATCGCACATAAAAATAATGGCATTAGCTTCTTCAACAGCAATATGGACCTGCTTACGAATTTCCCTTTCAAAAATATCATTGCTATGGGCAACAAACCCCCCGGTATCAATTAGATTAAAAGCTTTACCAGCCCATTCTGCCACGCCATATTGCCTATCCCGGGTTACGCCACTTATATCGTCAACAATAGCTTTCCGTTGCTCAAGCATACGATTGAAAAAAGTGCTCTTTCCCACATTTGGCCGCCCCGTTATTGCCACTGTATAAGACATTTCAATTTTTGATTTATAGTTGTTTCGGTCGCCGCATAATAGCCCGGTTATTTTTTAGTAATATATATTTTTGGAAGCAAACAATAGTTTTCATGGCAACCCAGTTGTGTCATTCACTTGTACGCATCGGAACTATGGGCATCTTCTTCACTTTTTCTATTAAAACAATTGACCACCGAAAAAATTTCAAGGAATTAATCTTTTAAAAAACGCGAAGATATTGTTTATGAAATTTGCATCTATATTTTTAGCATTTCAGTTTATGAAATCTGGAGAGATGCTCTTAGCAGTTTAATATCATCAAAAAACTGAGGATACGATTTCTTTACGGCCTCAGCTTCTGTTATTTCTGTTATGCCTTTTGCGCCCAGGGCTGCTACAGCGCACGCCATAGCAATACGATGGTCATTATGTGAACTTACCTTAGCTCCTCTTACTTCTCTTCCGCCTTTTATTGTCATGGTATCATCAATCAATTCTATAGCAACATTCATCTTAGCAAATTCTTTCTTAAGCGTAAGGCCCCTGTTACTTTCCTTATGCAATAACCTGTTTACTCCTCTTATTACAGAATCACCTTTGCAATGGGCTGCCAATGCTACTAATGGTGGAAAAAGATCCGGGCAATCTGTTGCATCAAAGTTAAACCCTGACAATTGGCTGCTTTTTACATTAATTCCTTTCTCTTCTACCTTTAGAAAGGCACCGCTGGATTCCAGCGCATTTATAATTTCTTTATCACCTTGTGTGGAATTCATATCCGCACCTTTTACAGTTATTTCTCCGCTTATAGCCCCGGCAACTAACAAGAAAGCTGTGTTGCTCCAGTCGCCTTCCACTCTATATTTTATACAATTTCCAATTACTTCTTTTCGGGGAAAAACGATAAACTTCTGATAATTTTTATGTTCAATATGGAAACCGAAATGGCTTAATATATTAAGCGTAAGGTCGATGTATGGTTTACTTGCCAGGTTATTTACAGTGATACTAACCGGAGCCGTACATGCTTTTGCATAGGCTATAAGGAGGCCTGTTAAAAACTGGGAACTTAACGATCCGTCAACTGCAATATCCGTTGGTTGCAATGGGCCTTTAATCGTAACAGGTAGTTTCCCATTATTAGATTGCACATACACTTTTAATTTTGGAAGAACCTCATCAAATAAATCTATTGGCCGTGTAAGAATACTTCCTTCTCCTGTAAAAGTAATATCATGATTAAACAATGCGGCTATGGGAACAAACATTCTTAAAGACAAGCCACTTTCACCACAGGAAACAATTATATGCTTTTTTTTATCCGGAGTTGCAAAAAGCTGGTTTGAAGATGTCACAACAGTTTCACTGCGCAAAGTATTTACTGATGCTCCAAGTTTTCTTATAATATCCAGGGCAGCCTGTTCATCATTACTTTTGCCTGCATTTTCAATAATGGTAGTACCTCCTGAAATTAATGCCAGGGCACAGGCCCTTTGCATGCTACTCTTTGAAGAAGGCGCATTAACATTGCCTGTGAGTTTTGAAGGTGAAATACGTGCTATCAATATCAGATATCTTTAAAAATTTCGTGTAGTTGATTCATTGCAATAGATTGTACGGATGCTTTACCTATTTTATCCAGCACAACAAAATTCATTGTATTGCCTGCTTTTTTCTTATCATGTTGGAGTACCTCCCAAGCTTTTTGCTTATCGAAATTAAAAGAAACCGGCAATTTATATTTCTGCAGAAGCTTAATAATTTTTTTACTTTCTTCACCATCAAAACCATTTATTTTCTCTGAAATCCGGCATGCAGCTACCATACCAATACTTATTGCATTTCCGTGTGAGAGTTTGCTGGTGTTTTCAATTGCATGGCCGATTGTATGCCCAAAATTAAGAAGCTTTCGTTCCCCCATTTCATGTTCATCATTTACTACCACATTATATTTTATATCTACATTTTGCTTTATAAGTTTCCCAATCATTTCTACTGAAGATTGAAATTTCATCAAAAGATTTTTCTCAAGAAAATGAAACATTTTAGTGTCTTTTATGCAGGCATGTTTAATAATTTCAGCAAACCCATTTATCCACTCATTATCCGGCAGCGTCTCAAGAAATGTGTAATCGTATAGTAAAAATTCAGGATGATTAATTACTCCTACCAGGTTTTTATAAACGCCAACATCTATTCCATTCTTTCCCCCTACTGATGCATCTACCATAGCGAGAATGCTTGTAGGCACAAATCCAAACCTGATACCACGCATATAAACTGATGCGGCAAAACCAGTAATATCAGTAACAACTCCCCCACCAATTCCTACAATAAAAGTTTGCCGGTCAGCTTGCAAATCTATTAATTGAGCTATCACTTCATTTACTGTATCCTGGTTTTTGTATTGCTCCCCTGGCTTAATAACAATTGTTTTCCACCCTGAAAATTTATTAGCTTGAGCTGAATAAACATTCTCATCTGTAATAAAAACAGTAGTATCCTTCTGAACTATTGTTTCTACAGTTTCAAAGTCAGCATCAAAAAAACAATCAACTTTTTTACCCGAAAATTTGTAAGGTACGGCTGGATTATTCATTCATGATTTTGTTCTGGTGGTTGATACTTTCAAGATGTACTGCATCAAAATATTTGGTTATGAAATCTTTACTTAATCCAAGTTTCTCTCCTTTCGTAAAAGCTCTTGCCAGGATATCGTTCCAGCGATTGGTTTGTAATATGGTAATATTATTATCTCTTTTATATACGCCTATTTTATCCGCAATTTTCATGCGTTGTCCTATCAGGGTTAATAATTCATCGTCAATATGGTTAATCTGTTCTCTCAGGGTAGCCAATGCAGTTAGAAATTCCTGTTTGTCAGTATTTTCAAAACGCCAGATGAGATCATCAAGCATTTCAGAAAGGCGCTCCGGGGTAATCTGTTGTTTAGCATCACTCCATGCATTATCGGGATCAATATGACTTTCAATCATCAATCCATCAAAATCCAGGTTAATGCTTTTTTGAGCAACGCTCTGCAAAAGAGTACGGTTGCCGCAAATATGTGAAGGATCACAAATAAGCAACATGCCAGGAAATCTCCTTTTCATTTCAATAGGCAAATGCCACATGGGAGCATTCCTAAATTCAGTGTTTCCATAGTTTGAAAATCCACGATGTATCATACCAACCTGCTTAACGCCTACTTTATGTAGTCTCTCTATGCCGCCACTCCACAATTCAAGATCAGGATTAATAGGATTTTTAATAAGTACAGGAATATCTACTCCCCTAAGCGCATCGCAAACTTCCTGCACACTAAACGGGTTGACCGTTGTTCTTGCACCAATCCATAACATATCAACATCGAAGTGTAATGCATCCTGTACATGCTTTCCAGTCGCCACTTCCACGGTTATAGGAAGGCCGGTAATTTTTTTTGCCTGTGCCATCCATGGTAATCCCTTTACGCCAATTCCTTCAAACATTCCTGGTTTGGTTCGTGGCTTCCAAATTCCTGCACGTAGCACATCTACTTTTCCCGTTTTAGCAAGCCTGGTAGCAGTTTCCAGTACCTGTTCTTCGGTTTCTGCACTGCAGGGACCGCTTATAATAACAGGGCGTTTGCTCCATTTTTCCTGGATTACGTCTTTCATTGTTTTTGTTTCTGTTTGCATTGTAAATTTAATTTTAAATCGTTATTCAGGCGCATTGCTAAGTATAACAATTAATTTGTTTATTTTATTTATACATTATTTCGGTCGTAATGTGCTCTTCTTATAATTCTACGGTTGGAACCTAAAATTCCATTTATAATTCATTTTCCACCTTTCGTGCTTTCCATTCAGTACTAGTCATTTCAAATTTTATTTCATTTTTTCCATGCAATCCAGTTGGTCTCCATCCATGTTTTTTATAAAATTTTTCAGCCTTTGTTTCTGGAGCCGTTCCCAGCCAAACATCTTCTTTATGCTGGGCAAAATACCAGTTTAGCATCATTTCGTGCAACCTGCCTCCAACACCTTTTCCTTCAAATTCAGGATCAACAAATAATGCCCAGATATTATTTTCTTTTAAATCCGCAATGGCAAATCCAATTATCCGATTATCAATTTCACAGATCCAGCCTTTTCCCCGAACGGTTAAATACTCTTCACAATCCTGATCCTTTACTAAATCAGGATTGGACAATACATTTTCGGTAACAGAATTTCTCACCAATTGAATTTGTTTTATATCGCTTATTTGTGCTGCTCTGAAAATCATTAGCTGATTCTTATTTCAAAATTTTTGAAATTTTATTTGCATTCTCAATCAGTTCCGTTAGGTACTCATAGTTTTCTTTTTCAAGGCAACTCTTAAATTTTTTTAATTGTGAAATATGCTCATTCAAAACGTCAAGAACATTTTCACGATTTTGTTCAAAAACCGGAACCCACATAGCCGGGTTACTTTTAGCAAGCCTGACCGTACTTTCAAAACCGCCACTTGCTAATTCAAATATGGCATCTTCCTCTCTTTCTTTTTCCAGGACTGTGTTTGCCAATGCAAAAGAAGTAATATGAGAAATATGGCTTACATAAGCAGCGTGCACATCATGAGGAACCGCATCCATATATATTAAATGCATCCCTAATTTGCGATACATATTCTCGGTAAACTCAAGCGCATCAGCGTCACTTTCTTCTTTATTACAAATTACCACAGCTTTGTCCGTAAATGCTCCTTTTACTGCAGCTTCCGGGCCTTTATATTCTGTACCCCACATTGGATGTGTTGCTACGAACCGGCTTCTTTTTTTATTTTTTGAAGAAATTTCACATATGGCGCTTTTGGTTGAACCTACGTCAATTACAATTTGCTTATCAATTTTATCCAGAACATCAATAATCATTTTTGTGGCAATATCTACAGGAACCGCAAGTATCACAACATCACATTTTGAAATAGCTTCATCCAGTTCATTTATTTCATCAACCAATAATAAATCAAGAGCTTGTTGCCGGTACTGTTTATTTATTTCAACACCAATAATTTTTGTAGCGATATCTTTTTCTTTCAATGCAATCGCCATTGAACCACCTATCAATCCCGTACCTATTATTGCAATGTTCATAATTCTTAATTCTTAATTCTTCTAATCGCCTCTTCAATTTTTTCAACGGTAGTACAGAGGCTTATCCTTATATATTTATCACCTGCACTCCCAAAAATTCCACCAGGAGTAATAAATACATTTGATCCGTATAAAATTTTATCACTTAAAGAATAACCATCCGCGTATTCTTGCGGAATTGCCGCCCAAACGAACATACCTGCCTGGTTATCGGCATAAGTGCAATTCAAAAACTGTAATAATTCGAAAACTTTTTTTCTTCTTTTTTCATATACCTCATTCAGGGTATCATGCCAAGCATTACCAAGCTCCAAAGCTTTTGCCGCAGCAAGTTGTATGGGCAGGAACATACCGCTATCCATATTCGATTTAAAACGGAGCACATCTGTTATTCTTTCTTTTGCCCCTGAAAGAATGCCTATTCTCCAGCCCGCCATATTATGACTCTTACTTAAAGAATTCAATTCTATTGCAACATCTTTAGCACCTTCTGCTTCCAGCAGGCTCATAGGATTTTTGTTAAGAATAAAACTATATGGATTGTCATGGCAAAGAAGTATCTCATGCTTTTTTGCAAATGAAACCAGTTGATTAAAAAAAACTTTTGTTGGCAACTGGCCGGTGGGCATGTGAGGATAATTCACAAACATCAGTTTTGCTTTAGTAAGATCATTTCTTTCCATTTCTTCAAAATCCGGGAACCAGTTATTCTCTTGCTTAAGTGTATACTCTATTAAACTGGCACCGGCTATTTTCGCAGCACTCCTATAAGTTGGGTAGCCGGGATTTGGTATAAGCACTGCATCACCTTCATTTATATATGTCATGCAGATATGCATGATTCCTTCTTTACTTCCTATTAAGGGTAGTATTTCTGTATCAGCATTCAATGCTACATTATACCACTTTTTATACCATTTGGAAATTGCATTTCGCAAAACCGGGCTTCCTTTGTAATTCTGGTATGCATGTGTGCCGGGCTTCACTGATTCTTGCTGCAAAACTTTTATAACATCATCATGGGGAGGGAGATCAGGGCTTCCAATTCCAAGATTAATTACCTGTTTGCCCGCTTTATTCAATTCATCAATTTCCCTGAGCTTTTGTGAAAAGTAGTATTCGCCAATATCATCCAAACGTTTTGCTACAGAAATTTCCAATGGGGAATTTTTCAAACTCATGTCCTGTATTGATGCCGGCTGAATATCTTTGTTATTTGTCATGAATCCTTTTTAGAATTTTGTAAAAATCTTCCATTCTTATAAACACCATAAACTTTCATTTCAATAGTTAACGGCTTTATATTTTGAATTACCTCATGAAATTGTTCTAATGCTTCAAATTCCATATCCGCATGAAAAGAGTATCTCCAATCACTACCGGGAATTGGCATGGATTGAAGTTTACTAAGGTTTATGCCTCCATCAGCAATCTTTGTAAGCACTTTAGCGAGGCTTCCTTTAGAATGATCGGTATGGAAAATGATAGAAGCCTTATCAGCATTTCCTATTTCAGCAGTAGCGCCTGGTTGCTGAAGCACTAAAAATCGTGTGTAGTTATTTTTAAGCGTATGAATATTAGGCACGAGATTTTCCAATTGGAAAAGATCAGCCGCAAGTTTACTGGCAACGGCTGCAATATGCTTGCTATGATGCTGCTGAAGATTTTTTGCGCTAAGAGCGGTATCCTCTGTTTCGATTAATTTCCAATTATATTTTTCCAAAAATTCCATGCATTGCAATAATGCCATTGGATGAGAATGGACTTCACGAATGTCCTCTAAATTTACACCCGGGTTCACAAGCAGGTTCTGCTTAATATGGAGGTATATTTCTCCAACAATTCTTAAATTACTTTTTTGCAGAAGATTATAATTAGGCAAAATACTTCCCGCAATAGAATTTTCAATAGCCATAACGCCTCCTTCACTTTGTTCCTTATCTGCAGCTATTTTTATGACTTCCCTGAAAGTGGAGCAACAAATTACCTTCACGTTTTTCCCATAAAATTGCCGTGCTGCTAATTGGTGAAAACTGCCTTCATAACCCTGGATGGAAATTCTTTTATTCATTATTAAGCGAGTGCGTTAAAATAAAAATCCCGACTTTTTAGCCGGGATCATTTATGTTATCAGTTTATTATTAGTGGTAACAAAAGCTTCCCGGGCTATTTTTAAAATAATAGCTAAAATAAAAATGGAAATATACTTTTGAGTTATGCATTAATTCAAAAATAAGAAAGGGAAATGAAACTACCAATCTATTTTTTTGAGGCCAGGAAATTTAATCTGTGTATTTCTCTTATTAAGAAAACCAAAGCATCGTGAAAAAAAAGAAAAGTAAAAAAAAAGTAAAAAACCGTTCCTGATAAAGAAACGGCTTTTAGATTGCCTGCCAAATAAAAATATTTAAGTATTATTTAGTTAACTTATTTTTTCATCATTGTATCGCTGCTCATCATTTTAGATGTGTCTTTCATCATCATTTTGGATGAATCATTCATCATAGTAGTGTCCATCGGTGCAGGAGTCATCATAGATGAATCACTGGTCATTGTTGAATCTTTCATTGTATCTGTCGAAGTTGTAGAACTATCATTACAGGCTACAAAAAACGCAGAAGCGGCAAGAACAAATAATACTTTTTTCATTTTTTTAGATTTATTAGTTTATTGTAATTTATTTTAAGTTTATTCCACGAAATGAATAAAGTAACCCATTATTAAAAATAATTTTCAACTATTTTTTGGGTTACTTTTCCACATTAAAAGTATTAACTAAAGCCTAGTGAATATATATGAGCAGGAGAAACAGCTATTAGAAGCCCTTGTTTCTAACGATAAGATTGCCATTGAAAGAATTTATCGGGAAAATTTCCCGTCCATTCAGGCGTTCATTATAAAGAATAATGGATATACTGATGATGCAAAAGATATTTTCCAGGAAGCAATGATCATACTTTTTCAAAAGGCTAAATCAGATTCATTTGTTTTAACCTGCCAGATAAAGACATATTTGTATTCAGTGTGCAGGCGGCTTTGGCTAAAAAAACTTCAACGTGATAACAAGTACAATCATGTAACTGAGCTGCTTAAGGAAACAGTGGCTGTTGAAAATGAAATTGAGGCGCATGAAAAACAAAATATTGAAATGAGTTTAATGGAAAAAGCATTAAGCAGAATAGGCGAACCGTGCAGAGGACTATTAGAAGCATTTTACATACAAAAGAAGACAATGCCACAAATAGCCGAAGCATTTGAATATACAAATGCTGACAATGCTAAAACTCAAAAATATAAATGTCTTATAAGGCTGAAAAAAATATTCTTTTCACAATATAAAAACGGACAGTAAGATGGAAGACAATTTACTTCTTGATGCCATTGAAAGATATAGAAACGGAGAAATGAGTGCTGAGGAAAAAACATTTTTTGAAGAGCTTCGCAAAAATAATCCTGACATTGACCATGTAGCGGCTGAACATAATTTTTTTCTTGCCGAACTTGAAAAAATAAGTGAGATTAAAACCTTTAAACACAGCCTTAATGAAGTTGAAGATAAGCTGATAAATGAAGGGGTTATTACACATAAAGTATTACAGGGCAAAGCAAAGATTAGCTTTTTATGGAGCCGCTATCGCCGTACGGTTGCTGTTGCAGCCGCTATTGCAGGTATCGTTTCCATAACAACAGCTACGTTAGTTTCTACATATTCTGAAAAGAAAAAAGTTGATGTGATTACGCCATTGGTTAATAACAAACTTAACCGGTTTGAGGTAAAGCTAAACCAGATTCAAACTCAATTGAACGACGCTTCTGCAGTTAGCAGAACATCCCCTAAGCCTCATTTTAAACCAAACTTTAGTGCTACCGGATTTCTTGCTGATGGCAATGGATACATCATCACCAATGCCCATGTGGTAAAGGATGCCCGCAATTTATTAGTTGAAAATAAGAAAGGAGAACAATTTTATGCAAATGCGGTATATGTAAATAAAGCTACTGATCTTGCTATATTGAAGATCACAGATACTTCTTTCAGGAAGCTTACAGACCTGCCATATACTTTTACAAAATCTCCTACAGAACTGGGCGAGCATATATTTACACTCGGTTATCCCCGCGAGGAAGTTGTGTATGGAGAAGGATATTTGAGCGCCTTGTCAGGATTCTCTGGCGATACCACTTCTTACCAGGTTAGCATTTCAGTTAATCCTGGAAACAGTGGTGGGCCCGTAGTAAATAAGAATGGAGAAGTAATAGGAATTATTAGCGGCAAAGAAACCAATGCTGACGGTGTAGTGTTTGCTATAAAATCACAAAATATTTATGACGCCCTGAGAGATGTTATATCAGATTCTATAAAACTTCCTTTAAAAAATACATTAAAAGGGCTTGATCGTGTACAGCAAATAAAAAAGCTGGAAGATTATGTTTATATGATCAAAGGAAATTGAAGTGATGTATGGTATGTTAGGTAAGATGTGCGATGTTTGATGTACGATGTGTGGTGTCTAAGGTTGCTTATTGCCTGTTTGCATATTGACTGTTTCCCCCATTGCCTATTTGCCTTTGCCTATTGTCTTTAGCATATACTTTCCAGGTTCAATCCCACAATTTTTTTGGATACGCTCCGCCTTCTACCAGCGATTCTATACTTTTTTTAACCTCAGGTGCATCTTCACGATAAGTTACCCCAAACCATTGTGCGGAGGTAGTTATTATTTTTATTTTATGAGTTGTTTGTGCGATAAATGCATCGCCAATAATGGGAATAAAAAATTCTGATTTAATATTCTCTCCATTTTCTTTTAAAAATTCCAAAAATAATTTCTGAATGAAATCGAATACTGATGGATCAAACCCCCAAAAATTCATACTTACGGATGTATCTGCTGATAATTCTTTTTTCGTCTCGTTTTCTTCATATACAATCCTATTTTCGTCTTTATAAACTTTAATGCGCTCTACAATACTTATTAAATTTCCGCTATTGTCTACTTCACACACTCCCCTGCTTACTGTTCCGTTTTCTGATAGCGTTTTGGAAAGTTGGTAGCCAATGATACAGTAAGTATTTGAATTCACTTCCTGAGTTAAAAATTTAGCTGATTTTTCAAATGCATCCCGGCCGTAAAAATCATCCGCATTAATAACTGCAAAAGGCTCACTGATAGCTTCTTTTGCGCATAGGACAGCATGAGCAGTTCCCCATGGTTTGCTACGTCCTGCAGGTATCTGAAACCCATTTGTATAAGAATCCATTTCCTGGAACACATAAACAGTTTCAATTTTACCAGCAAGCTTTGGTTCAAAAACTTTTTTAAATTCTTCAGCAAAATCTTCTCTTATTATAAAAACTATTTTACCAAAGCCACTTTGTATAGCATCATAAATTGAATAATCAATAATAGTTTCACCGGAAGGGCCGAAAGAATCCATTTGTTTTATGCCGCCATACCGGCTTCCCATACCTGCTGCAAGAATTAAAAGAGTTGGTTTCATTTTATAAATAAAATATTTAGCGCTGTTTGAAGTTTAATTTTGCTGCGAAAATAAGTAAGAATTTTTTGCCAAAACATTCATAAATGTCTTCATTAGCAGATATCATAAATATTACACCACGAATTAACCTGTTGCGCAATGAAATGTATGATTTAAAAAAAATCAGTTTATCAATTTTAAGGCTTGATGAAATTCATCCAATAGTTTCGGGAAACAAACTTTTTAAATTGCGTTATTTCCTGGATGAAGCAATTTCTTCTTCTCATAAAACAATCATTACATACGGAGGGGCCTGGTCCAATCATCTTGCTGCAACAGCCTACGCCTGTAAACTAGAGGGATTAAGATGCATCGGTTTTGTGCGTGGTGAAAAACCATCTGTATTATCAGGCACTTTAATCTTTTGCAAACAGCATGAAATGGAACTTCAATTTATAAGCAGGGATTTATATAAAATGATTACCAATGCTGCTTTTACTAATGTGCTCTTAAAAGAATATGGAGAACATACGTTAATACCAGAAGGAGGATTCTCAATGCAAGGTGTTAAAGGTGCTGAAGAAATCACTGCTTTGTTTGACAGAAAAAAGTATACGCACGTTTGTTGTTCAATAGGTACTGCGACTACTTTTGCCGGCTTAATAAATAGAACTGGTAATACAACACAGGTAATTGGATTTACGGCCTTAAAGAACCTGGCAGATATTTCCCAAAGGCTTAAAAAATTAAATATTGACGAAACAAAAAAAAATATTGTTATTAGTGATTACCATTTTGGCGGATATGCAAAAAAAACAAACGAACTGCTTGCATTCATAAATACTTTCTATAAGGACAATAAAATTCCGCTTGATTTTGTTTATACGGGTAAGATGATGTTTGGCGTAGCTGATCTAATCGGGAAAGATTATTTCCGCCCGGGCTCGAATATCCTGTGTATTCATACAGGTGGTTTACAGGGTAATCAATCATTGCCGCAAGGAACGCTCAACTTTTAAATTCCATTAACAACCAATTATATTTATATTTCTGAAAAAAAGATAGCTTCGTCGCCCTATGCGTAAATTATTTTTCATTTTATTTTATTTATTGTTACTGCAAAAAAATTCTTTTTCGCAGGATACATTACCTAAAATTTCTGTTACGCAAATAAGTAACAAAGTATTAATCTCCTGGACCAACCCTTATACATCAGTTACAAATATTGGTATTCAACGATCCTACGACAGCATTAAATATTTTACAACTATCGGGAGTGTTCTAAACGTAAAAGCCTCATCAAATGGCTTTGTAGATACCAAAGAATTTATGCCGGCTCAATATTACCGGCTTTTTATTTCATTTGAAGGTGGCACTTATATATTCACTGTATCACACAAGCCCGGTTTAGATACTTTAAAAGCAATGCCGAATATTACAGAAAATTTCAAACCAGTTCAAACATGGTTCATTCCATCGAAGAAAGTATACACAGGCAGAGATAATAATATTGTCATGTCATTACCCGATGTTGACAAAAAAAAATATTCAGTTAAGTTTTATGAGGATGACGGCACATTTCTTTTTGAAATAAAAAAAATTACTGAGTCTTACCTTACTGTAGATAAAGTAAATTTTCTTCATTCAGGGCTATTTAAATTTGAGCTATATACTGATGGAGAACTTGTCGAAAAACATAAAATTTATATTCCGAAAGACGGAAAACCTATTCCGCCTCTTGATGTGCAGGGGTATGAATTGAAGTGATATCTACATTAAATACCATCTTAAAATTATTTTTAATTTTCTCTTTTACTTCTTCAAGATTTACTTTGAAGCCAAGTTCTTTCTCAATAGAAGTTACCTGCTTATTTATAATACCGCAAGGAATGATATTATCAAAATAGCTGAGGTCAGTATTCACATTCAATGCGAAACCATGCATGGTGATCCACCGGCTGCATCGTATTCCCATTGCACAAATCTTTCGTTCTTCGCCCAATGTGCCCGGCTCTATCCAAACGCCAGTTTCCCCCTTACTTCTTTCTCCCTTAATGCCATATTCCGCAATGGTAAGAATGATAACTTCCTCAAGGCTTCTTAAATATTTTCCTATGTCAGTATAAAATTTTTGAAGATCTAATATCGGGTAACCTACTACCTGCTGCAGTCCGTGAAATGTAATATCGCCTCCCCTGTTAGTTTTAAAAAATTCAATTTCTCTTTTTTCCATTTCACGCTCATCTAAAAGCATATTTTCCATATTCCCGCTTTTTCCAATGGTATATACCGGCGGATGTTCACAAAAAAGAAGATGGTTAAGAGTTGGGAGAGGTTTACCGATAGCTGATATGCCTGATGCCTTTTCCTTTCTTGCTTCAGCTTTTATATCAAGATTTTTTTTAACTAATTCTTCCTGGTAATCCCACGCTGATTTATAATGAACAATTCCAAGATCTTCAAAAATGACTTTCTGTTTATCCAAACTAAAACATTTTAATTTGCAAAGATAAGTTTGAATTGAGAATTGAGAATTGAGAATTGAGAATCAAATTCAAAATATCTACCTTATATGCCTGGAGAAGATTTACATAATGATAATGATAACGATAATGAAGAACTTTTTGAAAGGCTAGTTATAGTTAGTGCCAAAGGACAGGAGCCTTTGAGAATCGATAAATTTTTAATGAACCGCATTGAAGGAGCAACAAGAAATAAAATTCAACAGGCTATTGAATCGGAAAGAGTGATGGTGAATGAACATACTGTAAAATCAAATTATAAAGTAAGGCCTGAAGATAGAATTGTTGTGTATGATACTTACCTCCCGGACTCATCTGAAATAGTCCCGGAAAATATTCCATTTAAAATTGTATATGAAGATGATGATGTAATGGTTGTTGATAAAGCAGCAGGAATGGTGGTTCATCCCGGAAGTGGAAATCCTGGTGGTACTTTAGTGAATGCTGTTGCCTGGTATCTGAGGCAAAAAAATCCATCAATAAGCGAGGAGGAACTTGCACGCTTTGGCCTTGTTCATCGCATTGATAAGAATACAAGTGGCCTTCTTGTGATGGCGAAAACCTCTAAAGCAATGACGCATTTAGCAAAACAATTTTTTGATCATACAGTGCATCGCCGCTATGTTGCCTTAGTGTGGGGGGATTTTGAAAACCAGGAAGGTACTATAGTAGCCCATGTTGGCAGGCATCAGCGGTTTAGGAAATTATTTACTGCCTACCCTGAAGGCGATTATGGTAAAGAAGCTATCACACATTACAAAGTGCTTGAAAAATTTAATTATGTAACTCTTGTTGAATGCAGGCTTGAAACGGGCCGTACACACCAGATAAGAGTACACATGCAACACATTGGGCATCCACTTTTCAATGATCAAACTTATGGAGGTGATAAAATTGTGAAAGGAACTGTTTTCACAAAGTATAAACAGTTTGTAGAAAATTGTTTTGATCTATGTCCAAGACATGCTTTACATGCGCAGCAGTTAGGATTTATTCACCCTGTTACTAAAGAACAAATCAATTTTGAAAGCCCGCTACCTTCGGATATTGAAAATGTAATTGAGAAATGGAGGAAGTATGGTGTGAGAAGGGATTGATTATCAAAATTACCTTACAAAATCAAAAAGAGTTGCGGTAAATACTCCCTTCTCCCGTTTCTTAAATATCGCTTTCCAGTTACCATTATACCGTAAGACCGCCGGTACCAGCAGGTCGCCAACTTTTGTCATCTCAGTTTCCATTTCCACATTAAAGTCATAGACGCCGGCATCATAGCTTAAAGAATATTTTCGGGCAACTATATCAAAAGTTTTTTCATTGAACCAGGTGGTCATCTCATCAATTACTACTCCATTCTTTTTACCCTCTTTTACTTTTATCGAAAATACATAACAGCTTGTATTATTGAAATCAGAAAGGTCAATGCTCATGTCATACTTATCCGCCATTGATTCATCAAAGATTTCCGTTTTGCCGCTGATAAACGGCAGGCCTTCAATTTTGCCGCCAGGATTAAAAAATAACCTCTTCAATTGTTCCTTATGCTTCGCCATGCCACTTAGCCCGCTTGTAGAAAAATCACGCCCTTTCACAATATTATCTTCCCCACATACAGAGTCTTTTGTAAAAAACAGTCCGGCATACATTTGGGCCGTGTAATAATTAAAATTTTTATCCTTGTCATATATATCGCCGCTGGTTGTTTCTTCAAGCACCTGCATTTTTCTGCAGTTAGCAGTTCTTGTTTGTTTTGTTTTACTTCTTAATGAAGCTGATGTATTTCCATCTTTATCCATCATCCTTATGTCATTGAGCGAAGTATAGCCAATTATGTGCAAATTCCTGAAGGCTTTGTAAAACGTAGTATCATTTTTAACTCTTTCAATAAAAGACGGAACATCAAGTTTGTTATTCACTACAATTTCCGAAAGAGTGATATAATTATCTTTCACTTTTACGAGCGAATCATTTTTTTGCTGTGCGGTTAAGGCAGAGGAAAATTGCAAAAGCAATACAATTGCAAAAAGCATTTTTGGCATGTATTAAAATTAAATCTTAAAATGTTGGGGGAAATATAAAGAGCAGGGTTATTTTGAAAAAGACATCCTGTAATCAACAGAAACTTTACCTTTTGAAATATCGTTTAATTTACGTTTGAGCAAATTTTTCTTAAGAGGCTTTAAATAATCAATAAATAATTTGCCATCAACGTGATCATATTCGTGAAGAATAACCCTGGCAGTTATGCCGGAAAAAGTTTTAGTATGCTTGCCAAAATTTTCATCCAAAAAGTCAATATTAATCTCCTCTTTTCTCAGAATATCTTCCCGGATTTTTGGTATACTAAGGCACCCTTCATTATAGGACCATTCTTCGCCATTCACTGAATTTAGTGTGGCATTAATAAATACACCCTTATATCCCTCATCTCCAGGATAGTTATTTTTTTCTTCTGCTTCAAGATTTTCAATTATTTGAACGCTATCAATGATAAATAAGCGAATATCTTTATTTATTTGCGGCGCTGCCAAACCTACTCCCCTGCTGTTATACATAGTTTCCCACATATCTTCTATCAGTTGCTTTAGGTCCGGATAATCGGGTGCAATTTCTTTACCCACTTTTCTCAGGATTGGGTTACCGTATGCTACAATAGGTAAAATCATGAATAATTTTGAATATAAAATTTAGTGTATTTGCGGCAAAATTAAAACTTTTAAAATACTTGTTTATTTAATTGACTCTATAACTTAAAGCCACTTCAATGAAGATTTTGCATGTATTCCTGCAACATAATTACCGCCGCAATTTCATCTACTGTCCTCTTATTTCTACGATCTTTTTTCTTCATTCCCATATCAATCATTGCCTGCTTCGCCATTTTGGAAGTATATCTTTCATCTACAGTTTTTACAGGAATTTTTGGAAATTCTTTTTCCAATTTTTTAATTATTTGTTGTACCAGGGGTGTGGCATGCGTGTCAGAATCATCCAGATTTTTAGGCTGTCCAATAATAATTAATTCGACTGGTTCCTCTTGAAAGTATTTTTTGAGAAATTGAATTAATTCAGAAGAATTTACTGTTGTCAACCCTGTCGCAATTATCTGTAAAGGATCTGTCACGGCCAGGCCTGTACGCTTTAAACCAAAATCAATACAAAGAATCCGAGACAAGTTTAGAGTTTAGAGTTTAAAAAAATATCTAATAATACAAATGCGCAAAATACAACAGATGCAATTCCATTTGATGTAAAAAATGCTTTGTTGATTTTGGTTAAATCCTTTGGCTTTACAAGAGTATGCTGGTAAACTAGAAAAAAAGCAAATGCAGAAATACCTGCCCAATAAACCCAGGAAAAATTTCCTGCAATACCTGCAGCAAATAAAGATGCAAAAGATAAAAAATGAAAGTATTCGCTTACACGCATTGCTTTTTTTATCCCAAGCCACGATGGTATTGAATAAAGATTATTAGCGCTGTCAAAGCTTTCATCCTGTAATGCATAAATAATATCAAAGCCGCTAACCCAAAATAAAACTGACAAAGAAAATAGGACAGGAACAATCGCAAACTTACCGGTGACAGCGATGTATGCGCCAATTGGTGCCAGGCTAAGGCCTAATCCCAGTATAAGATGGCAGAGTGGTGTAAATCTTTTAGTGTAACTATAAAATAGAATTACAAACAGCGCAACCGGGGCTAATACAAGACAGAGTGCATTAATAAAATAAGCAGTGATAAGAAATGCAATGCAGTTGAAAACAACAAATATCATTGCATTTTTTTTAGATATGATTCCCGATGGAATTTCCCTCATTGCGGTGCGGTCATTTTTGGCATCAAATTCTGCATCAAGCCAACGGTTGAAAGCCATAGCTGCACTCCTTGCAAAGACCATACACAAAACTACCAGCAATAAAAGCAGCCACCATGGCTTATATGTTTGAAAATTCATAAACCGAAGCCCAAGAAAAAATCCGATTAAAGCAAATGGCATTGCAAAAATTGTATGGGCAACTTTTATAAGTGAAAAATAAGCACCAACCTTTAAAGGGGGTTTTGTGAGTTCAAATGATTCCGATTTTTTATTTTTTATATCAATTTCCATCTAACTTAATTTAATGCCTCTTTAAAGGCTTGGAGTTTGGTTCTTACAACTTCCCATAAAACAATTCCTGCAGCTACGGAAATATTGAGCGAGTGTTTCATTCCAAATTGCGGAATTTCTACACAGCCATCGCACAGCTCAATTGTTTTCAATTCAACGCCGGAAACTTCATTCCCAAAAATAAAAGCAATTTTATCTTCATTGAACTCACAAAATTTTTCAAGGGATACGCTGTTAGTAACCTGTTCTATTGAATATATTTTATAACCTTGCTTTTTTGAATAGTCTATCGCAAGTGAGCTGTTTTCAAAATATTTCCAAATCACTGAATTTTGTGCGTCTAACGCTGTTTTTGTAATTTCTTTATGCGGAGGCTGTGCAGTGTATCCACATATATAAATTGCTTCAACGAGAAATGCGTCAGCAGTGCGAAATACACTACCTACATTATAGGCGCTTCGGATGTTTTCTAAAATTATTATAATGGGGACTTTTTCGGCACGCCTGAATTCATCAACAGTTTTTCGGTTAAGCTCATCCATTGCCAGTTTTCTCATCAAAAGACTATTAATTTGCAAAAATACTTTAATTGATAGATTGGTTAATTGGTTTATGATTAGATATGAATAAATATTTTTAGTTAAATAAATAATGGCGTCTCCAGATACTCCTTTGATGATACAGCACAATGCTATCAAGATGAAATATCCTGATGCGATTCTGCTCTTTCGTGTCGGGGATTTTTATGAGACTTTTGGCCAGGATGCAATCACTACTTCAAGGGTGTTAGGAATAACACTTACAAAGCGCAGCAGCTCATCTGCAACAGCCCCGGAGCTAGCCGGTTTTCCGCATCATGCATTAGATACTTATTTACACAAACTGGTAAAAGCAGGATACCGTGTGGCAATCTGTGATCAGCTTGAAGATCCCAAAGCAGCAAAAGGAATTGTAAAGCGTGGAGTTACAGAACTGGTAACGCCCGGTGTAGCAACCAATGATAAATTACTCGAGCACAATAATAACAACTTCCTTTGCGCCATTCATATTTCTGAAAATAAAACAGGAGTATCTTTCCTTGATATTTCTACAGGGGAATTTTTTATTGCAGAAGGAGATAATGAATATATCGATAAACTTTTGCAAAGCCTTAATCCGGCAGAAGTAATTTTCCAGAGAAACCAACAAAAAGAATTTAAAAAAATATTTGGCAGTAAATTTTATACCTACTCACTTGATGAATGGATCTTTTCAGAACAATATGCTAAAGAAAGCCTTTTAAAACATTTTGGCACGCAAAGCCTGAAAGGATTTGGCGTTGAAGATTTAACGGAAGGAATAATTGCGGCAGGTGCGGTCTTGCATTATTTAAAAGACACCGAACATCCCAACCTGCAGCACATAACTTCTTTGCAAAGGATTGATAAAGCAGATCACCTTTGGATGGATCGTTTTACCATAAGAAACCTCGAATTATTGGGAGGTGTTGAAAGCAACAATTCATTATTAAAAGTACTTGACAATACTATTTCCCCAATGGGCGCAAGGTTACTAAAGCGTTGGATGGTGTTGCCTCTTACAGAAATAAAAAAGATTGAGGAAAGACAGGAGCTTGTTGAATATTTTATCAAATCCACGGAAGAAAAAAACAAAACATCCCAGTTTATAAAGCAGGCAGGAGACATTGAACGGCTGGTGAGCAAGATACCATTAAAAAAAATTAATCCACGTGAGGTTGTACAAATTGGAAGAGGGTTAAAATTAGTAGCTGAAGTAAAACAAATTTGTGATCCTTCACCAAATGAATATTTAAAAAGATTAGGAGATTCCCTTAATCCCTGCAAATATATTTGTGAAAAAATTTTTAAAGAAATAGTAGAGAACCCACCTGTTGCAGCTTCAAGGGGAAATATAATTGCAAAAGATATTGACCCAACATTAGATGACCTTAAAAATATAGTTACTAACGGTAAAGAGCACCTGCTTAGGCTCCAGCAAAAGGAAACAGAAATTACAGGGATATCTTCTTTGAAGATTGGGTTCAATAATGTGTTTGGATATTATCTTGAGGTAACGAATACACATAAAGACAAAGTTCCTGAGAGCTGGATTAGAAAACAAACACTTACCAATGCGGAGAGATACATTACTCCCGAGCTTAAAGAGTATGAAGAAAAAATTACCGGTGCGGAAGATAAAATTATACAGATAGAGCAGAATATTTTCGAGCAACTACTAAATGAATTACAGGATTACATAGCGCCTATGCAACTTAACGGGCATGTGCTTGCTGTATTGGATTGTCTTACCTGCTTTGCCAATAATGCATTACAGTTCAAATACAAAAAACCATTTCTCCACAATGGTTATGAGCTGGAAATGAAACAAAGCCGCCACCCTGTAATAGAAAGAAATTTACCACAGGGCGAAGCTTATATTGCCAATGATATTTTCCTGGATCCAAAAACACAACAGATTATTATTTTAACAGGGCCGAACATGAGTGGTAAGAGCGCCATACTTCGCCAAACAGCTTTAATTACTTTGATGGCCCACATGGGAAGTTTTGTTCCGGCAGATGAGGCAAGGATTCCATTAACTGATAAAATCTTCACACGGGTAGGGGCAAACGATAATTTAAGTAGTGGCGAAAGTACCTTCATGGTGGAGATGAATGAGACAGCAAGTATTATTAACAACATTACATCACGCAGCCTTATTCTTTTGGATGAAATTGGAAGAGGCACTTCAACTTATGATGGTATCTCAATTGCGTGGAGCATAGTTGAGCATTTACATAAATCCGGCAACGCTCCCAAAACTTTATTCGCTACTCATTATCATGAACTCAACGAACTCGAGAATAAATTTGAAAGAGTAAAAAATTTTCACATCACTAATAAAGAAGCAGGCAACAAAATTATCTTTTTAAGAAAACTCGCTCCCGGTGGAAGCATTCACAGCTTCGGTATACATGTTGCAAAAATGGCGGGCATGCCCCCTTCTCTTATCGAAAGAGCAAACGAAATCTTAAAACAGTTAGAATCAAAAAATGTAGATGATGATTTATCAGGAAAAGATAATGGCTCTGCCAAATCAAATAAAAGCATTAAAGAAAATCTGAAACAATTGGCTGCACCTAAATTGCAATTAAGCATTTTTGATGCACACTCCCAGACATTTGAAGAGATAAGAAAAATATTGGAAGCAGTTGATATTAATCGCCTCACTCCTGTTGAGGCTTTATTAAAATTGCAGGAAATTAAGAGTATGGTGAAGTAGCCAGACATAATTCTGTTTTATTTATAATCATACACAATATAGCCCCACGGTTCAATGCTGAACACCTGCGTCTCATCTACTTTTTCCTTCACACCCATAAAAACATTCATTGGATTGCCATTAATTGCTGCGTCTTTTATTGTAAAACTTTGTGGCTGCTTTGAAAGATTCAAAATAACAACGACTTTGTTTTTACCACTTTCTCTGACATAAGCGAATATTGCCTGATCATTTGCAGTTACTAATTTTTTATAAGAAGCATTTGCTGCAAGTGCCGGGTTATTTTTACGAAGATTGAGTAATGTTTTATAAAAAGGCGCCATTTCAAATTTATTCCACTCAATAGGGTCCTTTACAAAAAATTTGATTCTTTTTTTTGTTGGAACTTCCTGACCGCTGTAAATAAGGGGAACACTTTGATACATGGTTTGAGCGAAAACAGCAAACGTTTTATAGGCATCGCCAAACCTTTCAAACTCTGTTCCTTCCCAACTGTTCCAATCATGATTAGTTGTAAAATATAAACGATAAGAGTTTGCAGGAAAGCGACTGATATTGTTATTAATTATTGAATCAACCTGTAACAGTGATAGTTTGCCAGCATACATTTTTATAAACCCTTCCATTACACTCCATCCATAGGTTTCATCAAAACCTGCATTATGTAAAGCAGGAGTTTCAGCTTCAGCAAGCATAAAAACATTTTTCATTTTTTTGAGCGAATCAATACATTCTTTCCAAAAATCTACAGGTGGCCCATCTGCTACATCACAACGAAAGCCATCAATATCACTTTCCCTTATCCAGAATTTCATCGCTGCAATCATGCTGTCTCTTAATTCCCTGTTATCATAATTTAAATTACGAGTATCATCCCAATCGGCAGTGTAAACTGTTTTGCCATTTTTATCTCTTTTATAAAAATCAGGATGAGCTTTTGCCCAAATATTATCTGGTGAACTATGGTTGGCGACCCAGTCTGTTATCACTTTGAAGCCCATGCTGTGTGCATGTTGCACCAATTCTTTCCAGTCATCCATTGTTCCAAATTCAGGATTAAGTGACGTATAATCTCTCGATGCATAATAACTACCCAACTCTGAACTATTCATTTTTCTATTTTCAAAGCCAATAGGAGTTAGTGGCATAAACCATAAAATATCAACACCCATAGATTTTAACCTTGGCAGGTGCGTTTCAAAATCTTTTATTTTTGATGACGCAGAATATTGCCGCAGGTTAACTTCATAAATATTACTTTGTTCGCTCCATGAAGGATGTGAATTTTGACTAGTGACATTATTGTTAGTTACAGCAGGTGTGATTTTTGAAGCACAGGAAATAAATAGTACAATAAGAGTAAAATAAACTAAGGCGGTAATTCTATTCTTGTTCATAGCAATCTTTATATAAGTTAATTAATGTAAGGGTAATGATAAATTTACTGATTTTAATTAAAGCAATGATGCGAAAGTAAATCAGGCTAATTTTGAAAATTGAAACAAAAAATATGTCAGAAAAAAAATCAATGTACTATAAAGATTATCTGCAGCTTGAAAAAATCCTCAATGCACAATATCCCGAAAGTTTTAAGGAAGGTAATGAACCTGCGCATGATGAAATGCTTTTCATAATAGTTCACCAGGCATATGAGTTGTGGTTCAAGCAAATATTATTTGAACTGGATTTTGTAATGAATATTTTTAAAAAAGAAAAGATTGATGATAATTCCGAAGACCTAAATCTTGTAAGGCATCGCTTAAACCGGATTATAAAGATTCTTGAGTTATTAAATCAACAAATCACTTTGCTGGATACTATGACTCCGCTGGATTTTCTTGAGTTCAGAAATTTATTAACGCCGGCGTCAGGTTTTCAAAGCTTACAATTCAGGCTGGTAGAAGCAAGGTTGGGACTTGAAATGGAAGCCCGTTACAGAAAGGATTATTACAAAAGAACTAATGAAGGAGGTTTTGATGAAGTTGATTACAAAAAAATTAATGAAGAAGAAAGCCATATTACACTACTGAAACTTACTAATGACTGGCTTGAAAGATTACCTTTTTTTGAAAGTGAATTCTGGAAAAATTATCAAAATCAATTTTTTTTAATTGATAAATTACATCCTTTCTGGAGTGATTACAGTAAAATATATAATGAAGGGCTAACTGAAAGAGAAGCAGGAAAAATTCATGATTTTGATTTCATCTTCTTTGAACAAAAAAAAGAGGCTATGCATGATAGTGAGTCACAAACAAAAACTGCTTTTTCAGCAAAGGCTATGCGTGCAGCATTATTTATTATGTTATATCGTGATTTTCCTGTGTTCCAAACCTCCTATCAAATTTTAGATGCCCTTGTGGAAATAGATCACCAGATGGCAACGTGGAGACATAAGCACCAGGTAATGGTGAGAAGAATGATCGGGCTTCGTATGGGAACCGGAAATACAAGTGGCAGAGGTTATCTTGAAGGTGCTCTTAATGATCATTATATTTTTAAAGATATTGCAGGGCTGTCCACATTTTTAATTGAAAGAAAAAAATTACCGAAGCTACCAGATGAGTTAATAAGGAGATTGAGTTATAGTAATAGGTGATTGGTTTATTAGTTTATTGGTTAATTAGTTTATTAGTGTATTAGTTTTTCTCAAATTTTCATTTTTCAATTCTCAATTCTCAATTCTCAACTTAATCCATTTCCTCCCTTATCTCATCAGAAATTTTTACCAACACTTTATCAATCCGCTGCCCGTCCATATCTATAATTTCAAAATGAAAACCCCGCCATTCGAATGTATTACCTGTTGAAGGTATTCGTTTAAGTTCATGAAGAATAAATCCTGCAAGTGTATCAAATGTATTCTCACCTTCATTTATCCATACCGTCTTGTCGAACCTCGTGAGAAAATCATAGAATTGAATTTGTGCATCAATAAGAAAACTGCCATCCTTTCTTTCTACGATTACATAATCATCATCCTCTGCTTCGGGCATTTCACCTACAATTGCTTTTAAAATATCTCTTATCGTTATCATTCCCTGCAAACTTCCATATTCATCTACTATAAATGCATAATGAAGCTTGGTTCTTTTAATTTTCTCAAGCACCTGGTAAGCAGAATTATTTTCTGGTATAAACAATGCTTTTTTAATCAACCCTTCGATCGGAGCATCAGGCTGCAGGTATAGATCTTTCACAAATACAACACCTTTTAAATCATCAATAGTTTCTTCACACACCGGATATACAGAATGCTGGTGCTCTTTTATTTTTTCTTTTATTGAATTTCTATTTTCATTTATATCAAACCAAATTATATCAGTACGATGCGTCATCAATGACGTAATGTTCCTGTCGCCCAGGTGAAATACCCGCTCAATAATATCTTTTTCTTCTTCTTTGATAGCCCCCAGTTCACTTCCTTCATTTATCATTGCCTTTATTTCTTCTTCAGTGACCTGGCTGTCAGTATGTTTTTTTATGTTGAAGAGTTTGAAAAAAGCAGTACTTAAAAGACTAAGTATCCAAACAACCGGGTGCGAAATCCGACTGAGTACTCTGATGGGATTTGCAAAATTCTTTGCTATTTTTTCCGGCCTTAAAATAGCAATCCTTTTTGGAATAAGCTCACCAAAAAGTATAGAAAAAAAAGTAACAAATATTACAATTAAAACAGTTGAAATTGTATCAGCATAAGCTTTTAAGAATTCGATTTTCGCTATATAAGGCTCCAGTGATTTACCAAATTTTTCCCCTGAATAGACACCCGTTAGAATCGCTACAAGGGTTATATATATTTGTGTGGTAGATAAAAAAACTTCGGGGTTTTCCTGTAAAGCAAGTGCGGCCTTCGCTTTTTTGTCCCCTTTGGCAGCAGCCGTTTCCAACCTGCTTTTTTTGGCTGATATTAATGCAAGCTCACCCATTACAAGCAAGCCGTTTATTATTATAAGAAAAAATAAAATAATCAATTCAGTCATATCAATATTTTCAAGCACGGACTACAAGCCCGATTTTTTTATTAAAAATTTTTGCTATTGCATACCCCGGCAACAAACCAATGATTGCGCCACATATTACGTCAAGTGGAAAATGTACTCCCACATATACCTGGGCATAAGAAATAAAGAATGCCCACACAAAAACAAATGCCCAATATGGGCTTACTGTTTTCCTGAATGTTGTAAAGATAAACATCGCTGCGGCAAAATGATTTACTGCATGTGAAGAAGTAAAGCTGGAACTAACAGGGCAATAGCTGACTAAAAATCTAACCTTACCTGCAAATAAGGGATCCTGGCATGGCCTAAGGCGAAAAAAAAATTCCTTTATAAGCCTGCTGCTTACCATATCACTTACCGTAACGTTTATTAAAAAAAATAAAACCCAAAACCATCCCTTTTTAAAATTGATGGTAACAAAAAGAATAAGAAAAAAGTAAAAGGGAAGCCATAGATATGAGTCACGTATAAAAGGAACAAATCCATCCAAAAAAGGAGTGTGCCATTCGCCATTTAGTTTTGTAAACAGGTTATAATCTAGCTGCTTCAATGCCCCGGGTATTTGCATGGCACTTTGATTATCTAATAAGGTCATTGGCTGCAAAAATAGCTATTGCATAAATAAGTGTGCAAATATTTACTTTTGCGCTGCTGAATAATGTGTTGCCATGCAACTTTATAAATTTATAATCCTCAAATAGCTTCATGAAAATTTTCACGTTTCCCCGGCTTATGAAATGGATGTTTATTACGGGGCTTACTTTACTTATATTAATGACTATGCTGAGGCTTTCATTTTTTTTTCATTTTAAACCTGGGCAATATTCATTTTCCGGTTGCATAAAACCATTCTTACTAGGCTTAAGATTTGATCTGAGGGTAGCATGCGCCATTTTATTGATCCCCTATCTCGCTGGAAATTCCCATCTGGATTTTGATGAAAAGAAACGTCTAAAAGCCGGAAGCATTATTCGGCTTGTCATCGCTTTTATTTTAGTAACAGTTATAATATTATTACTAAAAAATAATCATGGAGGTATTATTTCAATAATCATTGTTGGCGGCTTATTTCTTCTATATTTATTTTGGCTTTTTTCAACTAAAAATTGTAATCCCTTTAGAAACCGTACTTCTAAAAAAGTATTTAAGTGGTATTTTTTTATTATTAGCATTTGTTTAATCCTTTTTTTTACAATTGACTTCGAGCATTATGATTATCTCCACCAGCGCTTAAATGCAAGTATTCTTAACTATGCCGAAGATGCAAAAATATCCATGAGCATGATAAGGCAAACCTACCCTGTATTTACATTGCTTCTTATAATTATCGCTGGAAGTTCATTTCTGTACTTTCTCATAAATGTATGGTTTACTTTTTTAAAGACCGGACGATACCACGGCAATGGAATTGCAAAAATAGTGATGGGTTACCTATTTACTATTCTTCTTGGGCTTGGCATTTTTGGAAGGCTAAATCAATATCCGTTGCGATGGAGCGATGCCTTTTCCTATGATGATGATTTCAAAGCTAATCTTGCTTTAAACCCGGTGCAAAGTTTCCTGAGCACTTTGCAATTCAGGAGTTCTACCTACGACATACATAAAGTAAAAGAATACTATCCGCTAATGGCCCGCTATCTGGAAGTTGAAAATCCTGATAGTTCTACATTGAATTTTAAAAGAACTTTTCATCCAAATTCTTTTACTAATAATCCAAATGTGGTAATAGTTATTTGCGAGAGTTTTAGCGCATATAAAAGCAGCATGTGGGGCAATCCCCTGAACACTACTCCATTCTTTAATGAAATGTGCAGCCAGGGAGTTTTCTTCGACAGGTGCTTTACCCCTTCTTATGGAACTGCACGCGGAATATGGGCTGTAATCACAGGAATACCCGATGTAGAATATCCTAACACATCAAGTCGTAACCCTGCGTATGTTGATCAGCATTCCCTGGTAGATGATTATAGAGGCTATGAAAAATTTTACTTTCTTGGGGGAAGTTCAAGCTGGGCCAATGTAAGAGGATTACTTACCAACAACATAACTGACCTTCATTTATATGAAGAAGACAGTTACAAAGCTGAAACTGTTGACGTGTGGGGCATAAGTGATAAACGATTATTCCTTGCAGCAAACGATGTTTTAAAACAGGAGAAAAAACCCTTTATTGCTGTAATCCAAACGGCAGATAATCACCGGCCCTACACAATTCCTGATGAGGATATAAAAGAGTTTGTGAAAAAAAAATATTCGATTGATTCTTTAAAAAAATTTGGTTTTCAAAGCAATGATGAAATGAACGCTTTTCGATATACTGATTTTAGTTTTAAAAAATTTATAGATGCTGCAAAGAAAGAAAGCTATTTCAATAATACCATTTTTGTTTTTGTAGGAGATCATGGTATAAGAGGTGATGCCGGTAGCATGTTTCCCGAAGCATGGACAATAGATGGCCTCACTACGCAGCATGTGCCTCTACTTTTTTATTCACCTTCATTGTTACGACCAGGCAGGGTAACTAAAACGTGCTCACAGGTAGATCTGCTGCCATCGGTATCAGCACTGGCACATGTCCCTTACACAAATACAACTTTTGGGAAAAATCTTTTTGATACGGTTCAAAATAATTCTTTACCATTTAAAAACGTAGCTTTTATTTATGATTATAATATCAAACAGATTGGTATAGTAACTGACGAATACGTTTATGTGCACGGCCTCCTAAGCGGTAAGGAAGATTTTAGGTCTTCCAAAAATAATAATCCATTACCTCAGTCATCAAATGTTGCTGAAGATAAAAAAGCTTTACAGGAGCTATCCCAGGCTTATTATGAAACTGCCCGTTATATATTGCTAAATAATAAAAAGGAAAGAATAAATAAATAACAAATGCCTTACAAAAATCTCACGTAATTTTAGAAGTTTCGAAATCAATGATCCTTAAAGCAAAATTTTCCAGGACTGTTCCTCTCACTATCCAATGGCTGTTGGTTCTGTGGTGTATTTATGTTTTGATTTTTACCTTATTCAGGGTATCTACCGTGTTTTTGTTTAAGCCATCAGGAATTAATGTTTCATCATTATTGCCATCATTTTTGCTGGGGTTCAGATTTGATTTGAAATGGATATCCATGATCCTTTTACCTATAGCTTTGCTTTCGCTATATCAAAAATTTACGCCATTTTATTCAGAAAGAAATAAACGATTGTGGTCTTATTACCTGGCAATAGTTACTCTCATAATATTATTTTTTTTCGGCGCAGATTTTGGGAACTTCAGTTACAACCATACACGCATTAATGCAAGCGCTTTAAATTTTGCTGAAGACCCGGTAATTTCATTTAAAATGCTATGGCAGAGTTACCCAATGGTTTGGATATTCACTGCTCTTATTTTAACCGTTATATTACTAGCAGGCGTTTTTAAAAGAACACATGTACAAACTTTAAAACGAAGTATAAAAGAAAATACTATTTACAAAAAAAGATGGTATGCAGGTGCAATCATTTTTTTATGCTGGTGTCTTTATGGTGTTTTTTCGTTTCAGCCATTAAAATGGAGAGATGCATTTGAATTGAATGATAATTTCAAATCTTATGTTGCTTTAAATCCACTGCAAAATTTTTTTTCAACGCTGCAATTTCGCAGCCCATCTTTTGATGAACAAAAAGCAAAAGTTTACTACCCGGTAATTTCAAAATTCCTGCAACTAGATTCTTTTGGAGTTAGTGACAAGCCTTATAAAAGAGAAATGCAGCCAAACAGCAAATCTTTGGAAAGCAGGCCTAATGTGGTTTTAGTGATAGCGGAAAGTTTCAGTATGTATAAGAGCAGTATGAGTGGCAATCCTCTTGATGCCACTCCCTATTTTAAATCAATGTGCGATAACGGATTGTTCTTTAACCATTGCTTCTCTCCTACTTTTGGAACCGCCCGTGGCGTATTTGCTGTGCTCACAGGAACACCCGATGTACAGCTATCAAAATTTTCAACCCGTAACCCGGAAGCAATCCATCAACATACCATTATTAATGATTTCGAGGATTATAACAAATACTATTTTTTAGGAGGAAGCGGTGAATTCAATAATTTTGAGGGACTGGTAAAAAATATTGATAATGTACATCTTTACCAGGAAGGCTCGTATAAATCTGCGCTGCTTAACGTGTGGGGCATCAGCGATAAAAATCTTTTTCTTGAAGCCGAAAATGTACTCTCAAAAGAGAAGAAGCCATTTTTTGCCGTAATACAAACTGCCGATAATCATCGCCCTTACAGTATCCCCCCGGAAGATTCTGATTTTGTAAAAAGATTTATAAATGAAGATACATTAAGAAAATATGGCTTTGAATCATTGAAAGAATTTCAATCGTTCTGTTACACGGATTATTGTTTTAAAAAATTAATTGAAGAAGCAAAGGGACAGAGCTGGTTCAACAATACCATTTTTGTTTTTGTCGGAGATCACGGGGTAGAAGGAGAATCGTCAGCGATGTACCCGCAGGCGTGGACATCAGGGCAGCTTACTGATGAACATGTACCCATGCTTTTTTATGCCCCTGAATTAATTAATCCCCAAAAAAGGAATGAAGTAGTTTCTCAAATTGATGTGCTGCCTACCCTTGCAGGAATGTTGCATCAGCCCTACATTAATACAACTCTCGGAAGGGACCTTTTAAATACAAAAAATAAAAAGGATGCGGCATTTATTATTCATCACGATGAAGGAAATATTGGTGTAGTCACCGATGATTATTATTATGTAAAAAACCTGCGGATAAATAAAGAAGAATTGATTCCCATCCAATCAAATGTATTAACGCTTTCAAAAGCACAAATGGATTCTGTGAAGCAAAGTTTAGGTGAACTTACTTCTGCTCTTTACGAAACGGCAAAGTGGATGCTGGTAAATAATAAGAATTGAATTGATTATTTAATTGGGTGAGTAATTAATAGGTTAATTAGTTAACTAGGTAATTGGGTATTAATTTTTACTTCTTATCCATTATGAATAATATTAAAGATTGAATCCTTAAGTCTTAGTCCCCTACTCTGGAGGGGTTTGGGGAGTCCGCTTTCCTGGCAATTATTACCATTCTGGGAGAATTTTTTACATGGTAATTATTGAAATTATAATCTCCGAACACTTCCTGTATCTGTAATTTATGATATGCCAGCATATCAGTAAAGTCTCCTAAAGAAAATTTGGCAACCTTCTCAAGATGTTCAATAGGCTTACTCAGTACATCGTCTTCTACAACAATTTTTTTATAAAAATGTGTTTCGTCAAACCATTTGGTTATATAATAATTTACTCCTTCAATTTCTATTTCTGATTTGTGTACGAGATGATTTTCAGCATAATGAACATTCAGGTAATCTATTATAAAAATCCCGCCTGGCTTTATTGATTGTGCAATTGTGCGGATAGAATTATCATGCTCTCTCCTTGTATTAAAATAGCCAAAGCTTGTGAAGAAATTAAAAGCATAATTAAAATAATTTATCCAGAAAGGAAGCCGCATATCATGCACAAAAAATTCAAGATTTTCCGATTCATATTTTTTAGCTTCTTTAATACTATCTGTGGAGAGGTCAATGCCTGTTACCCTAAATCCTTTGGAGGCAAGCATGCGTGAATGACGCCCTTTTCCGCAGGCAATGTCAAGCATGTATGAGCCGGGTGCCGGTTTTAAATAATCAATAAGCTTATTAATAAATGCTGCAGCTTCGGCCTCGTCTCTTTTAAAATATAGCTGGTGATAATATGGTGAATTGAACCAATCTTTAAACCATGGTTTTGCATCTGTCATACTCAAAAATTGTTAAGCAAATGTAATTGGTTAATATGTTAGTTTCCGGCAAAAACCGCCTGTATGTTTTTCCTGCGTGAGTTTGAAGACGAAGGTTTTTTCTCAATCTAATGTAACTTAAATATTCAAGACACATCCACAAGAAACCTGATGCTTTATTATAGGACTTTACGACCTATAATAAGCATGTCCATCTTCGCTAAATATTTCTATCACTCAATTCACTTATCAATTGCGCTACCAGCGAGGTCCACCCGGTTTGATGACTTGCTCCAAGACCATTGCCATCGTCTCCATGAAAATATTCATAAAACAGAACGAGATGCTCATTGCCTGGCTGCTGGTAAAACCAGTTGTGCTTACCATATATGTTGCGTTTCCCTTCTCCATCTTTTTCAAATAAACTAATAACCCTTTTTGTTAATTCATCGGCTACCTGGTTAAGGTTCATTTTATTTCCTGAACCAGTGGGACATTCTATTAGTAAATCATCTTCATAAAATTCCCCATATTTTCGAATGGACTGTATTAGAATATAATTTATGGGAATCCATACGGGTCCGCGCCAATTGGAGTTGCCACCGAAAAAGCTGGAAGTAGAATCCCCGGGATCGTATCGTATGGCGTATTCAATATTATCAATATTAACTGAATACGGATTTTTCTCGTGATACTTTGATAAGGCTCTTACACCTCCCGGCGAAAGAAATTCTTCTTCATTTAATAAGCGTTGCAAAATATTTTTTAATCTCTCCTGTTGAACAAGCGACAACAAAAGTTTTTCACCACCGGCATGCTCTTCGTTGGGCCAGAAACGATTATTCTTTTTCCGGTACTTTTCAAACCATGTGCTCCTCTTCCTAAAATCAGAAAGCTTATCAAGTACCTTTTTTTCAATAATCGATACTGCGAATAATGTAGTAATCCCTACAATTGATTGTATGCGTAAATGGATAGCGTTTGCCCCGGCTTTGGAAAGAATATCATAAAAAAATTTATCATCATCATTCCAGAGGCCATGTAGATTAAGTGCCTCAGCGATCAACACAAAGTGTTCAAAAAATTTAGTCGCTGTATCTTCAAAGGTCTCATCAACCATGGCAATTTCCAGCGCCATATCCATCATGTTTAGCGCATACATTCCCATCCAGCTGGTTCCGTCTGCCTGCTCTAGCTTATGATTTCCGGGCGTTTCAATGCTCCTGTTAAATACGCCTATATTATCCAGGCCCAGAAACCCTCCCTGGAAAATGTTATTGCCGCTGGCATCTTTCCGGTTTATCCACCAGGTAAAATTTATAATAAGCTTTTGAAATATTCTTTTTAAAAAATTAATATCACCATTACCCGTCATAGATTTTTCTATCCGGTATACTTGTAAAGCCGACCATGCCTGCACTGGTGGATTTACATCACTAAAATGCCATTCATAAGCAGGCAGCTGGCCATCTGGCTTCATATACCATTCCCTCATGATAAGCAGCAGTTGATTTTTAGCAAACCCCGGATCAAGGATGGCCATAGGTATACAATGAAAAGCAAGGTCCCATGCAGCATACCAGGGGTATTCCCATTTATCGGGCATTAAAATAATATTCTGATTTTTCAGATGTCTCCATTCATGATTGCGCCCTGTAAGTTTACCCGCATTCACTGATGTAATTCCATCACTGGTATTAAGCCATCTTTCTACGTCATAGTGATAAAACTGCTTGCTCCACAACAAGCCTGCAAGTGCCTGTCGCTGTACATTTTTCATGTCTTCGCTGATATTTGCCGGAAGAATGGCTTTATAAAATTCATCTGCTTCGGCTTTGCGGGTAGAAAATATGTTTTCAAACCCTTCTTCAAAACCATTATCCAGTTCCTTATTAGTAAGGCGCAGATAAAGAGTTTTCGATTCTCCCCCACCGATAGTCAAATCATATATGGGGGCGAATTTTGTTCCAGAAGTACTTACACGAAGCGACTTTATATTTTTTTTGCGTACGATGCCATCATGAAACGCATCCTTTACAAAAGGGGTTGCATTAGGAATTCCTGAAATCTTTTGAGTATTAGTTACGTTATCAGTGTAGAAAGTGGCTCTCGTTCGCGGGAAATATAAATAGTAACTGCCCAGTCTTTGATGGGTAGCCTTTACTGTTGTTTTATTGTAGTCAATAATTATAGGTTTTACAGTAGCTCTTTGATTGCTTGAACGGTTATAAAACCATAGAGTAGGCAGTACCGTTATGTCTGCGCTTTCTGTATAGCGATTGTGAATATTTATCCTGATAAAAATATCCTGGGAATCTTCTTTTGCATAGGTTATGCATACATCAAAATATTGGTTATTATCGAAAACACCTGTATCGAGGATCTCGTATTCAGGTTCATCTTTTGTTCGTTTTCGATTTTCTCTTTTAAGATCTTCATACGGAAATTCACGCTGTGGATATTTATATAAATATTCCATATAATAATGACTGGGAAGATTATCCAGATAATAGTATAGTTCCTTTACATCCTCGCCATGATTACCATCGGTATTTCCGAGACCGAAAAGCCTTTCTTTTAATATAGGATCTTTGCGGTTCCAAAGAGTAACTGCAAAACAAAGATTTTGAAATAAATCTGATATGCCGGCGATACCATCTTCGCCCCATAGATAAGCTCTGTAATGTGACTGATCAAAAGGAAAGTAATTCCATGCATCGCCGAGGTGGCCGTAGTCTTCACGGACTGTGCCCCACTGTCGTTCACTTACATAGGGGCCCCATTGTTCAAGCGGCACTCTTTTTGGTAAATTGTCTGCAAGGCGCTGGTGTTCTGCTGTCATTATATTTTTTTGGATCACTGATACTTTTTAGTTCACTAGGGTTCATATTATTAATCGCTATACAGGCAATCCATTAAAATTTACAACATGATACAGAACATAAGTATTTTATGCAGTAATATTTTATATTGATAAAGATAAAATAGTTACGTTAAATATAAGTAACCGCATCCTAAATATAATTTTAGTGAAACGGTTATTCATAATTTTTTCTCAACCGCAGTTATAGCCGCAGTCAATAGATTTTCTTTCGAAGACTACGTTAGAATCCTACAAGAATAATATAGGTAAAATCACAAATGAATTGATTTTTTTTAAAGGCTTAAGTTTATACAAACAAGCGCTGGCATGCCGATCAAAATCAATTCTATTTTGGAATTCTAAAAAAACTATCTATATTAGCCTTTTCAATTCTGAAACAACCGGCCTTCATCTTCTATCTTCATTCTTTCCCCGTTCCTTTTGAAAACTAAAACTCAAAACTTAATGAACAAGAAAAAAAATGAAGAGATTACTACTTACCATCATTCTGCAATATTTAGTTATAGCCAATTTACACAGCCAGTCATTTACTGTAGATGATCTGGTGAGCTTAGCTTCTATGCCATCCAAAAATATTGACCGTTTCATGAACAGGAATGGCTTTACAATCGCAGTCAGTAATTGGGATAAAGAAACTACAGATACTGCCAGTAATACTTTCGTCCAAAAAATTAAGAAAAACAAAAAGGATATTATCCCGTTAAGGAGCGTAGAACTATATACAAAGGATGAATCAAAATATTTTTGTTTACATACATCAGCACTCAGCGAATACCTGGATGGACAAAAAGTTTTGATTAAAAAGGGATTTGTTTATGACAATAAAATACCGCTAAGTAAGGAATCATCTATACTATTTCAAAAATGGAATATTACAGTGCAGGCAACTCCGGGAGTAAAAGATGATTTACCACAGTATACTTTTATATTAAGAGAAAAAAAAATACCTTCTGCCATTTCATATGCGGAAGACTTACTGAAATTTGATTCCCATGAATTTCTTGTTAGCTTTTTTGGTGAGCAGAATGTAAAAAAAGACCTTTATTATTTTTCAGAAAGAGAATTAAAAAAATGTTCCGTATTATTCGGCAACAGCAGCCACCAGGTGGTATTTGTTTGGGACGATGAAAACAATCTTAATAACCTTGCTTTTATCCTGGTAAGTAATATAATACCTACCGTAAACTCCCCCAGGCGTGAAGGAATAATAAGTAATAATGAATGGAAATTAAAGTGTGGCCTGCATCCAGGAATGAGCATTAAGGACCTGATTCAACTTAATGAGAACGATTTTGAAATTTATGGGAATGAATCTGAACTGGGATTGATGATAAAGCCTGGTGTAAATGGAAAAATCGATTTTAAAAAGACAGCTGTAATGCTTAGTTGTAAAAATTGTAACAATGATAAGTTTTTACAAAAGCAAGAAGTAAGTGCGCTAGCTGTTGCCAAAGAAAATTTACCCATGTATGTTTTTGATATTATAATTTACCCTTTATAGCATTAAGAAATTATTAAATAACTACTGGCTATTTTTTATATATACTCGTTTCAAAATTATTCTTGGAAAAAATATTATGACTAAAGAACTTTAGATCAATTTACCTGTAGCAGACATTAATAAATCAAAAGATTTTTTTATAAAACTTGGATTTAATATCAGTCGGCTGCTATGTTTTGACACACCTGTATAAACAAGATTTAATAAAATAAGATATGATTTGAATGAACTATCAAACTTTCCTTTGGATTTTATCTATTGGACTATTGATTGCTTTCGCAATTGCAAAGAAAAAAGGGAATAAAAACCTTAATTCCATACTTTTTTCCTTACTACTGATTATTTTTTTTGGACAAATGCTTTTACCCAGACAAATTTTTGGAAAGTGGAATTTAATTTCGAAATTAAACGGTAAAATAATAAGTAAAATAATTTTGCGACCATCAGAACCGAATTGGCAGGTTAATTTAGTGGACAAGGATTTTTTTATTTTTGAAAGAAACCAAATTGACACACTAACTTATCTCCTTCAAAAAGTGGAAATATATTCCGCATCGCACCCCATGCGAATCTGGGAAACAAAAATGGTAATTTTCAGTGCCGCAAATGACAGTCTTGAAATACAGATTAATCAGACAGAAAATACGGGTACAAATATTTATACGCCAACCAACGAATGGAGAAAAGATGCAATTGGCAATTATTTAGAAAGATTAACCTATTTTAAAAAGCCCGTTTATAGCGACACTTCGACAACAAAAAACTAAGTTCAGCTATTTTATGAAACTAACACATCAGCCAACAGACAGTTTTGCACAAGCGGAGCTGACCTGTTAACAATCAGCATTGGTGCATGTCTCAGTAACAGTTCCATCTGACATACCTTTATTGAACATTAGTAATACCAATGAACAATTATTTATAAATTTGGCTATAGTTCCGGCAGACGGAATTCTAATACCACCGCCTGCGCAAAGCTGTACCGTTCTCCCTCTAACAATAGCAATGAAATCCTCAAAATGGGTATAGGGGATGACAAGGTTATTATAATGCTTTTTCAAAAATTATCACCTTCGAATGAGATTCTCCAAATGAGATTTTTGAAAATTATATTTTCTTTTCAATGGTCCAGTGATGGCCAAAGGGATCACTAATAGTTGACTGGCGATAACCGTAGTCATAATCCTGTACCGGGCTTATTTCTTTTGCTCCTGCTGTTACTGCTTTTAAAGTTGTTCCATCAGGGTCATTAACGAATAGCCCAATTACGACAGTTGTATTCTTTAAAGTATCTGCACTTAATTCACCTAATCTGGTAACTTCCTCATGAAGATGGAATAAGGCTCCGTCTATAGAAATCTCCGCAACGTGTACGCTACCATCGTCATTGGACCAACGCCGCAATTCAATGGCATTGAAAGCTTTCTTATAAAACTCAATGGCTTCTTCGACATTTTTAAGTATAAGCATTGGTGCAAAAAACGTCGCCGGATTTTCTCTTAGATTATCGTTCATGAATATGAATGTGTAAACTATAAAAACTTATAGGTTATTTAAAAAAATCGAAGATAAAAATTATTAAATATTAAATCACACGAATAAGAAAACTATTCACAAATAGTTAGTTCAATCAAATTTTTTATTCTTTCTTATAACCTTATTTTCACGTTATGCCTGCAACATATCCATACATAAAGCAATTATTAGCAGCAGTTGCCGAAGAAGAAAAGGAAGAAATAAAACGTTACAGCCTTGATCAGCAGCATACCTTAAAATTATTAAAGGCTGAGGGCCTGGCATTGCATCCAATAAAAATAATCCGAAAAAATTTTGGCTATGCTGATTACCCTGAGATCAGTTTTCAGTTGCCATACCCAGCAGACACAAGTCGATTCAGGGATGGGGCAGCTATCGAATGTTTTGCTACAGGAGAAGTGCCCATAAAAGGAGTGCTCATCAATCTTGAAGGAAAGTCAGGCGAGTTTCGTTTGTTTGCCCCCGACTTTCCTGACTGGATAGAAGATGATTCAGCAGGCATTAAACTGGCACCCGATCAGCGTACCACCACAATTATGAAAACTGTTTTGAATGGATTGGAAAATAATAAAGAATCGTTTACGCTATTTAAACAATTGCATGATGAAAAAAATACTGAAAACAGTGTTGAGGTACTATCTCTTGAGATTCCCTTCATCAATCAACAATTAAATGAAAGTCAGCAACAGGCTGTTATGGCCATTATGCAAAACGAGGAAATGCTAATTGTACATGGGCCACCCGGTACGGGCAAAACAACAACATTAGTCGAAGCAATTTTACAATTAATAAAAGCGGGTGAAAAAGTGTTGGTAAGCGCCCCGAGCAACACAGCTGTTGATAATATTGCCAGGTGGCTTATAAGAAAGGGCCAGGAGATATTAAGAGTAGGGAATACCAGTAAAGTGGATGAAGAAATATTTTCGCACACACCTGAGGGTAAGTTAGCAAATGCAAAGCAGCAGAAAGAAATAAAAGAGTTGAAAAAACGAGCTGAAGAATTTCGACGGATGGCTCTAAGGTATAAACGTAGTTTTGGTAAAGCAGAACGGGAACAACGGAATCTCTTATTTAAAGAAGTAAAACATATTCGTACCGAAATAAAAAAGCTACAGGCTTACAATGAAGAAAAATTATTTACTCAGGCACAGGTAATTTTAGGAACGCCTATTGGCTTGTATGATGCAAAGATTAAACATATAAAATTTCACACACTGGTGATTGATGAGGCGGGGCAGTGTATTGAACCGCTCGCCTGGTGTATCTTTCCTCTGGCTTCCAAATATGTACTTGCTGGAGATCACCTGCAGTTGCCTCCTACAGTTCTTAGCAATGAAGCCATGGCAATGGGATTGAATAAATCTATTTTAGAAGTATGTGTAAATAATGTTGCGAAAACTTTTTTGCTCAATACACAATACCGGATGCGTGAATCTATTGCAGGTTTTTCAGGGGATTATTTTTACAAGGGCCTGTTGCGTACTCCAACTCATCTTGCAAATACAGGCTTACACATAAGTTTTATTGACACAGCCGGTTCAGGTTACAATGAGGAGCGGGGAAGCAGCGGTATGAGTTTGCAAAACGAAGGGGAGTTACTGATCGTACAGAAATTGTTTGAAACAGAAAGGCTTGACTTACTGCAGACTGCTTTTATTTCCCCTTATTCCGGGCAGGTAGCCGCTGCTAAAGATATATTGCCAAAACAAATGCGGATAAGTACTATTGATAGTTTCCAGGGGCAGGAAAATGAGGCTGTTATTATATCCCTTGTGCGGAGCAATGACGAGGGGGACATAGGATTTTTAAAAGATTACCGGCGTATGAATGTGGCAATAACCCGTGCAAAAGAACAATTGTTCGTAATAGGCGATAGTGCAACAATTGGCGCTGACACATTTTATAATGCTTTTCTAAATTATATTGAGAAGCATGGGAAGTATAGATCAGTGTGGGAGTTTGAAATATAAAAGATTGCATTGATCAACGCTTTATATTGAAAGGATATAACATAATATACCCAATAAACTCAAGAACCAGCAGGGCTTGTAAAATAGCTTTTATTATGTAAGCAATTAAAGCGAATTTCCAGTTCAGAAATAGCAGGACAACCAGGATAATTGGTTCCAGCAAACGTATATATCCAATCCATTTAGGAAGAGTTTTCGTGTTTGCCAAAAAAAATTCATCTTTTTTTTCCCGTATCAGCCTTACATCATAATTGTTTATTCCTGCAACAATATTATATGCAATCACCAGTACAATTAAAATGACCGAGTTAAATGGGGTATTGAACAGAGACATCATAGAAAGGCTGTTTAAATATTAAACAAATAATGGTGTCCGCAGGTAGAAAATAATAACGAACTCTGGGAAATGTTATTGCAGCTTTTTAAAAGAATATTTAGGTAAATAAAACTATAGAAATGTTAGCAACATTTAGTTAAATTATTGCACTTCCACGACAGGTATAAGTTTTTTACCTAGAAATTTTTCTATGATAATATGCATCATTTTCTACAAAATTTGCCTTTCATTTCTTCAACTTTATTTAAGAATAGAAAAGCATTTTGTTTAATTAAAACCTCAAAAGAAACCACAGGAATTTGATTTTCCTATGAATATTTTAAAATGTTCAGGTTGCATAATTTTGTTTCCCTTTTATGCAGCCTGTTTTTTTTAATTTGCTTAAGTCTTAGATAATTAAAAATAAAAGGAGTTATTTTTTCAAACTATCTTCCGAAGTGTGGCTAAAAACTTCGCAGCTATCTTATAATATTAACGTAAGAAACTAAATAAGTGCTGAGACAATTTCTTCCCACTCATTTTCTAATGTAAGTCCCGGCAAGTTTTTTCCTGCACGGCTATACCAATAACCCGCATTGCCGGTATCGCCTTCTTTTCGATGAAGGTATCCATGTATCCAGGATGCATTTTTATCATCAATTTCCTGTATGAGCTTATGCGCTTTATGCCAGTCGCCTTTAGCATCATACCACAAAGCGTTTAAATAAACTGATAAATTTTGCGGAGGTTCTTTCCCTGGCAAGCTTTCTTTAAAAGATGATAAAGTCATTTGATAAAATTTATTTTAATTAACCGGTTGGCTATTGCAAAATTAATTTTACTTCATGGGTGAAAATTCATATTTCAATGGCAAAGCCTTGCAAACGGCCTTGTAAAATTTAAGGAATAAATTAAGAAATTATTTAGCGTGGCTGCTTGTTTCAAAATTTGATTTTTCCCTTGAAGGAACCAGCAATGTTTTAAGTTTATCAGATACGACTTTGACAAATGGATCATTCATAATTTCAGATCTTACTTTATATTTTCCTTTTACATCATAAGACTCTATTACTCCGGATACATGTTCTTTCCAGCCTAAATAGGGATTACTATAGATTTGCGGCGAACGGAAAACAATCATGTTGCCCGGATAAAGTTCCGGCTTATACACCCTTGCCATAAACCCGTTAGTATGCAGCAAATATCTATTTCGCAACATTGGTGGAAGAAGCCGGCCTCTTGAAAGATAATAATCAAAGCCAAATTTAGTAGCCTTTGCATTTAGTCTTGCAACTTTATTTCTAATCTTTTTATACAAAAAATTTGCGGTAATTTTCGATCCTATTGTGATAACTTTCAGTGGATATAATAGTTTCTCAGGTGGTTTTAATGTTGAAAAATTACCTGCATATTCTAAAGTAACTGCACCGAGAGACGCGGGCTTCTTTTGTACGTTTTTATTATTTATTTCCTTTGGAGGCGCAAGAAGATACGCCGGCGAACGGCTGTTAAATGTAGCAAGCATTTCTACCTTCTCCCCTTGCTTTAGTAATTGCTGCGCCATTTCAAACGCTATAGTACCTCCGAGGCAATAACCAGCAAGGAAATACGGGCCGTGCGGCTGAACTGTACGAATCTCTTTAATGTAATGCGCCGCCATATCTTTAATGGAGGTATGAAAGTGTTCTTTTCCAAGTAACCCTCTTGCCATAAGGCCATATAAAGGCTGGTCCATTCCTAAATTCTTCGACAGATCTTTATAAAAAAGAACATTACCTGCTCCTGCATGCATACAAAACAAAGGAGGTTTGGTGCCTAGTGGCTGAATGGGTATAAGACAAGAGAAATTAATAATCTTGTCTTTCTGACTAATTATAGAAGCCAGTTTATTTATATCAGGGGCCTGAAAAATAGTAGCCAACGGTAGCTCTTTGCCAAAATGCTTTCTGATCCTGGTGAACATCGTTACCGCCTGGATTGAGTTTCCCCCAAGCTCAAAGAACGTATCATAAATTCCTACCTTTTTAATGCCGAGAAGGCTTTCCCATATTTTAACGAGCCCAGCTTCGGTATCATTTGTTGGTGCTGCATACTGATCATTTAATAATTTTGAGAAATCAGGAACGGGCAAAGATTTTTTATCGATCTTACCATTGGGGGTTAAAGGCAAACGATCTAATTCTACCCAAAATCCTGGTATCATATACTCAGGTAACTTTTCCTGTAACTGCCCGATTGTTTGTTGTTTATCGAAAATTTCCTGAGGGACAATATATCCTACAAGTATTTTATTGCCATGCTTATCTTCATTTAGCCGTACAGCGGCCTGTTTAATTTTTTTATTTTGCAAAAGGACATTTTCAATTTCACCCAGTTCTATCCGGTAGCCTTTCAATTTAACCTGTTCATCTATTCTGCCCAGATATTCTATTTCACCATCCATATTCCACCGCACTTTATCCCCTGTTTTATAAATTCTTGATCCCGGCTTTGAACCTGAAAAATTATTACTACCAGGCTGAACATTTTTCCTGAATGGATTTGCAACAAACTTTTCTGCTGACAAATCAGGCCGGTTGAGATACTCACGGGCTATACCTTCGCCTCCGATATATAATTCTCCCGCAATTCCTATTGGAACCAGCTGATCCCATTCATCAACAACATACAATTGCGTATTTGAAAAAGGCTTTCCTATAGGTACGGTTTTATATACTTTTTTTAGATCCAGTTTATGAATACATTTTCCTATTGTTGTTTCTGTAGGGCCATAATGGTTATACACTATTCCCTGGTAATTTAATTTTATTAAATACTCCTGTATTTTCGCGGAAAATGTTTCACCGCCAAATATCATTACTTTGTCTGCTAATACTATATTTTCTCCATTGATATAAGATAACCATACGGAAGGAACAATTTTTATACAGTCAACGGGATTTTTTTTAAGATAGGTGACTAATTTTTCGCCATCCATTATCAACTCCTTAGATAATATATTTAATGATGCTCCCAGGAAAAGTGAGGTAAAAATTATTGAATGCCCGGCGTCAAAAACCAATGGCGAGAACAATGCAAAGGATTTACAGGTATCTAATTTTGCAACTTTAATTAAACCAAAACAATGATCTGCAACTGCCTGGTGTTCTATCATAACACCTTTGGGTTTACCCGTAGAGCCGGAAGTATAAATTACATAAGCCAGATTACGTGAATGTATAACTGTGGTAAGGTTTTGTGAGGGCATATTACTTATCGCAGTATTATGGCCATCCATTTCAATTATGTCAATACCTTTTGCTGCAGGCAATTTTAACCTGCTCATTTTATTGCTTATAACAATTGTGGCAGCTGTATCTTCCAGCATATAATTAATGCGGTCTTCAGGATATTCAGGATCTATGGGAACATAAGCGCCTCCTGCTTTTAATATCCCTAATATAGCTATCAGCATTTCAAGACTGCGGTCTATACAGATGGGTATAAGCATTTCCTTTTTTACCCCACGGCTTTGTAATAAACTTGCTAATTGATTAGAGCGTTTGTTTAACTCTTCATAGGTAAGTTTTTCATTTTCAAATACCGCAGCAATTTTACCGGGATGCTTAATTACGGTTTCCTCAAATAAATCTATGATGCTTTTATCCCTTGGGTATGTTACATCAGTATCATTAAAATCCACCAATAACTGGTGCTCCTCATGGGAGGTAAGTAAGTTTAATTGGTGCATTTTTTCATTGGGTGATTTCACAATTGAAGCAAGCAACCTTTTAAAGTGATCTATCATGCGCCCGATCCTGTCTTCACTGTATACTTCCGAATTATATTCTATGTTACTCTCGAGTCCTGTAATAGTTTCTTTTATGAAGAATATTATCTCGGGCTTTGATAAATTAAGTGCAAGCGGCTCTGCGGATAATTGCAATATACCAAATTGAGATTGCGGTACTTCACTGCTAGATTCAATAACCAGCATTACCTGGGAGAGCGTACTTGTTTCCGCAACCTGGTAGGAAAGACTATCTTGTCTGGAAGCATCCGATACCGTTTTCTTTATCTCTTTCAACAATTCTATAAATGAATTTTTAGCGCTTAGTTTATTTTGCATCGGAACTAAACCATTAAAAAAAACTGCAGATGTTTCTGATATAGGCTCCTGCTTGCTGGCGGTTGGGATTCCAATGCAAATATCATCCTGCCCGTTATACCTGCAAAAAAGCACATTTAGGGCCCCAAGTATCGTCATAAAGATTGTGGCATCTTCATGTAGGGATAATGATTGTAGATCACTTGTAAGCTCCTGTCCAATCGCAAATTCTTTTACCAGTGTAGTTATGTTTTTATCAAACGAGGACCCGTTTTCACCTGATTTTTTTGCAGAACCTTCTAAAATATCTTTATGAGAAAATTTCTTTAATAAACCTCCCGGAGCTTTTTGAATAAGACCGTTATCCTTTTGCATCTTCTTAATTTTTTTAAAAAATATAATTGATATTCCTTAATAAAGATTTGCTGGCTTTATAATTACAAATATTATGTTTTCCTGAAGATTTTTATAGGTTGGCAATTTACTTTGACTTACTAAGCAACTGGACAACATGGGAATTGGAATTAGTTCTTAGGTATTTGTTTTTTTACTTTAATGAAGTCCCTTGTATGGGGGAAAGATACAAGAAAATCGTTTCCTGATCTAGTTTTTTTAATCAATAAAATAATAGCCCTATTTTGAAGAAATTCTGAAGTGTATGCATGAGCTTAAAAATCAGTTTTTCTATACAGTACCTTTGCAAATTTTGAACCAAAACCGTTGGTTAAGATTAAATTAATCCGGAAACTCTTCGCCTTACTTCATTCGTATTAATACCTGCTTTTTGCATTTTTATTTCGGCGCCATCTTCAATCTGTTTTTTTAATTCAAATAATGTCTCATCAAACAACACATGTTTATCCATCATATAACTCATATCATATTCAATTTCTTCCCATGTGGAAAAGTCAGCATGATTGTGTTGTAACTGAACTTCCAGTTTATCTAAAGCATTGGCAACTTTAGCTTCGTAAGTTTCTTTGTTTTCAAACTCATAAAACAACTCAAAGATTTCCTGTCCATTGGTTTCCTGCAGGTTAGAGCGTAAATTCAGGATGGCCTGTTTTTCTTTTTCTATCTTATGTGCTTTAATTCCGGGATCTCTTAAAACATCCAAGGCGGAAATATCTTTTGCCTCTGCTTCTACAAGGTCATGAATAATAATCATCTTCAAGAGCCTTGCCGTATTAATTTTCTGTTTTAGTAATGGTTCAATAAGAACCGCCATCAACGACATTCTCCAGCAATGCTCTGCCACACTCTCCTGCCTGCCGCTGGAAGTATAACTATGCCGGAGTTCAAATTTTAATCGTTCAGCAAGGGTAAGCACTTTTAATATTGAGGAGATTTGTTTTTGCATTTACAAATGATTTCCTGGAGTTAATAATTAAAGTAGTTTAAGGTTAGCGGCTACTGTTTACCGGGGTCTCAAAAAGTTTCTGAAACATTTCAAGCAATTTTATTACTTGCTCCCCCTGTATACTTTTGTCTCCAAATTTACGAAATGTTGTTTACGACAATGATGTTAGACTGGTTGTTCACGACAACTTAAAGCTTTATGAGGGGCGAAATCTTAATTGTCTTAGGAGCTGCTATTTAAAGATTAGGGTAGAATCAATAATATTAAATCCTTGTTTATATTCAGTTGAGTTCATATCGTCCTGCATACTATCCTGAAAATAAATAAATCTGGATTTGAAATCATTTAAAATTATTTCATAGTATGTTAACTCGAGTTTTTGCCCCACAAGAGATACATTTATTTTTTTGCTATTCCATTTTCTATGTCCTAGTTCTTTTTGAAAATCTTCAACTACACAATTTTCTTTCCCGAATTTTTTAACCGTTTCATCTATTAAAGTCGTCAGGGAGGTTTTTGCATCTAGTTCAAATAATATTACTACCAGGCTGTTTCCACTAAAGGTCCAATTTTTGTATCCAAAATCCTGTTCAAATTCGAAAGATAAGTGTCCGGGATATCTAAATGAAATTGAGGAGTTATCAAAATTTTTATATTCGGACAGTTTTATTGAAATGGTTGGTTTTAACAAAGCATCTATTTTCAATTCTTCATCTTCTGAAATTTGATATTTTTTGCCATTAACATTTACTTCAAAAATAGATTTCGGTTCAATATTATTTTTATCCTTTAATCCCTGAGCCTGACTATTTAAACAAAGAAATATTTCTAAAATGAATGTCAAAAAAATTATGTTCATTAAAAGTGTCTTTAAATATGCATTAAACGCTGAGTAATTGGTTGTATTTTAAATTTATCAGCCACGATTGAAGTTAAATATTGTTACTGAAGATGAAAATAACAATTGAACTCTGATTAAAGAAAGGTGGCTAAAACTGTTGCTTATATTGATTTGTAACCGATTGCTCTTTCGCCAGTCAGTCTATTGTCAAACCCAATGTAAGTTATTGTTAATATCCTCTTGTCAATGAAACCTTCCCCATAAATTTGGATACAGCTTCGGTAATTGTTCTGTTGTCCAATCGGTTCCTTTAGTCGGTGGTGCTCCCATATCATAGTCAAGTTTAGGGTCTTTTTCCATCGCAACATCTCTTGGAAAAGTTTTATCTTCTTCTTTTTTCCCTGTCTTTTGTTTATAAGCTTCTGTTGCAACATAAAGTAAACTTTCGAAGTTTGTTTCAGTTTGCTTGCCTACGATGTCAGCCAGGAATTCTGGATTTTCAATTGTTTCATTAAATGTATTCTCACCTTGCCCGATAAGCCAACAACGAAAATATAAATAAGGGTCATCTGAAACTGAGCCTTCAATTATTTTTTCGGCAGCCATAATTTTAAAATCGTTTGCCTGGTTTATTGTCTGCCTTAAAATTATTTCAAAGTCAATAATTTGGTCAGTTGAATATGTTGCTAATTTTTCAATAATTAGCTTTTCTTGAAGGGAAGTATTTTGTTGCGATTTGATAAATGAGTAATCAATTATTTTCCAAAATTCTTGTTTATCCATTTTATTGCCTTTTTTAAATTCACTTACTGTAATTTTTTGGTGGGAATCTATATTGTTGTTTTGCTCGTGGATTTGTCCACAGGCAACAAGTGTCAAAGTAAGTAAAACTAATAGCGAGAAATTTTGCATTTTAATGTCTGTCTATAATTACCGTTTATGATTTTATTTATGAATATATGCCATAAAGTTTTAAAGTTAATTTTACAATTATCTCATTATCATCACTGCGATTTCACTTTTTCAAGTTGAGTTGCCTAACCCCAAACTATCTTTTTAAACTTGAAGATTAAAAACCATTTTTTGCATCTGTCATTGTTCTCCCAACCTTTATTCCTTTTGTACCTATGTTTGCTAATCAGCTATGATAAGCATTATTATTCCAACTTACAATGAAGCAAAAAAAATTGGTGAAACAATTAATGATTTGCTGAATAGTGATGATAAAGAAAATATATATGAAATTATCATTGCTGATGGTGGCAGCAATGATAATACAGCTGGGATCGCACAGAATTTAAAGGCAAGTACAATAATACTTTCCGGTAAAAACAGGGCGGCACAATTAAATGCAGGCGCTTCAATTGCCGCAGGTGAAATACTTTTCTTTTTACATGCAGATTCTACCCTATCACACGGATATTCCGGGAAAATTCTTGAAGCAGTGAATAACAAATATCATTCAGGATGCTTCAGGCTACTTTTTGATTACGATCATTGGTTTTTAAAAGCCAATGCATGGTTCACAAGGTTTAATGTAAATGCTATCCGATTTGGCGACCAGGGTTTATTTGTTAGTAAAGATGTTTTTATAAAATGCGGAGGATATAATGAAACATTGTCTCTTATGGAAGACCAGGAGATCATTCACCGGCTAAAAAAGTATGCATCCTTTAAAGTTATTAATGCTTACATAAAAACCTCTGCAAGGAAATATATTTCTAATGGAATTTATAAAACACAGGGAACATTTTTTGTTATCTGGCTGTTGTATTACCTGGGTACATCCCAAAAACGTTTGCTGAAATTATACCGTAAATTGTCGCGATAATGAAACCATGATTTCCAATGAATATATTACACCAGGTTTTTGACTGGATAGGTATCCCGGTTCTTGGCGTTATCTTCTGGATTTTATTTTTGATTGAATCAAAATTTGATCTTCGCAAAAGAGTTCAAAACAAATGGCAGCGATCTTTCATAAATAATATAGTTTCTATTCCCTCTTTTGTTTTATTGCGGTTTATGTTTTTGCCCGCAATTATCTGGATAAGTATTCAAAATGAAAAAGTCCATTTCGGCCTTAACTATTTATATGAACTTCCACTATGGGTCGAAGCGATTATTGGTGTATTTATATTTGATTATACTAATTATTTATGGCACGTTTTAAATCACCACGTTCCTTTACTGTGGAGATTTCATCTTGTTCACCACACTGATCCTGATCTTGACATAACAACCGCCATACGTTTTCATTTTGGAGAAATGATTGGGTCCGTGTTTTTTCGGGGAGCATTTGTTTTTTTATCCGGTGCCACTCCAATTGTCGTGATCATTTATGAAATCATTTTTGAAACTGCCACTATGTTTCACCATAGCAATACAAGATTACCCATACGATTAGAAAAAGCTTTAAACAAAATAATAGTAACGCCACGGATGCACGGCATTCATCATTCAATAATTAAAAATGAAACCGATAGTAATTACTCTGTTATTTTTTCCTTTTGGGACAGGTTACATAATACTGCACGATTAAACATTAACCAGGACGATGTCGTGATTGGCTTACCCGCATACAACGATAAGCGGGAACTTACAGCCGGTTATCTTTTGAAATTGCCCTTTACTAAAATCAGGAAATGGAAAGAGCAGGAATAACACGAATTGAAAAACTCGAATTACACGAATTTTTTCATATCGATTAAACCACTTACAATATAGATGTATATAAAATCAAGTGAATCAGAAAATCCAAAAATCATAGTTCAGGCGATCGCAATTTAGCCAATCGCCTCCTCAATAACTTTCTTCGTTTCTTCAAAGCTTTTATGGTGATAGGCATGAATGCCTTCTTTCTTTGCAGCCGCTACCAACATAGGACGATCATCAAAATAGAGGCACTCATTTGGCTCTGCCTGTGCAATACCAAATGCCAGCCTGAATATACCAGGGTCGGGCTTACGCATGCCTACTTCACAGGAAGAAACAAATGCATCAAAGAAATCATGAAGGTTAAATTTTTTAATTCTATAGTTATTAAGTTCCCTCGCTTCATTGTTTATGGAAATAATTTTTATTTGAGGATGTGCATTTTTCCATGCAACCAGCCAGGGCAACATATCGGGCAATTGGGTGGATTCTTGAAATATAAAATCTTTAAATTCTTCCCTGGAAAAATTACGGGCCTTATAAAAAACTACCGTATCAAGATATTCATCAAGTGTTATTTTGCCGATTTCATACACATTAAAAATAAAATTATGAAGCTCATCCATTTCATGATAATCAAGGCCATATTTTTTTGCGGCTGCCTCTCTTGAAAGGTGGCCCCAGCCATTGCTTAGTAGTACACCCCCAATATCAGAGAATAAGATTTTATAAGAACTTTCCATTAAAAATTTATTTATCAATTATTTGATCATGCTAATTTCAAGTAGCATAACTTTTTGCAAGCGTCTCCTATGCCTTTCGGCCCCGGTAAATTTTGCATTTAAAAAAGATTTTATAAACTCCTGTGCCGCCATCATCCCGGTTACACGACCGCCAAGGCACAATAGGTTCATATCATCATCTTCCACTCCCTGGTGCGCTGAAAAGTAATCCTGTATAAGCGCTGCTCTTACGCCGGCTATTTTATTAGCAACAATAGAAGCTCCTACTCCACTGCCGCAAACAGCAATGCCACGATCAATTTTTTTTTCAGCAACGGCATGGGCAAGAGGTATTACAAAATCAGGATAATCATCAGCAGGGTTATTTTCATAAGCACCAAAGTCTATAAGCTCATGCCCCATTTTTTCAAGAAATTCCCTTACGATTATTTTTAAATCAAATCCTCCATGGTCTGCCGCAATTCCAATTTTCATATAATTAAAGTTTAAAGTCAATTTGTAACCTGCATCATTTGTTGTTCCTTCATCTCTTCTTTTATTTTTTGTTTCCATAAAGTAGCTCCGCCCTTTATGCCGTCTCTGTTGCCAATAATGATTATATTTTTATCAAGCTTGAAATTTAATTTGTCCGCATTACCTCCGCTTATATAAAGCGTGTCGTAATTAACAACAACTTTCAGGATTTCAATCACTCGTTGCATACGCTTATTCCACAATTTCTTTCCTATCCTCATGAACTCTTCTTCCCCTATGTACTCATCATAATCTTTACTTTTTGTAACCGGGTGATGGGCGATTTCCAGGTGCGGAATCAAAACACCATTATTGAGTATTGCCGTACCAAAGCCCGTGCCCAGCGTAATCACCATTTCCACTCCCTTACCCGCGACTAAGGCCAGGGCCTGCAGGTCTGCGTCATTTATTGCAATCACCCGTTTCCCCAAAAGCAGTTCGAGATTTTTTTCAAGGTTAAATTCTGCCCATTCCAGTGTTCCAAGGTTGGGTGCAGTTTTTACAACCCCGTTTTTTATAAACCCAGGAAAGCCGACAGAGATGTGATCGAAATCTGTGAATTTATCAGTGAGCTGCCTTATTACTTCCATCACTTTTCCCGGCGTTGCAGGATCCGGCGTTGGTAACTTTTGATAATCCTGTAAAAAATCTCCATCCAGGTTTAATACAGTTGCTTTAATATTGGAACCTCCAATATCTATTGTCAAAATTTTCTGCGGGTTTTCCATTTCATTCATTTATTTTAAGGTTTAAAAATATTTCAAAGTGTTATAAAAAAGCCGGTAATTTAATAATGCTAAAAAATTAAATAGCAATTACCTTTCAAACAATCTATAAATGAATATACACCATAGTTTTTTCTTTTAATTTAGCGCTACATATAATTTAAAAATTACTTCATTGAATAAGTGGTTTGAACATGTAAAATTTTATATATCCGGGTGGTTTTTTGCTTCAATTTTTTTATACTTAATGCGGCAGGTAGGTGTTATTGGCGAAAATGGGATCAATATTCCAATCAGGTGGTTTATGATTTTTCTGCCGGCATTCGCTATTATCCCCGGTTTCATTTTTGGATCGCTGCAATATTTTTTTGAAAAAAATCTAAAAAGAAAATTTCCATTCGTTGTATTAATTGTCCGGGTTGTTATTGTACAGCTCATTGTTATTTCATTTTTAACCATTAGCTTTTACTCTGTTGTTGCCATGATGGAAAACAGCTGGAGCAATTTTTACAAATACGTTTTCTCCCCCGGCTCTTTCGTTTTAAACCTTTATGTATTGGTTGTGAATATATTTTTTGCTATTTTAATTGAGATAATAAGGCTGATAGGGAAAAATAATTTTATCAAGCTTCTAACAGGAAGATTTTTTAATCCACAGGAAGAATACAGGATCTTTATGTTTGTTGATCTCAATTCTTCAACTACTATAGCTGAAAAGCTTGGCCACGTTAATTACAGCAACTTTATCCAGGATTGTTTTTCTGACCTCGATGTTGTACATGTCTATGGCGCAGAAATATATCAATACGTAGGCGATGAAGCAGTATTGACCTGGGAATTGTCAAAAATGAAATCCATAATTCAATCCATTGATGCATTCTGGGCTTTTCATACCAAGCTATTAAGTGAATCAGAATATTACTTTATGAAATATGGAATAGTCCCTGAATTTAAAGCCGGCATGAGCATCGGGATGGTAACAGTTGTAGAAATAGGGCGATTAAAAAAAGAAATCGCTTATCATGGAAATACCCTCAATACAGCCGCACGGGTAGTTGCATTGTGTCATATTTATCAGGAAAAATTATTGATTACAAAAAAGCTTTACGATGAATATGCTAAAGTGAAATCCAAATATGTATTCAAAAAAGTAACTGAAACCCAATTAAGAGGTAAACAAGGCATCACTGAAATTTACAGCATTAACTTACCTGTTATCGATTGAATTTTTAAAAAAAATTTTTGTTCAGAAAAGCCTTTTCAAATCTTTCATTTTTATATTCTTAATCAATAGTTCGGTTATTGAGTCGCTAACTCACGCTTCATTTATTGTTTTTTTTAAGAAAATCTTCGAAAGTCTTAACCAATTTTCTTTTAGATTATTCATTATAAGTATCCAATAGCTTTTAGGAATTCTTCTTTTTTTCTTCTGGATACATCTACATAATTCCCATTCTGTAATTCTATCTGGCCACCATCGCCTTTAATATACCGCTTAATAAAATTTAAATTAATAAGATGGGAATGGTGGGTGCGAAAAAAAATATCCGCAGGCAACAGCTCTTCAAAATCTTTGAGCGTTTTGCTGGCAATAAGCTTTCCGCGATTGTTGAAATAAATAGTTGTGTAATTGCTGTTTGCCTCGAGATGAATGATATCACTAATATCAAAAAACAATAAACCATCTAATGTGGAAATAGCAATTTTATTAAACACATTTTTTCCATGAAGGTTTTGATCAAGTACCTCGAGTTTTTTTTCAGTTTGTATTGGTTGGCTCGCATTTATTTTTGAAACAGATAATTTCAATTCCTCAATATCTATTGGCTTAAGCAGGTAATCAAACGCTGAATACTTAATGGCTTTGATAGCATATTGATCATAAGCGGTTGTAAAAATGAGGTGGAAATTTTTTTCAGGAAGGCGATGGAGCATTTCGAAACCATCCATGCGTGGCATTTCAATATCAAGGAATACAATATCCGGATGGTATTCCTCAATCAACTTCATCCCTTCTTTACCATCCTCAGCTTCACCCGTAAGTTGTACATCTGCGCAATAATCCTGTAATTTTTGCTTAAGCGCTATGCGGCCCTTTAGTTCATCATCTATGATAATTGCTGTTAACATTAATCTACTTTTAGGAGGACTTTTACGTTTGTTCCGGAAGGTTTATTATCATCAAAAAGGTCTGTTATTTGCACAGATGTTTTTTGTTCGTTATTAAAAAGCTTAACTCTTTCATTACTCATATCAATTCCATAGGATAGCTTTTCCTTTTGCTTTTGTTTATCCCCCGTACCTCTTCCTACCCCATTATCTTCTATAAGATATTGCAGATAGTTGCCGCACTTACTTACTGAAATAGTAAGCCTGCCATTATTATCATGACGGTATCTTAACCCATGCAAAATTGCATTTTCAACAAATGGCTGAATAATAAGCGGAGGTACTTTATAATCATCCCGCAGCAATTCATCCTCTGCCTGTATTGCTGCTGTAAATTTGCCTTCATTGCGAAATTGCTCCAGCTCGATGTACAATTTTAATGTATCCAGGTCTTTAGTAAGGCTCACCGTATTTTGTTTGGAGCTATCAAGAATATTACGAATAAGCTTTGCAAATTTATTCAGGTAAACCGTTGCCTGGTATTTATCATTGCTTTGTATAAGCGCATCAATACTATTGATGCAATTAAAAATAAAATGAGGATTCATTTGGCTTCGAAGCGCTTCCAGCTTAGCGTTTAAAAGCTGTTCGTTCATGCTGTACATTTCCATTCGTGTACGCTGAAGAGATTGTTCCGCTTCAATAGACCTGATTTTTGTAGCCATTAACGTCGCAATGGTATTTAATACCTGGAGGTGTTGCCCGGTAAAAAAGTTCTTTTCATGATGTTCACTATCAATTACCCCAACCAGTTCATTATTATAAATTACAGGAACCGTTATTTCACTAGAGCGAATCATTTCATCGGACCTGTACCGGGTATCTTTTGAAGTATCATTTATTAGTACTGCTTCTTTTGTTTCCATTACATAGCCAACAACTCCCTGGCCGGGTAGCACATCGAAATGCTGCTTATTAATTTCCTCCACTGAACCCTTCGGCCCAAAGCCAGCCTTTTGAATCAATTTAGTTTTATCGTCGTTCCATAAATAAATCATGCAATCAACAAAACCAAGGCGCCCTATCAGGTTTTTTGCTACATCCCATAAAACATCATCAACGGTAGCCTTATCAATTAATGATGATGAGAAATAATTTATTATCTTCTCATGCTCGAGATTATTTTTATATTGCTCCGCATTCAATTGCTGCACTTTCAATTTTTCTGCACCTACTGCTCTTATACTTTTTATCCGCCATTTTATAAACCGGTAAATAATAAATATTAAAAAGAAGGTGGTAATTAAAATGAACCACCAAGTTTTGTAAAATGGAGGATCAATAATGATTATGAAGGAAGTACTTTGAGGAATTTTACTGCCATCATCTGCTTTTACAGAAAATGTGTATGTGCCCGGTAGAAGATTTGTATAACCTGCATATTTTTTTGCCCCGGCATTTACCCAGTCTTTATCTACACCATCAAGGCGATAAGAATAATCCGTTTGTTGCAGATTAGAAAAATTAAGCTGTGCGAATTCTATGGTTAAGAAATTCTGTTTATAAGAAAGATGCACCGGTTTACGTGCATCGAGCAGGGAGTCTACAGGCAGGGCATCATCAAATATTTTAAAGCGGGTAATTTCTACTTTTGCAGCAGTATTTTCTTTCGGGATATTATTTTTCGGATTAAAAGAAATTATTTCGGCTGCAGTTGCTGCGAGCCAATTGCCATTATGTAAAGGATAAAAACGCACAGGCTTAAATTCAGCATTTAGAACTCCGGGGGCTATATTGTAGCGGATAAATTTTTTATTGGCAGCATTAAATTTATAAAGATCATAATCAGTAGTAACCCATATAAAACCTTCGGTATCTTTTTTTATAGAATGTATGCTATTTGCAGGCAAGCCATTTTTTGCAGTAAGCCGGCTGAATGTTTTATTGATGGTATTAAAAAAATTTAAGCCCCCATACGCTGTACCAATCAATAATGTGCTGTCATTATATTCTTCAATACCTTCTGTGTTATTAGCTGACAAAGAACTGGTATTAGTTTTATCTGGTAAATACACAGCTGAAAACATTCTTTGTTGGGTGTCAAATTTTTTAAACCCATTGTCTGTACTTGCCCAGCAAAATCCTTTGCTATCAAAAAAAATATTGATTACCGGGGCAAATGTTTGTGTAATCCCTTTTGCGCTGTCGTTATAAGCATAAAATTTTTTTTGCTGTTTATCCCATTTTGCAATCTTTCCATCATGTAGTCCCATCCAGATATTGCCCGCCTTATCTTTTGTCATACACCGGATGGTTTTGTTATTTGTCTCAGGAGGATGAATAGTGCTCACGGTTTGGGTTGACGGATTATAAATATGTATGTATCCATGCTGGCAGCCTGCCCAGATGTTGCCATCATCATTTTGTGTAAAGCTCCAGATTAGATTGTATTCAAAAGGTTTGGAGAAAGAGATATTTTTTTTGAAAATAAAATTACTGTCAAATACGGTAATGCCTCCGCCCCAGGTACCTGCTAAAATATCACCATTTTTTGTCTGAATAAAATCCTGAAGTTCATTTTCAGGCAAAGAGAAATTATTATTTTCCTGGTGATGTATTGACTGCAAATAACCACGATAGGGATTAAATACATTTATGCCTTTATCAGTACCCAGCCATATATTTTCTTCATTATCCTGGAAGATGCACCAGATCGTAAAATTGTAATGCAGGCCCTGTTTATTTTTCTCGTCGTTTACAATGCTTGTAAAAGAATCTTTTTGGCGATCGTATTGAAGCAGCCCTGCATTTTCTGTTGCCACCCACATTGTGTGATGACTATCTTCAAAAAAACATTTCACATTTAGTATAACATCCTGGTTTAAAGTGGATATGTTTGTTTTTTTTATATCTGCTAAAGAATAAGTAAACAGTTTATTGGAAGTGGAATTATATCGGTAAAAAATCTGATCAGACGTACTTATCCAGGTGTTGCTTTCACTATCCATTAAAATCCCCGTAAGGCGTTTTTTGTCCATAATCTGCAGCAGCGGGTGATGTATGGGATTGTAATTATGCGTATAAATTTTTTTTGTATCATTTTGAAATAAAGAAAGGCCTTTCCAAAAATCCACAGCCCAGGTATTTTGGTTTAGAGGATCGGTAAAAGAGAAATTGCTCTTGTTGGGGGAAAGAAAAGATAGTGTAAGAAAACTACACGTCATTCTTTTTTCATCTTTGTCATAATGAAAAATTCCAAAATGTCCCGAGGCCCATGGGTTGCCTGAATGATCAGTATAATTGGTAAACTTAAACCCAGTATCCTGCAGAATATTTTCAGGATTATATAAGGTGAACTTATTTTTTTGCAGATCCAATTTTTGAATTTGACCATAAGTCATCCATAAACAATTTCTCTTTTTGTCGGCAAACAATTGCGCCTCTCTTGTATCAAATATTCCGGCAGGATTATTTAAATCGTAAGTGTAATTTACAAACCGGCTGCCATCATATCGTTGTAGCCCGTTTGGTGTTAATATCCATATAAATCCTTTACCATCCTGCACTATGGATTTTACAGTAGTATGAAGCAAACCATCAGATTGATTGATGTGGCGAAAAGAATATGGCACCTGTTGGGCAAAACAACCAGCGCATTGGAAAAGGAATAAAATACCTATACAAATAATTAGCCTGAAGAGTGGTATACCGGTGGCGGCTTTATTTTTATTTTGCATGCATCAGGTTGAATGCTGGTGTGATAAATATTTAATGGCTTGATAAATTTACACTTTCGTGTACACACTCATTAGTTGTATTGTTCCTTTTACTTTAAGTCAAGCTTGCCAGTTAGAAGCAGCGCTATTTTTATATTCGTATTTTGTAGATAATTGAAAAAAATATCGTTGATTATTGAACTGATATATTGGTTGCCTGCCGTACTGTAAGCTTCCAGCCGCTTTCTTCTTTTATCCAAACATCAGTGTATCTTCTTGTCACTGTTTTTCCGGCTCCCTCCATTGCACCCTCGGGTTTGATAATATCCTGTCCCATCACGACTGCCATATTATTGATGAAAGTTATTTTTTCAATATTCTTTCCACTGGAAGTCAAATCGATTTTCCCAATACGGAGAAGTCTTTTAATATCTTCAAGAGTTGCCACCCTGTTCAACGGGCTGTTGACGACCAGTTGCGGAGAGAATAAATTAAATAATGTGGCAGTATCTTTTTTTACAAATGCTTCTCCTTCCATTTTCTCAAGATTGCGTATTTCTGTTTCATTATTTTGTTGCGCTAAAGAAACATGATGGATAAATGCAAGAAAGATTGCAGGCACTAATAATGATAAGATCTTTTTCATAATAAGTGTATTAAAATGTTTAATAAAATAGTGAACAACATATACAATTCCTCTGTCATCAAATATTATCTACGCAATGTTTTGTTTTTGAAATTTTTATGGTTACCGGCACTTTACACCTTGTTACTTTTTCAATGGCATCCAGGCTGGTGTCGCCTCTTCATATGTATTGTCTGTTAATATGCGCAAATCCGAGCCATCGGCACTTATGACACTTATTTCACCGTATGGCTGGGGGTTCTGAGGATGTAATGCGGATTCATCCTTAAAACCTGTCTTTCCACTGCTGAAGGCCAGCCATTTACCATCGGGCGACCATACACTGTGTGCATCATTTCCCGGGTCTGTGGTAATTCTTTTTAACTCAGTTCCATCCGGTTTAATGGTAAATAAATCATAGTTATTATTTTTCTTGCTTGTAAAAGCAATTAAATCCGCGTTAGGCGACCAGCCAGGAAAATTATCACGTTCGTTGGTAATTCTGGTAATTTTCTTTGTTTCTATATCAATAATAAACAGGCCCATAGTACTATCCGTTGCGCCGCGGTATACAAGTTTCTTTCCATCCGGCGACCATGAAGGGAAACCATAATTACCACTTCCATCGGTAAGAACTTCAAGATGACTACCATCACTGTTGATGATTGCAATGTCTCCAATGGCCGGTCCCTTGATACTTTGAAAAAAACGGCCGAACCCAAAGGCAATTTTATCACCTTTTGGAGAATAAACAGGTGCCAATGCACTTTTTATCGAATCACCAAATAATATGAACCGATGTGTTCCATCAATATTCATCTGCATTATTTGGTTATGCATAATGCCCGCAGTTTTATCATTGCAGATAAGTTGCAATCCGGACGGCGCAAATGAAGGAAAGACACCAGAACGGATCAATTGAAATTGCTTATCGCTGCTGTATGCTTTCTCATAGGGCGGCCAGGCATCTCCTACCTCACGATCATAAACTATTTTTTTTCCGCCAGGCGACCAGGAGGGGTTGTTAAATACTCCTTTTACTGATTTATTACTGTTAAGAAACCTGATGGCTCCATCATCCTGCCAGGTTACATAGGATATTATGCCATCAGGAAACCATCTTGGATAAATTTTTTCACCGGTATCTTTTGTAAGTGTCCGTTGTATATTGTCGGAAAGGTTAACGGTGGATAATTGTGTAGTAGAGGGGGTTCTTTCTACAAAATTCATTTTTCTTACCTGATATAATGTTGCCTGATAAAAAAGCAATTGCTTTCCATCAGGCGACCAGCAAGGGCTTCCTGCCACCGCGTCTATAAAAGTTCTTTTCACTACATCACTTCCATCGTTTCGCATAGTAAAGATTTCGGTAGAATGCCAGATGCCAAAAATGGGTCGTGGATTTTTGGAATCTCTGTCTGATGAAAAGGCGATCGATTTTCCATCGGGTGACCAGCAAGGCCTGAAATCTCCGCCAGCATGGTTGGTTATGTTAACTGTCTTCCTGGTTGCAAGATCAAGAATATAAATATCTGCCTGGCCATTCCTGCTCGAAACAAAAGCTATCTTTTTTCCGTCGGGTGAAAAAGATGCCTGATCATCGAATGCATCATTATTGGTCAACTGCTCAAGGCCAGTTCCATCCGGATGTACAAGATAAATATCATATGGGCCATTACGGTTGGAGGTAAATACCACCCATTTACCATCTGGTGAAAAAGAAGCATTGCTTTCATTCGACGGCCCCGGAAGGAGTGGTTTTGCATTGTTTCCGTCCCCGTCAGCAATGAAGATTTCATCATTCAGTGGGCCAAAGTTGGCAAAGGCAAGCTGATACGTTGGCTCAGTAACGAATTTATTCGAATGGATACTATTATTAAATAACAAAAAAGAAAGGAGTGTAACAGGGAGCGATAGTAGCCCTGTTCCAATCAAACGATGCTTTATCATTTTCTTAGTGTTTGATGTTCATTCTTTAATAAATTTTATAGTTTGCGTATCGTTACCAGAAGCTAGCTTTACAAAATATATCCCTTTGGCCAATTGCCTGATATCTAAGTATTGGCTCACCGAACTAATTAATGTGTGGCTGATTATTTTTCCGCTTAGGTCACTAATGGTTGCTTCTGAAAAATTGTTTGCTCCCTGTAAATACAACTTATCTTTTGCAGGATTAGGATAAGCAAACAAAGCAGGCTTTGTAGATGATTGCAACAAAATAATCTTACTGTAAGTTGTTTTTCCATCAATATCTGTTTGCATTATGCGGTAGTAATTTTTTGTATTCTTGTAAGCCGGTATAATGCAATTATAAGAAGTAGCTGACGAGGAAATAACTGTACAAACATTCGTAAAATTGTTTCCATCTTCACTATGCTGAACTGTGTAGTCTTTTACATTTTTCTGTTCAGCAACCTGCCAACTTACTTTTGCTTCGCTTCCGTTTATCCATTGCGCCTGTACTCCCAGCCATGAAAGCGGCAATGTTCCATTGTTATTTTCAATAAAGAAATTACTGAAACCTGTTACCGAAATTTCCAGGTAATAGCCACCAGGAACGGCGCTCCATGAAGAAGGAATTATTATTGATTCACCTGCGACAGGTGAGTAAGCCGCCGGAGCATTACCGGAAATATTTGGCTGCTTTACAACCACTAACGTAGCCGGATCAACGATAGAAGGATCAGCGGCTTTCAGTGCATTAAATTCGGCTGAATTGAAGTAAAGTTGTACTCCGATTGTTGCAGCACCATTAGGATTATTTTGCGGGACTATTGTGTAATTACGATCAAGATATGGCTTGCCATTATACATGCGAATGGTACCGGTATTTTGAAACACATTTACATCTACCGACCCAAGATTATAATTGTCTAATAGTTGAATTACCGGAGTCGTTGTATTATTAGTTCCACCCGTATACGTATCAATAGTAGTCCATTTTTTACTCGAGCCCAAAAGTATTACGGGCAAAGCGAAATTATTTCCGGATGAAAGTGTTTTTATAGTTTTTATAGGCGGTAAATAATTTGAAACATTTAAATTATCCAGGTGCCTCATAAAAATATTGTCAGCAGTATAGGGATTTAGATTTTTTATATCGTCCCAGCAAACAAGCCCGGTCCCATTTTTATAGGTTGCTACAAAAGGCCGGTCTATAGTATAAAGGCTATTATTATAAATTCCGGAACCGAGCGGTTTTCCCATTGCGCCCCAGGCAAGTTCAGTGCCATTTACAATAGGGCTTACGCGTACTGCATTATAATATTGTCTTATATAAAAAAGTGCGTTTCCTGCATCATCCGTTGCTATTCTTGGGTTATCATAAGTTATATCAGAGCTGCTAAATCCTGTACTTTTTTCTTTACCAATAAGCACTCCTGTTTTAGCAGGTGTATTATATGAAATGGCAAATGAATCGGAGTTAATGCGATTGATCTGCAATTGCTGTAAATAAATATCACTCACTCCTAAAGCCTGGGGCAGCCTTGCCGTTGCATAAATTTTATTGCCTGTTGTAGCTATATTGAATTCATGATAATAGGTGGCTGTACTGAGAATTGTATCACGAAAAAAGTTAAGCTTATTCATAGTCGCTGGCGGAAAAAGGTTGTAAGCCCTATACAGCTGGGTGCTGGAAGTTCTCTGGTAAGGTATGCTGTCATAAATCTCTTCGGGCCAGGCATACATTGTTGTAGTGAAGGGTGTTAACTGGCTATTGATATATTGCCGTTCCGATGCAGCAACTGCACTCACGTTTATATTTCCTGAAGTAGTTGCAGTTATGCCTTTTGTAAAATAAGCATCATAAAAGCCTCCTGAAATAATTGTATAGCCCAAGCCAAAATTTTCGAGTTGGTAATTGATATTAATACAAGTATTAGTTATATAACTCCATGTAAACGTTTGGAGATTATACAATCTTATTACAGAATCCCTGGGATAAAATGTAACCACTGTATCCACCTTCGCAATGTCATTAAGGCGACGGTAGGTTATTGTGGTGCAGGATTTTTTTACTCTTTTTAATGCATTGTAAGCAAGTATTCTTTGCGCACCAGTATTCGTGGTGCCATCAGAAGCTGACATATTCATAATTACATTACATCCTCCCTGCCCATCAGCCCATATTTGATAATCGTATAACGAGGGCAACATATATTGAAGGGTTTGCTGATCCACACCGCATGGACCTATATTTGTTTTTTGATATGCATCTTCGTTCATTCTTTGCGAAGTGTATTGCGATAAGCTATTACCATTTAATTCGTATCCTTCTATAGTTACATAATTGCCATATCCTCCCGTAAAAGTTGCATAAGAAATAAAAAAACCTTTTTTTCCATCAGCAATTAATTGAGGCGATCCAAAATCATCATTGCCACTGATCAGCGGTTGCCTGATTACCAAACCTGCACCCGGAAACAATTGATTTCCGGCGGCATCTAAATGTTGTACTGCAACACCGGCACGATTGTAACTGCCTATTTGTGTGGTCTCCTGGTAGCCTATAAAGAAGCCACCAGCGCTATCTGTAGCAGCATGCGAATAATTACGATAATCCGCATTGGAGGAAGGAGCGATTTGTTCCTGCCCGGTTCCTGAGGCAACGGGCACTCCGTTAACAGCCCAAAGCGCTGCTCCGTTTTTATCATATTTCTGCGCATAAATATCAGTACTGTTTCCTGTTGTTCTGCTGTCTTCCCAAAAAATAATATATCCACTGTCAGGATAACTTTTAATTACTATACTATTTAATTGACTACCTGCTACAACGCTAACAGGCATGTGCAGGCTATCATAAAATTGGTTAGTGGTATTGCTCCATTGAGCGTAACTATTTGCTACTATAATCAGGAAGATAAAAGTGTAAATGATTTTCATTTGATTATTATTTTATTTTAAGGGTTAAAAGTTTTTTAATGAATTATTTTGTTTTAAGAATTACTATTTAGTTTCCAAGGCTGTTAGCCTTTTTTCCAAAAGATCTATTTGCTTTTGTTGATTGGTTATAATTACTTGTTGTTCCTGCATTGCTTTTACAATAGGAACTACAAACTGCTCATAGCTTAATGTATATAATCCATTTGCTGTTTTGGGAGCGCTATACCCACTGAAATTATACTTGGCTGCGTTGGCTGCTTTCTCCACTTCCTGTGCCAGGAAGCCTGTGTATTTTATTTTATCTCCATCATACTTACCTGCAAAATCTATAGTTTTTTTATTTCCGGAAACGGTGGTGATAGCATCGGTGCTTATGTGATAAGTTACCGGCCGCAACTTTAAAATAAAACTAAGGCCCATCACATCTTCAATTATATTATTTTTTACCCGTTCATCTGAAATAACGCTCCACGGCACTTTTCCGCCGATGAACCCTGTGCTGGTATTACCAATAAATACCTGGTTTTGATAAGCATTAAGCATGTCATCGTTGCCAATGCTTATCGTGTTGTACACATTAGGAGTGCTGGGGTGAATACCTGAGAAAGTCCCTATGGCAATATTGTTGCTTCCTCCAATGTTGTTTGATAAGGCAGCTACTCCTATAGCGGTATTATCGTGTCCGTAATTGTTGGAAAAAAGTGCCGACGACCCAGTGGCGGTATTGTAAGTTCCTGTAGTGTTGGAAACAAGTGCCGACGATCCATTGGCGGTATTGAGGTTTCCAGTCTTGTTGGCAGAAAGCGCATTCTTTCCATTTGCGGTATTGTTGCTTCCCGTAGTGTTGGCGAAAAGCGCAAAATCACCATTAGCTGTATTATCGTTGCCTGTAGTGTTTGAAGAAAGTGCGACTTGTCCATTTGCAGTATTATAATTCCCGGAAGTATTTAAAGTAAGTGCCTGAAACCCGTTGGCTGTGTTCCCGGTTCCATTATTGGAATAGAGCGCCTTAAATCCATTTGCGGTATTGCTGCTTCCTGTGCTGTTGGAATAAAGCGCCTGGTATCCGTTAGCAGTATTGAGAATCCCGGAAGTATTTGAAAAAAGGGCTTTCACTCCAAAAGCGTTATTGTAATCCCCCAGGTTGGAATATAGTGCGCCCTGGCCAATTGCGGTATTACTGATGCCTATAGTGTTTGAAAAAAGTGCGGCTTGCCCGATAGCAGTATTATAATACCCGGCATTATTAGAATAACCAGCAGATGAACCGATAAATGTATTTGCCACTCCCACTCCCGGAGACACGGCGTTTGTTCTTCCTGCATTAAACCCAATGAAAGTATTAAATATATTATCCGAATGGATGTGCAATAGATGCGCCCCTGAAGCATCACGCAATCGTATTAAGGGTTGTGTATTAGATTGTGTGGCACTTGCATCTATAATCAACTGTGAGGTATTGGCGGTACCTTTTATATGAAGTTTAGCTGCGGGTGTATTAGTCCCTATACCAACCTTTCCTGCATTGTTATTATAAATATCACTCCCACTAGTTGTCCAGTAGTTACTACCCCCAGATAACTGCGCACATGCCGTACCGTTATGAAACCAAAAGCCCGATGTTGTGGTATCATATAATATTAAGCCCTTCGCAGGATTAACGATAGCCACCCTTGAAGTGGTGGATGTACGTGGAAGAAGTACACCTTTATTATTACTTTTTATGTCAAGTATAGCGCTGGCATGCGGGGTTGTATTATTGATCCCTATGGATTGTGCAAACATTAGCGTAGAAAATAAAATGTAGCAAAAAGTAATAAGGAATATTTTTTTCATAATCTTTATTTAGAGTTTTAGAATTAATTTTTCTTCTTCAATAATTCTATTTCATTTTTCATTTCTGCTATTTGAATTTTTAAATCTTCTATTACCAGTTGTTGCTTTTCTAACATCGCAGGCTTTTCTCTTTGCTCAATTTGTTTAGTTAGTTTCTCAATCATTACCTGTTGCTCTTGCATGGCTTTTACCAGCGGTACTACAAAATCAGAATAGCGTAAACCATACAAGCCATCTTTGGTTTGTGGTTTGTCAACGCCGCTAAAATTGTAGCCAATAGATTGTGCTGCTTTTTCTACGTCCTGCGCTATAAAGCCATTGTACACAATTTTAGCCCCTTCATCCGCTGACGGCTTCATAGATGCTTTTGCTTTTTCATAAGCGCTGTCATGCTTTCTTCCTTTATCATAGTGCTCATTCAAAGCATTTATATCAACCGTATAAGTTATTGGGTGCAGACTGTTAATAAATGAAAGCCCTTTAACATCTTCTTTTATATTTTTTTTATACCTGCCATCACTGAAATTGCTCCAACCCACTTGCCCGCCAATAGATGTTACCACTGTATTTCCAATCCTCACTTTATAACTTGCATCTACAAACGCACCGCTGCCAATTGCAGTAGCACCATTTAAATTCCCGGTTGATACATCAGCAAAATAGCCTAAAGCCGTGTTGTTATCCCCGGTGGTGTTACTATATAAAGCACTGGCACCACTCGCTGTATTAGCAGTTCCAGTGGTGTTGGAATAAAGGGCATACACTCCATTAGCAGAGTTTTGGTTTCCTACATTGGTGTTTCTAAGCGCCTTGTAACCGGTGGCAGTATTGTCATGACCTGTAGTGTTGTAAAAAAGCGACTGCCTTCCGGTTGCGGTATTTTCATATCCTAAGGTGTTGGTATAAAGCGCAGTAGTTCCTACACCAGTATTATCATATCCGGTTGTGTTGGCCGTCAATGCTAAATTCCCGACAGCAGTATTGTTAATTCCATTCGCTGTTGATGTCGGCTCGTTGGCAGACAGGGCATCATTCCCAACCGCCGTATTACCGCTTACCCATCCGGTGCCGCCATTGTCAAAAGATTGGGCTGATATTGCGTTGTCTCCAATCGCTGTATTCCCGCTTGCTGTGGTGTTGTGAAAAAGCGCCGCATCCCCGTTAGCAGTATTGAAATTTCCCGTGGTATTGCTAAGAAGTGCATTTGCACCGGTGGCGGTATTGCTAAAACCTGTCGTGTTAAAATAAAGCGCTCTAAATCCATAAGCCGTGTTTTGGTCACCTGTAGTATTGGAATAAAGTGCTTCGTACCCGTTTGCAGTATTGAACCTTCCGGTATTATTGGTTAATAGTGCACTATTACCTGTCGCAGTATTAAAGAACCCGCTCGTATTTGACTGCCCTGCACCTAAGCCAAAAAATACATTGCCGTTTGATGGATGTATTTCCCCTGCCCACGTATTGTTTACCCTGAAACGTAAGGGTTGGTTATCTGTAGTGCCAACAAAATTTGATGCAGGATTTGTACCAGCATTGCCGATAAGGTTCCATCCAATGCTACCGGCTGATAACTGCGACCATGCAGAACCGTTATGAAACCAAAAACCGGAGGTTGTGGTATCATATAATATTAATCCTTTGGCAGGATTAGTAATGGCAACTCTTGAGGTTGTGGATGTACGCGGAAGCAATACTCCTTTATTATTGCTTTTTATATCGAGGATAGCGCTGGCATGCGGGGTTGTATTATTGATGCCTACAGATTGTGCAAACATTAACGTAGAAAATAAAATGCTTGAAAAAGTAATAAGGAATATTTTTTTCATAATCTTTATTTTAAACATTTAAAATCAATTTTTCTTTTTTAATAATTCTAATTCAATTTTCATTTCTTCCATTTTCTTTTTTAATTCTTCGATTATTCCCTGTTGCTTCACGGCTGTTTCCGTTATTTCGCTTTGCCGCACCTGTTGTTCCTGTACAGCTTTTACAAGCGGCACTACAAACTGTTCGTAGCTTAATGTGTAAAAGCCCCATTGGTTTTTCGGCGCAGCATACCCGCTAAAATCATAGCCGGCATCTTTGCAAGCCTGCTCCACTTCCTGTGCTAAAAAGCCAGAGTATTTTGTTTTTTCGCTATCATATTTTCCGGGAAAGTCAGGAGTTTTTTTACTGCCTGTAAGAGATGTAATAGCATCGTTATTTATATGATAGGTTACGGGCCGGAGCTTTAAAATAAAACTAAGGCCCATCACATCTTCAACTATATTATTTTTTACCCGTTCATCTGATATAACACTCCACGGTACTTTGCCGCCAATAAAACCTGTGCTGGTATTGCCAATAAATACCTGGTTTTGATATGCATTAAGCATGTCATCGTTGCCAATACTTATCGTGTTGTAAACGTTAGGAGTGTTGGGATGGATACCCGAGGCAACGCCAATGGCGATATTGTCGCTTCCCCCAACGTTGTTTGATAACGCAGCTGCTCCAATAGCGGTATTCCTGCTTCCGGTAGTGTTGGAATTAAGCGCTGATTCGCCAATAGCGGTATTGATAATTCCACTGGTGTTGGCATAAAGTGCTGTCTGCCCGTTTGCTGTATTGCTATTCCCGATGGAATTATTATTAAGTGCGTTAGCTCCGGTAGCCGTATTTGCACTTCCGGTAGTGTTGGAATAAAGTGCCTGGTACCCATGCGCCGTATTATAGTTCGCTGTGCTGTTGGCTCTAAGTGCCTGTCGTCCGCTGGCAGTGTTGCCAATTCCTGAACTATTTGAAAAAAGTGCTTCATTACCATTAGCGGTGTTATTATCTCCTGTACTATTCGCATAAAGTGCGGTAACTCCATTTGCAGTGTTATTGTTACCAGTGGTGTTAGTTTGCAGGGCCTGGTTACCATTTGCAGTATTATTACTTCCGGTAGTGTTGTTCCTAAGTGCTTTGTAACCGGTAGCAGTATTATCACTGCCATTAGTATTATAAAAAAGTGACTGTCTTCCGATAGCTGTATTTTCTATCCCTGTGGTGTTGGTATAAAGGGCAGTCACCCCGATGCCTGTATTATCCCATCCGGTAGTGTTGGCAGTCAAGGCTAAATTTCCGACAGCCGTATTGTTAATTCCATTTGATGTTGATGTCGGTTGGTTGGCATACAGGGCTGCATAGCCAATCGCCGTATTGCCGCTTATCCAAGCCGTGCCTCCATTGCTAAATGATTGGGTAAATAATGCGTTATTTCCAATCCCAGTATTCTGGCTTGCTGTAGTGTTGCCATTTACCGCATTAACCCCCATGGCAGTATTATTATTTCCGGTAGTGTTAAAAAAAAGTGAGGAAGATCCGTTGGCCGTGTTGTCGAAACCGGTGGTATTGAAATTCAGCGCATAGTTTCCATTAGCAGTATTGTCATATCCACTGGCATTGGAAAATAAAGAATGCGTTCCAATAGCAGTATTAGATTGTCCACCACTATTTGATGCGCCTGCTCCTAAACCAAAAAATACATTACCTGTGGATGGATGTATCTCTCCAGCCCATGCATTATTTACCCTAAAGCGTAAGGGCTGGTTATCTGTTGTGCCAATAAAATTTGTTGCAGGGTTTGTACCACTATTGCCTGTAAGGTTCCACCCATTACCAGTGCCTGATAATTGCGCCCATGCTGAACCGTTATGAAACCAAAACCCGGAAGTGGTGGTATCATATAACAACAATCCTTTAGCAGGATTTACAATACCATTTCGTGAGGTAGTTGATGTACGAGGAAGCAGAATTCCTTTTGTATTGCTTTTTACATCCAGTATTGCGCTTGGATGAGGTTGTGAGCCATCGGTATTAATAGATACGCTTTGTGAAAAAACCTTTGTAGAAAAAAATATTACTATAACATAAAAGAAAAATGAAAATGATTTCATATTGAAAGATTTATCTAATCTCTTTCTTTTATAAAATTATTAAAAGCCTGATTGAGCCAATAACAGGAATGAATGAGCGGGAGGAGTTTATTGCAAATTTATTATACTTTAATTTCCTTCGTATTTATTTTGAACTGCAGGCTTTACTGAAAAAAGTTTTCAAAAAATTATTTTCAAAAAAAACATATCCTCAATGCCTGGGTGTAAAAATAAAAAGCCACCCCTTTCGGGGTGGGTTTACTTAATATTCAAAACAATAACTAATAATAAAATATAAACGTGCCTGGAAATAATTTTATTGTTTATCTCTGCGCTTGCTTTTTAAGCATATCCTTAACAAAATAATAAAAGGCTTGCCGTTCTCAGCGGCAAGCCTTAATGTTTTGATAGGGATTTAATTAGGTTACAATATTATAATTGAGCCACAATAATATCTTCCTTTACAGTTGTCTTTGAACTGATTTTGTAAACTTGTGTCTTGTGTGTTTTAGCTGAAGTTACTTCAACCTTTACACCAAATCCATAAGAATTTAAATCAGCTTCATCAATATCCAGGCGATATTTCCTGGTGTAATTGACATCTGTAGCCTTTACCTTTTCAGAATACAACACAACGTTATTTGCATCCTTAATTCTGATGAAATAAATTTCAGCGACATCGTTGTTTAGATTTAGCTGAAACACCGGGTTGTTGTTTGTTCTTCCGACGAATTTAAATTCTATCGGGTTTTCATTTTTTACACCGGCAAAAGTCGCGTGTGATAATCCCATTGTACAAAGGGTAAATAAACCCATTGTAACCATTTTTGTTGTTTTTACTGCTTGTTTCATAAAGTCAAATTTTAGATTAAAGATTAATAAAAATTTTCTTCACTCAAGCAACCGTATTCTTTATTCAATCAATCATAATGTAAAACTAACACGTTAAAAACCGAGGGGCAAACCAACTTCTTCATTTTTTATGCATGTTAAAAGGCAAAACGTTTTGTGAAAATCGTTGCTAACAAAGGGTTTTGCAAGTATTTCAGTGTGATCGCCAACTGTATTTTTGGGTTATGGATACCGTTTGGTAACATTAATTTTACATTGCGTTATATTGATCGTTTAGGCAATACCGTTATCCAGCTAAAACACTAAATAAAAAGTGGCCAAATAGTAACTAGAGGATTTTATGTGGTTCTATTCAAAGAAGAATATCAGTATGCTATGCCCTTGTGTTAAGGCTTTGCTTGTTTATATAAGTTAATATTGATCAGGGAAATCCAAAGCAGGAAAAAAAGAAAAGTAAATTTTTGTATGACGGGTAAATAAAATAATAATCCATCACCGTAATAAAAAATATTATTTACTACAACAAGAAAAAAATTAAATATTCCCATCCAAAATAACCAGTTCCAATTATTTTTTCTTAGTGAAATTATTGTTCCGGTTACTGCAATGATGCCGGCAAGTGTAGCAAGATTCACGATTATATCGTGAAGGCCGGTAAAAAGAAACATTCCTATTGCCATTGACATAAAACCGGAAACCTGGATTATAAGCCTTAGGCTTTTACTAATGTTAACGTGGCGTGGGAAAATGTACCAAAAAATTATGAGTGCTGTACAAAGAAAAAGCATGGCAGTTATAGCTATTGGCTTTGCCGGATTAGATTGCCCATTGATCGCCTTTTCATCTAAAAGATTGCACCAATAATTTTGAGTCCAGCTAAATCCAATCGAATTTTTATCAAACTGTGACCCACCCGGGTAAAACATTGTTGCAAAAAAATAAAGAAAAGTATAAACCAGTATTCCAAATAAAGGAATCAAAACCAACACGCTTTTCTTTTGAATTATAGTTTTTTCCAAACTAATAATTTCCAGTTGTGATTAAAAGAATAAATTTTTAAAGCAGTGGGTATATTGTTTATAAACTTATTATTGTGTACTCCATTTAAATTTTTTAATTCCTAAAAAGGAAAATATTACCGCATAAGCAATTGTAACCAGCAGAGACATAGTATTATTATTATCCCAGCCGGAAGGTTCCATACTTGCAGACAAAATATTTTTTACAGTTCCATAGGGAGACCAATGAACAGCCTCCCGAAACTGATCGCCCAAAACTCCGAGTTCCCCAAACATTCCTACCATAATGAAAACAAAATATACAAGTCGTGTTGTAGAATTTACAGTTTCAGCATTTTTTAATAATCCCACAATCATTTGCCCCAGGCCAAGATACAAAGCACCTCCAACGATAGCTGTGAAAAAAGTAAGAACATAACCAACGGGGTTAAGCGTGATTTTATCAATATAGTAACCGGCTAAAAAAACGCCAGTTGTCACCAACATAATCATAGCCAATTGTACCATGAGGCGGCTTACCATTATTGACCAGGTAGGCACCGGGGTAACCCGCAGTCTTTGAAATACTCCCTTATCACGGTCACGGGCAATTGCATTTGAATAACCCATAAGTCCTATTGCCATTAAACCAATAGTAATGCAGGTAGATAATGCAAATGCTCCACCCAATTTATCTATGACTCCTTTCCATGAAATGAGAATGATTACCGGCACCAGTAAACTTAAAACTGTTGAGCGGCGGTTGCGCCATTGGGTCGTAAAGTCTGCACGAAGCAATGATGAAAGTGCGGCAGATGTTTTGGGAATAATAGTTTCCATTACATTTTTAATTTAAGCACGAACGTTACGGCCTGTAAGGCCAATAAATACATCTTCCAAAGTAATTTTTCCTTTTCTTGATACACTTATTACTTCAGGATCATTGCGGTGCCTGTCAATAATTGCTTGTGGTGTATCAATAATTAACACACTCCCATGATCCATAATTGCAATACGGTCGCAAACCGCTTCCGCTTCTTCCATTGAATGTGTTGTAAGCAATACAGCGTGGCCTTTCTCACGCATACCCTCAATACGCTCCCAGAGTTGACGTCGCGATTGCGGATCTAAACCTGTTGTAGGCTCGTCAAGCAAAACCAAAACGGGATCATGAATGGTGGCTATTACCAGTGAAACCCTTTGCTGTTGGCCACCGGAAAGTTCCCCAAACCGCTTACCTGCAGATCCTTCAAGTTTTACATCATTAAGAATACTATTTAGTTTTTCTGTTGAAAGTGATACACAATATATGCCTGCATACAACTTAATAATTTCACTTACCTTAAGTTCAGGCTGAAAACTGGTTGATTGCAGTTGTACGCCAAGATTGGCTCTTGCATATAATGGCTTTTTCTTTACATCAAATCCTGATATGAAAATAGAACCGCTTTGAGGCTTCAATAAACCTTCTACGGCACTTAATGTACTTGTTTTACCTGCTCCGTTAGGGCCAAGTAAGCCAAATATCTCGCCAGCCTTTACGTCAAAAAAAACATCGCAAACTGCCTTGAAAGATCCATATGATACGTTTAGCCCTTCTACCTGCAATATGGAAGAGCCATGTTCAATATTCATTTTTTTTTGTTTTAATGAGCAGTAAAATTGATATTCGTAAAAATAAATTTAATAATCCATGCAATAAGCTTTTGCATATAGCAAATTATTAATTACTTACCATTCGCTATCCTCTGCATTTCGCTCCCGCTTTATTTATCAATTATTAATTTTTTGTTATGGTAAAAAAATCAACGCCAAGGATATATTCAATTTTATTTTTTTCACTAATTATTATTATTGCCTTACTAACTATAAAAGCAGCCTCTCCTCCCTCTGTTATAAAAAGAAATGCTCCCGATAGCATCTTTAGTTCGCAAAGAGCTTTTACGTATTTACAGCAAATTGCGAGAGCGCCTCACTGTGTTGGCACAGAAGAACATGACCGGGTGGAGAATTATATTTTAAATACCTGTAAACAATTAGGGCTAACTGTTGAAATTCAGAATACGACAGAAGTTGATGCCAGGCCAAACATACTTATTGCCATTAATATTCATAATATCATTGCCTGCATAAAAGGAACAAAACCCGGAAAGGCAATATTGAATGTGGCGCATTACGATTCCCAGCCCAACACGCCCGGAGCCGCAGATGATGGAATAGGAGTAGCTGCTATGATTGAATCTGCCCGTGCTATTACATCATCATCACCTGTGGAAAATGATATTATATTTTTATTTACTGATGGGGAAGAACAGGGGCTCTACGGTGCCAAAGCCTTTGTAGAACAAGATACTTTATTTAAGCATGTTGGCGTAGCAATGAATTGGGATTTTAGGGGGAACACAGGCATTGCTGTTACTTATGAAACAAGTACAGAGAATGGATGGATAATGAGGGAATATGCAAAAGGAATAAAGTATCCTTTTGCAAACTCAATGGCATTTGAAATTTCTAAAAGGCTTCCTAATTTTGTAGATTTTAAATATTTTAAAAAAGCAGGAGCCACCGGTTTTACCAGTGGAATGATTGACGGTTTCACTTCCTATCATAGCATGACGGATAACCTGGAGAATGTGGACCAGCGGAGCCTACAGCAGGTAGGAGATAATATGTTAAGCATGATAAAACGATTGGGTAACCGTGAGTTAAAAAATACAAAGGGGCCTAATGTATCTTACTTCAACATATTTGGTTTCTGGTTTATTTATTATCCCGCTTTTTTAAATGTGTTTTTTATAATTATCACGACACTACTTTTTTTAGTGTCGCTTTATATAGGTTTTTCAAAAAGAAAAATTAAGATAACCGGCTTTATTGTAAGTATGATTGCTCTGCCGGCTACAATGGCTATAACGTATTTTGTAGCTGCTTTTATTTTGAAAAGAATTATTCAGCACTATCCATTTTATAGTCATTTTGATGAAAATAATTCCTACAATAGCCATTGGTATTTTTTATCAATGACGTTATTTCCAATTTTAATATTTTCTTTTATTTATCAATTTATTGTAAAAAAATGGGGGCAATTATCATCATTTGCAGGCATACTTTTAACAGGCATTATATGCATGTGGGTTATTTACTTTTTTGCTCCATCTGCGAGCTGGCTTCTTTTTATTCCACTTTTATTTTTACTGGCAGGCTACTGCTGGCATCTGCTAAATAAAAGTGATAAAATTCAAAATAATTTACAAACCCATTTGGTGTCTTTCATTTCTGTAATACCCGGTATATTATTTTTTGCTCCCCTCACTTATTTCCTGTTTATTTCTTTTGGCCTTGGCACCTCAATGCCTTTTGTGAGTACATTGATAGTTTTTATTGCTATGCTTATATATCCTACATTAAGTAGTGTCTTTAAAAACTACAAATGGTTGGTTCCCATTCTAAGTTTGGTTGGTTTTATTTTTTCAATATTAATGGCGAATACTCATGCTGGTTATGATGAAAAACATCCATTGCAGACCAGTGTAAGTTATCAACTCAATGTCTCTGATTCAACTGCTTTGTGGGTAAGCGATTTGAAAAGCATTGATAAGTTCACTCAAAAGTTTTTCCCAGACAAAAAAAGTGATACAGGTTATAAAAATAAAAGCAGGCTGGTTCATACCGCAACTGTATTCCCTTTCACGCCACCACAGGCAATTATACAAAAAGATACTTCTTACGATGGTAACCGTGAAGTCACACTACTATGCCATACTTCAGGGGCAGGGGTAAATAATATGGGAATTATTATTGATGACAGTACTTTAGCTTCTGTAAATAAAATTGAAATAAATAATAAGCAATTTGGAAGTGAAACAGATAATACGCCATACCCTAATAATCTAATTTTTTATGGAGCCCCTAAGCAGGGGTTTCTTATAAAATTTATTATAAGGGCAAATAAAAAATTAGGCATTAAATTATTTGACCGATCCATAGGATTGCCCATGATAAAAGATCTTACGCCTTATCCTAAAGACATTATTCCCGGGCAGGGATTTACCAATAATACTACTCAGGTGGAAAAGCATTTTATATTTTAGTTATTCCATCTTCATTTTTCTTTGAAATTTACTGTAAAATATTGTCTGATATGAATGCCCTAGAAATTATACGACACCGCTTAATAAATCAACAGATCACACAATCTAATTTTAAAAAGCCTGAAGAGATTGTTTCCTTCTTAGGAGCTATCCAGGCACAAGAGTTTTCCCAAGCAAAATGGGCAATTGGTTTGAGGTTGCCTCATATGACTGATGCCGATATTGAAAAAGCTTTTAACGAGGGCAAAATTATTCGAACACACATTTTTCGTCCCACATGGCATTTCGTTTCACCAAAGGACATTAGATGGATGCTTTCGGTATCGGCTCCACGTGTAAAGGCTGTTAATGCTTTTATGTACCGGAAAATGGAGCTTGATAATAAAATTTTCAAGAAGACAAATAATATACTACAAAAAACTCTTGAAGGTGGAAAGCAACTAACACGCACAAAACTTGCAATCGAACTGGAACGAAAAAAAATAGTCGCGGAAGGAATCAGGCTAAGCTGCATAATGATGCAGGCCGAACTTGATGGCATCATTTGCAGTGGCGCAAAAAATGGAAAACAATTTAGATATGCTTTGCTTGATGAAAAAGTGCCACCTTCAAAACAAATGAAAGAGGATGAAGCATTGGCAGAACTTACGAAAAGATATTTCAACAGCCGTGGACCGGCAACGCTAAAAGATTTTGCAACCTGGTCGGGACTAAGCCTGGCACAGGTGAAGAAAGGTTTGGCAACAGTTGTAAATGATTATAACCATATAAAGATTGAGAATACAAATTATTATTTTGCGTCAATGCCTTCAAATAAAATTCTTTCCAACGAAATATCTTCAAAACAAAACATTCATTTATTACCTATATATGATGAATACATCATGGGTTATAAGGACAGGAGTTTTTATTTCAATTTAAAAAACAAAATAAACCCAACTGCTACCCTAACTTTTGATAACACGATAATAATAAACGGTCAGATAGCTGGTACCTGGAGAAGAACGATCAATAAAAATTCAATTGATCTTGAGTATAATTTATTCACAGCTTTAAACAAACCTAATAAGAAAGAATTTGCTCTTGCCATTGATCAATATTCAAAGTTTACGGCATTACCTGTGAACCCAATACAAAAAAATTAATAGTAAATTGATGTGAATTTATTACTATTTAAAAAGTATTTATTATAAAATGAAAGACCAACACGAATACAATTTAAAAATTAAATGGACCGGTAACACAGGAACCGGAACAAAGGATTATCGTTCTTACACGCGCAACCATAGTGTATCTACAGAAAATAAGCCTGAAATATTATGTTCTGCAGACCCATCTTTTCGTGGCGACAATACAAGGCATAATCCAGAGGAATTACTAGTTGCGGCATTATCAGGTTGCCACATGCTTTCTTATTTGCACCTATGCGCCGTATCAGGCATTGTTGTGGTTGAATATAGCGACAATGCCACGGGAACAATGGAGCAAACTCCGGATGGAGGCGGTCATTTTACGGAAGTAATTTTGTATCCCCAAGTGGTTATTACTGATGAATCTATGATTGATAAAGCAAATGAATTACATCACAGGGCAAATAAGCTTTGCTTCATTGCTAACTCGTGTAATTTTCCTGTTCATCACAAACCAAATTGTACGGTAAAAAATGCTTGAGATAAAACCTATCTGCGAAAATTGCGGAAAGCTAATTCCTAATGAAAGCACAGATGCAATGATATGTACTTTCGAATGTACATTTTGTAAGGATTGTGTAAATGATGTTTTACAGAATGTATGTCCTAATTGCGGCGGAGGGTTTGAAAAAAGGCCCACAAGGCCAATAAAACTTTTAGAAAAATATCCTGTGAGCAATAAGGAATTTGTGAAGCCGGTTGATAAAAAAAAATTTCAGCTACTGCTTGATGAATATAAAAATATTCCACCTAATAAAAGATAGCTACCTTTTTTCCGGTAAGATTTTTTTATCATTCCAATAATGGATTTGCTTAACACTAACATAAGCCTCAATATAAATCTTCTATCGCCCAATTTATTAGCTTTGCCGCCTTATGATTTTAAGAACCGAAGCATGGAAGACATGGAAATTATCTACGCCGATAATCCTGGGGGAACTCACCCAAATGGCATTGGGGATCATTGATAATATGATGGTAGGGTCGATAAGTTACAAGCATCTTGCTGCTGCCGCACTGGTAAATAGTGTAATGAATATTCCATTTGTATTGGGTGTTGGATTAACCATATCAATATCACAAACTGTATCAATGGCACATGGGCGCAGGGATCGGCTTAGAGTTTCTCATTATTTATACAATGGCTTCCTGCTGTGCACTTTTGTTGCTATCATAATTGCCATTCTGCTGAACTTTAGTAGAAATATTTTATTTCATTTAGGGCAGGATCAAACCGTCGCTTTGCTGGCAGTTCCATTTTTGCAATTAATGGGATGGTCAACCATACCTATGCTAATGTTCATTTCATTAAAACAATTTACTGATGGCCTGGAAAGAACCAGAACTGCCATGTTACTTTCCTTATCTGCTTTGCCGGTAAATATTTTTATAAACTGGCTGTTAATTTATGGCAATTGGGGGTTTCCAAGACTCGAATTAGTTGGTGCAGGATGGGGAACATTAATTACACGTGTGCTTATTTTAATTGTATTTATAATCGTTCTTCAGAAGCATTCTATATTCAATAAATACATTGCAGTAAGAAAAAATCAGTGGATATTAAGGATGCAAACTATCAAAGAATTATTGCACATTGGCATCCCAAGCAGTTTACAGGTTGCTTTGGAGGTAGGAGCTTTTGCGGTCTCTGCAATTATTATAGGAACACTTGGTGCTGTTCAATTAGCATCTCATCAAATAGCCATTAGCTGTGCATCGGTTGCATTTATGGTATCGTGGGGGTTGGCGCAGGGAGGCTCAATAAGGGTAAGCAACGCATGGGGAAGAAATAACTGGATGGATATAAATAATATTGGAAAGAGCACATTGATCAGCGGATTGTTATACGGTGTAATTGGCGGCATAACTTTTATTTGTTTTAGGAATATTTTACCCCGCGCTTTTAATGATAACCCTGCCGTACTATCCTTGTCTGCAATATTGATGTTATATGCTGCCATATTCCAAATTTCCGATGCAACACAAGCCATAGGAGCAGGATTGCTAAGGGGTATTAAAGATGTTCGCATCCCAACGTTATACATTGCTGCTGCTTATTGGGGAATAGGAATTCCTTTAGGATGCCTGATGGCATTTACTTTTAAGATGGGTGCAGCAGGCATGTGGATTGGATTTGTTGGCGGCCTCACTTTCTCATCAATGTTTTTAAATATGAGGTTCTTTAAAATGTTACGGCGCAAAAATTTAAAATAAAAATACTTTTTAACCGATAGTTGTTTTGAATTTTCAGTAGTATTAATTTTATTGGGTTACAAAAAATTTACAAAGTGAGTAAAGATCAAACAAAAGACCTGCTGAAGTTTCTAAAGCCGTTTGACAAGAATATTACTGAAATAGTTTTATGGCTAAGAGATTTTGTATGGGATTTATATCCGCAAGCAAATGAATTGATTTATGACAATTATAATGCGCTTGCATTTGGCTGGTCTCCTACAGAAAAAGTGGGCCATACATTTTGCTCCATTGCTGTTGGCAGAACAAGTAAGAATATTCACTTCGGTTTTTATTGGGGAAGCGAAATTTCAGATCCTGAAAAATTGCTTATTGGAGAAGGTAAACAGTACAGGTATATTTTAGTAAAAAATAAAAATGATTTTCCAAAACAGTATATTAAAAAGCTTGTAAAAGAAGCATACAATAATTCTCTATCGAAAGTGAAGGATAAAAATCAAATTGTAAAAGGGGCAACGATTACGAAAAGTATTTCTGCTAAGAAGAGAGAGTTGAAGAAAAAGTTATGAGATATTAGTTAATAAGTTATCAGGAAAATTGGTTAAATGAAATTCGATTGCATTGTTATAGGAAAAGGATTAATTGGTTCTGCAGCTGCAAAATATCTTAGCATATCAGGCGAAAGAGTTGCAGTAATTGGCCCTGATGAACCACTTGACATGAAGGAGGGCATTGTGTTTTCAAGCCACTACGACCAGGCACGAGTACAAAGAATTATTGGCACTGATGCAACCTGGACATTACTGAATCAGCAATCCGCGGCTGAATATCCTTCTTTACAGAACGAAAGCAACATACAGTTCCATACACCGGTTGGTTGCCTGTATATAAATCCACACGGCAGTGATTTTTACCTGGAGCAAATAGAAGAACTGGCTAAAAAATTTAATTCAAGGTATCGTTCTTTTGAAAATGGCAAATCTTTAAAGAATGCTTTTCCGGAATTTCAATTTCCTGAAACATCAAAAGGAATATTTGAAGATGCCCCTTCAGGATTTATTAACCCCAGGCTTTTGATAAAAGCACAGCTCAAGGTGTTTGCAAAAAACAAGGGAATAATTATCAACGAGATTGCACAGGAAATCATTTATGAAAATGAATCAATAAAAATTATTACAACAAAGGGAAATATTTTCAGTGCAAAAAAAGTTTTAATTGCCGCAGGTGCATTCACCAATTCTTTTAATCTCTTAGATAAAAAATTAGCTTTTAAACTAAAAAGTGAAACAATCATTTTGGCGAAGGTGAATAAAGCAGAAGCAGAACGGCTGCAAAAATTACCTTCATTGCTTTATGAAATTGATACTCCGAAAATTCAGGATATTTATTTAATTCAACCGGTTCAATATCCTGATGGGGAGTATTATCTTAAAATGGGAGCCAATATTCCTGAAGATATTTATTTTAAAAATCTGGAAGAAATGCAGAATTGGTTTCGTGCAGATAGTAGTAATGAAAATTTAAAAATATTACAGCAGGCGTTAATCAGATTAATGCCTCGCATTAAAATAGAAAAATTTACAACCAGAAAATGCATTATAACCAGAACAACACATGGCAAACCTTATATAGGCGCATTAAATGAAAACGGATTGTTTGTTGCAGCCGGTGGCAATGGATATGGGGCAATGAGTTCAGATGCATTAGGAAGGATTGCTTCTCATCTTTTAATTCTAAATAAATTTCCAATAGAATATGATGAAAAAGATTTTTTACCGGTTGTAGCCTAATAAATTAATTAACAATAAAATTTAAAAAAAAACTGTCTTAAAACTTAAGACAGTTCATTTTCAATAAATGTAAGGCTTTTAATTACCGCCAGTCTTTACACGATTTTGTTCATCAGAGGCTCCGCCACTTCTTCTGCCCTGTTGATTTTTAATTGGTTTTCCAAACCGGTAACTGAAAGTTAAGGATGCTGATCTGCTGTCATGTGTATTTTTAATATACACATCAATATCCTGGTACTTTACATAGCCGCTAAAATTTTGTGATTGGAAAATATCTCTTACGCTGAACTTTAAAGTTCCTTTGCTTTTCAAAATTTGTTTTTGAACGCCTGCATCCATCCGCCACATTGGGTTAACAACAATCTGGCCTTCTATACCTTTGGTTCTGTAAAATCCACTCAGTTCTGCACTCCAGCCTTTTTTAAATTTAAACTGGTTGTTGATATTTGAAAAGAACATGGTATTGTTCACATCCAAAAAACCTCCATTAAGCTCCCCCTTGTAAGTATCATGAATAACGTTAGCATAAATATTAGTCGAGAAGAATTTGGCAACAGGAAAATTTGCGCTTACTGCAAGTCCGTAATTTGTCTTAGAGGCAATATTCTCTTTGGTAAGAAAAGTTTTTCTTTCACTATTAATTTGTTTCAACACATCGGCAAAAACATCGTTTGTTTTACTATAGTTTATTGTTGTGGTTAAAAAGCCATTATAGGTGTGTGACAATTCTATATTATCAGTAAACTGTGGCTGAAGCAATGTATTACCTACCTCGTAAGTATATTCATCCAGGAAATAATAAAACGGGTTGAGGTCCTGGTAAGCCGGGCGGTCAATTCTGCGTCCATAATTAATTGAGAAAGTATTTTTCTTATTCATTTCATAGCTCACATATGCTGTAGGAAACAGGTTGATATAATTTTTTGTGAATGATGAATCTGGCCTCGTTGCATTGCCTTCCTGGTGTCCAGTTGCATTAGTGTTCTCTGCACGTAAGCCAAGCTGAACGCCCCATTTTTTTATTTGCCTGCTATAATTTAAATAGCCGGCATTTATATTTTCCTTATAAATAAAATGATTGGTTTTGCCTTCATCAGTTTCATAACCAGCAGCTGTTTTATTTTCATACAAGGCGTCATTATCAGTCTTTACATAACTGCTCTTAAGACCTGCTTCCAGCTTCGCTGATTTTTTTAAAGGAAAAACAAAATCTGTTTTTGCAGAATAAATATTCACAGTTGCGGGTAATGATCCTCTCAATTGTGAAGGAGCTCTGCGTACATTATAATCAGGATTTAAAAAATTGTTATCAAATAGCTGGTTAGAATTTTGGTAATAAGTAAGGTAGTCCAGGTCAACGGTAAACTCTTTCCCTGTTGTATCAAATTCATGACGTAGATTAAAATTAGCTGAAAAATTGTTTGATCTCTTTTTGTCTTTATTAGAAGCTATTACAATAGAGTCAATTTGCTTATCCGCGTTTTTCAAAAGAGTCGTATTATCTCCTGCGTTACCAGAAGGATTCAAATATCCTGAAAACACAACACCTAATGTTGTTTTTTTATTTGCGTAAAAATCAATTCCTGCTTTGAGATTTTGATAAGCGGAATAATGCCGCATAAACGATTGCTGGTCAAAAATAGTTTCCAGTTCTTTAGTTGAAAGATTCCGGAAATTTCTTGTAATAAATAAATCTTCAGACCCCTGCCAGTAAGAATAGCCATAGTTTCCGAAGATGTTAACCTTTCCGTTTCTATAATTAAGATCAAGGCTATTATTGGTTTTTGTATACCTGCTCTGGATAATCCCAGCACTTACACTACCATTTATTCCTTTCATTTTATTTTTCTTTGTCTTTATATTGATTAATCCTGAATTACCGGAAGCATCATATTTCGCAGAAGGGTTTGTCATTATTTCAATTTGTTCTATAGCTGATGATGGCATATTCTTTAGCAGGTTTGCAAGTTCCTGCCCACTTAGGTATGCAGGTTTTCCATCCATCATTATCGTAACCCCCTGTTTACCTTTCAGGCTAATGTTGCCATCTTTATCAACAGTTACTCCCGGTGCTTTTTCTAAAACTTCGAGTGCCGTTGTTCCGGCATTTGTAAGTGATGCATCCACATTTATAACTGTACGATCAATTTTTCTTTCAATAAAAGGTTTCTTTATAACCGTAGTCACATTTACAGCACTTAGCGTCTTTACGTTATTTTTTAATTGTAAAGTTCCTGCGGAAACAGGGATTGCATTATTGATTTCCAATAAACTACTATAAGTTTTTAAATGCCCTGTTGATGTAGCTAATAAATAATAATTCCCAAGAGCAACATGCTCAAATAAAAAATCCCCTTTTTTATCAGTAAGATTTATCTTAACTAAAGAAGAATCTTTTGCTTTGTATAGTGAAACAGTAGCTGCATCAATAATTTTCTGATCGCCGCCATCAGTAATAGTTCCTGCAATACTACCCTCCTGAACTCCCTGGGCAACAAGCAATTTCGATGCGGTTAAAAAAATAAAAGTGAATAAAGTTGATCTGGTCATGGCTAAAAAGTTTGATTACTATGTTTTAAATATTACATCACAAAACTAAGTACTTTGTAAAGCATAGTACATAATTATACACGGAAGGTTTGAAAACTATTTAAACGGTGAATGAAATTTTGTGTGGAACGAAAACCGATAACAAAAGTTACAAGGGAAGATTAGATAAGTAAAGAGGCGTTTTATGAAGAAAATTATTTCAAATTAAATATGGATTGAACAATAGAGGATGAGTACTTTTTAGAAATTGATTGAATCTGATTTTCTTTTCCTGCTAAAAACTATAAGCCCAAGTGTTCCTGCTATTACTAAAGTTGTAGATATAAGCTCAGCTTGTGTAGGATGAAGGCCAAAAATAGAATAAGTGCTGTTAACCCGAATTGTTTCAACCGAAAACCTTTCAATGCCGTTCATTAGAAGATAAAGGGAAAACATAATACCAGGTAATTTTATTTTTTTCCTAATCAGCCATAAGGTAAGAAAGAACATACCACAAACAATTGTTTCATAAAATGAGGTTGGAAATACAGGCTGCGGTAAGGCTCTGCAATATTTACCTTCACAATCTTTAAGTAAAATACCATCTTCATTTACATTATGCGGAAAGGTATAAGCAAAAACCCATGACGGTAAAAATGAAGGGCCCTGGAAACTTTTATGAGGAATTTTCTCTAATGATTCTGAATGCCTGTCCGTAACATTTGTCAAGCCCCCAGATGATTCCATAACTGAACCATTCAAGAAATAGGTTGCGTTTTGTACTACATTATTTTTAAATTCTTGGGGAGTTGCCTGTATTACATGCCCGGGGGTATCGCTAATATATGCGCTGTTATAAATGCCCCAATCTCCATCTCCGGATACCTGGCAACCAATCCGGCCGATAGCATAAGCAATCATCATAGCGGGCGCTATAGCATCGGTTAAATGCAAAAGATTAATTTCTTTTTTTCTGGCGTACAGGCAAATGGCAATACCTGCACAAATAAGCCCTCCATAAAAAGTAAGGCCACTTGGTGAAAGAATATTACCCAAAGGATTTTGAATAAATCTGTCCCAATTTTCAAGATTATCAAAAAGCTTAGCTCCAAGGATTCCAAAGACTAATGCGAAAATAACTATGTCGCCAACTCTGTCATGCGGCCAAACTCTTATTATTCTTTTCTCAGGCTTAGCCAGTTTTTGCTTATTTTTTTCCCGATACTTAAAAAAAATGAGAAGTGCTGCAAAGGCAACGCCACCTCCAAGATTACCTGCAGATGAAAAAATATATTCCTGCAGGTCTACGCCCTGGCCACGGCTCGCAAGAAAAACCCCAATGATCTTATAACCAAAAATAAAACCAACAATGCCATTTACTAATAGATCAAAGAGGGAGGCTGGTTTTCCAACAGTAATGGTTTCTTCCCGGGGCTGCAATAATCCTTGCTTTTCTTTACGCTTAAGTTCGAGCGTAAAGAAATATGCCGCAACTATAAATGATAATGCTACAAATATTCCAAAGGTGTAAAAAATTTTGAATGCATTGATTTTCCAACCGAACCAATCATTAATAGCATAGTATAAATTGGGATACATAGCAGTTGTTTAATTTAGGCAAAATAAACATTTCTATGTTTATCCACAGGTATAAAATGTGATTTATTCAAAATCAGGTTTAGGAAAAAGAAATACCTGATAGAGATAATTACTGACAGCCACTTCAAACTCAAGGATATTGAAATTATCCTAATGAACTGAATCAATTCAACACGTATATTCACATAGAAATTTTGAAAGCCACAGAATTAAAGCAACACTTAACAGTATTCTTCAAAAGCGGCTGAAAGATTATTTGCAATCATTTGCGCTGATCTTCCCTCAATACTATGCCTTTCTATAAAGTGTACAAGTTTACCATTTTTAAATAAGGCAATGGATGGTGAAGATGGAGGATAAGGCAATAAATGTTCCCGGATTTTATTTACAGCGTTTACATCAAAACCAGCAAAGCTCGTTGCTAAAAGATCAGGTTTTTTTTCACTTTGACCAACAGCCATTAAAACACCCGGACGTGCTGTGCCTGCTGAACAGCCACATACAGAATTTATTACAACCAGGGTTGTTCCTTCTTTATTTATTGCATCGTCTACTTCTTCGCTTGTAGCTAATTCATTAAACCCATTTGATGTGAGTTCTGCTTTCATAGGTATTACTAATTGTTCTGGATACATCTTTAAAAATTTTAGAGTGCAAATTTACAGCACTTGATGGTTATAATATCATTCATAATTGCAAACATTTTTGAAATATTGTCACGAAAAAAATTAAAAAAAGCCATAATGTCCCATAAGAGCGTCATGATATGTCAATTAGATCCAGTGGTATTTTATTTGATAGGATAGAGACAAATAATTTAAAAAATAAAATTAAAAAATATGACACTTGTAAAATTCAATCAGCCCGGAGTAAAAACTTTGAATGGTTTTCTGGATAGCATTTTAAATGACATCCAATATACTCCAAACAATAATTTAAACTTTCCTCCTGTAAACATTAATGAAAGTAATGATGATTACTCGCTTGCATTTAATGTGCCCGGAAGAAATAAAGAAGACTTCAAAATTACAGTTGATAAAAACATTCTTACTGTATCTTTTGATAAAAAAGAAGAAACCAAAGACGAGAACAACAGGCAAATTAAAAGAGAGTTCAGTTTTCAGTCATTTAAAAGATCATTTACTCTAGATGAAAAAATTGCTGCAGAAAATATTGCCGCAAAATATGAAAATGGAATTCTTACTTTAACACTGCCTAAAAAAGAAGAAGTAAAAATTCAGCCTAAAGAAATCGCTATCAGCTAATTTAATCGCAAGCCGCAATTAGATTTATTAAGACCTCTCAATCACGAGAGGTTTTTTTATTTATATCCCAAAATCTTCAGCATGCTTTGAGCGGTTTGTTCTTTTGCATATACCCAATCGGTTAATTTTCCATTCTTATCCCTTTCAACAACTATATGTTTTGGAGAAGGTATAAGGCAGTGTTTAATTCCACCATATCCGCTTATCTGGTCCTGGTAAGCACCTGTGTGAAAAAACCCCAGGTAGAGAGGTTCATCATTGCCGACTTTGGGTAAAAAAACCTCGTTTATGTGCTCTTCTGAATCATAATAATCATGGCTATCGCAAGTAATCCCACCAAGAGTTACTCTTTGGTATTCTTCATTCCATTTATTAATAGGAAGCAATAAAAACTTTTCCCCGATTCCCCAAGTATCAGGCAATGTAGTTATAAAAGAGGAATCAATCATATACCATGTTTCACGATCGTTTTGCTTTTTCTCACCGATTACGCTGTAAATATGTGCCATGCTTTCTCCTACGGTGTAGCTTCCAAATTCTGTAAAGATATTAGGCATGGGAACCTTTGTACGCTTACAAGCTACTTTAATATTTCTCACAATTTCGTTTATCATAAACTGGTAGTCATATTCAAATCCCAGCGAATGCTTTATAGGAAAGCCGCCACCAATATTTATAGAATCAAGTTCAGGGCAAATTTTTCGAAGCTGGCAATAAAGGTTAATGATCTTATTTAGTTCACTCCAGTAATATATGTCATCTTTAATACCCTTATTCAAGAAAATGTGCAACATTTTTAGCTGAAACCTGTGTTCATTTCCTTCTATTTCATCGACGTAGAATTCGAGAATATCTCTTGCACGTATGCCCAGCCGTGAAGTATAAAAAGGAAATGTAGGCTCTTCTTCTGCGGCTACTCTTATACCAATATTAAAGGGTACTCTTACAGATTTGCGATATGCGGCCAGTTCTTCTTTATTATCAAGAACCGGTATTACATTTTTAAACCCCGTATTTAACAATCTGGCAATCCTGCTTATGTAAGGCTTTTGTTTAAATCCATTGCATATGATAAATATATCCTTATTAATTTTCTTTTTTTCATATAGCTTATTTATAATTTCTATATCATAAGCATAAGATGTTTCAAGATGAATATTATTTTTTAGAGCTTCTTCCACAATAAAAGAGAAGTGAGAACTCTTGGTACAATAGCAATAAAAATATTCCCCTTCATATTTATGTTTTTTAAAAGCATTGGCAAACATTTTTTTAGCCTTATTAATCTGCATTCCAATCTTAGGAAGAAATGTCAGCTTTAACGGAGTACCATATTTATCAATCAATGCTTTTACATCTACACCATTATAGTGCAGGTAATCATCCTGGAGATCGTAATCTTCCTGTGGAAAATTGAAAGTCTGGTTTACAAGGTCTTTGTAAGAGTTGGTCATTAAAATGGATTAGGCTTTCGTAAAATTTTACAAATGTAACTGAATGCTGAATTCACTCAACAAAAAAACCGTCCCGAAAAAAAAATCGGAACGGTTTATTAATATCAACTTATGAAATTATTTTACTGATTGGATAAGGCTTTTAAAACTTTCTGGTTCATTCATGGCCATATCTGCAAGAATTTTTCGGTTTAGGTCAATATTTTTTTCTGTAAGCTTATGAATAAATTGACTGTAATTCATTCCTTCTGCTCTTACAGCTGCGTTTATACGTGCGATCCATAAAGTACGGTATTCACGCTTCTTAAGTTTACGGCCTACATAACTGTAAGTCATACCTTTTTCCATCACATTTTTCGCAACGGTATATACATTTTTCCTCTTACCATAATATCCTTTAGCAGCCTTAAGGATTCTTTTTCTTCTTGCCCTTGATGCAACTGAATTTACTGAACGTGGCATAATTAATATTTTTTAAAAAGGTTTTAGATTTTAATTTTAAAATCCTTTTGAGTTATTTAAGTTTTTAGATTACCGCCTAAGGGTCTTGATTTTGTTTCCCTTTAGGGGCTAAGGGTGGGTTTTTATTTCATACGCAACAAACGCATAACAAATGGCCTGTTTGCATCGCTTACCGTGCCTTTCTTACGTAAACTACGTTTACGTTTGGTTGATTTCTTTGTTAAGATGTGACGTTTGTAAGCTTTTTGAAAAGTGATTTCACCTGTACCGGTTACTTTGAAGCGCTTTTTAGCGCTGGAGTTGGTTTTAACCTTTGGCATTATAGTATTTTTATTTTTACACCCTGCCGGCGCCTCCGAACAGACGGAGAACTTATGGAGCCATATGGGTAATATGTTTTATCAAGAACTACGCTTAGCCATAACATAAAATTCTAAACGGGGTGCAAATGTATGAAATAAATTTTTGAAAAAGATACAATATCAAAGAAGCTGTTTTGCCACTAGGTTACACTATGTTAGTGTGTATTCATACCGAGTGAAATGGTGGTATTATATTCCACTTCCCTGATGCTGGTTTCCAAATACTTTTTTTAAAATATCATTAATACGTGCGGCAGGATCTTTTCGTATTTTTTGTTCTTCAAGGCCTATGTGATAAAATAGCCCATCCAATGCTTTAGCCGTCACATAATCAGTAAGATCAACATCAACAGGATTGCTACTGAAACGATTGTAAGTTGTGAACAGGTCTTTCCAATATTTTGTTGCGCTTACATTGGATAGGGACCTGGCAACAATAGGTTTGAATGCTGCCGTTAACTGGGCTGTGGTGGTACGTTTTAAATAATTTGTTGCGGCATGGTCGTCGCCTTTTAAAATTCCAAAAGCATCCTGTATCGTCATCCGCTTAATGGAATTAAGAAATATGTCACCCACATATTTAGTAGCATCTTCTGCCGCTCTGTTCATTGATAATATGGTATTATCAACTGTTTTTCCAAAGCCTACATTACGCAAAGTTTTTTCGACTTTTTGTGCATCAGGAGGCATTAAAATTCTTATAATATCATCCCCATAAAAACCATTTAATAATGCCAGGTGAAATGTTGCCGAATCAGTACCTACATGTAAGGCCTCCTTTAAACCTTGCACCACTTCACTTTTACTTAGGTTGCCGGAACCAGAAGAATTCAAAATGCTTCGGGCAGTATCACAACCCATAATAGGATAAACAAACAAGCTGAGTATTATAATCCATTTTTTCATACAAAGAATTTTCTTATTATTTCAACTTCGGTGCCAAAAATAAATCAGTAATATTATCAACTTCATAGGTGAAAATCCCCGTTTAAGTTGTTTCTTATGCAATTGATTCTTTATCATTTCTATTATAAAACGTTAAATGCTGATTAATCTTATGCTAACAGTCAAAAAGCAAAACGTTTGGAGAAAAAATAACAGGTAGATGAAAAATTAAATAAATTTTTACCTGATTCAATTAATCCTTTAGAAGTTTTTATAGTTAAGAGCAAACTTAGCGGCTTGTTTTCTAAATGAAAATATTAAAAAAATGGTTTGATTAAGATGCGTTACCGGAAATGATCATTATATGGTTGTTCTAATAAACATAAGAATTAAAGTAAATAAAATTTAAAATAGATTAGTAATTTTTATTAACCTTATAACGCTAAAAAAAGAGCAACAGTTACTTATTCATATAATTTTATTTTTTTCTTCTGTAATAGAAGGAACATCCTGCTTAGTTGGTGGAAGGTAATCTTCATGCTGTAAATCATGGATATATTGAATCTTCAGATGATCATATAAAGAATGTTTGTCAACAACCATTGACACGACACTTGCCACCATACCTGCAATCATTAAATGAAAAATCACATTATGCCTGTCTGTCATTTCAAGTACCAGGATGGCTGAAGTAAAAGGCGTACGTGTTACCCCCGTTAAAAAACCAACCATGCCACATAATATAATAAGGTTGGTATTTGTCGGAGAAGCTTCCAGCCATCCGGCTATAAGAGAACCTATACCTGCACCCGCCCCTAATGATGGTGCAAAAATCCCGCCTGCCGCACCGGTAGTGAAAGAAAGTATTGTTCCGCATATTCTAAAAAATGCAGTGTACCAATGAACATTTTTTTCTGTACTAAACAATGTTGTTATCATGATTTCTTTACCTGAGCCTAACACACGATCATCGAAAAAGAAGGCGATTGAGGCAACTATAAACGCACAACAAACTGCATAAAAAGCATGTTGATATCGAAACTTAAAATTTGATTTCCATTTAAAAAGTATCACTACAATTCTCGACATCATACTGCCTGATAAACCTGCAATTGCAGCAACTAATATTAAAGCAAAAAAAACAGAGATTGAAAGTCCTGTAACATCAGGATAGCCAAGATAAAGATAGGGTCCTAATAACCCCTGGGCGGTTAATCCTGCAATAATTACAGCAGTAAATAATGCCGTTTTAAAATAACTGATATGTGTTTTAGTAAGCTCTTCTACTGCAAAAACAATTCCGCCCAGCGGCGTGTTGAAGGCAGCAGACAGCCCTGCGGCAGCACCGGTCATAATCATATTACGTTTGGAGATTTTGGGCCACCATTCAGGAAGCCATTCATTCACTTTTCTAAAAATAGTTCCTGCCAGCTGGATTGTAGGGCCTTCTCTGCCAATTGCGCCTCCGCCAAGTATCATTATAAAACTTGATAATATTTTTACAAAAAAAATCCTGATGCTTAGCAGCTTTTCAACTTTCTTGTTATACCTGGGATTTGCAAGTTCGATTGCAGCCATCACTTGCGGGATACCACTTCCTTTTGCATAAGGAGCAAATTTTACGACAACCCACCATGCGAGAAAAAAACATACCGGGCTCAAAATAAATATCAGCCATTTATAATGACTAATAATAAAAAAAGTTTGTAATTCTAAAAAACTAAAAATGCGTGAATAAAATACGGCGACAAGGCCTGTTAAAAGAGAAGCTACCCAAAAAGGAATGGCCTGTAAAAGATTTTGTTTATATTTTTCATTTCGTATCCTGTCAAATGATTTTTTTAATTGCCTGCGAATCTGTTGACCGGTCATTGAAGTTTTTATTTTTTCTTTGGTAACACCGCTTAATAAATAAGATAAATGCAAATGTATCTTATGAGGGCATTAATAAAAAAGAAAATGTTTTCATAAAGATCACTCGTAAAAAAATTTGTCTACAATTGCGACTAATAAATTTTAAAGAAACCAATTGAAAAATTTTCCTTTTTAAAAATCAAACACTTTTATGACCAAGCAGCATAAAAATTCGGTTTAATATTTACATCTTTGCTTCCGAAATTTTAAAACTCAAATTTCGAAAGCATGTCGCAAACCGGAACTAAATTTTTTAAAAGCTTTTTTGTTTTTTTAAATCTTTTTGTAATTGCCTGCTATCTCCTGGTATGCATGTTGCCATATATTAACACAGGCAAATATTGGTATCTCGCATTGACCGGATTAATATTCCCTCTCATTTTTTTTGCACTTCTTTTCTTTATTATAATTTGGGCTTTTGCAAAATCAAAATGGTTTTGGGTATCACTTATAGTTTTATTGATAGGCTCTAAACAGATCATTGCAGCATTTGGTTTCCATTTACCACAAAATTTTGAAACGGCTAAAGGAGAAAACACTTTACGGATATTACAGTGGAATGTTGCCAGTTGGGATGAGTACAATAATAAAAAAAATTATGAGCTAAATTATCGTCCCTTAATGCTTGACCTGGTGGAAATTCAAAATGCCGATGTGCTTTGTTTCCAGGAATTTTTTGAACCGCGGGATTCTAAATACATGCCAAAGAATATTCCTCCCATTATAAAAATGGGCTACCCTTATCACTACTTTGTAACTTCTATTGATTGGGAAAAAGATTATGAAACAGGCGTCGCTATTTTTTCTAAATATCCTATTATAGACTCAGCGAAGTTTGAATATGCAAAAAATTCTTCCGCAGAACATTTAATCTATACTGACATAAAAGTGAAAAATAAAATATTTCGCATACTTACTACCCATCTTCAATCTGTGCGATTTGAAGTGGAAGAATACCAAAGCCTAAGTGAACTTAAACATAGTAACCAGGAAGGTTTGCGGGATTCCAGAACCATTGTTTCCAAATTAAAAAAAGGTTATACCTATCGCTATAGCCAGGCAGAAATGGTTCATGAGCAAATTGAGGCCAGCCCCTACCCTGTAATTGTATGTGGTGATTTTAATGACGTCCCTAATTCTAACACATATTTTACAGTAAAAGGAAAGCTGCAGGATGCATTTCTTAAAACAGGGTTTTTTATTGGCAGAAGCTTTCGGTTTATTTCCCCTACGCTGCGTATTGATTATATACTTTCCGACAAAAAATTCTCTGTAAAGCAGGCACAGATCATTCATGTTCCTTACTCCGATCATTACCCGGTAGAAGCAGACCTGGTTTACTAATGTTGCAATCTTCAAAAAAGCATGGCGATTGAAAGATTTTGATTTAAAAGGCTAAGAACAATTCATTTATTTTTACTGCCACTCATAAAAAAATAAAGCAATCTCATTTACTAAACATTAGTTTTATTACCTAAAACAAAATTTATGCAAAGCAAAATTTATCTGATCGTTTTGTTACTATGCAGCATGCTTACAACTACTGCTCAAAATCTTACCGTACCACCAAATGGAGGAAACAAAAAAGCTTCGGTAAGCGAAAGAATTGGCATTACCGATGTAACCATTCACTACGACAGGCCGGGCGTAAAAGGAAGAGAAGGAAAAATATGGAACGGCCTTGTGCATACCGGCTTTACTGATCTTGGATTTGGAACCAGTAAGCAGGCGCCCTGGCGTGCCGGCGCCAATGAAAATACTACCATTACCTTCAGTACAGATGTAATGGTGGAAGGCAAATCTCTTCAGGCGGGAACGTATGGTTTTTTTATAGCAATGGGTAATGGAGATGCTACGCTAATCTTTAGTAATAACAAATCTTCATGGGGTTCCTTTTTCTATGATCCCAAAGAAGATGCATTGCGAGTGACTGTAAAAACACAACCACTTAATGAAAGTGTAGAATGGTTGAAATATGAATTCATGAATGAAACAGACAACAGCGCTGTGATAGCTTTGATTTGGGAAAAATTAAAAATTCCTTTTAAGGTGGAAGTTGATTATCCAAAAACACAACTGGCAATGTTTAAAAATGAATTAAGATCTTCCGAAGGCTTTACACCTGAGGCCTGGGTGCAGGCAGCTCAATTTGCTGCAGCTAATAATGACCTGGAGGATGCATTGCAATGGAGTGATTATTCCATCAATGGAGTTTTTGTCGGCCAGAAGAATTTTAAAACGTTAAGTACAAAAGCGATGATTCTTGCTAAACAGGGCAAGCAAGCAGAAGCAGATGCAGCGATGAAAGAAGCTTTACCGCTGGGAAGTATGATTGAGCTTCATCAATACGGAAGGCAATTGATAACCGATAAAAAACCTAAGGAAGCCTTAGAAGTCTTTAAAGTGAATGCTCAAAAAAATCCCGGCGTATTTACTACCAATATGGGCTTAGCCCGTGGGTATTCTGCAACGGGTGATTATAAGAATGCTCTGAAATATGCAAAGCTGGCGCAGCCAATGGCGCCTGATAAAGCCAACAAAGATGCGGTTGCTAAAATGATAGATATGCTTGGGCAAGGAAAAGATGTGAATTAAAAATATTGATATAATTTAAAAAGGCTGATCGTGATGGTCAGCCTTTTTAATAATGAAAAAGCCTGATTACCTTTTCATCAACAAAACTCTTTGAGTTATTTACTCTCTTTAAATGTTTTTGTAAATTAAAATTGAATGCCTATATATAAGTATGGGCTTTTTTTATGAAGAAAAGCTTGACTACTTTTCCATCGAACATTACTATGGCAAGACCTTTAAAATGGCTTTTTGTAATGCTTCTCCCGAATCGTACCTTTTTCCCTTAAACATGTAATAGTATGCAGTATTTTGATATCCAGTAATTCCATCTGGCGACGGCATCGTAACGTCTAAGCGGAATATACATGTGTATTCTAGTTTCCATTTTACTTTAAATTCAAATGTAATTCCATCGACATGAATTACATTCAAAGATGTTAAGTTAATTTCTTTTGTGAGAGTAGTACCTGCAAGTAAATTATTTATTTCGAATAATGCATGTGTAGATTCATAATGGATTCGATATTGATCATAGCTTACTTCAATACTTTTCACAGAATACTTTCCTAAATTAGTTACATTCACAATCAATCTGGTAACTGGCACCCAACCGCCTTCTTCTACTTGATCAGCCTTGGGTTGGTCATTAACATCCAAAGTCAAATACGGAAAGGATTTGCTGCCGATTGTTTCATCATATATTTTGTCTTGTATTTCTGAATTTTTTTTACTGATGTTCTCAATTGTCCTTGTTGTTACATCATATTTCAATCCATAAACCGCAAGAGCATTTATTATGTTTGATGTCGTCGTGTCATATTTTTTTTTCAATGCCAGAGTAGAAGTATCATAACTATTCTTCAACTGAAGATTGCTTTTATACTGATCCTCTCTGATTTTTTCGACGCTCTTAGTATATGCTCTTAGCATAATGGAATCTTTCTGATTGCTCTCTATCTGTGATAGTTGATATTGACCTAACGATAGACCAATTATTACAATATTAATTCCAAAAATCCACCAACCTATTCGGGTTATTATTCTTAATCCTTTTCTTCTTTTATCAAAAAGATTACTATTATTAGATAAAAAAGCTGATAAAAAAACTAAAAGAGTAATTAAAATTATAAGGATCGCACTGAGCATCTCCTAAAATAACAAAAAGATGACATAGTCAATTGACATTTCTTCTCCCTGTTACCGAAGGTTATGCAGCTTAGATTTTCGGCGTTCTTACTTGCAACATAAAATACTAACTACACTTAATTTAACCAAGTCTTTCTCCAAAAACTTTCTCTTAACTATAAGGTCGACACACTGCAATGCTTTAAGCAAGAAACAGTCTATCCAATCAATAATTTCTACTTTTTATATTCCTTATAAATTTTATGAATAACTTCCAACGAAGCAATATATATACTCCGTCCGTGAGTGCCGATTACTATTTCATTGGCTTCTTTCTGGATAGCAATATCATGTACAGCAACTGATGGAAGTTTGTTGCCAAAAGACATGAAACTCTTTCCCCTGTTAAAAGAAATATACAATCCATTATCACTTCCAATAAATAAAATATCCTCAAACTTTGGATCTTCTTTTATAGCATTGAGTGGCTCAAAAGGCAGGTTGTTACTAATGTTATCCCATGTTTTTCCATAATCCTCGCTAACAAAAAGCCACGGTGTAAAATTATCGTTGCGATAGCCATTGAGCGTTGCATATACTCTTCCTTCTTTGAATTGCGAAGCAGTAATCCGGCTTACATATAATCCTTTCGGGGCTTTTGGCAAATTATTACTAACTAACGCCCAGGTATAGCCGCCATCCAGCGAAACCTGTATATTTCCATCATCTGTGCCTGCATACAAAAGGCCGAACTTAATCGGAGATTCACTCAGCGTTACAATTGTTCCAAAGGGAACATCACCGGCCTTTTTACCATTAGTAAGGTCTTTACTTACAGGCTCCATGGTTGTTCCTTTGTTCATACTGCGATAAAAAATATTGTTACCCATGTACAAAATATCCTGGTTGAAACTGCTTAACAAAATCGGCGTTTGCCAGTTGTAGCGCAACTTCTCTGCTTCAATATCCGGCATTGGATGAATACGCTTTCCCTCATTAGCATCAGTAGATTTTCTTTCATATTCACCAAACTGTGATCCTAAATAAACGGTTTTATTATCTCTGGTATCTACCTGTACCTGCATGCCATCTCCATCACCAATATTTTTCCAGTTATCATGATCTCCGAAGCTAAAATCATCACTACCTCTAATTTCCGAAGAGCCATACCATACTCCATTGTCCTGGATACCTCCATACACATTATAAGGCATGGCATTATCAACAGTTACAGCATAAAATTGTGCAACAGGGGGAGTATTGGCTTTAAACCAATGCTGGCCGTTATCATAAGTGATATTGCAACCACCATCATTCCCAGCTATCCAGTTACTATCACGCAAAGGGTTTATCCATACACCATGCCAGTCCGGGTGAGTGCTTGCTTTATCAGCAACTGCAAAAGTTTTTCCTCCATCATTACTAAGGATAAGGCTAAACCCACTTATGATTACCTTATTTTCATTGATAGGAGATACTGAAATTTTTCCAAAATAATAGCCATATGTATTATAAAGATCGAGCCCTCTGGTATTGACTTTCTTCCAGGTTTCTCCTGCATTGTCGCTTCGATATATTTCGCAACCAATAATGGGTGTATTGAACAATTCAGAATTTGCGTCAGATAAATAATCATAAACAGCTGTAGGTTTTATTCTACCAGACTGTACCATTTCTTTCAATGACGAATCACGATACTTTTTATCAAAATCATTGTTTATTAAAAAAGAATCCAGTTTAATGCTATCAAGTTGTAAAAAATTTTCTTTGGAAATATTTTTAAAATCACTTAATAAATATTTTGTGGAATCTGTTTTTTTTACAGCAGTATCCGGCCGGTGATTTTGATTATCAAGTGTGGCATAAATAATTTTTGGATCTGCAGCATACACGGCTATTCCTATTCTACCTGTTCCATCATCCTGGGGAAAGCCGGTATTTTTTCCTGTTATTTTTTTCCAGGTATTACCGCCATCTATAGTTTTATAAATAGCTGAAGTATTTCCGCTCTCTGTAAAATTCCATGCACGCCTCTCCCGGTGCCACATACACGCATAAATTTCATTTGGATTTTTTGGATTTATATCCATATCAATAGCGCCGGTATTATCATCAACGTACAAAGACTGTTTCCATGTTTTTCCTCCATCAATAGTTTTATATAAACCTCTTTCCTTGTTGGATGAATACAAGTGGCCAATAACCGATACCCATGCGACATCATTATTTGTTGGATCCAGAACTATTTTCCCTATATGATGGCTTTCGGGCAAGCCCATATATTGCCAGGTTTTCCCTATATCCATACTTTTATATACGCCCAGCCCAGAATAAGAAGACCTGCTGCTATTGGATTCACCGGTGCCCACCCATATTTCTCCCTTCTTCCAGTTTATGGCAATATCTCCAATGCCAATTACATTTTCATGGTCAAATATTGGCTCAAAACTTTGACCATTATTTTTTGTATGCCAAAGGCCGCCTGTAGCATAGGCGACATAAAATTCGATAGGGTCCGCGGGATTTACTTCAATGTCAACCACTCTGCCACTCATAACTGATGGACCTATGTTTCTGAATTTAACATCTTTCAATAAAGAATCTTGCATCCATAATTTTCTATCCATTAATCCGTTCATTCTTACAGAAGCTGGCGTTGGTGCTATTTGTGAAAATGTATTCGTAAAGGTTAAAATTGATACAAACAAAACTGTAATAAGAAAATATAAGGATTTGAATTTGGTAAATTTGTTGCAAAGATTTCTTAGCAAATTATTGAAGAACATTATTGAGCATTTTAAATTTAAAGGCATGTTTTTAAAAGTACAAAAGTTCATATTCATAATAGTACCCTCTTTATTTTTTTTGATAAAAGCTGATGCACAATATAAATCATATACTACGTCAGTTAATGGGGATACCCTGAATGCTACTGATAAAAAAGGAATGAAGCAAGGCAAGTGGGTGATACATGTAGACCCCTTACGCGGTGAAGCGGGTTACGAAGAAGAAGGTGAATTTGTAAATGATAAGAAAGAAGGCCTATGGAGAAGATATACTTTACAAAGTGACATTATTGCCATAGAAAATTACAGGTATGGAGGCAAAGATGGTAAGTCGCAATATTTTAGCCCGCTTGGCGATTTAATGAGAGAGGAAAATTGGAGAGCTTACAACCCGGATGCGCCATATGATACCATACCTATTTACGGAACCGGAAGCAACGAAATTCTAAGTTTCAAAATTGTAAAAGCAGAACTATATAGTGTTAAGAATGGCGACTGGACTTTTTATGATCCATCCACCGGAAGAATTCTAAAACTTGAAAAATATGACCGCGGCCATTTAATGGAAACTTCTAAAACTTCTGATTTAGTCGTTGACATTCCAAAAAACACAAAGCCTAAAGAGGTACTGGAATATGAAAAAAAGAATAGTAAGAAAAAGAAAGTAAAACTAAGAGATGGATCAACCCATTAGTGATTGTTCTCTTTACCCTTAATTTTTAGAAATAAAAAAAGGCAACATTTTAAATGCTGCCTTCACGTCTTTGGGTTTTTCAAATGATGTAAAACGGGGTGGTTTTAATAGACTATTGGAATTCAGTTTTTCATATAATAACATTTATTTGTCAAAAATGCTGCCAAAAATTACGAGTATTTCTTAAGCTATTAATTAGCAACTAATTAGCATGAAAATTAATAATTTGACCTATAAGCCAAGGCTTCTTTTCCTTAGTTTTACTTGAATAAAACAGCTTTTCCTGCTATTTAAGATTCATTGAAGAAATAATATTTTTGATCTTCTCTGCTGCTTTTAGGTTCGCATCTTCAAACTCATTCGTACTTTTCAATGGGGTACTTACTCCGAAATAAAATTTAATTTTTGGTTCAGTTCCGCTTGGCCTCGCTGAAATTTTGCTCCCATTTTCAGTAATAAACTGCAGCACATTACTTTTTGGCAACGATATCTTTTCAACTTTGTTTGTTTTTAAATTCCGCATTTCCTGTTTGTCATAATCATATAACTTAACTACTTCACTACCCGCAATTTCCTTTGGTGGGTTATCCCTATATCCCTGCATCATTGCGGCAATTTCCTTTGAGCCATTCATCCCTTTTTTTGTTATAGAAATAAGGTCTTCTTTATAGAATCCGAATTTTACATACAGCTCAAGCAATTTTGAAAATAGTGTTTGTCCTTTGTCTTTCTCTACAGCCGCTATTTCACAAATCATTGCTACCGCACTTACCGCATCTTTATCACGCACTTTATCACCGATCATTAATCCAAAGCTCTCCTCGCCGCCTACTACATAATTTTCTTTACCTTCTTTTTCCCTTATCATTTCAGCAATCCATTTAAAACCGGTGAGAACATTGTAACAATTGATATTGCTTTCCTTTGCGATTATATCTATCATATCAGTTGTAACAATGGTTTTTATCACCATGTCATTTGGCTTTGCCATACCATTTTTTTTTCTTGCTTCAATTATGTAATTAAATACAAGTAATGCCGTCTGATTTCCATTAAGTAATATCCATTCACCATTATCATTTTTAACGCCAATGCCTACCCGATCTGCATCAGGATCAGTTCCTAATAAAATATCAGCATCAAGATCTTTTGCCTTTTTAAGCCCTATGCTCATGGTTTCTTTTTCTTCCGGGTTAGGATAACCAACTGTTGGAAAATTGCCATCAGGATTTGCCTGCTCTTCCACAATGTGAACATTATCGAAACCAAATGCTTTTAATGCCTGCGGCACGAGCATAATACCCGATCCATGTATAGGAGTGTACACAATTTTAAGGTCATGCTGCTTTTTGCAAACTTCAGGATTCACGCTGAGTGATTTCACCATCGCAATGTATTTCTCATCAAATTCTTTACCTATGATTGTTATATTTTCTTCCTTCCCTCTCCATTTCACATCATCCAGGCTTTTTATTTTTTCCACTTCAATGATTACATTTTTATCGTGAGGAGGCACCATTTGTGCACCATCGTCCCAGTAAGCTTTATAGCCATTATACTCTTTAGGATTATGCGAAGCAGTACACACTACACCGCCCTGGCAATTAAAACTTCTTATTGCAAAACTCAGTTCCGGCGTAGGCCTTAACGATTCGAATAAATAAACTTTTATATCATTTGCGGCAAAAATATTCGCGGCTATTTCTGCGAATTTGCGACTGTTGTTCCGGCTATCGTGTGCGATAGCCACTTTTACATTTTTAAAACATTGTTTCAGGTAATTCGCGTAACCTTGTGTTGCCATCCCAACAGTATATCTATTCATCCTGTTAGTACCAACGCCCATAACACCTCTCAAGCCTCCGGTACCAAATTCAAGGTCTTTATAAAAAGCATCTTCAAGTTGTGCCTGATCCTGTTTTTGCAACAAATTGATTTCATCTTTTGTGGCTTTGTCGTAATCACCGGAAAGCCACTCATTAATTTTCTTTTCAGTTTTTGCTTCCATATATTTTTTTTACAATTTGAAGGTATTCAATTTTGATAAGCGAAACCAGTAATACTCATTACACGTATTTTTGTATTATGTTTATTTCATGTATCACCTGGAAACTAAAAGCAATTATTCTCACAAATGTTTTAGGTATTTTTTTATTTACTAACCTACATGCCCAATTTAATTATAAGCAAGATATTATTTTAAACAAGCTTCAGGATTTTAAAGATACTTCAGAACCATACAAATTTTATCCCTACAATAAAAAAAGAGTGAAACTGGTTGCCCTTGGAAATGTGACCGGCTTTGGCGCTATGCTGATAGGCCTTAATGCAGAATGGTATGCTAAATATCCACGCTCAGGATTTCACTTCTTTAATGATGGGGCAGAATGGTTACAGGTTGATAAAGCGGGCCATGCATTCAGTGCGTACAGCGGTAGCAGGGCAAGCATGGAATTATGGAGATGGGCCGGCCTGCCCCGCAGGCAACGAATATGGATAGGCGGCCTGAGTGGAATAGCCTATGAATCTGTAATTGAAATACTTGATGGCTTCTCATCAGAATATGGATTTAGCTTTACTGATTACGCAGCAAATGTGCTGGGTTCAGGTATGTTTATTGCGCAGGAACTCGCATGGGATGATCAACGAATTAAATTGAAATTTTCTTTTCATAAAAAGAATTACGGAGAAGCAGACCTCAATGCAAGGGCAGATAAAATTTATGGGAAAACTGAGATCGAACGTTTTATTAAAGATTATAATGCCCAAACGTATTGGCTGAGTGCAAACATTCATTCTTTTTTTCCGGAATCTAAGCTTCCACGATGGCTTTCTCTTTCTGCAGGATATGGCGCAGAAGGAATGTTTGGGGCAAGAAGCAATATTGCGGTTGACAAAACAGGAACCGTTGTTTTTGACAGGTCGGATATCAAGAGATACCGGCAATGGTATCTTGCTCCGGATATTGATTTAACTAAAATAAAAACCAATAAGAAAAGTCTGAAAATTATATTCTTTGTTTTAAGTACTTTAAAATTTCCAACACCGGCTCTTGAATTTTCTAATGGAGGGGTTAAGGGGCATTGGGTGGTGTTTTAACCCCTATCCCCTGAAGGGGAACCAAATTGATTGACAAATATAGGTTCACATATCTAAGTTTCTTATAAGTTAGTCCTCCCTCTCCTTCGGAGAAGTTGGGGTGAGGCCTTTAGCCTGGTTTTATTCATAGTGCGCCCCAATGATTTCATCGTCCTTCGTCTCAACAATTATCTTTTCATCAAGCCCTGTAGAAACTGATAAGCCAACATAATCGGGAGATACCGGAAATTCTTTGTGGCTTCTTTCTACGAGGACAAGGGTTTGTATTTTTTTTGGGTAGAAATCGAGGAAAGGTTTTACTGCATATAATAACGTCTTGCCTGTGTTTGAAACATCATCCGTAATTATGATCACTTTATCATTGAAATTATATCCTTCAGTTATGACAATTTTTTTAGGGTCTTTTTTATCGAGGTTAATTTCAAGAACAATTATTTCACCATTAAAAATATCCTGCAAACATTCCTTTATTTTATAGGCTATGATTAAACCACTTTCCTTAATTCCAGCCAGGATAAGTTGCGTTTCTCCTATATTATGTTCTACAATTTCATAAGCCATGCGCTGCATTTTTCTTCCGGCAGTTTCTGCGTTTATAATTAAGTTTTCAGATTGCATAATTATATTTTTCATGAATATAAATACTCCTGAACATTTCAACAATTAAACAATTAAACAACGCAAAACATTAACTTAGCAATCATATCTTTTCTATGCAAATCTTTCAGCAAATCCTATTTATACTGCTTACAGGAGCAGCTATTTTTTTATTTTCAATAAAGACAAAACAGATCTACCGAAATATTAATCTCGGCCGCGATGAAAGTCTTTCAGACAATACTGGCGAACGCTGGAAAAATGTGCTTTTATTAGCACTCGGGCAAAAAAAGATGTTTCGCTATCCACTTGTCGGCATCATGCATTTTTTTATTTATGCGGGTTTCATCATTATTAATATTGAAGTGTTGGAGATTGTATTGGATGGAGTCTTTGGAACACACCGGATGTTTGCCGGAACATTGGGCGGCTTCTATACTTTCCTGATAGACTTTTTTGAAATACTTGCCATTACAGTTTTAGCAGCCTGCATTATTTTTTTAGTGAGAAGAAATGTTCTTAAGTTAAAACGGTTCATGAAGCATGAACTTGATGGGTGGCCAAGAACAGATGCAAATCTCATACTTATTATTGAGATCATATTGATGTCTCTTTTCTTAACAATGAATTCAGCAGACAGGGCTTTGCAACTACAGGGCAGTGAGCATTATCTTGATCATGGGAGTTTTTTATTTTCCGGCATTCTTGCACCTTCTTTGCAAAACTTACCAGCCACTACATTGATAACAATTGAAAGGACTTGCTGGTGGCTTCATATTATGGGTATTTTTGCTTTTCTAAACTACCTCCCTTACAGTAAGCATTTTCATATTTTATTAGCCTTCCCCAATACTTATTACAAACCACTTGAGCCTAAAGGCAAAATGGAAAATATGGAAAAAGTTGCTAAAGAAGTTGAATACATGTTTAAGCCGGAACTCGCTCCATCTAACAGTAATGTGGAGCCGCAGAAGTTTGGAGCCAAAGATATTTTTGACCTGAGTTGGAAAAGCTTATTGGATGCTTATACCTGTACAGAATGCGGAAGGTGCACTGCTGCCTGCCCAGCAAATATTACCGGAAAATTGCTGAACCCAAGAAAGATCATGATGGATACACGTGACCGGATGGAAGAGGTAGGAAAAAATATTCAAAAAAATAAAACATTTGTTGATGATGGAAAAACCTTAGTTCATAATTATATTACAACAGAAGAATTAAGAGCGTGCACTACCTGCAACGCCTGTGTGGAAGAATGCCCTGTAAGCATTAATCCACTTACGATTATCCTTGAATTGCGCCGCTCTTTAATTATGGAAGAAAGCAATGCACCTGCAGAATGGAACGGCATGTTCAACAACATAGAAAATAATTTTGCACCCTGGAAATTTAGTCCCGATGAAAGAGATAAGTGGGCGGAAGAAATGAAATGATCCAGGGTAAAAGAGATAATAAAGTTAGCTGGCATAGCGAACGATTTAATATTTCAAAATTGACTAACATAAATTCAGAATAATCTTTTACATATGGCTAAGCAAATAAGTACATTCCTAATTTCTTTATTGACACCGGGGCTTGGGTATCTTCAAATTGGTGATAAGAAGAATTTTTACAGAGTAATTATTATTTTCTTTACTGTCTTTATTTTAGGGATAGTATTTAGATTATTTACAAGTTTTCTGGGCTTAGCTTTTGTAATTGTTACTCTACTACTTATTTATCTTTTTGCTGCAATACATTCAACAATCAAAGCAAAATATGCAAATCCCAAAACTAGTAATACAGGACTTTTAAAACTTTTTTTTACAATTTCTTTTCTTTTAATAACCGGACTTTCATTTGCCAACAGACGAAATGTTATGGGTTTTGACATTATGAGTATGAGTGTTCCTGTAATGCAACCTGCGGTTTTGGAAGGCGACAGATTTTTGGTTGACACCTGGGCTTATAAAAATAATAAACCGAAAAAGGGGGACATAATAGCTCATTCATTTAGTGACCAAAAAGGTTTATACCTAAATCGTATTATTGCAGTCGAAAATGATAAAATAGAAATTAAAAATGGTATAGTATATATAAATGGACACGCACTAAACGAACAATACGTTTTATCCTCAAATGTTACAAAGCCGGAATCTAAAGACATGAAAAAATTAATTGTTTCTAAAGGATATTATTTTGTTATGGGAGATAACAGGGATGCGAGTTTTGGTGACAGCAGGTTTAATGGGATAATTACAATCGATAATATTGAAGGAAAAATCACAGATATAATTAGTTCTGTAGGTAAATCCAGAATTGGTATTACCGTAAAGTAACGACTATCTGATATTGTTTACAAATGGGAGGCTGTGCAAGACATGTTCAACTTCTGTTTTCAATATTGCTGCACATATGGCTTGAACATTGTACATCAAACATGGCACATCGTACATTTTAAATGCTTCTTTTACCATCAAAATTTTCTAACTCTTTCGAAACAGCATTTAGAAAAGTAGATCCTAATGCACCATCAATAATCCGGTGATCGTAGCTCAAAGAAATATACATCATGTGGCGGATGGCAATACTATCCCCCTGCTCAGTTTCAATAACTACCGGGCGCTTCTTGATTGCGCCTACAGCCATGATGGCTACCTGCGGCTGGTTAATGATAGGCGTTCCCATAATACTTCCAAAAGTTCCAACGTTCGTGAGTGTGAATGTTCCGCCTGCAGTATCATCAGGCTTAAGCTTGTTGTTGCGTGCAGCTTCTGCAAGCCAATTAACTTGTTTAGTAAGGCCAGTTAAATTAAGCTGCCCTGCATTTTTTATTACAGGCACAATTAAATTTCCACTTTGAAGAGCTGTTGCCATGCCGATATTAATATCCTTTTTAATGATGATTCTATCTACATCGACGCTGCTGTTTATTAACGGATATTTTTTAATACACTTTACAATTGCTTCAATAAACAAAGGAGTGAAGGTGATTTTTTCTCCTTCCTGTTTTTCAAAATCTTTTTTTATTTTTTCACGCCATAAAACAAGATTGGTTACATCGCACTCTGCAAAGCTGGTAACATGTGCGCTTATGTTTTTGCTATCAACCATGTGCTTTGCAATCATCTTGCGCATACGGTCCATTTCTATTATTTCCACATTTCCCGAAAATATTGCCGGTGCACTATATTCCTGTTTTTGCAAAGCTTCAGGCACACCGCTAACTTTATTTTCTGTTGACGCTGAAGGTATTTTTGCAGGCTGCTCTTTAGGTGCATCTTTCCGATTTTCAAGATATACCATGATATCTTTTTTACTTACCCTTCCATCTTGGCCTGTGCCTTCCATGCTTTCAAGTTCGCTCATCGAAATGCCTTCGCTTGCGGCAATATTTAAAACCAATGGCGAATAAAAACGTATTCCCGGATTCATATTGGGTGACATTGGTTTTTCCGAAGGCTGGTACGGAACATGTTCTATTAGGCTGGCTTCTTCATAAGGTTCCTGTTTATGCGATGATGGCATTTCTGCCTGTTTCACTAAATTATTTTCAGAAGATTTACCATTAGTATTAATCCTTGCTATCACACTGCCTATTGGCACTACATCGTTTTCATTGAATAATATTTCAGCAATAATCCCCTCCGCAGTGGATGGAACTTCACTGTCAACTTTATCCGTTGCAATCTCCAGCACAGTCTCGTCATGTTCAACTTTATCGCCCGGCTTTTTATGCCATTTAAGAATCGTTGCTTCCATGATGCTTTCTCCCAACTTAGGCATTATTAAATCTACCATGCTCATACAATTATTTTAAATTTATCATAGCCAATGTGCGTCAAAATTAAGTAAATTCAATAAGTTATATCTAAGTGCTATCTTTTAATATAAAGATTCAAATAGTACTTTGGAAAGGCGTTTCCATCACATGCAAGAGAGTTATTTTTTATTTTGAGATTCAATAATAAATTTTCTTAAAAGATTAAGAGCCATCATTGCGGTTACTTCAATATTCCTTTCACGAATAAACCGAAGGCCGAATTTTTGGCAAAGATGATTTTCTGAATCACCAACCGCTATCCAAACCGTGCCTACCGGTTTCTCTTTTGTGCCACCGCCTGGGCCCATAATCCCCGAAACTGCAATGCCATAATCTGTATTTAGTTTCCCCAAAAGCCCTCTCAACATTTCAATAACAGTCTCTTCGCTAACTGCACCAAAATTACTTAAGGTGATTTCATTTACATTCAGCATCTTTTGCTTGACCTCATTAGAATAACTAACAATACTACCCTCAAAATAATCAGATGATCCGGCAATAGAAGTAATAAGATGCGCAATATAACCCCCTGTGCAGCTTTCTGCTGTTGAAACAGATTTGTTAGTTTCCTTCAATAATTTTCCGAGAACAACCGGCATTGAATCATCAACATCAGTTACCATATATTCTTCTACCAAAGATTTTAATTCATTAAAATAAGTATCCAAATTTTTCTCTGTTTCATCTTTATCAAACCCTGAAGTAGACAGCCGCAATCTTACCATTCCATAATTTGGCAGGTAAGCAAGCTTTATTTCGCCGGGGAGAGAATCTTCAAAATCTTTTATAACCTCTGCGAGAGCCGATTCACCAATGCCAGCAGTGAGTATTGTGCAATGAATTATGGAAGGCAACTTATATTTGTTTTTTAAAAGGGGGATTACTGCCTCTTCTATCATTCCCTTCATTTCATAAGGCACGCCCGGCATGCTTATATAAATAGTATTGTTTTTATGGAAAATCATTCCAGGTGCCGAACCTCTTTTATTTTGAATTAAATCGCATACATCGGGCACTTCAGCCTGCATTAAATTTACCTGGCTCACAGGCCGCTTAAATATTTTTTCAAATAAGTATTTTACATTTTCAAGGGCCTCGGTATTTACAATCATTTTACCCCCAAAATATTCATTAAGTGCGGGCTTGGTTATATCATCAGAAGTAGGACCAAGCCCACCGGTTATTAAAATAATATCCGTCTCGATACTTTCAATATCTAAAGCATCTTTAATTTCCCGGGAGCTATCTCCAATGGCTACCCGTTTTTTTAAGGCAATCCCATTTTTATTCAACTGTTGAGCGATCCATGAGCTGTTAGTATCAATTACCTGGCCTATAAGTAATTCGTCCCCGATTGTTATGATTGTCGCATACACATTTTTCATAGCGTAAAATTAAGTGGTAAAAAAATTAGAAAAATTTTTATGATTATTTCAATTTTATTAAATCACGATTAATCTTTTAGATTTGAGAATAATTAGTTGCTATTGAAAAAAATATTTCTCTTAATTACGCTGCAGTCTTTTGTACAATTAAATGCGCAAAGTGTACATTCAAAATTAAATTCAGCTTTCAGGAAATTTGAAGAAGACGCTGCTTTCAAACATGCTAGCATAAGTTTATACGTAATAAATTCTTTAGATAGTAAAATAATTATCAGTAAAAACATAGAGGTAGGGATGGCGCCGGCGAGTTGCCAGAAAGTTATAATAGCCTCAACGGCGTTTGAGCTACTTGGACATGATTTTACTTATAAAACCACGCTCGGCTATCATGGGGGAATTAAAAGCGGAGTTCTCAATGGAAATATAATTATAAAAGGAGAAGGAGATCCCACCCTTGGAAGCTGGCGATATGATGCGACTACCGAAGAAAATATAATTTCAGGTTTTAAAAAAAGAATATTACAGGAAGGGATAAACGAAATTAACGGTCATATAATTTCTGATGAAAGCAAATGGAACGGAGAAGTAACGCCTGATGGCTGGATATGGCAGGATATAGGTAGTTATTATGGCGCTGGTGCACGGGCGATAAACTGGCGTGAAAACCAATATGATCTTTTTTTAAAATCAGGAAAAAATATTGGAGATAGTATTGAAATTATTAGAACTATACCTTCTACTGTAATTGGAGTTAACTTAAAATCATTGGCCACATCTGCGGAAAGAAGCAGTGGAGACAATGCATATATTTATTCTCCGCTTGATAAAAAATACGGTTATGTAAGAGGTACTATTCCTGTGGGTGAAAGTAATTTTAGTATTTCAGGCGCTACACCCCACCCTGCACTACAACTTTCAACTGCGCTTGAATCTGCATTAAAAGGGGTACCTCTGGCAAATGTTATAAGAGAAGACATGGACACAAATTATACAGACTCAACACATTTATTTTACACGTATAATTCCCCACCGCTTGATAGTATTGTTTATTGGTTTCTAAAACGAAGTGTAAATCTTTACGGGGAAGCATTATTAAAAACGCTTGGGTATTTATTTACAAAGTCAGGTTCTGCAGATAGCGGGGTAAGTATTGTAAAAAAATTCTGGAAGGAAAAAGGGATTGAGCCATCGGCAATAAATATTACAGATGGTAGTGGCCTCTCTCCCGGAAACCGGGTAACCACTGCATCTTTAGTAGCCGTACTTGAATATGCAAAAAAACAAAAATGGTTTTCTTCTTTCTATAATGCACTGCCGGAAATCAATGGTATTAAAATGAAAAGCGGTTCCATTGGCGGAGTTATATCTTACACAGGTTTTATTAAAAGTAAAGC
>JBBSEV010000006.1:0-122659 GCA_038239385.1 Chitinophagales bacterium
CCGGCTTATTTAAAAGTTTGTTTGTATCAAAATTTATAGCCATCGGATTATTAATAATTTCTTTGTTGGGAGCACAGGGTAAAAAGGATGAAAAAATTAACTGGAAAAGTATTGCTGCATATTTGGTACTTGGATTATTGGTTTTCTTTAGCAGCAGTTTATTCTTTCGGTTAAATTATCCATTGGAAACTGTCGCCATTATTTACATGGTTGCAACAGGTATTGGGTTCCTGCTTATTCTTGCTGCTGGAAATTTATTAAGCCGTTTGATAAGCCTGAATTTATCGAATGATGTTTTCAATTCATTGAATGAAACTTTTCCGCAAGAAGAGCGCTTGCTTACAAATGAATTTTCTATCAACCTTGTTGCACGTTATAATCTCAAAGGAAGAATCAGAAAAAGCTGGATAAATATTATCAATCCTTTTAGAGGACTATTGGTGATTGGAAGTCCCGGTGCCGGTAAGAGTTGGTTTGTTATTCAGCATGTCATCAAACAGCATATAGAAAAAGGGTTTGCCATGTTCGTGTATGATTTTAAATACGACGATCTGAGCAAGATTGTTTACAACTGGCTGCAGTTGCATAAAAATAAATATACTATTAAGCCTTCCTTCTATGTTATCAATTTTGATAATCTTTCTGTATCGCATCGCTGCAATCCTTTGGACCCGTCATCCATGCATGATATTACTGATGCAACAGAATCTGCCAGAACAATATTGTTGGGATTGAACAGAGAATGGATAAACAAGCAGGGTGATTTCTTTGTAGAGTCACCCATCAATTTTGTAACCGCCATCATTTGGTTTTTAAGAAAATATGCAGACGGAAAATATTGCACATTGCCGCATGTGATAGAGCTGATGCAATTTGATTATGAAGAACTGTTTCCGGTACTAAATACCCAGCCTGAAATTGAAGTATTAGTAAACCCTTTTATGACTGCCTACCAGAATGACGCTATGGAACAATTAGAAGGCCAGGTAGCCTCTGCTAAGATAGGGATGGCACGATTGGCTTCACCACAATTGTATTGGGTTTTATCAGGCAATGATTTCACACTGGACATCAACAATCCAAAGCATCCTAAAATAGTTTGCGTAGGCAACAACCCGGAGAAGCAACAAATTTATGGCGCAGTGTTGTCCCTGTACATTTCAAGGTTAGTGCGGCAGGTAAATAAAAAAGGCATGTTGAAATGCAGTTTGGTGTTTGATGAATTCCCAACCATTTATTTCAACAATATGGACAGCCTGATTGCAACCGCCAGAAGCAATAAAGTTGCCACTACTTTAGCTATGCAGGATTTTAGCCAGTTGAAAAAAGATTATGGAAAAGAACAGGCAGATGTAATTGTAAACATCACCGGCAATATTATCAGCGGCCAGGTGATGGGTGAAACATCTAAACTGTTATCAGAACGTTTCGGAAAAATAATGCAGGACAGGCAGAGTGTTTCCGTAAACCGTACGGATACTTCTATCAGCCATTCCAAGCAACTGGACAGCGCTATACCTGCTTCCAAAATTGCTGCTCTTTCTTCCGGTGAGTTTGTAGGACTTGTTGCCGATAACCCGGATGAAAAAATAAAACTTAAAATGTTTCATGCTGAGATTATTAATGATGCTAAGAAACTGAATGAAGAAGTAAGCCGGTATAAAGAAATTCCAGTTGTATCCAATGTTACCCAACAACAGGTGCTTGATAATTACTATCAGGTGAAGATGGAGGTTAAGCGGTTGATTGGGGAGGAGGTGGAGCGGTTGAAAGAAAAAATGGCTGATAAATAGCTCAAATTATATTATGCATGGGCATATTTTTAGACTATAAACTCCTATAATCCATTATTTTTGACCAAAGTATGTAAAAATGCTAATTATTTTAGTATTTTTGAAGTAAATCAATTATTTTTAGGAGTGCAGAATTTATGACTATAAAGGAATTTTATATTGATTTTGATTTTACAGACGTTCTAAATTTACGTGAAGAAAATCTCTCTCCTGATTTGGAGGAAATAAGCTATTTGGGCGTAGACAAGGTTTATTTTTCGGGGGATTACCCTGCCATTCTATTTAAGGAAGTAAATACTTTTGACAATGCTGCATTAAAGGATATTGCCGGGATTCAACACTTATGCTGGAACTACAGAAAAGTGATATTTCTATTTATTCTTTCCAAAACGGAAGTAAGAATTTATAACTGCTCTAAAAGACCATTCAATTACGAAAACACAGGCTTAAAACTATCGGAAGAGCTTGAAAAATTAGAAGTTACTCGTTCTGACTTTGATAATATAAAAACTCTTCAAACAATTAAGGAATTATTTTCAAGAGTAGCTGTTGATTTTGGTTTGTTATGGACTACTGAGAACAAACTAAAAGATAAAATTTCATTACAGGAGCGAATTGACAAGTACCTTGTAAAATCACTATTAAATGCTGCAAAGGAGTTAAAAAACTTGGAATTATCAGATGAGGTAATTCACAGTCTATTGATGCGTTCTATTTTTATTATGTACTTGGAAGATAAAGGAGCTGCAAAAGAAACTAATTTATATAAAAAGGTATTATCTGGAGCTAACAGTTACATAGATATTCTTGCTGATAAAAATGCTACTTATTCAATTTTTGAAAAAGTGGAAGAACACTTTAATGGAAATGTATTTCCATTAATACCAGGCGAAAAAAAGTTAGTTACGTCCAAACATCTTGATGTAATAAAAAAATGCCTTTTTGACGGAGATTTAACCGGCACACCAAAATTATTTAATGAATGGAGGCTCTTCCGTTTTGATATAATTCAAATTGAATTGCTTAGTGAAATTTATGAGCATTTTCTGGAAGAGTTTAAAGAAAGTCAAAAAGAAAAAGCAGGTCAGTATTATACTCCACCATCATTAGTAGAATTAATTTTAAATGAAAAACTCAAATTCAAAAATGAAACTCAATGGGAATTTAAAGTACTTGACCCTGCCTGCGGTTCAGGAATTTTTTTAGTAGAAAGTTTTAAAAGATTAGTAAAGAGATGGAAGAATGCAAATCCGGATAAACAAATCGTTTTTAGTGATTTGAGAGAAATTCTCGAAAAAAATATTTTCGGAATTGAGTACGACCGTTTGGCTATAAGGGTTACAGCATTTAGCTTGTATCTTGCTATGCTGGAACACTTAAACCCCAGGACTCTTTGGATTGATAAACGCTATAGATTCCCTTATTTAATTTTTGATCCCAAAGATAAAGTACTAAAAAAGCAAGGCATAAACTTATTCAGACAAGATAGTATTGGAGAGGTTTCAGCTAATGCTTTTGGAAATATTGATTTAGTAGTCGGGAATCCACCATTTGGTTCTAAAATTGAATTACCTTCTATTAAAAATTATTGTGAGAAAAACAATTTCGGTAAAGACATGGTGATCCCATTCCTTCATAAATCAGTCAGCTTTACTCCAAATGGTTCGATTGCTCTAATTTTTAATACTAAAATTTTAACCAATACAGAAAGTCCTTTTCAGAATTTCAGACAATGGCTTTTTAATGAAACTTATGTTGAGAAAATTTATAATTTCTCAATTTTCAGGAAAACGCCAAAAACATTTGGGGGACAACTTTTTTCATCGGCAGTGGGTCCTGTAAGCATCGTTTTTTATAATAAGCAAATACCGGATAAAAAAAGTGCAACCATTGAATATTGGGCCCCAAAAAGTTATGTAAAAAATAATTTAATCGAAGGAGTAGTAATAGATGCCACTGATATAAAATTTCTTCCAAGGGAAGAATGTCATGATCCGGAAACAAAAATTTGGAAAATTGCAATGTGGGGAACTTTGGAAGACTTCAAACTCATCAAAAGACTTGAAGAACTATCTAAATTATCTGAAGTTCTGGACCAAAAGGAAATTAAGAAAGGGGTTGGGTTCCAGTTTTTATATAGGTCAACTGAGCAACCTATTATTAATAATGAATTACCCAAACTACCATATATTACCCCTGACTCTGTGGAAAGGTTTTACTCATCTAAGGAAAGTTTCATTAAACTGCATCAAGGTTTGAGTAATGATTTAAAGAAGGTTTATAGAGAATACTATAATATACCTGTGTCAAATGATATTAAAAGTATCAATGCGTTTAGGAGATTGGGGAAATATATAGAAGTTTATAAAGCTCCCCATTTGCTTATAAAATCAGGGTTGAGTAAGAAGAAATTATGTGCTTCGTATCTTGATGATGATTGTACTTTTAACGATAAGGTTTTAGGATTGTCGGGAGGCTCGGTAAATTTCTTGAAGGCATTATCTGCAATAATTAATTCCAAAATTGCGACTTATTATTTATTCCTTATTTCTGCTTCAATAGGAATTGAACGAGAAGAAATAAAGCCGAATGAAATTTTAAAACTTCCTTTGGCTTTTGATACTAAAGTCTTTGAAAACTTAGCAAATGAGATAGAAAAAATTAAAAAAGGGGTATCTCAAAACTTTCCCTTAAAATTTGAGAGTGCAGGTATTGAAGATGAAATTAATGAGATGGTTTTTAAGCTCTTCAAATTCACCCCAACAGAAAAAATCTTAATCGATGATTTTATTAATATTAGCCTAAGTCTGCTTTTTGAAGGACATAACTCTTCGGCATTAAAGAATGCGACAATAAATGAGAATAAATCCTATTCCTCTTTAATTTGTAAGGAGATGAACGAATATTTACTTTCAGAAAAATTAATCGTTAACGCTTCTTTTTTTGAAATAAAAAAAGGAATCCCTTTGAATATTGTGAAATTATCATTTGATAAAAAAGCGAAAGAAACAAGCTCATTTGGGTCTTCTGTTTATGATGAATATCTTACAATAATTAACGATTATACTCTCAGTGTATTAGCTAAAAATATTTACATTCAAAAACAAGTAAAATACTATGATGGCAATAATATTTTTATCATAAAACCAAATCAAAAAAGATTTTGGAGTCGCTCAATGGCTATCAATGATGCTAAGGAATTGATAAGTGAAATACTGAAAATGTCATAATGTGAGCGGAGAATTAAATCAAGACATAGTGTCCCTTTTTAAATCAAAGTTTGAGGATAACTGCATTCACTTACTCATTGAAGCCTATAATTTACTAAAAACTTCTGGAAGAGAAATAACTGAGGAAAGTGAAAATAATATAACTGCAAAGATTGTGGGCTATATGAAGAAAAATTCAAAAAGAACTGATTTGCAAATCCATTTAGAAAGAGAGAGTTATCTTGATGGCGAAAGCATTTATGAAGGATTAGAAGATGCTGACAAATCACCTCGAATAGATATAAAATATTCCGTTTGGAATTCTAATATTGAAATCGAATTTTATATGGAGGCAAAGAATTTAGCAGAAAATAATTGGAAGAAAGGCTCAACTAATTCAACTGTTGATGCAAATAGACTCAGGAAAAGATATATTGAAACTGGATTAAAAAATTTTACAAGTGGCCGATACCCAAATGGATGCTTATTAGGGTATGTAGTGGAAGGTACTTCCCAAAAAGTCGTTGAATTAATTAATCAGATACTCACAACGGATAATAGAAAAGATGAAACATTATTAAAGCATAAAAATTATGGAATAGATTACCATTACCTCTCCAAGCACAAAGAAACATCAATGCCAATCTTAAAACATTTCTTATTAAATCTCTCTTGAGATATCATCGTTACAGTACTATGAAAGGCTTGTGAAGCAACGATGATGCCATGAAATACTGAAGCTGGTATTCAAAAAAAATCACAACAGCTTTCCTTTCTCATTCTCAATGATCATCTGCAATTCTTTCTCACTCGGCAAATTGATTAAATATTTAGATACAAATACCTGCTGCGATAAACCCATTGTAGCATATTTCACCAACGCCTCATTTTTACCGGAGCATAAAATAATACCAATGGGAGAATTATCGCCGGTATGTCCTTCGTTTTCTTTGTAATAATTCAGGTACATATTCATTTGCCCGGCATCAGCATGGGTGAAATCGCCAATTTTTAAATCCAGCAGTATATGCGTTTTTAAAATTCTGTGATAAAACACAAGGTCAATCCGGTAATGAGTATTATCAAACGTTATACGTTTTTGCAGGGCTTCAAAACAAAAGCCACGGCCAAGTTCTAATAAAAAATTCTGGAGGTGAGTAATAATGCTTTCCTCTAAATCAGATTCCGAATATTCTGCTTTTTCCTCCAGCCCCAGGAACTCCAGTAGATAAGTGTTTTTAAAAACATTCTCTGGTAGTAGTTCTACCTTTTCATTGAATTTTTGGAGGGGTATTTCTTTGACACTACTGAGACCGGTACGCTCAAACAAGAGGCTTTCAATGGCCCGTTTTAAATCCCTTACACCCCAGTTATTATTAATGGCTTGTACCTCATAAAACCTGCGTTTTGTGTCTGAATCAGCCTTTAAAAGTTCAATAAAGTGAGAAAAGCTAAGATGGGTAAGTAACATGTTCATATCATCCTGGCTTTTGTCCGATTGACTCAATTCTGCGGACACTGTCCGCAGAATTTCAGGATAGTGAAAATCAACCAGGTATGATTTTGCGGACACTGTCCGCAAAATTTGAGGATAGTTTTTATACAAGTCTTTACACAGGTACAAATGCCGCTCCCTGATGGATTTTACACCCTTTTTTATGATCCGGTCGGCAATAGCTTTGAACAGTTGTTTACCATATTCAGCCCTGTCTTTACCCGATTGTTCATACTCCACAATGTAGTAGCCAATAATCCAGTTACGCAATGTCATGGCACTGTTCACCTGCTTTTGTACTTTATTTAAAAAGAATGTATTTGTTTGGCTGATGGTATTCGTGAGATTATCAATATTATTTACAACGGGTTTTTCATTATTTGTTTTCATGTTTCTTAGGTTAGAAGATGATTTATAATTAAAGAAAAGGATATAGAAAATCTATTGAGCATTTCGATACGCTAATTTTTGTTTTAATAGAAGCATGTCTTCGCTAACTTTTAAATCCAGTATTTTGGCATAATGCTGTGTCTGTCTAATGGAAGAGTGTCCAAGCATTTTAGATACTGTTTCAATTGGCACGCCGTTACTTAATGTAACGGTTGTAGCAAATGTGTGACGGGCAATATGTGAAGTCAATGTTTTATTTATACTACATATATCCGCTATCTCTTTTAAATATCCATTCATCTTTTGATTACTTGGTACCGGCAGAGGGGTATCCCTATTTACACAAAGAGGATGTTTGGAATATTTTTCGATTAATTTGACTGCCGTTGGTAATAATGGAATAGCAGACCTGGAATCAGTTTTCTGCCGGTTAATAAATATCCATTGCTCGCCGTCTAAACCTTTTTTTATTTGTGAAGTTTTTAGTTTTTTAATATCCACGTAAGCCAGGCCGGTAAAGCAACAGAATAAGAATACATCACGTACCTGGCCCAAACGTTCAATATCAAATTGTTTATCTGCCATCATTTGCAATTCTTCCGCAGAAAGGTAAACCCTGTCTATTATTTTAATTTTCCCTTTGTAATTAGTAAAAGGGTTGGCCACAATCCAACCATTGGATAAACAAATGCGGATAATTTTTCCAAAATTCCTGATATATTTTAGTGTAGAATTGTTCGCACATTTACGAATACTTCTGAGATAGAAATCGTAATCGGAAACAAATGCGTTATCAATCTTCCTGATATTAATATCCGAAACACCATACTGGTATTTTAAAAAAGCTTGAGTATGCCGTAGCGAGGTTTCATATCGCTTTAGAGTTGCAGGTGCAAATTCATTACCTATTAAATTTCCTACTTTTAGATTGTGGTCTTTAAATATCTCAATCAACATCCGGGCCTTTTCAATTTTCCCTAAAAATTGGTTCTTTAGGGTCTCTGCTGTAATCGGCTTTTCATTTTCAGAAAGATAACGATGAGCCTCATACACTTTGGATTGAAGATTATCCAGGAAAGCATTAAAGCTTTTAATGTCTTCCTTAGTGCCGATAAGCCTTCCAGATTTACTATTCCATTTTTCGGGATTACATTCGCGGTTGGTTGTTATCTCTGAGCGCTTGCCATCAACCGTTATTCTTAGATAAATGGGGGCTACACCCGATGTGTAATTCTTTTGCTTTTTTACATAGAAAAGCATGCTAAAATTTGTCTTCATGATTTAATCATTCAAAGTGAAACAAAATTAGCATTGCAGCTTGGGCGAAACAAGATGTTCATCTCTTGAACATCTTGAAAAACAATTGTTTAGGCCATTTCTGGTGAGTAAATTTTTGATGGGCGCTTACTCACCGAATCACTCACCTTTTCTTTGAGTTTAAATGTGAGTTTTGGTGCCTTCACAAAAACAAAAAAGCCCGCAAACATAGTGTTTGCAGGCTTTTAGCATAATTTGGTGAGTGAAAAAGTGGAGCTGCAGGGAGTCGAACCCTGGTCCAAACATACTCGCCGTAAGCATTCTACATGTTTAGTTTTGCATTATTTGTCGGAAAAAAGCAGGAGCAAAACAAACCAACTTTTTTCTTAGCTGTATGGTCTTAAGCGATCCGCACAGCCTTAGATCGCAGCAACCTGTTATTTTATTGAGTCGGCGGAAGAGCGTGGCAACAGGTAAGCCCACTCAACGGCCCTAATGGTTGTTAAGCTATCGCTTAAGCAGCCATGGCATACGAAGTATTGCCATTTAAAGTTTTCGTATTCATATTTAAGTGCTAATTACGCAACGCACTACATGCTTAAACTTACAAAGAACTATGCTGTCAAAACCGGTCAGCCCCGAACAATGGAAATTTGACAATTGATAATTGACAATGATCAATTGAGTCTGCAAATTTACAAAAATTAAAACCTTTGAAGACTTATTGTATTAGCAAAGGCTTCACAATAGCAATAATAAATTTGCGAATTAGCACTTAATACTCTAAAGCGAATTGATCTTTCAATTTTTAATCTCAATCAATATAATGTTCTTCATTCTGATTTAAATAATCTTAACCGTTGAATTAAGAACAATTCTTAAATAGACAATTCATTTGTATTTTACAGTGCGAAAATTTTATTACCCTATTGTTATGAGGAGAAAGTACATCACATTATTCATACTTTTTTTATTATCAATATTTATATCATCTTATACTGCTACGGCACAATTGTGCCAGGGAAGCCTTGGAGATCCTGTGGTAAATATTAATTTTGGCGCGGGCACAGACCCGGCATCTCCACTTCCTGGAACTCTTACTAATTATGGTTTTTTACAGTATTCATGTCCCCAGGATGGATTTTACACTATAGGGAATTCATCACCGGCCTGTTTTAATGATACATGGCATACTATAACAGAAGATCATACTCCAAATGATACCAATGGCTACATGATGATTGTAAATGCATCATTTACTCCTGGTGATTTTTATGTACAAACCGTTGACGGACTTTGTGATAATACTACTTATGAATTTGCAGCATGGATTCTCAATATTTTAAAAATAAGCGCTTGCGGAAATTTTGGCATCAGGCCTAATGTGACTTTTAGGATTGAAACAGTTGCAGGAGCAGTTTTGCAAACTTATCAGACGGGCGATATACCGGCCTCCAGTACACCTGAATGGAACCAATACGGTCTATTTTTTACAACACCGGCAAACACAAATTCTGTTGTAATTAGGATGACCAATAATGCACCCGGAGGTTGTGGAAATGACCTGGCGTTAGATGATATCACGTTCAGGCCATGTGGTGCGCTGGTAAATGTAGCAATCAATAATGCTTCCAAATCCGTGAATGTATGTGAAGGCGATACTCCTACATTTACTTTTTCGAGTATGGTAGTCCCTGCGCTCAATAATACATCTTACCAGTGGCAAATAAGCACTGACATGGGAGTTACCTGGGCTGATATTGCCGGTGCTAAAAATGCTTCTTATATAAGATCACCTGTTAGCGGACTGGGAGTTTATAAATATAGGGTGGCTATTGCACAAGGAAATTTTATTCTTATACCTTCATGCAGCAGGGTATTATCGGAACCCCTCACAATAAACCAAGTGGCACTTCCTGTAGCTGCTGCTTCCAATAATGGTCCGGTATGTGAAGGATCGACTCTTGTATTAAAATCTAATAGCGCAAGTGCCTATACATGGACCGGGCCCACTAATTATTCAAGTAATCAGTCATCTCCTGCCATTGGTAAGGTTTCTTTAAACTATAATGGCAAATTTTATGTAAAAATTGTATCTGCTGAAGGTTGCAGCAATACGGATTCAACTACTGTTACCATTATTCCCGGTCCTCAAGTTGCTGCCGGAAATGATGTCGATATTTGTGAAGGGGCTACAACCCAACTTAACGGCAATACAAACGCAGGTATTTATATATGGCAGCCAGCGCAAAGCCTTTCAGACAATTCCATTTTAAACCCGGTCGCCTCGCCCTCTGAAACTACTGCATATATTCTTTCTGCCGATAATGGAACATGCCGAAAATCAGATTCAGTTATTGTAAACGTTAATAAAAAACCAATTGCCAACGCAGGCCCTGACAAAGTATTGATACAAGGCGATGCTACTTTATTAAATGCAACATCAAATGTTTCGGGTGTTTCTGTTTTATGGAAGCCAAACTTTAATATAACAACAGTAACAGACCTTACACCTTTGGTAAATCCGGTAGTAAGTACAACGTATATCTTAACCCTCACTTCAAATTATGGTTGTGGAACTTCTGAAGACAGTGTTTTTGTAAAAGTCTTTGCTAAACTATTCATCCCAAATGCTTTTAGCCCCAACGATGATGGTATTAACGATACATGGAAAATTGAACCTTTAGAAGCATACCCTTTAGCTGTCCTTAAGGTATTTAACAGGTATGGCCAAATGATATTTAGCAATAATGGTACAAGCAAGCAATGGGATGGGAAATATAAAAGTACTAAACAACCGGTTGGCGCCTATCCATACACAATTGACCTTCGCAATGGATCTCCAATAATTAAAGGAATAGTATACCTCGTGTTATAATAAAAGAAAATTAATTAAGGCCTGAATTTTTGGAAAGCCGGGAGTATATTTTATTTAATAATTCCTGCGCATTAAACGGCTTAGCAATAAAATCATCTGCGAGGCAATCACTGAAATGTTTATGTATACCAAGTTTTGCAGAAAATAAAACTATATGAATATGCCTTAAAGAATCTTTTGATTTTATTTGCCTTGAAATATTCCTGCCATCTTCTCCGCCAAGGGAGACATCAAGTAAAATAAGATCAGGATTAAAAGATTCAATCTTATTAAAAGTTTTTTCCCAACTACTTTCAGTCTCCACTTCAAAGCCATCCCTGGTAAGGATTAGTTTTACAACGTTGAGAATTTCAACATCATCGTCAATTACTAAAATCTTTTCCATTGTTGTTTATTTAAACAAACAAAAAGGAAAGGTAGACTTTCAACACTAAATCGTTGTAAGTTTTTTGATTTTTAAAGTAACAGGTAAAAAATTATTATTCTGTGTAAAATTAAATGACTAGGAATTTTTAATCTATGTTTAATAAAATTTTGGAGAAATTAAAATTTCATTTAGAGGTACAATACCTTGGCATCTTATTTAAGCTTGTTGTAAGCTTCTGTTACCTCATCAAGGCGATCAATAAATTTTTTTACATTAGGGTCATAGCCATATCCATTAGGTGACAGGCGGTTTTCATTTTTATCCAGGAAAAAATAATAAGGTTGTGTATTAGCATTGTATTTTGATACCTGCAAATCTGTATTTTTATCTCCTAATGTTTCTATATTTTCATTCAATGCTTTAGAAAAATATTGTTCATTTTTTTGCAGAAAAATGTTGTGTACATCAATATATAATGAGACGATTACAAAATTTTCTTTTAACCGCTTCATAACCGCGGGGTCACTCCATACCTGCCCTTCCATCTTGCGGCAGTTCACACAATTAATGCCGGTAAAATCAAGCATCAATGGCTTGCGCAACTTTCTTGCAGTTGCCAAAGCTTCGTCATAATCATAATAAATTATCATCCCGTATCTTTTAACTACATCTGGCTCATACACCTTCATTTGCTCATAATATTTTATAGGATGCGGGCTATCCAAATTTGTATTAGATGTATCCTGAATACGGTTCCCATCTATAGCGGCTGAAGTAAAATCCTGGGTTCCCATTGGTGGTACAAATGCGCTGATGCCTTTAAGCGGTGCACCCCAAAGGCCGGGTATCATATATACAGCAAACGCAAAGGAAGCTATCGCAAAAAATAATCTTGGAATAGTAATGTAAGGCTGATCAAAATCATTTTTTGGCAGTTCATCATCATGATGAAATTTAATTTTCCCAATAAGGTATATTCCCAGTAAAATAAAGATCACGATCCACAAGGTGATAAATATTTCACGGTCAAGCAATCGCCAACCCTTTGCAAGATCAGCATTCGATAAAAATTTTAATGCCAATGCAAGCTCAAGAAAACCTAAAACAACTTTTACTGAATTGAGCCAGCCGCCTGCTTTTCCAAGTACATTTAATTTGCCCGGGAAAAAAGCAAACAGCGCAAAAGGTAAAGCAAGAGCCAATGAGAATCCAAACATTCCAATCAGTGGCCCATAATAACTACCTCTTGCAGCAAGCACGAGCAAATTACCAATGATGGGGCCTGTGCATGAAAATGATACAACCACTAAAGTAAGCGCCATGAAAAATATTCCAAAAAAGCTTCCTGTTCCTGCTTTACTATCAGCCCTTGTTGACCACGATGAAGGCAATTCAATATTAAAGGCCCCTAAAAAAGAAATCCCAAAAACAAGGAATAACACAAAAAATAAAAGGTTGGCAATCCAGTTTGTTGCAAGATTATTTAAGGCGGCTGGTCCAAATATTAATGTTATTAAAAATCCAAGAATTGTAAATATCACAACTATAGAAGCAGAGTAATATATTGCATTCCGTATCCCTTCTGCCTTGTTTTTACTTCGCTTCGTAAAAAAACTCACTGTAACCGGTATCATAGAATATACGCATGGAGTTAAGAGTGCAAGCAAGCCACCGGCAAAAGCTGTTATGAAAATCCACCACAATGATTGAGACCCTACATTAACTCCAGATGTGGCAATTGCTGCTGGTTCTTTTGCTTCGGGTTGTATAAAAAATTTAAAATCTTTTTCTGCGGGCAAATATTGATCACCTTTTTTATACATGTAGCTTATGGTTCCCCTCAATAAAAAGCTATCTTCTGCTCCTGCCTTTAACTTTTGCAACCACTCAACAGAATCAGTAAAGTAATTTACCCGATCCTTAACCAAACTATCGTACTCTTTATGCTCAATGCCTTTAGTAACAATTGAATCGATAAGAAGATGTGAAAAAGCAGAATCGAATTGAACATTAGAATACAAAGGATCAGCCGGTGATTTCTGAATTCCAAATAATTCTATACCTGGAGATAAAGCAGCCCTTATTTTTAGCACTACTTCTTTATCATTTAACCGCTCTTTTGTAATAGAAAAACTAACTGAAGAATCTTGTGCGAATAAATTACCGGCAAACAAAAGCATCAGCGCACAAATCAAAACACTTGAGAACCTCGACATTAAAATGATTTAATTTTTTAAAGGGCTATTGAAAATTTCTTTGTTACCGGGGGCAAGCATTGCCGGTCGTTACAAATCATATATTCTACAGAAATATTTGCAGAAGTTTTTACCGGAGATTTTAATTTCACAACCTGTATAAAATCTACCTTATCAGAAAATTGGTTTACATCTACCCCAAATATTTCTTCATGATGCTTCTCCAGCTTGCCTGTTTCCTTTACTTTCCCTTCAAGATTGAATAATGGATTTTTTGAGAAACTTATTGATGTTGGAACCGGGCCACCTTCAGGGGTAGATTGAGAATATATATGCCATCCTTTATTTAAAGTGGCAGTGATATGTACTTCGTAAGTTTTATCTTTTATTTTCTTTGAGGTAGTAGTCCATGACACCGGGTTAAGTATTTGCGCCTGCAATATAACGGCTGAAAAAAAGAAGAATAGTAAAAAGAATATTTTTTTCATAATCATTAAAATTAAAACAATTCTTCAGTATGGATAAACAATAAGAGAGTGTTACAAAGTAATTAATAAATTTTCCTGTTAAGTATCATTTAGGTGACACATTAGTTTAAGTACGTTCAAAATTATTGGGAGATGCAATTGGTATGTTAATTTATAAGATCAACACAATCGTACCGGCAATAATCATTGCTGCACCAATGGCCATTTTAAGGGTAAGTGTTTCCCCTAAAAAAATCACTGATAAAATGATGGCAATAGCTACACTTGCTTTATCCACAGGTGCCACTTGCGATACTTTCCCTATTTGTAATGCTTTAAAATAAAATATCCATGAAAGGCCGGTAGCAATACCTGAAAGAATTAAAAACAACATATTATGCTTTGTAAGTGTTTGAATCGTATTAGTGCCTCCCCTGAAGAATGCAATACTCCACGCTAAAATAAGTATCACGACAGTTCGTATGGCAGTAGCAAGATCAGTATCTACCCCTTTAATACCAATCTTGGCAAAAATGGCTGTGAGCGCTGCGAATACTGCAGATAGGAGTGCATAAATCCACCACATAATTTTTTGATTTATATTTTATATAATTTTAATTACGGTCAAAGCTAAGACTTGCACGGTAACCAGCGTTCTTTACTAATTTCTTATATCACAGAAAGCACAATACAAGCTGCTTATTAGTAAAATAAAATGTTTAGATTAAAGAAATAGTTTTCTAAATAACTATTTTTAAAGATTAAATAGTATAATAACTATTCCGTACTTGCATTTTCTGGCTTTGGAAACCAATGACAGGTATCATTTACACCTAAATTGTATACATGAATTTATTTTACAGGCTATCATGTCTCATTTTCTTCTTGCTTTTAGTTTTTGTAAAAAATATTTCAGCACAGGATAACTCTGCCGCAGATACAATTACTAAATATAAAGTCGTAAGCGCCGGTCCTCAATACAAGCGATCTGGCTGGCACAAGTTTTTTTGGGGGAAGAATTATCGCAAAGAATGGAGCACCCCGGTAAAGCTTCCTTTTTTATTATTGAAAAATGAAAAGGGTGGGCTTATTGCAACAAAAGAAGGCGGCGGCCACCAAACAACCGCTCTTCATCTTGAAACTAAAGATGGAAAAAATTATACAATCCGTTCAGTTGATAAGAGGCTTGGTAAAGTTTTACCCAAAGAATTCTTAGGTACTTTTATTGAAGACCTCGCTAATGATGAGGTATCTATGTCAAATCCTTATGCCGCTGCTACTGTTCCCGGTATGGCGCAAAGCGCAGGGATTTACCATACTAATCCACAATATGTTTACCTGGCTGAACAAACTGCTCTTGATACTTTCAATCAAAAATATGCTGATCATGTTTACCTGTTTGAGCAAAGAATAAAAGGTAACTGGAAAGATGCAGATAACCTGGGTAATTTCGAAAAGTTTCTTGATACAGATGAAATGATGAAAGAGGTATTCTCTGAAACAAAAAACAGTATTGACCAGGAAGCTTATTTGAAAGCAAGGCTTTTCGATATGTTTCTTGGAGATTGGGATAGGCACGAGCTTCAATGGGTATGGGGCGAAAAAGAAAAAGGAAATAAAAACATATTCGTTCCGTTGCCTGTGGACAGGGACCAGGTTTATTTTAAGCATAACGGCGTATTACTTGATCTCGCTGTTGCCGCATCAGGCTTAAGCTATTTTCAAAGTTTTAAAAATAAAGTAGGCGACGTAAATAAATTTAACTATGAAGAAAGAGGTACAGATCGTCTTTTTACCAATCAATTAAATCTTAATGACTGGCGAAGAATTGCAAAAGATCTACAGGCGTCTCTTACTGATGAAATAATTGAGCAATCTGTAAAAAAATTCCCTCCCGAGGCTTATGCTATTTCAGGAAATAAAATCAGCACAGCTTTAAAATCAAGGCGCGGGCAAATACTGGACTATGCGACTAAGTATTATTATTTTTTAGCTAAAGAAGTAGAAGTTGTTGGCACTAAAGGATCAGAATATTTTGAAGTGACCTCTGTGAATAAAGATGAGATTCTTGTACAGTTATTTAATAAAACAAAAGATGGTCAACAAAAATCAAAACCTTTTTATGCAAGAACATTTTATAATAAAGAAACAAAAGAAATAAGGCTATACGGCCTTGAGGGAAAAGATATTTATAAAATAGGTGGAAATGAAAATAATAAAATTAAGATTAGGGTTATAGGTGGCCCCGATCCCGATTCGGTAACTACCCTTAATGGAAGTGTGAAGACATATATCTATGACGACAAAGACAATAATATTTTTCAAACAGGCACTAAAACAAAATTTCATCTTTCAAATGACACCTCCAAACATTCTTATGTTTTCAGAAACTTCTTATACGATAAGAAGGGTATAAAACCAACGGTTTTTTATAGTGATGAAGACCGCGTTTTTGTGGGGCTGGGATATGGATGGGTACATCAAAAGTGGAAGAAACTTCCTTTCGCTTTCAAACAATATTTAGGCGCAAACTATTCCATCTCACAGCATGCATTCAGTGCAACTTATAAGGGCTTATTCCCACAGGCAATTGGCAAATTCGATCTTTCCTTACTTGCCAATTATGATTGGGTACGATGGACTAATTTTTATGGATTGGGCAACGAAACATTGTTAACCACAAAAGACAAGGATTACAACCGGATGCGAACAAAACAAGCGATAGGAAGCATTGGACTCAGCCGAAGATTCAGGAGAACAAGTATTTCCTTAAATGCATTTTACCAATCCATTAAAATTATAAATGATGAAGAAAGATATACTGCAAAAATAATAGCGCCCATAGTGCCAACTGTGTTTGATACAAAGAATTTTGCCGGGGCAGTTTTTAATGTCAACTTTAGCCAGCTTAATGATAAAGCAGTTCCAACAAGCGGCATTACTTTGAACGGTAATGCATCTTTTACTCAAAATATAAATCAAACAGATTTATCATTTTGGAAATATGGTGGAAAAATTCAATTATATATTCCACTTATTTCTAAATTTTCTATTGCCACATCTGCCGGCGTTTCATCAGTAAGCGGCGATCCCGAATTTTATCAATATCCTGAAATAGGCGGAGGCATGGATCTTCGTGGTTTTAGAAGACAAAGATTTTACGGAAAAACTGCATTTTATAACAGCAATGAATTGCGTTTTATAAGTAATCTCAGAACTTACTTAATGAATGGCAAGGCAGGTTTACTCGCATTTGTTGATGACGGAAGAGTATGGATACCCCAGGAAAAATCAAGTGTATGGCATGTGGGGTATGGTGGAGGTATTCTCCTGGCTCCTTTCAGTAAAATATTAGTTGATGTAACTTATGGAATTTCAGATGAGGATAAATTATTACAAATACGATTGAATTTAAATTTATAAGAGGCCTCACTCTCTCCAAGGGAGAGGGAACAACACTTGTTAAATTAATCTTACCCCTCATAACTGATAACTGATATCTAGTTCTAAGAGATAAGACCGATACTTTTTGAATGTTCAATAGCTTCTGAGCTATGTTGAAAATAGCAACAATGCACACCGGCTAATTCAATTTTATTTACGATAGCCTGCACGCTTTCAAATTTATTTTTATGAATTCTCCTTATATAAACTGCAAAAATTTTCTTGGGGAAATGTTCTGCAATAGAGAAATAAATATTCGAATCTTCCTGGGTATCATCACCCAATAAAATGAATTGTAACTGCGGATAGGTTTCTATAATTCTTACAATACGAAAGAATTTTCCTGAATGTTTATTTTGCCCGGTTTTAAAGACTTCACTTATTTTCTTTATCTGGTTCAACAGGTAAACTCCTTTGGGCAAATCATTTTCTTTCGAAAAGTCTACAATTAAATCGTAAAGGTTCCATTCACTGCTTGATACATAAAAGAAGGGATTGGATACATGATTTTGATTGTTAGATTTAGCAAGTTGCCTGTAATGGTTTACAACTCCCAGGAATGGTTTACGGCTGCGTGCATTTTTTGTAAACAAAACATATAATCGTTTGCGAAGCCTTGAAGAATGTGAGATTAAAAATGTATCGTCAATATCAGAAATAAAAGCATGCGTTGATTCAAAAGGGATATACACTTCCCCCTTCCCCGATATACGCTGGCGTTTGTATTTTTCTTCTTTGAGAAGTACTGCAACATTATGCCACCCTGGTTGTAAGTTTTTTCCCGGATCCCATTCAAATTTAAAAAATCCGTCATCTTCTGTTTGTGTTTCATAAGTAACACCATTCCATTCCATGGAAACCTTTGCTCTTATAAATGGTTTAACCATAAATAACCTTAGCATGGAAAAGATATTGACTATCCAGTTTTGCCGGTAACTCTTTCTTCCCATGGGGCTTAATTTCAATACATGCCCGAAGACGATTATCTTTTCCAAATCGCCGTAGCCTCTGTATACCCTGATTACCGGCATATATTTAAGCCTGAACAAAAACAATATCTTTTGCTTTATCCTTTTAAATAATGAAAGTTTCTTTTCTTTATGTATCATTTTTTTTGCATGCCAGAGAACCTCAAAGATATAATGGAAGAGCCCTTACAATTAAAGATATTATTTATACTAAACCCTGTATCAGGCGGGAAGAAAAAAATCGATTGGGAACCTCTTATACGAAACTACTTTAAAGACCTTCCACACTCGATCGAATTTTTTGTTTTGTCGGGCAAAGATGATACCAGCTCATTAAAATATTGGTTTGAAAAAATAAAACCACAACGGGTAGTTGCTGTAGGAGGCGATGGTACCATATCCCTGGTGGCAAAGCAATTGCTGGGCACTAAAATGGAAATGGGTATTCTTCCTGCAGGCTCTGCAAATGGAATGGCAAAAGAACTACAGATCCCGGAAAATCCTCAGGAGGCAATGGATATAATTATAAATGGCTATGTAAGATGTTGTGATGTGATAAAAATAAATGAAAATAATATCTCTTTCCATTTAAGCGATCTTGGATTAAATGCAAGACTGATAAAATATTTTGATGAAAGCCCTTTTCGGGGTATGTGGGGATATGCAAGAATGGTGTTTAAAGTTTTGTGGCGAAAAAAACTAATGGATGCTCATATAGTAGCTGACGATCTTGACCTCAACACACAGGCCTATATGGTAGTAATTGCCAACGCAAGTAAATACGGTACAGGTGCCATAATTAACCCTGAAGGCGATGTGCACGATGGTAAATTTGAAATTGTAGTGGTAAGAAAACTGTCTTTGTCACAATTGTTCAAAATGTTCTGGAGCTATAAAAGTTTCAATCCAAAAAAAGTTGAGGTATTCCAGACAAAGAAAGCTGTGATCACGACGAAAAGAAAAACACATTTCCAGGTAGATGGAGAGTTTAAAGGGAAGATTGATAAAGTAACTGCTAGTATTGTTGCAGGTCAATTGAATTTGCTCATAAAAAAGAAGAATCTTAATACCTGATACTTATTACTTAATACTACTACCTTCTTCACACGCATTTCCATATCACATCCACAAACCATTTATTCTTATCAAAAAAATGGGCAACAGGAATAAACCCGGAATGCACAGCTATTTCATCGGTTTGCCCGATTGTATATTTCTGAGAAATTTCCATAAATATGGTTTCATCTTTGCTAAAGCTGATTATATCATTTTTACCAATATGTACATCCTGATCTTCAAGTGAAACCAGGTAGCTTTTGCAAGCCCCGCTTTGCGGATCGTAGGTTGCATAATGCTCGAAAGAACCTAAGTTAAAATCACCATCAAGTTCATTATTAATACGTCTCAAAAGATTAAGGTTAAATTCTTTCGTGTAGCCGCCACTGTCATTATAAGCCGCGAGAATTTGTTTGGGATTCTTTTTTAGGTCTATACCAATCAATACCATATCACCAGGGGAAAGCTGGCTTCGTAATTCTTTACAAAATTTGGGAACGTCATCCAAAGAAAGATTTCCGATATTGGACCCAAGAAATAATACCAGTTTTATTTTAGCTGATATCTTTTTAGCTGACTTAAGCATTTCAAGATACTCCCCATTTAATCCATGTATATTTAAATGCGGGACCTGTTCCGGAAGTTTTTCATTTAGCAGGTTAATTATGTGATCAGAAATATCTACCGGAAAATAAGTTGAGATCGCTTTTTTATTTACCAACTCTTTTAAAAGATAAATTGATTTTACTGCATCACCGGCACCCAATTCAACAACATCAAAATTTTTATGCTGGTCAATAATTATATCAGCCAATGCTGTAGTTTGTTCCGAAAAAATTTCAAATTCACAATTAGTTAGATAATATTCGTCACAATTCATAATGCTCTGAAATAATTCATCACCTCTCTTATCGTAAAAATATTTCGATTGCAAATACTTTGGCGCTGTGCCTAATCCTTTTAATACATCCTGTAAAAATTGTTCCACTTCACACTTTTTGAATCATCAAATAAATTACCATACTAATCTCAATCCCGTAAACTGCCATCGCAAATGTGGATGAAAAAAATTCCTGTAGGTGATACGGCTATGTTCAGGTGAAGTAACTTCTGATGCGCCTTTTAACACTTTTTGATTCACCATAAATTTTCCATTGTATTCACCAATTGCGCCAGGCGCTTTTATAAAGCCAGGATATGGTAGGTAAGCACTTTCAGTCCATTCCCAACGCTTCCCCCAATCAAATTGCTGTGCGGCAATTTCCCATTCAAATTCAGTTGGCAGGCGCATACCCTTCCATGATGCATAAGCGGCGGCCTCATAAAAGCTAATGTGGCATAATTCTTCATCCACATTTACATTCTTCAATCCACCATACGTGTAATTATGCCATTCCCCATCAATTAAATGCCAGTATAATGGAGAAATGATATGGTTATTCTTAACCCAATCCCAACCTTCGGCATGCCAAAAATTAAAATTTTGATATCCACCTGCATTCATAAACTCAAGAAATTCGCCATTAGTAACGAGATTCTTTTCAATATTAAAATCATTAAGAAAAACCTGGTGCCTGTTTAATTCATTATCAAAACAAAATTCACTACCTGTATAGCCTATCTCATAAATTCCTTTTTCAATTTTTATAGAACCATTTTCTTTCTTTTGGTCTTTTCTTTCCATACCATTTGATTCAATATTGTAAGCAGGAAACAAGGGATTATTGCCTAAGATATACTTGATATCAGTCCTTAAAAGTTCCTGATGTTGTTGTTCATGATTAAGGCCGAGAATAATAATTTCCTGCAATTGATCTGATGGTTTCGTTTGCAAAAAAATTTGCATGGCCTCATCAATATATTTCCGGAATTTATAAACATCTTCAACGGCAGGCCTGCTAAGGTTTCCCCGATCTGTACGAATAACTCTTGCCCCTACAGTTTCGTAATAACTGTTGAAAACATAATTATACTGAGGATTGTATTCAATATAATTTTTCATGTTTGGCTTTAGAATAAAAGTTTCAAAAAACCAGGTTGTATGCCCTATATGCCACTTGGGAGGGCTTACATCTGCAATAGGCTGCACTACATAATCTTCAGTTTTTAAGGGCCTGCAGATTTCCTCGCTATAAGCTCTTACTGATAAATATTTTTCTAATAAATCCATACTATTTTTTATCGGCTAAATTTTTAAGATCAGTTATACTTTTAACATGTAAACGATCCGATTGTTCTCTTCGCATCATTAAAGCATACGCATTATTAAATCCGATTGGTTTCAACCATTTCAGGTTATACTCTTTATGAAACTCTTGCTGAACATAATTATAAACTTTTTCTTTATTACCTGCCAGTGAAGAAACAACCGAATCATTGGCCTTTAAAATTACGAGCAAGCCGGTACCGGTATATTCCGGGTACATATCAATCTGGTTATTGGTTAAAGCATCAAAGCAAATTTTCGTTCCCCCTAAACCTGTTTTAGTTTCTACCTGTAAATCAGTATTTCCTTTTATCAACATTGAATACATAGAAGTAAGAATATATTGTTCACCAAATATTTTTGAGCCAATTCTGACTATACCTTTACTCCCATTTTTTGATTCTTTGTACAAACTTTGTTCCATCAAAAAATCTTTAGCAACTTTTTCAGGGCTTTGTTTCAAATAATCAACCCGATAATTCAATTCCGTCATCATAGAATCATTAATATACCCGGCTAATTGATTGAGAATATTTTCAAGTTGAGGATATTTTTTCAAAGTTTCTTCACGAATGACCGGGGCAGCATAATAAGGAGGAAATATTCCTTTATCATCATTTAAAACTGTGAGGTCAAATGCTTTAAGCCTTCCGTCAGTACTGTAGCCACTGATTACATCCAATTGCTTTTCATAGGCAGCTTTATACATTACTGCATCGCTTATAACAACCGTCCTGATATTTAGTTTGTAGATTTCTTTAAGGCCAAGGTAACCATCTTTTCGTCCCATAAATTCCGGCGTAAACCCTGCCAGCATTTTACTTCCATAAAGATTTGGCAGCAGGTAAAATGATGATAATAATATAATAGACAATGGTAAAAGCCAGAAGCCTGTTCTTATTTTTTTTAGATTAATCTTCTGCACTTTAGATAATATAAAGTCAAATAAAATGGCCAATAAAGCCGCAGGGATAGCACCCGCCAGTATCATGTTAGTATTATTAAGAGCTATGCCTCCAAAAATAAACTCCCCAAGGCCACCGGCAGCAATGTAAGCTGCAAGTGTCGCCACACCTACATTTATAACGGTCGCTGTGCGTATACCTGCAAGAATAACGGGTAGGGCTAATGGTAATTCTACTTTAGCAAGTATTTGCCTGCCACTCATTCCCATTCCTTTGGCAGCTTCTGTTATTGCGGGGTCAACACCAGTAATACCGGTAAACGTATTCCGTACAATTGGAAGTAAAGCGTATAGGAATAAGGCAACGATGGCAGGTTTAGGACCTATACCCAATAAAGGAATCATAAACCCAAGCAGCGCAATACTTGGGATTGTTTGTAAAACTCCGGTGAATCCCAAAATCGGCGCAGCAAATCTTTTTCTTTTGGAGATAAAAATCCCCAATGGTAAACCAATTGCAACGGCTAAGAGTAAAGAAATAAATGTAAGCCCTATATGAGCGAGCACCTGGTCTAGTATTTTGCCTGACTGCTGGCGCATGAAATCTAGTAACGACTGACTCATTTCGTTCAACTGTTTTCCTTTAATGCGTACAACGCGGTGAATAATGAATTATACCCTGCACACCTTGTTTCTCCCGTTGAAGAATTCATGACAGCAATATCCTTGTCTTTATGATTTGATAAAACATCTAAAGCTTCCCACATAGTTTTATCTTCATTTACCTCCTGTAAATTTTTCTCAGTGTAATTGTTGTTTGAAAGATGAGGCCAAATATCTTTTAACAATACGGCATGTAACTCAAGCTGCATTTTTTGCGCTTCAAAAAAAAGAGACACAAATTCATTAGCAGGCTTGAATAAAAGTTCAGTTGGAGTTCCTGCCTGTACAATCTTTCCCTTATCCATTAATAAAATTTTATCTCCCATATCAAACGCTTCTCTTATATCGTGCGTTACCAGTACTATTGTTTTCTTTTTAAGCACTTCGAGCTGTGAAAATTCTTTAGTGATATTTGCACGTGTGACTGCATCAAGAGCCCCGAACGGCTCGTCCATCAATAGTATGGAAGGATCAGCAGCAAGTCCCCGTGCCAATCCCACTCTTTGTTGCTGGCCACCACTAAGCTGGCTGGGGTAAAGTGATAGATATTCCTGGGGAAGCCTTAATTGATCTAGCAATTCTGAAACCCTGTTTTCAATTTTTTTTTTAGGCCATTTCAAAAGATTGGGAACGATAGCAATATTTTCAGCTATGGTATAATGAGGGAATAGGCCGTTATGCTGCAAAACATACCCGATATTCCTTCTCAGCTCTTCAGGCGAAACGGATTTAATATCCTTCCCTGCTACTTCGATAGTTCCGGATGAAATTTCTATGAGCCTGTTGATCATCCGGAGAGTAGTTGTTTTACCACAACCGCTGGTGCCAAGTAGCACAATGTTTTCCCTCTCGCCTACTTCAAAAGAAATATCATCGACAGCTTTTGCCTTATCGAAATATTTTACAACCCTGTCAACCTTTATCATCATTCATTTTTTAATAAATACATTCATATTATTATTCAATGAAAGTGTTTTGAAGAAATTAAAATTAGGAAATTTTAAAGCGCAAGGGCATTAATACTGGCAATGCATCGTGAGAATGTGCTTTTATTCACCCATACTTTCTATATCAACGGTCTTACTGCTATGTTCGATTTGCTTTTTTAAATCCATAATTTCCTCCGCAGAAAAATATCTCCATTTACCTGCTTTAAGACTACCTAAGCTAATGTGCATTATCCTCACTCTTTTTAAAGAGGTTACCTTATAATCCAGGGCTGCGCACATACGGCGGATTTGACGGTTAAGCCCCTGCATAAGAATAATGGTAAATTTTTTTTCTCCATCTTGTTTTACGAAACATTTATTAGTAATGATCCCAGCGATTTTTACGCCATTCCTCATTTTATTTATAAACTCGGTAGTGATGTTTTTATCAGTTGTTACCACATATTCCTTTTCATGCCCGTTACCTGCACGAAGAATTTTATTTACAATATCGCCATCGTTTGTAAGGAAAATCAACCCCTCAGAAAGTTTATCCAGTCTTCCTATTGGGAAGATGCGACTTTTAAAATTTATAAAATCTATTATGTTGGATTTGTCTTTAAGGTCTGTGGTACACGTAATTCCTTTTGGCTTATTCAACATGATGTGAATAGGAGCTGTCTTTTTTTTCAATGGTTCTCCATCAATAAGAACCCTATCATTTTCTGTAACACGGTTTCCTTTTTTGGCTTCTCTACCGTTTAAAAATACCCTGCCTCCTTCAATATATTTATCTGCTTCCCTGCGGCTGCAATAACCGGTATCACTTATATATTTATTGAGACTGATGTCCATTTGCAAAAACAAAGAAAAGTTATTTAAGAATAACGATTATGATATTGTAATCTTTAATAAATAAAAAAACCGCCTCACCAAAAAGGAGACGGTTCGCAGGTATCAAATACGAATCAAGTTTAACCACAAACTATTTTCTCCACTAACACCTGGCTAAACACTGATTGAACTTATGAGCCTAGATAATTATTTATCTTTCATCTTATCCATCTTATCCATTTTCATCATGGACATTTTTCCTTTCATGTCCATCATTTCTCCATCTTTCATCATCATTGTTTTACCATTTTTCATCTTTACCGTGCCATCCATCATAACCATTGTTCCATTCTTCATTTTCATATCCTTATCCATCATCATTGTTTGCCCCCCTTTGCTCATCATCATTTTGCCTTCTTTCATCATTACACCATCATTCATTTTGTGAGCCATCATTTTACCATCTTCCATTTTGTCCATCTTTTTTTCAGTTGTTTGAGAATAAGCACTTACACCTATTACAAATGTTGCAATTAAAAAAAATACCTTTTTCATAATTAATAATTGATTTTAGCTATGCATTGTTTTTTATAGTGCACTGCTGGTTTAGAAAATTGTTTAATAAAAATTGTTTATAAATATTTCATTCTTTTTAGTTAATCTTTCTTCAGTTTATTCTAAATTAATCTTACATCCTTATATTCTTTGATGCTATTGTATTCATAATTTTAATTGAGTTTAAAAAATATAACAATAAACATTCCGCTATTAAAGAAAATTATCACGGAGTTATCACGTTTCTCTGCTTTAAAAAACACCAAGTGTTTTTAATTAATAAGCAAATATTGATTAGGAGCATAAAATTGAAACCTTCTAGTTTTTGAAATATTAATTATTATATATCGGTAACAACCTAAATAAATTATCAAATTATCACAGAAGTGTATCATTTGTATTCTAAAATAATCAGGGTGACATTTTTGATAATCCCTAAATCATGGTAAGAAATATTTTCCTCAAAGTGGGATGACTAAGACAATTAATTTTTAAAGAAAGATGTAGAAGGTAAAGGCGTTTACGGTTCGTATGTAGGAAGGCTAAAAGAAAAAATGTTTACAGAATCATTAATGATACGTGCCTTTAAAACAGAACCATGAAGATGAAGTATCTTTTTTACAATAATTAATCCGAGTCCGGATTTTATTGGTTTGTTTGTATACTCATGTTTTTGTTCCTGGTTATTTATCCAATCAAATAGTTCATCTGATAAAGGATCGCCTACATTTTCAACATTAAAAATCAGGTTATTGTTTTCTACCTGGAGAGCTACTTCTATAATTCCATTTTCAGGGGTATTTTTAATTGCATTTTCAATAAGGTTTTGTATAACCCTTTCCATCATACTAATGTCTGCGTTTACCCATACATGATACTGGGATTGGATACATTTTAAATTTATATTTTTTTCTTTGGCGTTTAGCTGAAACGTATTTACGATTTCTTGCACAATTTCCGAAAGAACAAAAGGTTCTATTGTAAGCTTAAATTCAGCGGACTCAATTTTTGTTAGTTCAAATAGCATTGTTACCATGTGCTCTACCTGGAAAATTTTATTCAGTATCATTTGCATATAATTATCCAACTCCTCCCGCTTCAAAGTGCCTTCTTGTTTTTTTATCAGCAAAGTTTCAGTGTAGCCTCTGGCGATGGAGAGAGGTGTACGCAGATCATGAGAAATATGAGTAATAAAGTCTTTCCGTGTATTTTCCAGGACGGTAAGTCTGGTAATATTGTGAACAAGTAAATCAGCCATTTTATTGAATGCATGGGTAATTGGAGCCAGTTCATGCTTTTCTTTAGTTTTAAAACGAGCTTCAAAATCACCATTCTCAAATTTTTCCAAAACAATAATCATGGAGTTAAAGTTCCTTTGTATTCTGGTTATATAAAGCATGCTGAAAATGATAGATAAGATAATTATGAAAGTAAAAGCTTTTATAGCAAGGCTACCGATGTGGCTTTTGAAAAGCATTTCGCTTACATTTTTATATTCATTACTGCCAAGAATTACATAAATAAATCCCAGCTTTTTTGAGTTGGATATCACTTCTGCTGCAGAAAATATTTTGTCATTAGACGGATCTCTTGGGTCCTGTGATTTTAGGTATTCCTCCCCTTCCGATAAAATATACCTCTTAATATTTTCTAGTGGTATTTTCCAAAGTTTAATATCTTTTCTAGGCCCATAAAAATCCATGAGGTTACCGGCAGTATCTAAAAAATAAACTTCAGTGCTTGGGTTTAAGATCATCACGTGTTGAAAAACCGAATCGGCCTTTCTCTTGTTGATACCATTTCGTTCGAAGGGTGATGCAAATTTTGCAATATGCGCAGCAACATCTTTATTTAATAATTCTGTGCTGGCCAAGTGGAATGTTGTAGTGGAATAATAAGTAATGCCTATAAACAATACTCCGAGAATAGTTATTAACGCAAAGACCAATAAACTGATACGTTTGAAAATATTAAATCTTTCTGCTTTCATTCTGAAAATCTGTAGCCTGTGCCCCACGAGGTTAAAATATATTCAGGATGATTTAAGTCGGATTCAATTTTAATTCTAAGCCTGTTTATATGAGATGTGATCGTGTGTTCATATCCTGAAAACACATACCCCCAAACCCGTTCCAAAAGTTCCTGGCGGCTGAATGTTTTACCAGGATGGCTTGCTAAGAGCAAAAGAAGCTCAAATTCTTTCGGAGTAAGATCAAGTCTTTTTCCTTTTACAGAGGCTTTTCTTTTATCAGTATCTATAGTTATGTTTTTATATAGTATTTCTTTATTTTCTAATGGAGCCCTTATATTTTTTTGCTCTGATCTCCTGAGCAGAGCTTTTACACGTGCTATTAATTCAAGTATGCCAAAAGGTTTTGTAACATAATCATCTGCCCCCAATTCCAATGCAAGCACTTTATCAACTTCATCATTATGGCAGGTAAGCATTAAGATCGGAGTAGTAATATCTTTTTTCCTTAAAATTTTACAAACTTCCATTCCACTCAGATCAGGAAGTGTAATGTCAAGAATTACCAAATGAAACTCACTGTTACTAAATTTTTCAATGGCTTCCTTACCTGTTGGACAGATATTGAGATTGTACAAGGCCGCATCAAAATGAAGATTTAGCAATTTCGCAATCTCCGGGTCATCTTCAACTAAAAGAATATTTTTCATTTAAGTGAGGGAAAACTTATTATAAAATTTTTATCAATTTACTCAAAAAAGTATATAGATCATTATTTATTTAATGACATTCACTCTTCCAGATTTAATAATTAACCTTCTGCAAAAACTATTAGCTTTCTACACTAAGCATAAAAAAACATGCTTAAAAAGTTGCATGGTATTGTTTAGCAAGCCGGCTGATCTCTTAATTTTTTTCCTTCGCTTTTTTTTGGATACAAGGAGGCATCTTTATTTAATCCCATATTTTTCCTGCATCCAGGGTGAAGAATTTACGGGTTCCAAATCTCAATTTCCAGGAACGGATGCCGGTTTTAATTTCATTTAATAAATGCGGGGGTTGCTTATAGCCGAAAGCCCTGTATAAAAAATGGTAATGGTAGAAATGAATCTTTATTTTTTTTACCACACCTTATAAAAACATAGCCTATGACAATACATTCCTGGCTAATCTCTCCACAAGATTGTAATAGGAAACATGGGATCTACGAAAATGGAAGGATGCCTGTAAGTGCGATGTTTAAGCATACTATAGATAGTGTTAGACTCTATAATAAATATAGTAAAAGCAATTAGTGTAATATCCAAAGCTTATAATTTTTTGACAACTGACTTTTGAATTATTTATTGTGCAGAAATAAATAATTGTACATAAAATATTAAAATTTCGAAATTTACCGAAATTTTTCCCATAACCTTTAAATATTATCTAAAGCCTGAATTAATGTAATGCTCAAATTATCTTCTTGAAAGCTTTAAAATTTAGAAATGTTTTAGAAATGATTTAAAAATACCACACAGTAAATTTACGGTATTGCATTTTCCGCAAATCCACTCTATGTTTGTCTTCGAATTAGAAAATGCTTTTACCTCAGCATTTCTAAATTTACCAAAACATCCATCATCTCACAGAATTACTAATTGCCTCCATTCCGTTTGAAATTCCTTAATGTATCAAAACACTAATAATGTTTTATACTTTTTAAGAAACCTCAAACCACAAAGAAAATGAACAAAAATTTTACCTCAACCGGTAAGTTATTAATACTTGCCATTTCTACTCTTTTTTCAGCTTTTTCAGCAAATGCCGGCGGCGGAAAACCAAAAGCACCGAAGTTTAATTTTAGCAACCCTCAATTGGTAGCAGGTACCGATGGTCAAATTGGTGCTAAATACCTTTTTAAAAATGTTTACGACAATAAAGACGCTTACATTACAATAGAAAACATTGTGGGTGGCGCTGTACTTAAAGATATTGATAATACTTCTACAGGTTATCCCGAAGCATGGCAGCCGACTGTTGGAGGCCCTGGTACCTTTGGCATATCTTACATTAAGTGGGACATAGAGTTTGACAGTGCAGGCGTTCCTTATGTATTTTCCCTGGTGGATTTATCTGCTGCAGATGTTGACGGAGATAATGTGAGAGTAAGAGAATTAAGCGGTATTGTTGGCAGCAATATTAACTACGAGCTGCCTGATAGTATAATACCAAGCTTGTTAACGATTTCCAGGCTAAAAGATACCGACAACACCTGGGGAACCGATGATGACGATTCAGTTTTTTTGGCTATAGGCCCTGTAGCTAATCGCGTAGGGATTGATACTTTAGCATTGGATGTGAGAATTGATTACACTTTTACTAACCGTTCAAGTTTTCAAATTTATACAGGCTCACAAGTTGATAATAACGGAGCCCCAGGCGCAATTGAAACCGACCGCTTCCATAGCATTTATTTTGGAGACCTTTTTGGCAGTTTCAGCATTTTGCCCGTTACTTATCTCACGTTCAATGCTGCTTTAAATAATAATAAAGTAGACTTATCCTGGACGGTAAATGCTGACTTAAAGGATCAACAATTTGAAGTTCAAAGAAGTTTTGATCAAACTAATTTTTCTACGTCAGGATTAGTTCTAGGAGCGCAATCAGTAAGCAATGGTGTCGGTCAATATAGTTTTGAAGATAACGACAAAGAAATTTTAAAACATAATACACTTTACTACAGGCTAAAGCAAGTGGATGCGAATGGCAGTTATACTTACAGCGTTGTAAAAATGGTTCGCATAAGCAATATCACTGCACAAAAAACAACCATACAGGTAATGCCTAATCCTTACATGGATAAACTAAATGTAAATTTTGAAAGTAACACCGGCGGAAAAGCAGAAATAAGATTAATAAGTGCATCAGGAATAGTTGTGAAGAAAATAGGATCTACTATTAATAAAGGTTTTAATAATCTTCAGTTACAAGATCTTAATGACCAACACCCGGGAATGTATGTAGTAAATATTGTTGTAAATGGTATATCTGTTGAAAGTCAAAAAATAATAAAAAACTAATAAAGAATACTGACTACTAAAAATCTATTAATAATAAAACCGCTTCTTAATTAAAGGAGCGGTTTTTTATGTATCATCGTTCCTTGAACTAAAAGAAATATTACTCAGTCCAAATGTGCGAGGGAATATAAATAGGTGAACCAACTAATTTTTGAATCATGTTTTTTGTATTATCTAAACTTATTGTTTATTTTCTTTCACCAATATTTTGGATAATCCTGTTTTTAACATTCGGTTTTTTTACTAAAAGACAAAGGCTAAAAAAAATTTCTTACAGAATTTCATTTGTAATTTTTATCATATTTTCAAATCCATTTCTTCTTAACCAGTTTGCCAGGTGGTGGGATACTAAAGAAACCAAGTTACCTGCTAATAGCAAATACAGTTGTGCAATCGTATTGGGGGGATTTGTCTCTGAGGATTATAACGGCAATGGATATTTCAATTCCACATGCGACAGGTTTATTCAACTTCTTAAATTAAAGGCCGAAGGAAAAGTTTCCAATCTTCTTATTTCAGGTGGTAATGCAAAATTATTGCCCACCGATTTCAGGGAAAGTGACTGGGTAGCATCGCAGCTTAAAGATTTCAATATTCCTGATAGCAATATTCTTATTGAAAACAGATCAAGAAATTCTTTTGAAAACGCATTATTTTCAAAAAGGATATTGGATAGCGCCCATTTGAATCCACCATATATTCTTGTTACTTCTGCATTCCATATGCGCAGAGCATTATCCACTTACAAGAAATCAGGTATTGATGTAATACCTTTTCCATGCAACTATATTGCAGGTAAAGGAAAGACTACTTTGGGGGATTTTATACCATCCATATCAAGCCTGGGTACCTGGTATTATTATATCAAAGAAGTTGTTGGCTACGCCGTGTATTTCGTAACCAAAAAGTAAGTTTTTTTAAATAAATACAAACTGATTTAAAGCCTTGGATTAGCAGGCTTATAAGACTTTTCAAAAGTATTTGCTCCCCGTACTTTAAGTTTTCGACGATACACCTTATCAACAGCTGTAACATAAAGTATGTCAAAATTTTTACCCCCAAAACAAATGTTGGAAGGCTGCCCTGCAGGTATCGGTAAAATAGCATTGACCCGTCCGGTTTGATCGAGTATTTGTATGCCCAATCTTGACGTCACATATATTCTTCCCGCAGTATCGCATTTAAGGCCATCAGCCCAGGCGTTTTCCTCACTATCAGGCACATGCAGCCATCCATAATGTTGTTTGAATGCTAATGTGCCATCGGATTGAACCTGGTAAACCCAAACCCAGTGGGTAGCAGACTCTGTTACATATAATTCGGTTTGATCCGGGGAGAGCGTTAAGCCGTTGGCAAATTTTAATCCTTCATCTACGATTAATTTTTCACCGCCCGGACGCACGAGATATATCTTAGACGGCTTTTGCGTTCCATCGGGAGAGGTAATATAAATATTTCCATTATTAGCCACCACAAGGTCATTGCCTGCGATACTATCTGCAATAATATTTTCGTCTCCTTGTTCATCATAAGAAAGTAATTGGTTAGTACCACCTGCGACAACATATCGTTTCCCATTTGCTCCAAAAGAAGTTCCACTTGCTTTTTTAGCATTAAGCTTTAATATTGTCAGCTTTCCATCAAGATCTATTTTGTAAGTTTTAGAGGTTGGAATATCCTGGAAAAAAACTTCCCCAGAAGAATTTGTTGCGCTCCCTTCTGTAAATTTATAGCCATCCGAAACCAATTGCCAGTCTTCTCCCGGAATTAATATATCATTTAAAAACTGATTTTTAGAGTTACCACGCTTCACCGGCTGTGGCCAATCTTTCCACAGCCATCTCATAGCCTGTGGAAATAAAGCGGTGCCATGTTTTCCATTATGCTGCCCTTCTCCCCATACATGCTGCAATTCATAACCTGAAAATACAAGAGCCCGCTCCATTGTTTCGTTAGCTTTCCACCAGTCGCCTGCATAAATATTAAGATCGTTTGATCCATCCTGTAAAAATATCCTTATAGACCTGGGTTCATATTTACGTATTAGAGTTGGATACCGTTCGGCCCCTCGCAAACCTACATAAGTACCGATAGCTGAGAAAACCCTTGAAAATTCATTAGGGCGCTCCCACGCAGCCGTAAAAGCACACACAGCACCGCTGCTGGAGCCTCCAATAGCACGATCATTCCCACTTTTAGAAAGATGGATTACTCTTCCATCGCTGGTTTTCTTATTTTCTATAGCCGGTAAAATTTCCTCTAAAATAAAACGGGCATAGGCATTACCAAGGCCATCATATTCAAAACTACGGTTATAACGGCTAAGGGCACTCGCAGAATTTGGTGCTTTCACCACGCCGGGCATTACAAAAACCCCAATAGTAACTGGTATTTCTTTGGAATAGATCAGATTGTCAAAAACTGTGGGTGCATTCCATTGAATTCCATCCTGGTTTACATACACACAGGCAGGCTTTTCAGGATGATACTGTGCCGGGATATATACCCAATACTCTCGCCATGTTCCGGGAAAAATTTTGGAACTGTCAAAGATAAATTTTAGCACTTCCCCTTTAGGTATACCAATATGTTCTACTGAAGCAGAATCCACGCTATAGCTTTCCTGAGATTGTGAAAGACCTTTTAGTTCAACCAGAAGGAAAATGATTAGTATTAATGATTTCATTTAAGGAGTTTACTTTATTATTATACATCAATTTAATACTTTCATCCCATATTATATCGCCTATACAATTGTTTTCGCAACAGTTCTATCCGCTCAATAAAATTATTTTTACTTAAATTCCAATAAAAAAAAGTCTATAACTTCTGATCAGGGTTGCCGAGAAAATTTGTATACATTATGCTTATCACCATATACAATTTGTAATTACTCTATAAGAGAAGTTTGTAGAAAATTTTCATCTTAGAGTAATTGTATACTCGACATTCTGGATGATATTAAATAAGAATACATAAAAAAAGCACTTACAATTATTAAATTAAGTCTGCATTCCAATACCTTTCCATATAGCTTAATCACGTAAATGCCTTCTACAGCTAATGTTGCAATGAACACCACAATCAAATTATTTAAGCAAGAACATTTTAATTAAGCAGAAAAAAATCCTCACATATAAGAAATTTGACATGGTATGCTAATTGAGTATGATTATTTGCGTTTTACAAATACAAACTTGTTAAAACCAAGTTAACCAAACTCTCGTAACTCTTTTACACTTTATCCCTAAAGTTTACTGATTTATACTTGGAAAATTATGTTTTTCCAAACTGATGATAATGGATTGCTTGTCCATACTTCTCAGCGCTATTATATACCTCAAAAACGACAGGACCAGTCTGGTTTCTATGAATTATTTACACATTGATTTCCTAACATTAAAATTTAAAAAATGAAAAAAAGATTTACCAGTAGCAGGCTAAAAATTGTTCTTGCTGTTGCCGTAATTACAGCATTTTCAGCTGTGCTAATGTCTTCCAGTCACCGCGAGGCCCCCATGATCTCAAATGATCCACTGGCTGACAACACTGACCTGTATGCATTTAAAAGCCTAAGCGATAAGAATAACATTACAATTATCGCCAACTACATTCCGGGTCAATTGCCAAACGGAGGCCCTAACTATTATTCTTTTGGAGAAAATGTACGGTATGAAATACACGTTGACAACGATATAAACACACCTGGCGACGATATTATTTATCGTTTTACATTTTACAAAGAAAATCAGGACCCTACTACTTTTTTCAACATCAGGTTGGGGAAAGAAAATTTAAAGACCACTTACAGTCTTGACAGAAGTATGGATGGAGGTAAGAGCTTTACTGAAATTATTAACCGCAAAGATGGCATAGTTCCAGCTTATAATATTGGGCCACGCTCAATTAGCTCTCCTGTAGGCCTTAATGCCTCTAATTATGATGAGATTATGCATAGAGCCATCAAAGTATCTAAAACAGGTGAAAAGGTTTTTGCAGGTACTGCAGATGATCCTTTCTTCGTTGACCTTGGAGGTATTTTTGATTTGGGAAATGCACCTCGACAAGGGCCAAGCCATCCCGAAGATGCGTTGAAATGCAAAAACGTTTCTACACTTGTAATAGCAATTCCAATTAAAACATTACAAAAGGATCATAAGTCACTTCAAGAGGCAAAAAACATACTTGATCCAAATTATGTGATCGGAGTTTGGGCATCAGCAAGCAGGCAAAAAATAAGGGTATTGAACGGAAATGGTACAGAAAGTAACATGGGTCCATGGATTCAGGTATCCAGGCTTGGTATGCCATTAACTAATGAAGCAGTTATCCCAATCGGTTACAAAGATTATTGGAACAGTCTTTCCCCGTATGAAGACATTGCCAAACTTAAAGTGTTTGGAAACTTCTTCTACAATCCTGAGTTGGCTTTGTACATGGACGATGACCAGTTTGGTGGTGCAATTCCTGCATTTAAGCAATTAAGAATTCAAAAAAAGTCATTAGGTACTTATAATTTCAGTAACGGAAATAACGGCTTGTATGGTTTAAAAGGAAATGCGGCCCTTAATGGCACAGCACTAAGTGAAGCTGCATTCGGCAAGCTTCTTTTACCTGCAGAAAATTCACCCCGGTCAGTAGATCTTTGGCCAATATTCCATACAGGTGTACCTAACTTGAGCCCTTATCAATTAGCTACCGGTAAAAATGGAAATGTTCTTGGAGAAGGAAAGCCTTTTATCAGTAACTTTTTACCGAATGGTGGAGACATGCTTCGCCTTAACATGGCAGTACCAACCACTCAACGCTCATCACCTGATTTCAGTAGTGAAGGTTTGGTAAGTGCTGCTGTTTTAGGTTTAACTGACCCAAGATTCAACACTGACAAATCACTCCAGTTTATACCTAATATGGACGGGTTTCCTAATGGCAGAAGGTTGGAAGATGATGTAACACGTATTGAACTTCAGGCAGTAAGTGGAGTAGTATTAGCTGCAATAGGCCTTTGGTATGATGATTATGTACCAGGTGGCAGCCCGGTAACTCCTAATCTTGTAAATGTATTAAGTTACAGTACAGGGGTTAATGCCAATGACACTTCATTTAAACCATTATTTCCTTATATACAGGCACCGTGGTCAGGAGATCACAATTGTAATTGTGAACCACCACCAGCCGGACCAGCACTTGACATGAAATCTGGTGGCCCTGCAACAACGGAAACACTTGGCCTTGCTTCACCTGGAATAGAAATAGCTACCTCACCCAATCCAATGAATAACAGCAATGTGCTGCGCTATCATGTTGCATCGCCTTCAGTTGTGAAGATTATGCTATACGATGCATCAGGTAAGCCATTGAAAGTTCTGGTAAATAAGAAAGTTGAGCCTGGTACTTACACTGCTCAATGGAATGCCAACGGAATGGCTAAAGGTTCTTATTTCATCTCAGGAAATAAAGATGGTGGAACCAAGCAGACAGTAACCGTGGTTAAAGAATAACAATTTATTTCACCCTATATAATAAGCCCGCAATGATAAATTGCGGGCTTATTCTCTAAACCTTCACGCCCTTTCAACAACCATATTATGAAAAAGAAATTTATTTACCTTTTACTTATTGTCTTTTTCTTCTCAATTTCTGCTTTTGTGGTGATACGCTACAGCATCAATCAAACAAAGCTGAAAAATGCAACCTACCCTCTTATTGAAAGAAAAGATGCTAAAGCATCAAGTGCTGAGTGGCAGAAAACAAAAGAAGCCGCACAAAAACTTATTAATACAGTACAATACAATCCCAAGGATATAAAAGCTGCCATTGCATTATCAACCCTATACATCCAGGAAGCCAGGATTACGGGTGACTACGTATATTATGATGCAGCAGCCATGAAATATATCAACAGTGTGCTCGAGGACCAGCCTGACAATTTCGAAGCATTGACATTAAAAGCTTTATTGTACATGTCCCAACATCATTTCGGTGATGGCCTGGCTATTGCTGAAAAAGCACAAAAAATAAATCCTTACAATGCGCTGATATATGGAATAATAGTAGATGGAAATGTGGAAATGGGAAATTATACAGCAGCAGTTGAAAATGCTGAAAAGATGGTTTCGATACGTCCTGATATACGTTCATACGCTCGTATATCTTATCTGCGGGAAATTCACGGAGATTATCCAGGTGCAATTGAAGCGATGAAACTGGCAGTAGATGCAGGTGGCGCAGGTGACGAACCTACCGAATGGACACGCATACAACTGGCCCGGCTATACGAAAACACCGGAGATCTTAAGAGCGCCGAAATGCATTACCTTATAGCATTGCAGGAGCGCCCGGAGTATCCATATGCTACAGCAGGGCTTGGGCATATAGCTATGGTGAAAAAAGATTACCAAAAGGCAATAGCGTATTACGAAAAAGCGTCTGCAAGCGTAAATGATTATTCCATACAGGAACAATTATCTCAGCTATACCGGTTGAATGGTGATACAAAGAAAGCAAATGCCGTCCTTCAAAATATAATAGATGGAATGAATAATGATGGAAAGAAAGGCGACCAGGATGAGAGCATAGGCCATTATGCCGATCGGGAACTTGCCTACGCTTATCTCTTGCAAAATGATAATGCTAATGCTTTAAAACACGCATTAGTTGAATATAACAGAAGGCCCGAAAATATTGACGTGAATCAAACAATAGCCTGGGTATATTATAAGAGTCAGGATTTTAAAAAAGCAGCTACCTACATTGACGTTGCTTTAAAAACTAATTGTAAAAATCCTACCTTGCTTTGCCAGGCAGGACTTATCTACGCTAAAGCAGGAAATAAAATAAAGGCGAAGGAACTCCTTGAGCAGGGGCTCAAAAACAATCCGGCAATTGATTTAGAATTAAAGGATGAAAGCGAAAAGACGTTGAAAGACTTATATTAGAAATGGAACTGGTTAAAAAAAGTTATACCAAAATAATTTGGGCGCTGGCTTGCCTTATATTTCCCTTTACAACATTTGCCCACACTATTAACTATGAGCTTGAAAAAGCACCAGCAGGCGATGTGGTCTGGTATTATTTAAAATTAGGCATTAGTCATATTATCCCTTATGGGTTAGATCATATTCTTTTTGTAGTGAGCCTATGCCTATTGAATACAAAATTCAAAACGATACTCTGGCAGGCTACCGCTTTCACTGTTGCACATACCATCACACTTGCGCTAAGCATGAAAGGAATTATAAAACTTCCATCAGATATTGTTGAACCTTTAATTGCATTATCAATTGCATTTGTTGCAATCGAAAATATTTTACTCAGTGAATTGAAGGCATGGCGTATAGCCATCATATTTATGTTTGGGCTTGTACATGGAATGGGCTTTGCCAGCGCTCTTAACGAAATAGGCTTACCAAGAAATAAATTTTTCACTTCTATTTTTTCATTCAACGTAGGCGTGGAGCTTGGGCAGATAAGTGTAATAACACTTGTCTTTCTCGTTTTAATTATACCGTTTGGAAAAAAGATATGGTATAAAAAGGCTATTGTTTACCCGTTGTCAGCATTGATCGCATTAATAGCTTTGTTCTGGACATTTCAAAGAATTTTTAAATTCTGAAATTAAAGACTATAGATTCTGAAAAGATCTTACAAACTCTTCAACACTTATGGCATCTTCCAGTTTAAAATTACCAATACGGGTGCGGCATAAACTATTTAAATAGCCTCCGCAGCCAAGCGCTTCTCCAAAATCGTTCGCAAGACTACGTATATACGTTCCGGTTGTACAGGCGACTTTAAAAAATATCTTAGGCATTTCTATCCCAGTAATTCCAAATTGGTTAATGGAAATTTTTCTTGGTTCCAGTATAACATCAACCCCTTTACGTGCAAGAAGATAAACTGGTTTTCCCTTTTGTTTAATTGCTGAATGGATAGGAGGAACCTGCATAATTTCCCCGATAAATTTCCTGGTTGTTGCATGAATTAATTCTTTTGTGATATCGTCAAAAGACTTAAAATTTTCCGGCTTGCTTTCAAGGTCGTAGGTAGGTGTTGTAGCACCAAGTGTAATAGAACCAGTATACTCTTTTTCCTGCGACATGTATTCATTGATCTTTTTAGTAAACTTGCCCGTGCAGACAATTAACAAGCCTGTTGCAAGCGGGTCCAGTGTTCCTGCATGCCCTACTTTTTTTATTTTAATGGTATTACGAATCTTTCGCACTACATCAAATGATGTCCAATGTAACGGCTTATCTATTAGCAAAACTCTTCCTTCTTCAAAAGTATTTTCGATCATTAAAAAAGTTAAATTGCCTGCCTTGTTTTTAGTTCAAGATATTTATTAATAGTATTTACAGTAAGTTTTTGTGGGGAACTTAGCAATGATAAAATTCCATATTTAGAAAGTTCTTTTGCAATAAGCCTTTTTTCAAAAGCAAATTTTTCAGCAATAGTTTTAATGTATACTTCTTCAATATTTGTTGCATGCGAAGTTGCCAATTTATCTAATTCAGTATTTTCAAAAAATACAACCAGCAATAAATGATGGCTGGCAAGTGAACGTAAATAATCCAATTGCCTGTTCAATCCTGAAAGGGATTCAAAATTTGTAAAGAGTATCAAAAGGCTCCTGTGTTTAATGCGGTTGCGTATTTGCATATACAACATTTCAAAATCACTTTCAAGAAAACCTGTCGCCTGGTTATAAAGCAACTGAAGAATATTTTCCTTCTGAACCGGTTTCCTGTCTGCGGCGAGAACGGAACCGATTGTGTTAGAGAATGTAATTACCCCTACTCTATCCTGTTTTTTCAGGCAAACATTGCTAAGTACAAGGCAACTGTTTATCGCATGATCGAGCAATGTTAATCCTCCAAATGGCATCTTCATAAGGCGGCCTTTATCAATAATACAATATACCTGCTGCGACCTTTCATCCATAAAATTATTTACCATTAAGCTTCCTCTCCTTGCAGAAGCTTTCCAGTTAAGCGTACGGATATCATCCCCGGTAACATATTCTTTTATTTGCTCAAACTCCATGCTCTGGCCTATCTTGCGCATACGGCTGCTGCCACTTTCATGCTGAATCGTTGCATTGGACAAAAGCTCATATTTATGCAACTGCATAAATGATGGATAAACATGAATCGTTTCATTTGCATTACTTGTTAATCTACGACTAAGAAATTTCAATGGAGATGAAACAAATAAATGAATATCGCCAAAATGATATTCGCCTCTCTGTAAAGGGCGTAAATACCATTCTATTTTTTTTTGCTGACGCCCTTGTAAAAACAAATGCTTTTCCCAATTTCTTACCTGGAACTGCGGGGGCAGTTCATCTATAATTTTTATAGTAACCGGAAAAGAGAAATCATTTTTTACAACAAGTTCAATTTTATTTTCATCTCCGTTACTTAACCGGCCCGCAGTGATTCTTTTAGCTGATGCGACCCTTTTTGAAAAAAACAAAAAAATATAATCCACAATACATAGGATGATAAAAACAAAAAAAAATATTACTGATATTGATTCAAGAACCGGAATATAAAAGGCAACTACAAACAGCATTACGCATGCCAATATAGATGCATAAAACCTGAGAGTAATAAAGAGGTCGCCAAAATATTTTTTTACTGTTGACAAATGCTCAGCTTTTAATTTTGTTTTTACTTTTATTTATGAATATTAAGAATCGGAGGAATATAATTTAAAGACATAAATCTATCTTGGCACTTCGACATTACTGATTATATTTTGAATTAGCTCATCCGGCGCAATGCCTTCCATTTCTTTTTCAGGCGTTAATATTATCCTGTGCCGCATTACCGGTGTTGCCATCTCAATTACATCTTCCGGCTTCACAAAATCTCTGCCTTTTATCGCTGCATTTGCTTTTGCAGCTCTTAGTATGGCAAGGGAAGCACGTGGCGATGCCCCTAGAAATAAGGAAGGATTATTTCTTGTTGCATTCACAATTTTTGCGATAAACTCAACCAGCTTTGGATCTATAAGCACATTATGTAACGTTTGCCTGTACAGCAATATGTCACCTGGAGAAATTATTTTTTTTACATCTTCAAGCAACGTGTTTTGAGCGAGTGATTGTTGATTTAATAAAATATGTATCTCTTCTTCAAGCGATGGATACTTTACATTTATCTTAAATAAAAACCTGTCGAGCTGTGCTTCGGGGAGCCTGTAGGTTCCTTCCTGCTCTATAGGATTTTGTGTTGCTAAAACAATGAAAGGAAATTCCATAACATGCGTGCTGCCATCAATAGTAACCTGCCTCTCTTCCATTACTTCAAATAAAGCAGCTTGTGTTTTTGCGGGAGCACGGTTTATCTCATCGATCAAAATTATATTACTAAAAATAGGGCCTTTCTTAAACTGGAACTCCCCTTCTCCGGGGTTGAACACCGATGTGCCCAAAACATCACTTGGCATGAGGTCAGGCGTAAACTGAATACGGGAAAAATCAGCATCTATGATTTTTGCCATTAGTTTAGCCGTAAGCGTTTTTGCTACTCCGGGAACTCCCTCTATTAAAATGTGCCCATCGCACAACAAGCCAATCATAAGCATATCCATCATTTCATGCTGGCCAACAATAATTTTGCTGATTTCATTTCTTATATCAGTAACCGCATTGTTTAAAGCACCGAGATCAATTCTTTGTTGAAAAATATTTTCTTCCATCAGGTTTTAATTTTTGTAAAATTTTCTATATCTGTATTTAATTTCAACAGCACAGCATCTTCTATTTTTTCCTGGGAATGAACCTGTTGAATCAATGAAAATAACTCTTGAATTTTTTCTTTTGAAACGCCACTCTTGCCGGAAATGGAATTAATAAATTCATCATTAATATTAGCGGTACTTATAAAATACTTATTGCGGATGTGTTCGTAAAAATAAGTTATCATCTTCCCGGCAATATGCCTGTTGTCCTTTTTTTGAAGATATAATCTTCCAACAGTTTCTGTAAAAGTAACGGTTGTGTTTACATTTGGCTTTATAACCGGTATTATTCTTTGCTTTCTTTTTATATTAAATAGAATAAATAAAAACAACCCTGTTAATGCTATATAAAATGCCCAAAGCAAAGGAGGATTTTTTTTAATAACATTTAATGAGGAAAAATTATCATCTGCTGAACTATCATTATTTCTCCGCCGTGAAGAGCCGGAGTTCTTGTAATATTCATCCCAGTAAATGTTTTTAGGATCGGAACGCAGGTAAGAAATCACGTTTTCAAAATACTTATAATTATCCTTTGTAAGTAAAAAATAATTTCCAAAAATGCGGGGCGCCACATGAAGATAGATACGGCCTTTACCTGAAAATAAAACAATATAATTAGGAGCATTCATTTCATTAGTCCCTAAAACCCTGGTGAATGCTGTATCGTAGTCCGATAATGAATTTAAGAAAGGATAGTAATAATAAGCGTAAGAAGGCGCATGGAAGTCACCTCCAAAATACATATTCACATGAGTTTCATGCATATTTCCTTTTAGCTCTTCAATAATTTCTCCCTGCCTTTCCGTATTACAATTAATATTTTCAAGCAGCCTGTTATCTACATAATCCGCAGAAATAAAAAGATCGTTTCCTGCTTTTACATAATCTAAAAAAGCCTTTACCTCAGAATAATTTAAAACCAGGTTTTTTGTAACAAGAAAATAAAGGGAATACTTTTTATCAGTTGAATAAGACTTTATGTTCTTCCACACTTCATCAAAAGGGTCTGCAATATCTTCAACATATCGATCTCCAAATAAATGCCTGAACTGGTTGTAAGCGATAAAAGCTCCAAAAGGTTGCTTATCAGTTTTGCGGTAATTCTCATTTAGCGGGGGAAGCACATGCTTACCGGAATTGCTGCAGCCAATACAGCTAAGAAAAATAATAATATAAAAAAACGTATATGTAAAAGATAATTTCAAACAGTTTATAATTTCTTGTTGAATAAGTTGAATTGTTCTTTCAATTGCTGATAGCTGTCAGGATTTATTACAAACTTCCCATACCATATATATTCATAATTGCGAGTGAGAGAAGCAAATTCCTGGTTATAATTTTGATTCGATAATTCTTTTACATAACTGTAATTTGTTTTATCAGGTGAATATAATATCAAATCGTTGTCAGCAAGTTTTTTAAGAGTCTGTAAATACAAATACCTGGTTGATAAATTATAATCGTTTTTAAATTCTGCTTCGCGTATAAGTCTATCATATTCAGAATACGCATTTAATCCTTCAGGTTCATCTTCGGCGCGGCCTTCTGTAACTTTCGTATTTCTTTTTGCGAAAATCCCATTAGTAAGAAACAATTTATAAATAATAAAGCCAATAAAGAAAATAGCAACTGCCCAGAAAAATATTTGTAAAGGGAAGCTATTAACAAAATTGTCAGAATTATTTTCTGCGGGAGAAGAAGAGGCTCTCCGTTTTTTTCCTGTATTCTTATCAATACTTACTGTATCCATTCTTAGGCCTTTTTCTTTTCTCAAAAGGCTATCGAGATACATGATGTATGCAAAATCATGACTGCTTTTCCATTTTTGCAATGAGTCTATCCCTGTATTAAAGGCAGCTTTAACAATCGCTGTATCGTAAGGCACTTCAACTAAATTATCGGTTGAGTCTTCATCATTAAAGGAATAAGTTGTATCCGTTTGAGAATTTATAGAGTCCTGGGCAAAGGAATAGCTGTTCATCAATAACAAAAGGGCAACAATAAAAAATATTGAAACTTTACAATTCATAAACGATCCCATTCTTTACAATTTTCCCCTCGGCAAGCACAACACCTTTTCTGTGCAGGCGTAAAGGATACAATACAAAATACCATAAAATAAAAAAGAAAGAACCGCTAAGAATTATAACACTTACGGGTACCGGAAGGCCAAGATCATGTGAATCTTTTTGAAAGGTGTTGCTCATAAGGTGTGTAACATAACTTTCAAAAAATGCAGCAATAATAAAAAGAGGTACCAGGCTTACACAAATTTTCATGGCATCTTTTGCAGATCTTAAAAATGAATGCCTGCGGGTGTAAGTGCCTGGGAAAAGCCAGCCAAACCCAAGTATGAGCCCTGCGCAACTTGCTACCACAATAGATGATATTTCGATAGTACCGTGTATCCATATTACCATAACAGATTGCCAACCCAGCCCCTGTGAAAAAAATAAATATTGAAAACAACCCAGCATAATTCCATTTGTCCACATTAAAAGAATAGTTCCAATTCCAAATAAAACCCCAAATACAACCGCTTTAAAGGCGACGCTTATGTTATTATAAGCAATATGAACGAACATGGAAAATGGGTTATCATCTTTATATACCCCGAAAGGATCGCCTTTACGTATGCGTGAAATAGTATCATCATAGTAACCCGGTTGCACTTTATGATTAAAAAAATCCGGTGCATAATTTGGGTCGGTAGTGGAAGAAATAACACCAATAGCTACGAACGAAACAAATAAAATAAATGTAAATAGAAAAACTTTGTGATACCGGCGAAAAAGCAATGGCAGCTCATATTTCCAAAACAGCCATATCCTTGAATACCGTTGCTTTTTATTTTGATAAATGCTCTGGTAAATTCCGGCTGCAATACCATTGATCCACCGGGTTACTTTGCTTTGAGGATAAAATGTTTTTGCATAAGAAAGATCGTCGAGCAATGTTACAAACCTATCGGCCATTTCATCAGGGTCTTTCGTTTCTTCATGCTGATATTGATTCCATTTATCAACATTTTTTTTAATAAACCTCGCTTCACGCATTGAATAAAATTAAAGGAGCTTCTTCCGAAAGCCAAATACAAATATAGCCGGAAACATACGGAGATAATTTACCGGGAAAAAATAAATAAAATAATTTTCGTTTTAAAATAATAATTTGCCGCATGCCGGTTATACAGATCGCAACCCCTTTTAATATTGACCTTGAATTTGAAATCGCAGAATTCCATAAAAGGCTATTGGCGTATCTGGTTGATTTTACATTGCTGATATTATTTTTTATCAGCATGAAGTATTTTTATTACGGAGGCTTTAATACAGTTAATGAATCTGAACTAAAAAGCCATGTGGGAATTGACATACTTACCATCTCTGTTCCAATGCTTTTGTATTCACTGGTATGTGAAGTGCTGTTGCACGGGCAAACAATCGGAAAAAAATTACTGAACATAAGAGTGATAAGCCTTGACGGAGGAGAGCCACAGCTAAGCCAGTATATAGTACGATGGATGTTTAAAGCTTATGAATGGCCCTTCTTTTTCGGGTATACCATTCTTACCCGTGAAAGCCTTATTGTGTATATACTTATCACTGGTTTTTTCGGGATCATTGTTGTAATCATTATCGCCGTGGCAAAAAAAAATCAGCGGCTTGGTGATTTGGCAGCTAATACGGTAGTTGTAAATACAAGATCAGTTTTTACAGTAAATGATACCGTATTTATGGATATTCAAAAGGAAAACTATGTAGTAAAATATCCTGAAGTTTTAAAGCTCAGTGATCGTGATATAAATACGATAAAAAATGTAATCAATCTTTTTTACAAAAATCACAATACCCATACATGCGTAAGAGTGGCTTATAAGGTGCAGGAAGTATTGAAGATAACTACGGATTTATATGCAATTGATTTTCTTGAAAAGTTGCTGGCCGATTATAATTACCTCGCTACGAAATAGACAATTAAATCTTTGAGCGATGGAACTTTTGGAAAGGTTGAAACTTTCCAAAAGATCACGCCAGCTAGTGCATTGCCGCAGTTAAAATAGTTCCTATAATAATCAATGTATAAAAGGAAAGCATAATAATTGTAAATACTCCGTAAAATTTAAACATAGATTTGAGGTTCATCAATGATTCATCAAAATTTTCCTGGCTTATGGATTTTACAGAGGACTGCATTTTTACAGAAAATTTATAAAGGTAGAAACACGGAAAAAACATTACAAGCGCCAGCAATAAATACACAACAGTCATCCCAATTTTCATTCCTGCACTGAAAGAAGAAGGCATAGTATTATATTGAGGTAATTGCGTAAACACTGCCGGAATAAAAAAGGCGATTATAACCATCAGCCCGCAAAATATAAATCCCATTATTGCCAGGAACTTTCCCCAACGGGCAGATTCTGATAAATAACTTAATCCCTGTGGAGTAACTTGCAAGTCGTTATTTAGCAAATCAAGATTTTCCATACGCCCGGTTTTATTTTGTTATAATAGTTATTGATACATTCATCACAATTGGCTTACCAACCGGAATGAATAATTATTTAGGCTATCTCTAGTAGGCTCTTGCAAATAAAACTCTTTCTTTACTTGGAGCACCGGTTAAAATACACTTACCTTCTTCCTGGGTATTATTTAAAGGAATGCAACGAATAGTAGCTTTTGCCTTTTCTTTAATAGCTTCTTCGGTTTCTGCTGTTCCATCCCAATGTGCAGAAACAAATCCTCCATTACCATCAAGGATTTTTATAAACTCTTCCCACGTATCAGCTTTTGTAATATTATTATCCCGAAAAGTTTTTGCCTTGTTATAAATATTCTTCTGTATATCATCTAACAACGTTGATATTGTAGCTGCCAGACCATCCATGGATATCATATTTTTTTCTTTGGTATCTCTACGGGCAACTTCCACAACATTTTTTTGCATATCCCTTTCACCAATGGCAATTCGCAAAGGAACGCCCTTCAATTCATACTCTGCAAACTTCCAGCCTGTACGACGGCTATCATCATCATCGTATTTAGCCCTTATACTGAGTGCTTTAAAATCTTCCATGAATGACTTTACCTTTTCATCAATTATTTGTTTTTGTTCACTGGTTTTATAAACAGGAATAATTACAACTTGTACAGGGGCAATTTTTGGTGGGAGTATAAGCCCGTCATCATCACTATGCGCCATAATTAAAGCGCCAATCAATCTTGTGCTTACGCCCCAGCTTGTTGCCCACACGTAGTCAAGTTTATTTTCTTTATCAGTAAACTGTACATCAAAAGCTTTTGCGAAATTTTGACCGAGAAAATGGGAAGTGCCTGCTTGTAAGGCTTTCCCATCCTGCATAAGCGCCTCAATACAATAGGTATCTTCCGCACCTGCAAACCGTTCATTAATACTTTTAATACCTTTTATAACTGGTACTGCCATCCATTCTTCAGCAAATTCCGCATAGATATCAAGTATACGCAAAGTTTCGTCTATAGCTTCCTGTGAGTTTGAGTGCGCAGTGTGGCCTTCCTGCCATAAAAATTCTGTAGTACGGAGAAAAAGGCGTGTCCTCATTTCCCACCTCACAACATTAGCCCATTGATTTACCAATAACGGAAGATCGCGATAAGATTGAATCCAGGTTTTATAAGTATTCCAGATAATTGTTTCCGATGTAGGCCTCACTATCAATTCTTCTTCCAGCTTCGCATCAGGATCTACAACGATACCACCACCATTGGGATCATTCATGAGCCTGTAATGGGTTACCACAGCGCATTCCTTTGCAAAACCTGCAACATGTGAAGCCTCTTTACTCAAAAAACTTTTTGGAATAAATAACGGGAAGTAAGCATTCTGGTGGCCAGTTTCTTTAAATCTTTTATCGAGCTGGTCACGCATATTTTCCCACAATGCAAACCCATAGGGCTTTATAACCATACACCCCCTCACAGCGCTATAGTCAGCCAGCCCTGATTTTATGACAATATCATTATACCATTGGGAATAGTCTTTTTCCCTGCTTGTAATTTCTTTACTCATTTATTTGTCGATGTTATTTAGTGGACCCTTTAAAATCTCAAAACGCAAATTTGTTTTTTAAAGCATGTACAATACCCATAAAAAAATTCTTAAAATAAATCCATTCATCTAAATTATTGTTTCTTATGTTGTGTCAAATCTGTTGAATTTCTGTGCTTTTTATTAAATAAAAAAGAGGGTTTCTTCTTAGCTATATTTTAACAACCTTTCGTTTATTGATACGTTATATAACTGTTCTTTTTACTTAAATTTACAGAGCACAAGGCGCAAAAGTAATAACTTCAATTTTAAATTCTTATAAACTTAAAGCCATGAAAACAAAACTTTTACTACTACTGGGTTTAATAATTATTTTAGGCAGTTGCAGTTCTGCTTATCGTACAGGCCAAACTCCTGACGACGTTTACTACTCACCTGCTCCTACACAAAATGGATATGTAAGGACAGATAATCAGGATGAAAAAGATAGCTATGCCAATAACAATTCTTCTTATAATAATGAAGACATGGAGATAAGGCGTGGCATCAAAGATTCAAGGTATCGTAATAATGTAAGTGTGGACCTTGGATATGGTTATCCTACTTATGATTACTATAATTCTTATAGCTATTATAATCCTTATTCATACAGTGGCGTTTATTACAATCCTTACTATTATAATTCATACAATTTAAATTGCTTTCCCAATACTTATAGTAATTATTATTATTCTCCGCAGGTATATTATTATCCAAAATCAGGTAATGTAAATCGCTCCATAACTCCAAGAAAATATAATCTGGATGCTTATACAAATAATGCAACCCCGTCAACACTAAATCATGGTTACAGGCCTGTAAATGCAACAACAACTTCTGCCCCTATAAGAACTATTACAACAGCACCTTCTAACTCTGCAACTGTAACGCCAGCTGCCCGTAATTCCGGGAATGGTGTTAGCAATTTTATAAGAAGGGTTTTCACTCCAGAAAATAATAGCAACCGGGGGAGTAGTAATACAGACAATTATAATAATTCAAACTCAAGTTCTGTAAGAACTACACCTTCCAGTTCATCAGGTAGTAATAATTCTTCTTCAGGAAGCAGCAGTGCCCCTGTGAGAACTTTCAGAAAATAATGAATTATCATTTAATTGCTTTCATCATTTATACTTAGGGAAACTACCTGAGCATTACATAGCTATTTGCCAACACTATTAAAATCTTGTACAATGAAATCAATATATACTGTAGCAATTTTTTTGTTTGCTATTGCAAACGCTTACGCCCAGGAGCCTGCAGATGCGCTACGTTATTCATGGCTCACTCAAACCGGAACTGCCCGCAACCAGGCTATCGGTGGTGCAGGAGCTTCATTGGGTGGTGAATTTTCTTCTCTTTTTATCAACCCTGCGGGATTGGGATTTTATAAAACAAATGACTTTGTGCTTACTCCATCTTATGCCCTCAAAGATTATAAATCTGTTTACAGGAGTAATAATTCAAAATCCAGTGAAAATAATTTCAATCTTGCGGCCAGTGGATTTTTATTTTCTTCTCCTTTCCAAGGGAGATCATTAAAAACCGTCACGTTTGCTATTGGCATAAACAAAGCAGCCGATTTCAACAATCACCTCTATTATAAAGGCCAGAATAATACTTCAAGTTATTCAGAAAAATACCTGGAAGAACTTGTGAATAATAATGTAACGGATCCCAATAGTGCCGCCGCCGATTATCCTTATGGATCGAGCCTCGCTTTCAATACTTATTTAATTGACACAGTTCATGCTTCAGATGGCTCTGTTTCAGGGTACCGAAGTGTTGCTAATCCATCATTTGGACTTATGCAGGAAAATACAATAAATACTTCCGGCGGAATTACAGATGTCGCATTAGGAGCTGGTGTTAACCTGAAAGAAAAGTGGTTTTTCGGCGGCACGATTACGTTTCCTTTTCTAAATTATAACCGCGAAGGAAATTATAAAGAGACAGACTTATCAGGGGATAATAATAATAATTTTAATTATTTTGAATCTAATGAAACATTGCGTACTAAAGGTGTCGGAATCAACGCAAAGCTTGGGGTGATTTACAAGCCTGTTGAATATGTGAGGCTTGGCCTTGCAATACACACACCTACCTTTTACCAACTAACGGATAAGTATAACGCTGAAATTATTACAGATCTTGAAGGATACGGCGGTGCAGGAACCAAGCATCAAAGTTCTGTTGATGTAAACGGATCACAACTTGAATCTAAATACAACCTGGTAACTCCTTTAAAAATTATGGCAAGTGCTTCTTATGTTTTTCGCGAAGTTGAAGATGTACAACGCCAAAAAGCTTTTATTACAGCAGATGTAGAATATATTAATTATAAAGGATCATCATTTTCAGCAGTAGATAATACCAATGGAAGTGGTGCTAAAGAATATTATAAATCCTTAAATAAAACAATAGACAATCTTTATAAAAGTGCTATCAATGTAAGGCTGGGTGGTGAAGTGAAATTCAATACTATTATGTTTAGGCTTGGTGGCGCTTACTATGGCAATCCTTATAAAAATGAAAAGGCTGATCTTGTAAAAGTGAGTGGTGGACTTGGTTATAGAAACAAAGGGATGTTTATTGACCTCACTTATATTTATTCAGTTAATAAAGATATTCACTACCCTTATCTACTCCAGGAAAAGCCAAACCTTCCTGCGTACCTAAAAAATAATGCGGGAAATATTGTTGCGACCATTGGGTTTAAAATATAATTCCTAAAGGGGAAACTTATGAATCTCTAAACTTTCAGTATTCAAAAGCAAATTAATGCTTTTAATGCTGCCTAAGTTGTGCGACCTTGTTTCATTCCTTTAGGGGTTAGGGGTTCTTTTAAACCATGTAATCTGCCTCTTTGCGTAATGCCGTGTATTTTGTTTTATTAGCTCAATGGCACTATCCAGTGAAATCTTTCCATCTAAGTATTCAAATAATTCTTTGTACCCTACTGTTTGCAATGCATTCAAATGACGGTACGCAAACAGGCTTTCCGCTTCTTGCAGAAATCCATGCTGCATCATTACATCTACTCTATGGTTTATTCTTTTATATAATTCATCCCTCGGAATTTCCAGATTAATATTTTCTATATTGAAATCCCTCTCAGTTTTTTTGCCAGATTGAAAATTAAGAATTGATTCCCCGGTTGATAGTTTCACTTCCAATGCCCTCAGCATTCTTTGCGGATTTTCTTTTTCCCCAGAGGAAAAATATCGTGGATCTTCTTTCTTTATTTCTTGTAGGAGCCATTCCAATCCAAGTTGCTGATATGCTTTATTTATTTCTTTCCTGATTGACTCGCTCACAGTTGGGACTTCATCAATGCCTTCGCAAAATGCTTTAATGTATAGCCCGGTACCACCTACCATTATTGCAACATCATTTGATTTAAAAATTTCATTAATTGCACCTAGCGAATATTCTTCAAATACTTTTACATTCACTTCATCATGTATGGAGTGAGAATTAATAAAATAATGATGAATTGAATTAAGTTGTTCCGTAGTAGGTTTAGCCACGCCAATATTTAATTCTTTAAAACATTGCCGGCTATCAGCTGAAATAATTTGGGTATTATATTTTTGAGCAAGTTCAATTCCGTAAGAAGTTTTACCGGATGCGGTAGGCCCTGATATTATAATGCAGGTTTTATTTTTCATGCAAATTTAATGGAAGCAGGTAAGCTGGAAATTTATAATCCACAGGCTTTTATAAGAACTTAAATTGGTTCAACTGCTCATACAATCGTAACATCAGTTTCGGCATCGCTTTCAGTATCTTCATCTGCCTCACTTTCTGCATCAGGTTCACCCTCTTCATTAAATCCTTCGGGAAGTACCAGGCTATTGATATCATACTTTTCTTCTATTTCCGCCAGCTTTTCATTAATAAGCCCTTTGGTACCGTACTGGCTTGGCCCAATGCCTTCGGTCCGTATGCATATGGGGTAAGTAACCCTACGGTCTTCTTCTTTATTTACATTGATGAGCTCCACCTTAAAGGTCCAGTTCTTATGGAAATCATAAACGTAAATAAATTTTTGATTAGGGTCGCGTACCTGGGCGCCTACCAAAGCATCATTCATCAGTAAAGGTTCTACCGAGTACTTTTTATCGTACTTCTCCAGCGTAATTTCCTTACCACGCTGCCAGCTATCATTGCTGCGATAAAACGTTGCACTGTGCTTATTGTCGAATTCAAAACATTTTAGAATTGTTTTATGAAGATCAAAAAAAGTTTGCGTATGCTTAATCACAAAATCACGATACACACTTTCGTCATCCTCCCAGTAAACTCTGAATTTTAAAATAGGCATATCACGAAATTAAGGTTTACTCATCAATTCTATATTCAAAAAAGTATTGTAAAAACTTTTACTTTTTAATTTTTTTTTGTAATACCATCTTGATTTACAATTTAGGCCAACGGCCGGATTGGAAATCTTAGATGGTATTATACCGGCAAAAAAGAGGTTTTGAGTATCCCGAAATTTCCGGGATCATTTCGGTATAATACCCAATTCATTTGCTTTTTCAATCATGAATTGAAAAGCAGCATGGTATTCATTGGGTATAATTCCATCCAGCATTGCTTCACGTACCGCATTTTTAATATCTCCCACAATTCTCGAAGGCGGCAGGCCAAACTCTTTCATAATAATTTCGCCTGTTATTGGTGGTTGCCAGTTCCTTATCCTGTCCGTTTCTTCTACTTCATTCAGCCTTTGAGAAACAAGATCGAAGTTGGATAAAAATCTTTGAACCTTCTGTTTATTTTTAGAAGTGATATCGGCTTTGCATAAAATCATCAGGTCCTCTATATCATCTCCCGCATCAAAGAGCAACCGGCGAATAGCCGAATCTGTTATGTTTTCTTTAGTAAGGCTAATGGGCCTTAAATGCAGTTCAACTATCTTTCTTACATATTTCATTTTTTCGTTTAGAGGCAATTTCATTTGGGCAAATATTTTTGGAACCATCCGGCCTCCTACAATTTCATGCCCATGAAATGTCCACCCATGCCCTTCTTCAAATTTTTTAGTTATTGGTTTTGCTATGTCATGTAGAATGGCAGCCCATCGAAGCCAAAGATCATTAGTTGTTTGACAAATATTATCTAGTACTTGGAGAGTATGATAGAAATTATCTTTATGTCCCTTCCCATCAATATACTCTGCGCCTGCAAGTGCAACCATTTGCGGGAAAATTATTTCCAATAGCCCGCTTTTGTACAAAAGATCAAAGCCTGCAGAGGGTTTTTCAGTTAGTATAATTTTATTCAGTTCATCGGTGATGCGTTCTGCGCTTACAATTGTAATCCTCTTAGCATTGCGTTTTATAGCTTCAAATGCTTCGGGAGAGATTGTAAAGTTTAATTGAGTTGCAAACCTGATAGCCCGCATCATACGAAGGGGATCATCAGAAAATGTGGCATCTGGCAGGAGCGGAGTTCTCAAAACTTTTTTTTCAATATCCCGAATACCATCTAATGGATCAAGCATTTTTCCAAAATCATTTTTATTAAGGCTTACAGCAATTGTATTAATCGTAAAATCTCTTCTTAACCGGTCTTCCTCCAATGTTCCAGCCTGTACTTCGGGGTTGCGGCTATTTTGATTATAACTTTCGGTACGGGCGCCAACAAATTCGATTTCAAAGAAGGCCTCATCCCAACCCTTATCCTTCAGAGAAGGGCGCGAAGTATTAAAAACTTTATTATTGTTTAATGATAATTTGATCTGGGCTGTACCGAAAGTTTTAAAAATGTTCACTTGTGGCTGAGTATGAAAATTTTGGGCAGTTTTTTTGGCAAGTTTTATTCCATCGCCTACACATACTATATCCGCATCTTTCGTTATGCGATGCATGATTTTATCTCTTACAAACCCACCAATTACATATACAGGCATCGAAAGTTCGTCAGCAGCTTCTGCAATTTTTTTAAAAATAAAAAGTTCATCATCAGTACATTCAATATCCATTTGGCAAAAGTAATTTATAAAGAGGTTGGGAAAAGCAGGTAGCAGGTATATCAGTTATTAAGTATGGGATGTCAATAATAATCCAATCAAAGTTTTCTTCCTGATACTCATACCTTAATTACTGATACCTCACTACTGATACTACATAATGGCACTAATGTTGACTTATATTAGTATTCGTTCAAAACTTCGTTTCTTTGGAAGAAGTATTGACAGATTGACAAGAGAAATTATATGAACAGAGAATATTATTTGGGCAACCCGGAAGATGAAATGGAATTTATGCCCATAATTCCTTTCAACGAAGATGGAAATGAAAACAATGATGATCAGGCGATTCCAGCTGAAATACCTCTTCTCCCTTTGAGAAACACAGTGTTATTTCCAGGGGTAGTTATTCCAATAACGGTTGGCAGGGATAAAAGTATTAAGGCAGTGTCTGATGCTTATAAAGCTGACAAATTGATAGGTGTGGTTTCTCAAAAAGATAGTATAGTTGAGGAACCTGTAGTAAGTGACCTTGTGGATATAGGAACTATTGCAAAGATTATCAAGCTTATTAAGATGCCAGATGGTGGAACAACCGTTATCATCCAGGGAAGAAAGCGTTTCAAAATTGACGAAATAACTTCTGATGACCCATATTTTAAAGCGAAGATTACGGTATTGGTCGAAGAAGAATTGAAAGATGATAATGATTTTGAGGCCATGGTTTCTTCTATAAAAGAACTCGCCGGACAAATAATCCAGTTATCGCCAAATCTTCCTTCTGAAGCAGCGATTATTTTAAGAAATATTGAAAACCCTTCCTTCCTGATTCATTTTGTAAGCAGTAACTTAAACAGCACCCTGGTTGAAAAGCAAAAGTTACTTGAAATCCATCATATAAAAGCAAGAGCGGAAGTGCTTCTTAATTTATTGCAAACTGAATTGCAATATGCGGAGCTAAAAAATAAAGTAACTAATAAAACCCGTGCTGAGCTTGATAAGCAACAGAAAGATTATTTTCTTCAGCAGCAACTTAAAGCAATTAAGGAAGAATTAGGTGGTGATAATGTAGCTGAAGTAAAAGAAATTCAAAAAAAGGCTGAAGGAAAAAAATGGCCTCAGGCAGCAAAAGAAATGTTTAATAAGGGTGTAGAGAAGCTCGAAAGAATGCATCCCTCAACACCTGACTATTCCGTGGTTTATAATCATCTCGACCTGATGCTTGACCTGCCGTGGGAAGATTATACTAAAGATCAGTATGACTTTAAGAAGGCAAAAAAAATATTGGATCATGATCATTACGGGATGGAAAAAATCAAACAAAGAATCCTTGAATACCTTGCAGTTCTTAAATTGAAAGGAGATATGAAAAGCCCCATTCTATGTTTTGTGGGCCCTCCGGGAATTGGAAAAACTTCATTAGGAAAAAGTATAGCGAATGCCATTAACCGAAAATATGTAAGAGTAAGCTTGGGTGGGCTTCATGATGAAAGCGAGATACGCGGCCATCGTAAAACCTATATTGGTGCGATGCCGGGGAGAATTTTGCAATCAATAAGAAAAATTAAATCATCAAATCCTGTAATGATTTTAGATGAGATAGATAAAGTAGGTACAGATTTTCGTGGTGACCCTTCTTCAGCATTACTTGAAGTGCTCGACCCTGAACAAAATAATAATTTTTACGATAATTATTTGGAGATGGAGTATGACCTCAGCAAAGTACTTTTTATCGCAACAGCTAATAATTTACAAAATATTCAGCCCGCCTTACGGGACAGGCTTGAAATAATTGACCTGAGTGGCTATGCCATTGAAGAAAAAATAGAAATAGCCAAACGTCATCTGCTTCCAAAACAAAAGGAAGCTCACGGTTTAAAAGACATTTCTTTTAAAGTAAGCGATACGGTTTTGGAAAAAATAATTGCTGATTTTACAAGAGAAAGCGGTGTGCGTGAGCTTGACCGGCAACTGGCTACTATAATGCGAAATCTTGCCCGAGCATATGCCGAGAAAGGACGCCTCAAGCCAACAGTAAGCATTAAAGATGTTGAAAGAATTTTGGGAAGGTCAAAATATAATAATGAAATGTATAAAACAGCTACTATGCCGGGTGTAGCTGTGGGCCTTGCCTGGACCTATGTAGGCGGAGATATATTATTTATTGAAACTACCACTAGTGATAACGGTAAAGGTGAACTGAAGCTTACAGGCAACCTGGGGAATGTAATGAAAGAAAGTGCGACCACTGCCATGACCTATCTTCAGGCAAATGCTAAAAAATATGGAATTGATCCCGAACTTTTTACAAAAAAGAATGTACACATACATATACCGGAAGGTGCTGTTCCAAAAGATGGCCCAAGCGCCGGTATCACTTTAATGACTGCATTAGCCTCATCATTCACCGGAAGAAAAGTAAAACCCTACCTGGCTATGACCGGTGAAATTACTTTAAGAGGAATGGTTCTTCCTGTAGGTGGTATTAAAGAAAAAGTACTTGCTGCTAAAAGATCTGGATTGAGAGAACTGATTATGTGTGTTCAAAACGAGAAAGATGTAAATGAAATAAATCCCAATTTTATAAAAGGCCTTAAGGTAAATTATGTGAAAACAATGCAACAGGTACTTGATTTGGCCTTATCATAAATAAATTAGTTGATTAAAACCATTATGACCCTTTCTGCGTATTTATTACTGTAAACAAAATCAACACGAGTTTTTCATGTTGGTTGTTTTAAGGGTTAAAGAGATTCCTTCCCGATTCCTCGGGAGGGAATATTTTTTTTGAATATATTCGAATTTGGTTAATTAATCTAAATCAAAAGATAGAATTTTAGATTTTACTTTTTTCTTTAGCCTTTCTTAATGCAAGTAAAGTTTCTGCTAATCGTGCTTTATTTCTGTTTGCACGGTTTATTCTTTTGTTTCCTAAAGATTTTCTAAAAGCATAAAAGCAAACAAAAGCTAACCCAATACACATTAGGCCATAAGGCAGGTATGAGAAATACATAACTGTTATTTTATTTCGAGAGAAAGAAGACAATCGCTTTCAAGATAAGCCTCCAGCAAATCTCCTACCATACATTCGCCAACGCCTGCCGGAGTTCCTGTAAAAATAAGGTCGCCAATATTGAGGGAAAAATAATTTGAAATATTTGAGATAAGGTGGTCGATAGAAAATATCATAGAGTCAGAGTTTCCTTTCTGCATGATTTCTTTATTTTTTGCAAAAGAGAAATTGACACTTTTCTTCGATTGGCCCTGTGGAATATCAATAAATTTTCCAACAGCCGCAGAGTTATCAAAAGATTTTGCTTTCTCCCAGGGAAGGCCCTTTTCTTTTAAAGTATTTTGTATATCTCTTGCTGTGAAATCAATTCCTACTGTAATACCGTTGTAATAATTGGGAGAATGCTTTTCCTGTATGTATTTTCCGTTTTTACTAATTCTTACAACAAGCTCACATTCAAAATGCAGTTCATTGGTAAACTCAGGATAATAAAACGGAGTATGATTCTGCACAAGCGCACTCTTGGGCTTCATGAAAATTACCGGTTCGTCCGGAATCTCATTATCCAATTCCTTAGCATGATCTGCATAATTCCTTCCTATACAAAATATTTTCATATTTGAGCAGCTTTTATTAGGGTTTCAAGAGTTCTAAGCGAAAATATAGAAAACAAATTAAAAAAATAAATTTAACTAAACTATTGACTAACACTAAATGTAAGATTGTTCATTAAACTCATAGTCCTATCGATTCCTATAGATGTGAAGTTCTCGATCAACTCTATGCTTTTTTCTATTTTCAATTTTACTAAAGGTATTTCTTCATCGTACCAGGCACTTAATACAAAATCCACCTGGCTGCCTTTTGGAAAATTATTCCCAATACCAAACCTAAGCTTTGGATAAACATCAGTGCCAAGCACATCCTGAATATCTTTTAATCCATTATGGCCTGCATCACTACCACTTTTTCGAAGTCGTAATTTACTCAAAGGTAGAGCGAGGTCATCCACTATTGTTAGTGAATTTTGTATATCAACTTTTTCCTTTTCCTGCCAATATTTAAAAGATCTTCCGCTCAAATTCATAAATGTTGTTGGCTTGATGCAAACAAAAACTTTCCCTTTCCATTTCACCTCAGCAACTTCCGCCAATCTTCGGGAGTTGAACAATCCTCCATGTTTTGAAACAAAAGCATTTATAATATCATACCCGATATTATGCCTTGTGTTGGCGTATTCATTTCCCGGATTGCCAAGACCAACGATTAAATACTTAGACATGTAAACGAAGATAGGATGTAAAAATTGTTACCTTATTAATTGCAGTTCCTACCGTTAGCTCTTATAAAATTAAGTTTGGACAAAGGAATTATAGTAACCTATTTTCATGAACGAATTTTGAAAAACTATTCATGATTAAGATATTGCTGTAGCTCCGCATCAGTCTTAATAAGAACATCTCTCACCTTGCTTCCCTGGTTAGGGCCTACTACACCTGCGGCCTCCAATTGATCCATCAATCTTCCTGCACGGTTATAACCAAGCTTCATGCGCCGCTGTAATAAAGAAGTGCTTCCGCTCTGGCTTACAACAATAAGTTTGGCTGCGTCTTCAAAAAGAGGATCCCTGTCGCTAGCATCAAAATCTTTATTTTCAAATTCTTTTTCGTCTACATATTCAGGAAGCATGAATGCCTGTGTATATCCCTGTTGATCGCCAATAAAGCCAGTAATCTTGTCAACTTCCGGGGTATCAACAAAAGCACATTGAAGACGCGTAAGTTCTCCATTATAGCTTATAAGCATATCGCCTTTGCCAATTAATTGTTCTGCGCCGCCAATGTCCAGAATCGTACGACTATCTATTTTACTGCTTACTTTAAAGGCAATCCGTGCGGGAAAGTTTGCTTTAATGGTGCCTGTAATAATATTTACTGACGGCCGCTGAGTCGCAATAATAAGATGGATACCGACAGCCCGTGCAAGTTGCGCCAGCCGGGCAATCGGCATCTCTACTTCTTTGCCTGCTGTCATTATAAGATCAGCAAATTCATCTATTACTAACACGATAAATGGTAAATATTGGTGCCCTTTTTCAGGATTTAATTTTCTATTCACAAATTTCTCGTTGTATTCCCTTATGTTACGGGTGCCGGCTTCTTTAAGCAGGTCATAACGATTATCCATTTCAATGCAAAGCGCATTAAGCGTGTGTATCACTTTTTTCGTATCCGTAATAATTGCATCCTCTTCGCCGGGTAGCTTTGCCAAAAAATGTTTTTCAATACTTGTGTAAATACTAAGCTCAACTTTTTTGGGGTCTATTAAAACAAACTTTAATTGTGATGGGTGCTTTTTATACAAAAGAGAAACAAGTATTGCATTCAGCCCTACAGATTTACCCTGGCCTGTAGCACCTGCCATTAGTAAATGCGGCATAGCAGTAAGGTCAACAATAAAATTTTCATTGTCAATTTTTTTTCCAATTGCAATAGGCAAAGAGAAATTATTATTCTGAAATTTTTCAGAACTCAATAAGGTCTTCATGCTTACCACCGTCTTTTTTACATTGGGAACTTCTATACCAATGGTTCCCTTTCCAGGTATGGGTGCAATTATGCGTATTCCTAAAGCAGCAAGGCTTAGCGCAATATCATCTTCAAGATTTTTTATGCGTGAAATTCTTACTCCGGGTGCAGGAACTATCTCGTATAATGTAACGGTAGGGCCAACTGTTGCAGATATTTTTTGTATCTCAATATCATAATTTTTGAGAGTATTAATAATTTGATTTTTGTTTGTTTCCAGTTCCGTTACATCCTGGATTATTTTTTCACTTCCATGTGCTTCGAGCAAATCTAGTTGTGGAAATTTATAATTCCTGAGATCCAAAATGGGATCGTAAAGTTGCTGTGTTTTGGTTTTTGTAACAACACTATTATTTTCCTCTTCTATTTTTTCCGGAATAGTTTTTACTTCAAGCATCAAACTGTTTCCATTATTTTTTTCAGTAGCAGGGAATACAATTCTGTCTTGCTCTTTTGGATTATCAGGGAGAACTTCATCGGTAGAAGTTAATACTGCAGACTTTTCAAAAATTGTAAGATTGTGATCAACACCATTCTCTTCCTTTAATGGATTTGTTGTAAGTGGAAAAAAATCGGAAGAGGCAGAATCAGTTTTTGCAATTTTTACTTCACTTTGGTTGTTGTTAATTTCTTGAGGAACTGCAATGCTTTCCTCTTTTTTATTTCTAAAATTAAAAGAAGGATTGAATCTCCAAATTATATAACTAAATAAAGCTGTTAATAAAAGAGCGCCGGTTCCAACTCTTCCTATTAACTGTTGGAGCCAGTTACTTGCCATATCGCCGGCCGCTCCGCCCCACGGAAAAGGATGCCCGGTCATTAAAAAAGAAGCGGATATGCTTATAACAAGAAGGCCAATAATAACATAACGCACATTGCGGGTTATCGAAAATATTTTCCTAGGGGAAAATAAATTAATACCCACTACAAGAAAAAAGGTGCAGAATAAATAAGAAGCCATTCCAAACCCGGATCTAAAAAAAAGATTGGAAAAATAGGCTCCCACAGTTCCTAACAGGTTAGCCACCGGCTCCGCATGAGCTGATAATAATATCTTTGCTCCTTTAAAAACTTTCGACTGATCCTCCTGCCATGTAAACAAATAAGAAGTAAATGCAACAAAAAGCAAGAATGCAATCAGTATAAAGATTGTTCCTGCTATCTTATGCGAACGCTCATCTTTAAGCAATTTTTTTACTTCAACTTTCTCTTCAATATCTGGCTTCAGTTTCGAAGGATCAGCTTTTTTATTCTTTTGATTTTTCTTTATAGTTGCCATTGGTTGCAAATATAAATAATTGGTAAAACGGAAAAGTTCTTTAATTATACAACTATGTGCAGATTTCTATTAAATATTAAAAGCTTTATTTGGTAATTAGCCAAAACCGCTGCACTATAAAATCAATCTCGATTTGCCCTTTTTAAAACTCCAAAAAATAAACATAGCCAGCCTGCAATAAAACACAAGCCTCCAAAAGGAGTAATGGCGCCAACCCAATCATAACCCGGTTTAACTGCAGCTTTTATAAAAGTGAGCACATAAAGAGAGCCGCTAAATAAAATAATACCTGCAATGAATAATTTACCAGACCACTTTATAAGTTTATTTTGAAATTCTGTATATAAAATACCTGAAAACAATAATGCAAATGCGTGATAAAACTGGTAGCGAACTCCTGTTTCAAAAATACTTACCGCATAGTCGGAAACACTTTCTTTAAGCGAATGTGCTGCAAAAGCTCCAAGAGCAACCGAAAGGGCACCAATAAAAGTTGCCGTTTTTAAAAAACCTATATGCATAATTTGAAATTGACATTAGTGATTCGCTTATATTCCAATTAGAGAAAAACGGAAAGTGAATTTTCATTTAATTCATCAGCATTAAGTACATGATGTGCCTGTAAATAATAAGGCTCCCTCTCAAATAATTTTTTTTGGATGAATGGCAATAATTCTTTAGGGCTTATATCTTTAATAACCGGCCTTTCAATAGTTTCATGCTTCAAACGGTCAATAATCAATTCAGGGGTTGCTTTTAAATAAAAAACTTTACCATTTGTTTTCATCCATGTTATATTATTGGAAAAACAGGGAGTTCCTCCACCACAGGCAAGTAGATAATTCTCTTTATTTTCAAATTTTTGTAGATGATGCGATTCCAATTCACGAAATTTTTCTTCTCCTTTTTTTTCAAAAATATCATTGATTTTCATACCGGCGGCTTTTTCAATTCTTGTATCGAGATCAAAAAATGGAATATTATTTTTATTAGCCCAAATGTGGCCCCAGTATGATTTGCCACTTCCCATAAAACCGATAAGGAAAATATTGCGGTCTATATTTTTTAAAAGCATTCTCCTTAATTTTATTTATAACTTATTCTTTCAGATTAATAAAACATTATTTTAATCCCTCAATTTTATCTTTAAAAACAACAACTAATTTGGCAAAATTAATTTGTTCTAAAATTTCATTCCAATGAATTGCTAAAAAATCTTCTAGGTAAGGGATTGACGTATTGCCTAATCTAAATAAAATAACTTTTGGAGGAGGATTTCTGTATAAAATTCTTTCATGGAAATCTGAGTCTTTTGTAAGTATGATTAAGTTATTTTCCAGAGCATAATTCCAGATATCTTCATCTGATATTGACTTATAAATTTTTTTTACTTGAAAAAAATCATTTGATGACCAGATTTTTAAGCAATCTGGCAAATTTTCATCAATTAGATATTTCATTTAAATTTTTTAAGAAAATGTCTTTACAAAAAATTTAGGATCGAATTGAATACTTGCGTACTCTTTAATAGTGCTTATATCTTCTTTTGTAAGACGTGGGAAACCTTTCAACAAAACTTCTTCGCTATCTCCTTCCAAAAGATGGCCAATTATAGTTTTTACAGTTATCCTTGTCCCATCTATGGTAGGCCGGCCTCCGCATACTTCTTGATCAGCTACAATATTTTTATAAATATTTGTTTTCATTAAAGCAATTTACAAAAATAACAGCATTTTTATTTAAACGCATTTAATCCCGTAACATCCATGCCGGTTATCAGTAAATGAACATCATGAGTGCCTTCATAAGTTATAACACTTTCAATATTCATCATGTGGCGCATTATAGAATATTCACCAGTGATGCCCATTCCACCAAGCATTTGTCTGGCCTCACGGGAAATATTAGCTGCAGTTTCACAGGAGTTTCTTTTAGCCATGCTTACCTGTTGGGGAGTTGCTTTTCCTTCATTCATTAAAACACCTAACCTCCAGTTTAGCAACTGGGCTTTTGTAATTTCTGTAATCATTTCCGCCAACTTTTTTTGCTGCAACTGGAATCCACCTATAGGCCTGTCGAATTGAATTCTTTCTTTTGAATAACGCAGAGCAGTATCATAGCAGTCCATTGCTGCACCAATAGTACCCCAGGCAATTCCATACCGGGCCTTTGTAAGACAACTTAATGGACCTTTAAGTCCCTTTATATTTGACAAAATATTTTCTTTAGGAACTTTTACATTATCAAAAACTAACTCGCCGGTTGCACTTGCACGAAGGCTCCATTTGCCGTGCGTGGTTGGTGTGGTAAAACCCTCCATACCACGCTCAACAATTAATCCCTGTATTTCATCATTTTCATTTTTAGCCCATACTACTGCTACCTGTGAAAAGGGGGCATTGCTAATCCACATTTTACTTCCGTTCAAAATAACATGGTCACCATCTGGTTTAAAATTACTAAGCATACCACTCGGGTCGCTTCCATGATCTGGTTCGGTAAGACCAAAACAGCCAAGCCACTCCCCACTCGCCAGCTTTGGTAAATATTTCTTTCTTTGATTTTCATTTCCATAAGCATATATCGGGAACATTACTAACGAACCTTGCACACTCGCAGTTGATCGTACCCCGCTATCGCCTCTTTCGAGCTCTTGCATCATGAGGCCATAAGAAATATAATCAAGCCCCCCACCTCCATACTTCAAAGGAATAGTAGGGCCAAAGCAGCCAAGATCACCAAGTTGCTTTACAATCTGTTCAGGAAATTCAGCTCTCTGCGCATAGTCTTCAATGATAGGAGAAATTTCTTTTTTTACATAATTTCTTACACTTTCTCTTATTAATTTATGCTCTTCAGTAAGCAATTCATCTACATTAAAATAATCAGGTGATTGAAAAAGGTCTTGAGCCATCTGGGTTTATTGGTTAATTAGTTAATTCGCGTAATTCGTGATTAAAATTCGTGTATCAATATTCAAAGGTAAGCCATCATTTCTGTTTGATATTGTTGAGCTGCTATCCTTGCTTCTTCGGCAAAGTTCTGAGCGTTGCCGGCATATATAATAGCTCTGGAAGCATTTACCAAAAGCCCGCAATCTTTATTAAGGCCATATTTAGAAACCTCTGCAAGGCTACCACCCTGGACGCCTACGCCTGGAATAAGTAAAAAATTATCAGGAATAATTTTTCGAATAGCTGATAAATCCGAAGCCTTTGTAGCGCCAATAACAAACATGAGGTTATCTTTTGTTCCCCATTCACTTACTTTCTTTATAACTGTTTCATACAAATAATTTTCTCCCATTTTTACTTGCTGAAAATCTTTACTTCCATTGTTGCTTGTTAACCCTAAAACTATAGTCCATTTGTTTTTATATTCCAGGAAAGGTTGTATGCTATCTGCTCCCATGTAAGGTGCGACGGTTATCGCATCAAAATTTAAAACTTCAAAAAAAGCTTTTGCATATTGAGAAGATGTATTACCAATATCACCCCGCTTTGCATCTGCAATTTTAAAATGCGTTGATGGAATATAATTTACAGTTTGCTCCATTGCTTTCCATCCCTCTACACCATTCGCTTCGTAAAAGGCAGTATTAATTTTATAGCCTACACATAAGTCTTTGGTTGCATCAATTATCTGTTTATTAAATTGAAAAACTGCATCCGATTCTGATTTAAGATGATCGGGGATTTTATCAATGGATGTATCAAGACCAACACACAGGTAAGATTTTTTCTCTTGAATAAGGTTAATTAGTTGCTCTCTAGTCATAACATAAAATACTTAGAATCTTTTTTCCATCTCACTTGCAATTAAATGAGAATCTTCATCGTTTCGTGTTTTAAGATTTCTTATAATACTTTCCCTTGTAAGATGATCATGGTTCTGGCTCAATTTAAAAACATTTTCGATTGATGATATTTCAATGGTAAATCCAATGATTGCTTTTAATAACCGGTCAACGTAATCCTTTGATAGTTTATGGAAGGCCGCCTCGCTATCTTTAGATTCATACTTACTGGTAATTGCTTCAATTATTTTTCTTGTCCCTTCCTCGTCAGTGAATTTAATTTTCCCTTTAGTATGAACATCTATATAATTCCAGGTTGATGCTACTTCTTTTTTTTCATACCATGAAGCACTTACATAACAATGAGGGCCATTAAATATTATCAACACATTTTCATTTTGTAAAAAGGCTTTATGATGATCAGTATTTTTCATCATGTGGCCAGTAAAAATTATTCGCCCGTCTTCCCGTTTTATATCTAAAGGTACATGCGTAGCAACAGGGAAATCTCCGTCATAACCTGCAATAATTGCAAATGAATTTTTATTTATGAAATCAAAAACTGCTGCTTCATTTTCTTCAGTAAAGTAAGGGAGCTTATACATTTTTATAAAAAATCTTTGATACAAATATCTGTGAATTCTTATTGTAACATGCCCTTTATTATGCTTCCAAATCTATAAATATCTTCGAAAGTATTGTAAAGGGGAGCAGGCGCAACCCGTATTACATTTGGCTCTCTCCAATCTATAATGACGCTATTTTTTTTTAACGATTCAAAAATTTCTTTTCCCTTCTCCAACATTAAAATAGATACCTGGCACCCATGTTCATTTTCATTACGGGGCGTAATAATTTCAATCATTTTTTTGGGTAAAGAGGAATTAATATCATCCAATACAAACATCATGTAGGCACTTAATTTTTTCATCTTCTTAATAACATTTTCAAATCCTGCTTTTTCAAAAATATCAAGAGAAGCGCGGTGAGCAGACATATTAAGAATAGGCGTAGTACTAAGTTGCCAACCTTCGGCTGTAGGAATAGGATCAAATTTTTTTTCCATTTTAAAGCGGGTTTCCTTATTGGTACCGCACCATCCTGCCAACCTCAGTAATGATTTATTAGTAACATGACGCTGATGTATAAACGCACCGGCCACCGAACCCGGTCCGGAGTTTAAATATTTGTAAGAACACCAGCATGCAAAATCAACATTCCAATCGTGAAGCTTTAGTTCAATATTACCTATCCCATGCGCCAGGTCGAAACCACAATAAGCGCCCGCTTCATGAGCTGCCGCAGTTATAGATTTCATATCGAAAACCTGCCCGGTATAATAATTGACCCCGCCAATAATTACAACGAGCAATTCTTTACTATGCTCTTTAATGGCTGAAATAAAATCTTCGTTTCTTATTGTATATTCCCCTTCTCGCGGCTTTACTTCAAGGATGGTAGTTTCAGGATCGAGCCCAGCAAGAAGCACTTGTGACTCCAATGCATATTGATCAGAAGGGAAAGCCTTTGCCTCGCAAATGATCTTATATCTTTTTTTTGTTGGCCGATAAAATGTTGTGAGCAACAAATGTAAATTAATAGTAAGCTCATTCATAACTATAATTTCCTCTTCAAGCGCACCTAATATGGAGGCAAGTTTTTCGGGAAACATTTCATGATATTTTATCCATGGGCTTCTTGCATGCACATGTCCTTCAACCCCATAATTCGCCCAGTCTTCGAGATCATTTAAAATATATTCCTGTGCAGTCTTAGGCTGAAGCCCTAAGGAATTACCAGTGAAATAAATACTTTCCTTGCCATGTATAACAGGTATGTAAAATTCACGGCGAAATTCTTTTAGCGGATCATCACTATCTAACTGCCTTGCATAGCCCGGGTTATTTTCAAAATTATTCATGAATTTGCCTTTTTTAAAATAACAATGTAAGCAAAAAAAAGTTGCTGAATAAAGTGAGTTTCTTAAGATTTTAGGGAAAAAAAAGTTATAACAAAAATGGATTGTACTAATGACAACACAAAAAGTATATCATTAAAGAGTTGGAAATCAAACTCTATTTTTTAAGTATATTACGTCTAGTAACATAAATACAACCGTTGGGCGCAAATTGACATCAATGCTAACATCAAAAGATTTATTGTATAAAGCGTTAGAATATGACGGATTTTGGAATACTTCGAAACGTATGACAAATTCCAAACCTTCACAAGCTCGAAAATTACAATTGGACAAACTTTTAGCTGCATTCAATATCTCAAAGAAAAATGTGCAAGCTGAAACCCAAGTAACTCGAAATGTTGATAAAGGTCACAAAATAGTGACAGTATATGCAGTTTCAGGTCGTTCAAAATCAATGAACAGACTTGAGTACGTAAAAACCTTGACAGATTTTAAGTACTTCAGTTCAGGAGAATTTTTGGCAGACATCGATAGAGCAAAGTATAAGACCTTTATAAAACAGACTGTTGCAAAAGCCAAACAAACTTTTCCACAACATTTAGAAGTAATTGAAACGGAACCAATCAATTTAGTACATCTGTTTTCTAATTTATACAATTTTAGACTTAGCGTATATCATATGTTCAACTACAGCTTTGACACGAAAATACAAGAACGATTTTCAGTTGAAGATGATTATATTTTGTTCTTAAGGAAACAGTTTATAAAATCTATGAATGATAATTTATCTGAAGTTGACAAAATCCTTTGCATGCTTATTGACCCTGCAAAAAGAAAATTTGAAGAAGCCGAAATAGATTATCCAAGTTATGACTTCAAAGTGCTTGAGAAAGAATGGAGAGATGGATTACGTAGATAGATAATCTGCGCCCAATATGGGTTTTGTGCAAGCATGGCAGAACGTTGTTAACTTCGGCTATAGCCGGTTCAAAATGCATATTTGATAACAAGGAGACTACATTTCAAAATAGATACTTAGTGATATTTCGAATTTATAATTAAATCAAAAATGTTAAACACTACAACATGCAAGGCATCATTTCTAAGCATCACAATCCTTGTTATACTAATTGGATGCTCAAATAATAATCAGAGTGACAAGTCAAGCTCTGAAAATTCAACACCCCAACAAGAGCATGATACCGTTGACTCAAACGTTATTAAAGTTTATGTTTACCAAGACGGAAAAATTACAGCGGACGGGAAGGAAATTTTAATAAGTAACCTCGATTCATCTTTTAGTAAGCTAAAAGGTAATGGCATAGTTTACTATTCCCGAGACAACGGACAAGGAGACCCACCTCAAGAATCCATGAAGGTGATGGACTTAATAGTTAAATATAGTCTTCCAGTTAAACTATTTACCGACAAAACATTTAGTGTGATTGTCAAACCAAATTAAACTGCCGCAAGGTTGATACAGAGCAGCATCAGTAGTTGTATTTTAATTAGCACCATGTCCATAGTGACTGAATGCAGTTCAGCAGCAGTTGTAAACATAAACAAGTAATCATTAATTTGGCTTCGGTATTGCTGACACAGCGCTATTAGCCCGCCTGCACAAATTTGTACCGTTGTTGGAAATAACTTCAACATTCTTCAATCCCTATTTAAATCTTTCACTTACCACTAACTCTTTACTTCCAGCTTGATATTTATAAAAACCTTCACCACTTTTAATACCAAGAAAACCCGCAGTAACCATGTTATTTAGCAAAGGACAAGCAGCATACTTTTGATTTCCAAAACCATCCTGCAAAACTTTTAAAATGGAAATGCAAACATCAAGGCCAATAAAATCTGCAAGTTGTAAAGGCCCCATCGGATGCGCCATCCCCAGTTTCATTACTGTATCTATTTCTTCCACACCGGCAACGTTTTCGTATAAACTATACACAGCTTCATTTATCATTGGCATTAAAATACGATTCGCAATAAACCCGGGGTAATCATTTACTTCGCAAGGAACTTTACCAAGCTGCTTTGCCAGTTCAACTATTTGATTGGTTACTTCTTTTGAAGTAGCATATCCATTGATGACTTCCACGAGTTTCATTACCGGAACCGGGTTCATAAAATGCATGCCGATTACCTGCCCGGGGCGCCTGGTAACTGATGCGATCCTGGTAATTGAAATAGAAGAAGTATTGCTTGCCAATATAGAACCGGGAGGAGCAACTTCATCAATTTGCTTAAAGATTTTTAATTTCAAATCAACATCTTCAGTCGCAGCTTCTACAATTAAATCCACATTCTTCACACCTGCCGTAAGAGAAGTAAGCGTTGCAATATTTTTTATGGTAGTCGTTTTATTTTCTTCTGAAATTATTTGTTTTGAAATCTGCCTGTCAAGATTTTTGTTTATAAGATCAACAGCCTTATTAAGCTGCGGCTGTGAAACATCTATAAGATTTACCGGGTAGCCATTTTGAGCAAATAAATGTGCAATTCCATTACCCATAGTGCCTGCTCCTATTACTGCTATTTTTTTAATCATTGGAATTTAGTTAGTAATGAATACCTGGAATTGTTTTTTAAACGTTAACATTTTATTCAAATTTAGTTTTTAAACTTTCGCCAAAAAATTTTATCAAAAACAAAATTATAAAAAATGAAATTCCGTATTTATAAATTCAGCATGATTGCTCTTATTTTAATTTTGATTGCAGGTTGTGGGCCATCGTCCGTAGTTGTTCGTAGCCGGCCACAGCCACCAGTATATGTACGGCCAGTTGCTCCCGGCCCTAATTATGTATGGATAGATGGTGAATGGTTTCGAAGTGGCCGTCGTTATAATTATCGCCAGGGCTATTGGGCTGCACCACGAGCAAGATATCACGAATATAGGAGCGGCCATTGGCAGCAAAGAAGAAATGGATGGTACTGGGTTCCCGGGCATTGGAATTAATATTCGTAGCAATCTTTTTAAAATTTTTAATAATACAATGCTTGCAAAAGTATTCATAATCATTGCAAGGTTTATAATTACCATTGGCATTAATATTGATTAAATAAAATCTGTAAACATGAAAAAAATTGTTTTCATCCTTTTCTCACTAATTTCTTTGAGCGCATTTTCTCAGAAAAAATTTGACCGCAATTCAGATCATGAAAATTTTTTCCGGATTGGCGCAAAGGCAGGAGTTAATATTAATAAGATAAACGGGCAAGCGTATAAAGATGGCTTTAACTACAATTATTTATTAGGCGGGTTTATGCAATTCAATTTTTCCAAAACATTTGGATTGCAGCCAGAAATAAATTTTGTGCAGTCTTCATCAGACTTTACAAATAGTTCATCGGATGTGTATGATGATATTTTCAGAAATGGTACGCAAAGAAAAGCAAAGCTTGACTATTTAAAAGTACCTCTCTTATTGAACGTAAATATTGGGCCAAGCAAAAGAGTAAAATTACAATTAGGGCCACAATATGGCAACGTTCTTAATGAAACAGTTGATAGCCTGAGAAATAATGGAAACATTTTTAAAAAGGCTGACTGGGCTGCAGTTGGTGGTTTATGGATACAAATACCATTTATAAATCTTGGCGCCCGTTATGAAATAGGCCTTCGTAATTTAAACGATATAGACAACCAGCAGAAATGGAAGAGCCAGGCTTTTACAATATTTGCAGGATTCACTTTCTAACTCAACATATATCGGTTTTTTATTTTTAGCCCGTTTAATGAACGGGCTTTTTTTGTACATTCATTATTCAGCAGAAAATTTTTATGGAGAAAATAGCTATTGAAAATTTGTTCCTAATAGACATTGAAACGGTATCCGGCATGGAGAAATTTCAACTCCTGAGCGATGAATGGAAAGAACTCTGGACAGAGAAGATTTTCAAAAGCCTTCCACCAAATACCACAGCGGAAGAATATTACCCAATGCGGGCAGCGATTCTTGCTGAATTTGCAAAAGTAATTTGTATAAGCACGGGGTATTTTAAAAAAGAAAATAATAGCTGGCAACTTCGCATCAAATCTTTTTATTCAGAAACCGAGAAGGAAGTATTAGAAGGCTTTGCCAATTGCCTTAAACAGTTGCATTCCAAAAATTCAAAATGGATTTTTGCCGGGCATAACATTAAAGAGTTTGACATTCCATTTTTATCGAGGCGAATGCTGGTGAACAACATTGATATACCTTCTTATATTGACTTTCAAAATATGAAACCATGGGACACACCGGTTTTAGATACGCTACATCTGTGGCGCTTTGGAGATTATAAACATTATACTTCGTTGAAGCTTCTTGCTGCCACACTCGGCGTTCCATCACCAAAAGATGATATTGACGGAAGTAAGGTTGGTGAGGTCTTTTGGACGGAAAAAAACCTGGAACGTATTGCACAGTATTGTGGCAAGGATGTTGCAACTGTTGCGAACGTAATACTAAGGTTTAAAAATTTACCCTTGCTAACAGAAGAGCAAATAGTTTTTATAACTCAGTAGAAATCTAAATAGGTTTTTTCGTTAATCACTTAAAATTAAATTATGAAAACACTAAGCTTCATCGCAGTAAGCATATTTATTACAACCAGCATTATAAGTTGCGCTGATAACAATCATCGTTATATTGATCTTGAAACAGGAAAGCGTATTGATATAGTAAAAGATCCTACCACCGGATATATGGTTGATGCAAACAGTAAAGACCCTGTGATTATTTATGTAGATACAGAAAGCAAGGATACCATCTATGGCAAAACCGGAAAAGTAATTAACAACCATATTATGAAAACCGAAGAAGGAAAATATAAATATGTTTCCAACGACGATATGAAATCGAATGATGATGAATCTTATAAAATAAAAGATGGCAATTATAAAAAGAAAGTTGAAAAGGATGGTGATGTGAAAATAAAAGACGGTGACACCAAAATAAAAATTGATGGCGAAAGTGGTGAGAAAAAGGTAAAAAAAGATTAATACAAATTTTGAGGTACTGCTAAAAACAGGGCTTTCTTATTTCGATTTTAATATTTGCTTTGCAACATATATTCCACTTTGTAAAGCAGCATCAACCGTTGATGTAGAATTTTCTGCAAGATATTCCCCGGCAAAATAAATAGCATTTTTAAAAGGTTGCCGTAAGAATTTTTGAGCGCCTTCTGTTTCACGTGTTGGATAAGAATACCCTCCTAAGAAACGGGGTTCTTTATTCCAATTCATAACTATCATCTTTTTTAACCTTATTTCAAGTTCTGTTACAGGCATTGAAAATAACTTTGAAAGAGATTTCAGGGATACTTCCCGATATTTCTTTTCAGAATAATTTTTCATGTTGTAAGAGGAAGGACCAGCTATCCAGCCGGTAAGCAAGGGCTTTTTTGAAGGATATTGCGTCCACCATGTAGGAATAATTGTATCTGCAAAAATGTATGAAGGCGCAGGTATTTTTCTATTATTTAAAAATTCCTTTTCCAGCCAGAAGGCATCATCAAATTCCAGTAAAAATTTTATGACGCCTCCATTGCCCATTTCCTTTGCTTCCGCTAGTTGCGGATTTAAAATTGATGGAAAATCTATAAAACTACTTTGGTTTTTCCTGCTTTGTAAAACCCCGAGAGGTATTGCAATAATCAATTTTTTGCAAAGGTATTTTCCATTTAAAGTATGAACTTCAATATTTTTCTTCCTGCTTATTTTTAATACAGGCTCGTTGGTTTTAATAACAACATTATTTTTTAAGCATACTTCTTTTAAAAAATTAATTACCGCATAATAATCGGGCCATGGCCTGAACTGATCATCATCTTCTTCCTCCATTTCTTTTCTTATCGCAAAAACACTCGTGTTTTCAGGATCGGCAGCATCATAGCCTTCAATATATCTTCTAAATTGTTTCCTGAGTCTCTCATATTGTTTTGCCTGAAAATGTTCAGTCAAAAAAATATCAATGGTTGTATCCTTTTCGCATGTTTTTAATTTCTTTAATAAAAGACCCCAATGATGAACTATATCGTGGGCAGCATTCCATTTTCCTTTTTCATACCTGCAAAAATTACCTTCAATTTTTTTCTTTGTAAGGCCAGCTTCTTTAATTAAATTAAATGTTGTTTTTAATTTTCCATGAATGAATTCAGCACCTCCTTCAACAGGAAATGAAAAATCTTCTACGCGACAGATACGGCCGCCCAGCCTATCTTTTGCTTCAAGCAACATTATCTTTTTTCCTTTTGAAGATAAAAGTTTAGCGGCCATTAATCCAGAAGCGCCGCCTCCAACTATTATTATATCATACATAGAAATTTTTGAATTTTTTTACTCAAAAAATCACTTCAAAAAAAAAGTTCCGTTTAAGGAACTTTAAAAAAATTATAATTTGAAATTAAACTTCGGTTTCTGCGTAAGAACTTACGGGTTCACAAGTGCAAATTAAATTCCTATCGCCATAAGTATTATTTACCCTGCTCACACTTGCCCAAAATTTGTTTTGTCTTAAATACTCCAAAGGATAAGCCGCCTCACTGCGGGAATATTTGTGAGCCCAATCATCAGCGGTTATAACTGCTAAAGTGTGAGGTGCATTTTTCAAAACATTATCTGTCGTATCGCTTCGGCCTTGTTCAATCAATTTTATCTCTTCATAAATATTTATCATTGCATCACAAAAGCGATCAAGCTCTTGTTTATTTTCACTTTCTGTTGGTTCAATCATAATAGTGCCGGCAACAGGGAAGCTTAATGTGGGTGCATGAAACCCATAATCAATAAGCCTTTTGGCAACATCTTCCGCTTCAATACCTGCAGTATTTTTGAAAGGACGCAGATCAACAATAAATTCATGCGCACATGTTCCACCTTTGCCTGTGTATAATATTCTATAATATTTTTTTAACCTTGCTTTCATGTAATTAGCATTGAGAATCGCATACTCTGTTGCTTTACGAATCCCTGTTCCACCCAGCAGCTTAATGTAGCCATAACTTATAAGAAGGATACTCGCAGAACCATAAGTAGCGGAACTTACTGAACCCTCTCCCCCATTTCTTCCTGGTAAAAAGGGAGCAAGCTTTTCATTTACACAAATAGGCCCCATTCCTGGCCCCCCGCCTCCATGTGGAATTGCAAAGGTTTTATGAAGATTAAGATGACATACATCTGCCCCAATATTTCCGGGAGAAGTAAGGCCTACCTGGGCATTCATATTAGCACCATCCATATATACAAGACCTCCGTGCTCATGAATAATGCTGCAGATTTCCTGGATGCTTTCTTCAAAAACGCCATGTGTTGATGGATACGTAACCATTAAGCCGCCAAGTGAATCTTTGTGTTTGTCAGCCTGTAGTTTCAAATCATCCAGGTCTATATTTCCTTCATCATCGCATTTCGTTACTACCACTTTAAAGCCTGCCATGACAGCAGAAGCCGGATTAGTTCCATGTGCAGAGATAGGTATCAAAATTACATTTCTATGAGTATCATTGTGGCTTTGATGGTAACTACGAATAGCCATCAGTCCCGCAAACTCGCCTTGGGCACCACTATTAGGCTGTAGGCTGCATGCTTCAAATCCTGTAATGGCACATAATAACTTTTCAAGGTCATCAATTATAAATTGATAACCCTTTGTTTGATCAGCAGGAGCAAACGGATGAATTTTACTAAACTCAGGCCAGCTAACCGGGATCAATTCTGATGCTGCATTCAGCTTCATGGTACATGAACCAAGAGCGATCATCGAAGTGGTTAATGAAAGATCTTTATTCTCCAGCAGTTTTAAATAACGCATCAGTTCTGTTTCACTATGATGCGTATTGAAAACCGGGTGCAATAAAAATGAAGTAGTTCTTGTTAAAGCGGAAGGAATATTTTCCAACAAACTTTCTTTATCAAAAGTTGCTACTGCAGTATCACTTCCTTTGACTACGCCAAACACACTTGCAATATTCAGCACATCTAATTGCGTTGTTGTTTCATCCAAAGAAATAGAAATATTATTTCCTGTATAATGAAAATTCATTTTATGCGGCTCTGCAATTGAACGGATAATTGCTGCATCATCAACTGCTACATTAATTGTATCAAAATAACTTTCACTCAATAATTCGTAACCCAGATCTTTCAATTCACCAGCTAATGTATTTGCTAAAACGGAAACTCTTTTCGCAATATTTTTCAATCCTTCTGCACCATGATACACCGCATACATTGCAGCCATGTTTGCTAGCAAAGCCTGCGCTGTACAAATATTCGAAGTTGCTTTTTCTCTCCGTATGTGTTGCTCTCTTGTCTGCAAAGCCATACGCAGACAGCGTTCTCCTTGTGCATCAATACTAACTCCAATAATTCTTCCTGGGATATTTCTTTTGAAATCATCTTTCGTTGCAAAGAAAGCTGCATGTGGTCCACCGTATCCCAACGGCACACCAAATCTTTGCGAAGAACCAATCGCAACATCAGCGCCCAACTGTCCGGGAGGCGTTAATAAAGTCAACGCCAGCAGATCAGTTGCCATTACAACCTGCGCATTAACTTCATGAGCAGAATTTATAAAATCCCGATAATCCTCAACCGAACCCTCACTGTTTGGATACTGAACAATAGCACCAAAAAAAGTTTCATCCATTTCAATAGAATGAAAATTTGCAAACACCAATTCAATTCCAACAGGCTTTGCTCTTGTTATTAAAATATCTTTCGTTTGCCCAAATATTTTTTCATCAACAAAAAATTTTGAAGCAGTTATATGGTCGTGATCTTTGTTCTTATGATTAAATAACATTGCCATCGCTTCTGCTGCAGCAGTACCTTCATCCAGCAGGCTTGCATTTGCAATCGGAAGTGCAGTAAGGTCGCTAACCATAGTTTGAAAATTCAACAAACTTTCTAACCGTCCTTGTGCTATCTCCGCCTGGTAAGGCGTGTACTGTGTGTACCATCCCGGGTTCTCAAAAAGATTTCGGAAGATCGGCGAAGGAACAATTGTATCATAATAACCCTGCCCTATATAAGATTTATAAACTTTATTTTGATTGGCTATTTCTTTTAATTCAGTTAGGTATTGAAACTCACTAAGTGCAGCAGGAACATCCGGTTGTTGTTGAAGCCTGATGCCACGGGGTACCGTTCTGTCGATTAATTCATCCAGCGATGCTACTCCAATTTCAGAGAGCATTTGTAACGTATCTTCTTCATCAGGGCCAATATGTCTTTCTGTAAATTCAGAAGATTGTTTTTCAAAGAGATTCATATTTCATTATACTTTAAACTCAGCTAAAATGCGTATAAAACACATCTTTAATTATTTTAAAAATTGAAGCCGTAAAGTTACGTTGCAAAAAGGAGAATTATATTGCCCGGAATTATAAGTTCTTACACCGCTGTATATTTACAAAATGAAAGGTGATTTGTTGCATAATTGGGAAAATAAATCAAATCAGCATCAAAAGAAATATACCGATTTTTTAAAGCGTGCAGATAAAAACAGCGTCCTGAAAGCTTTGCCACACCTGCACGAAAAGGCTTTTAAAAAAATTAATTGCCTGGAATGCGCCAATTGCTGTAAAAATTATTCTCCAAGATTTAAAACGCCGGATATTAAGCGAATCGCAAAGCTTTTGAAAATGAAAGAAGGCGATTTTATTGAAACATATTTACGCCTTGATAACGATGGAGATTATGTAGTTCGAACTACCCCTTGCCCTTTTCTTGGAGAAGACAATTATTGCAGTATTTATGATAATCGCCCCAGTGATTGTCATCGCTTTCCATACACTGATGAGGACGTTCTATTGAAAAGACCACAATTAACTTTGAAGAATTCCACTTTTTGCCCTATTGTATATTATGTATTGGAAAAATTAATTTGAGAAAAATGAATCGTATTCTCAAATACTTTACTTTGACTTAGTTTTTTTTTGTTCTATTTCTTTTAATTTGAAAAAAAATTAATCTCATATTTGTTTTTTTATATCATAATTTTTAAGAAAATAAATCATTTGTATGACTGAAATAGAAATTAATAAAGCTGCCATTGCTAACCGCTTTATGCGTTATGTACAAATTGATACGCAAAGTGATCCGCAAAGCAATTCGCATCCTTCAACAGAAAAACAAAAAAACTTAAGTAAGTTACTTGCGGATGAATTAAACACAATGGGAATTAGCGATGCCGGGATGGATGAATATGGATATGTTTATGCAACTATTCCATCTAATTCACCGAAAAAAAACATCCCTGTAATCTGTTTTTGCAGCCATGTGGATACAGCGCCGGATTGTAGCGGAACGAATGTCAAGCCCATTCTTCATAAAAATTATGATGAAGAAGATATCATATTACCTGATGATAAGTCGCAGGTTTTATCAGCTGTAGCGCACCCTTACTTACGTGAGCACATTGGAGAAGATATTATAACCGCAAGTGGAAATACACTCTTAGGAGCCGACGATAAAAGTGGGGTTGCGGTCATTATGCAATCAGCTAAATATTTAATGAATAACCCTTCCATACATCATGGTGAAATTAAAATTTTATTTACTCCTGATGAGGAAATAGGAAAAGGAACGGCAAAACTGGACATGAAAAAACTGGGCGCTGATTTTGGTTATACACTTGACGGTGGTGAAGCAGGTAGCCTTGAAGATGAAACTTTTAATGCTGATGGTGCAACAATAGTTGTAAATGGAGTAATTGCACATCCCGGGTATGGAAAAAATAAATTAGTAAATGCATTAAAAGTTGCGGCTGAAATACTTCATGCACTTCCAACCAGTGAATGGGCTCCAGAAGCCACAGAAAATAAAGAAGGATTTGTTCATCCGGTTCGCCTGGAAGGTATTGCTGAAAGAGCGACCATTGAGTTTATAATAAGGGATTTTAATGTATCAGATTTAGAAGAATATGGAAAGAGGTTGAAAAGCATTGCTGAAAAAGTGGTAGACCATTACCTGGGTGCATCAATGGAATTTACAATAACAGAACAGTACCGCAATATGAAACAGGTGTTGAATGAAAATCCACAAGTGGCAGCATATGCGGCAGAAGCAATTACACGTGCCGGGCTCGATGTAAAAACAGAAAGTATACGCGGTGGCACTGATGGAAGCAGGCTTAGCTATATGGGTTTACCTTGCCCAAATCTATTCACAGGTATGCAGGGCATTCACTCAAAACTTGAATGGATAGGTGTAAAAGATATGGCTAAATCTGCAGAGACTATTGTGCATTTATGCATGGTATGGGAAGAAGAAGCAGACACTTGATTGTGCCCTCTTATTAGTCATACTTTACACAAATTTGATTTAACATTTAAGTTAAAGTTTCATTCACATATTCCCTGTTTCTATCATTTATCAAATAACTTTTTACATTTGTCCAAATACTAATTAATGGATTTATTTTTTCTGCAGGTAGATAGTACTGCTATTAAAGCAGCTCCTAAAGTTCAGAATTTATGGGAAGTGCTGGTAAGTGGCGGTGTGATTATGATTCCCCTAGCCATTTTATTTATCGCAGCTGTCTATTTCTTTTTTGAGCGATTGATCGCCATAAATAAAGCTGCCAGAATTGATGATAATTTTATGCGTATCATCAGGGATCATATAGTAACCGGTAATGTTGCAGCAGCCAGAAGTTTTTCAAAAAATAATAGCAATCCTGTTGCCCGCATTATTGATAAAGGTATACAGCGAATAGGTAAGCCAATGGATGCCATTGAAAAAAGTATGGAAAATGTGGGAGTGCTTGAATTATATAAACTTGAAAAAAATCTTTCTATAATCTCAATTGTTGCACGTATTGCGCCACTATTTGGCTTCCTTGGAACTATTATAGGAATGCTGGCGCTTTTTAAAGGAATTGCGGCAAGTACGGAATATACACCTAACACTATTGCAGATGGCATCTATATTAAAATGATCACATCAGCCACAGGCTTGATCATTGGTATATTAGCCTATATCGGCCACAGCTATCTTGTTGCGCAAATAAACAGGATTGAAAATAAAATGGAAATTGCCAGTGCAGAATTTACAGATATTTTGCAGGAACCTACCCATTGAAAAATTATTAATTACTGGTAGGAATTAATTTTATTATGAGTATAAGAAGACGATTTAAAAATGAAGAGACCGAGCTGGATACCGGCCCACTGAATGATATTTTATTCATCCTTATGTTCTTCTTTCTCATCATCTCCACATTAGCCAACCCCAATGTTATTAAAATGAACAATCCACGTGCTTCAAGCGATACCAAGGCAAAGCAAAGTGTAATTGTGAGCATTGATAAGAATCGTGATATTTTCCTTGGCCAGCAGAAAATAATTTTTGATTCTCTTGAATCTTCTTTACAACGACAACTGCATATTGGGGATAGTATAAAGCCGGCAGTGGTTATTAATGCAGACTCACTTGTAAGCTGGGGAGATATCGTAAGAGTAATGCAGGTTGCCAAGAAGTTGGGTGCTACTACATCTGCATCAGTAATTGGAATAAAATAATGTGGTATCTGTACTTTGATTTAGTGGATAATTTGATTAATAAGAATAGCGCTGTTAATAATTATTTACCGGCGCTTACTATTCTTTCTTTGCCATAAATATCTTTTTTAATTTCTGATTTGAAATTATATACTGAAAAAATTTGCTGTATTTCCTTTGCATAATTTTCATGTACTTCAACACAAATAGTACCTCCGGGTATCAAATGCGAGAGCGCAAATTTTGCAATGCTATTGTAGAAAATAAAAGGATCATCGTCTGGAACAAATAAGGCAATACCCGGCTCAAATTCAGTTACATTTTTGGATAAGGTTTGTTTTTCCTTGTGGGGTATGTAAGGCGGATTACTTACAAGTATATCATATTCTTGAAACTGATTCCAGCAGCTTTCATCAAGAAAATTAATTTTCTCAAATTTAATATTTGCCTTTAGCATACCGGCATTTTTTTTTGCAACCATTAAAGCCTTTTTACTAACATCAACGGCAGTTACCTCGCATTGCTCCAATTCTTTTTTTATTGAAATTGCAATACAACCGCTGCCTGTGCCGATATCTAATATTTTTAATTGTTCATTATTTTTTGCATTGCGTACATCATTGATGATGCAGCTTACGAGTTCCTCAGTTTCAGGCCGCGGTATTAACACATGTTCATTCACAAAAAATTTCATTTTATAAAACCACTCTTCATTTAAAACATATTGAACAGGCTTATGATTGAGAAGATCGCTGAGGTATTGTTTTAATTGTGAGAATTGCTTATCACTTAATTGAAATGAACTTCCTCTTCTTTCCCATTTTTTTAAATGTGTTACATTTTCAAATATCCAATCTGTAATGTTCGAAGCTTCCCTTTCTTCATAAATATTTTTAAGCTCTTTTAAAAAGTGATTATACAATTGCGTTGTTGTCATTAACACAAACTTAATTATTTTGTGAAGCAATAAATTTTAAGAAAGCAACGAATTGACAAAAGATGAAGAATATATGGGAAGGTGTCTTCAATTGGCAAAAGCCGGCGCAGGAAATGTTGCGCCAAACCCTATGGTAGGCGCCGTACTGGTTTGCGATAATAAAATAATTGGTGAAGGCTATCATCAAAAATATGGGCAGGCACATGCAGAAGTTAATTGCATAAATAATGTATCTGAAGAAAATAAAAATTTAATTAGCAAAAGTATATTGTATGTCTCGCTTGAGCCTTGCTCGCATTTTGGTAAAACGCCGCCTTGCGCCGACCTGATCATTCAAAATAAAATACCAAAAGTTGTTATAGGATGTAAAGATGTTTTTAAAGAAGTAGCCGGAAGAGGAATACAAAAATTAAAAGATACCGGCATAGAAGTTATTGTAGGTGTTTTAGAAAATGAATGTGTAAATATCAATAATCGCTTTTTCACTTTTCATGAAAAGTTCAGGCCTTATATTATTTTAAAATGGGCGCAAAGTATAAATGGAAAAATAGGCACATCAGGAAATGAAAGAATTTTAATAAGCAATAATTACAGCAACAGGCTCGTGCACAAATGGCGTAGTGAAGAGGCTGCTATTTTAATCGGAACTAATACTGCATTAAAAGATGATCCTTTATTGACAACACGATTGTGGCAGGGAAAAAATCCTGTGAGAATTATTATTGATAAAGAACTCCTATTACCGCTGAGTTTAAAAATTTTTAATGACGAAGTAAAAACAATTATTTATAATCTTATAAAAAATTCGACTGAAGAAAATCTTGTTCATATTCAGTTAGAAAAAGAAAAATTTATTGACCAAATAATTCATTCACTTTTTGAAATGAATATTCAAAGTGTTTTGATCGAAGGCGGTGCGAAAACGTTGCAATTGTTTATTGATAAAGATTTATGGGATGAAGCCAGGGTAATTACAAATGAAGAATTAATAATTGAAAATGGAATTGACGCTCCGGAAATGAAAGATTTTATTTTTGAAAAACAAGAAAGATATTTGAATGATGTGGTCAGTTATTTTAGAAAGTAACCAATATTAATTCGTTTTTTATTTTGGAACATTAATTAAATCATTCTTCAATTTTCTTTTTATCAATCGCAACATTTCAAGTCTTATAAGCCCGCTGAAAGGTTTTACAAAAAACCAATAAATCGAGAATGTAGATTTACTTCTTTTTGTTAAACACAATATTCTGGTTTCAGTGCTTACGATTGTTTTATTTTCTTCTATTGCTTTAAAATAAAAATTCCAAATGATCTTAATATTTTTTTGAGAAGCATTAATTACAAATTCAGTATAGTAATTTTCCTCAAGATAAGTGAAGTGAATATTTCTAATAAATTCTTGCAATGTCAAATCCTTTGTGGGCAATCCTCTTAGGTTCATCAATGATCTGGTAAGAATTGATTTTCCCATATCAAGGTTTCTGGCAGCAAGAAAGCAATCTTTTGCAGAAGTTCTTATCAAAGTTTCATGATACTCATTGAAAGTAAATTCAGGCAGATATTTATTTAGCAGGGATTGTCCCATTCAATCATAGTTTATAACTAACTAAATTCTAACACTTCAACAACTTCTGTAGCTGGTAATTGTGCATTGCGCATAGCAATGCCTCTTATTGCATTATCGCTAAAATCTATGAATGCTTTTTTAGAAACTTCATCATCGCTTATCATAACCGGAATTCCTATATCGCCACCTTCACGAATTGATTGCACCAACGGTATTTCTCCCAGGAAAGGAATATCAAATTCCTCAGCGAGATTTTTACCTCCTTCCTTCCCAAAAATGAAATATTTATTACCGGGTAGTTCGGCAGGAGTGAAATAGCTCATATTTTCTACAAGGCCTATCACAGGTACTTTCAACTGCGCCTGGTTAAACATGGCGATTCCTTTCTTTGCATCTGCTAATGCAACAAGTTGCGGAGTAGTTACAACAATCACTCCGGTTACAGGAACGGTTTGAACAATCGTTAAATGAATATCGCCTGTTCCTGGCGGCATGTCAATTATTAAATAATCAAGGTCACCCCAATCAACATCTGATACAAACTGCCTGATCGCACTGCTCACCATTGGTCCCCGCCAAACAACAGCCTGCTTTTCATCAACCAATAAACCAATGCTCATTAATTTTATTCCGTATCGCTCCAAAGGAACAATCTTTCCTTTACCAGCCACTTCTTTCATCACGGGTCTTTCGCCACGTACTCCAAACATAATGTGAATGCTGGGACCATAAATATCTGCATCCATTAATCCTACCCTGGCGCCGCTTTCAGCAATAGCAAGAGCAAGGTTAGAGGACACAGTACTTTTGCCCACACCTCCTTTCCCACTCACAACAGCAATAATATTTTTTACTCCACTCAATACATTGTCATCCTTCCTGAGTGAAGTTGTATTGCTTGTGAAATTTACTGTAACTAAAGCTTTTTTGTTTACCAGTAATTGTACGGCATTTATGCAGGCATTTTTTATAAGATCTTTCATCGGGCAAGCCGGTGTGGTAAGTACTATTGTAAAAGAAACTTCATCTCCGGCAATCTGAATATTTTTTACCATATTCAATGTCACAAGGTCCTTTCCCAAATCTGGCTCCTGCACATTTCCAAGAGCTATCAAAATATCTTTCTCCGTCATGGTTCAATTTTTTGTTAAAAAGAAATAGTATCTGCAAATTTAACCATTGATACCCTTACTTTGTTTAAATTAACATCGGTCCTGGCTCTGCAAGGATTTATAAATTTGCAATTCGAAAACTATTATAAAAACAATTTAAAAGTTTAAATAAAAATTCTTGCTAAGGACGGTATGAAAAAAATTTTACAACACATTATAATATTGCTTTCGTTTTTTATTCCTGTAGCAACTAAGGCGCAATTTGAAACTTACAAAGACTCAGTAGTCCAATTATATGGAGTTGTAATGTCCGCAGATAGCCTTAAAGGTTTGCCATCTGTAAGTATAGTAGTTATGGGGCAAAACCGTGGAACAATTACCAATGAACAAGGTGTTTTTTCCATTGTTGTTTTAAAAGGTGATGAGGTTGAATTTACCAGTGTTGGTTACAAACCAAAACGCGTAACGATTCCCAAGATGCTGGATGGCAATCAGCAAAGTATTATACAACTAATGATAGAAGATACTGTTTACCTGCCCGCGACCATCATAAAAAAACTTCCATCGCGGGAAGAATTTGAAAGGGATTTTGTCAATACTCAGGTACCCAATGACCAACAGGAAATAGCACGGCAGAATGTTTCAGAAAGTAACCGCAAAGCTTTATTGGCAGTATATCCCCGGGATGGCCGTGAGGCCAATAATTATTTTTTAAAGCAGAATGCCCAAAAATATTATTCCGCAGGCCAGCTTCCTCCTCAAAATATTTTTAATCCTTTGGCGTGGGCTGAATTTATTAAAGCATGGAAGCGTGGCGATTTTAAGAAAAAATGATTGCTTTGAAATAATGTGTTAGTTTTTAGAGTATCTGTATTCATTTGAAAAATAATCTCCATTGTATGAAGAGCTCCAATTTTTTTCCAATCTACTGATTTAAATTCTTAACTATATAAAATCCAAAATGCCCCGAAGGGCACCTGGACTCTAATTGAAAAACCACCGCTATAATTTTAAAAAACTTTTTTTTAACCTTGCTATTGACTTTTTATTCAAATATTAAAAATGATTTTAAAGATTTTCTTTGATTAATTTGCTGATACAAATATGATACAAGTTCATTTCTCTAACTACCGTTAAAACCCCTTTTTTTCTGCCCTTTTTTCACCCATGCTTATTTTGAAAAATTCACTTGCCGCAACAATACATTTTCAATTGTATACTTATTTTAAATAGTTTCTTTCGTAAAAATCTAAGACAAATTAACTGGTTATTGAGACAAGAGTGATAAGACTGAGATTGAAAAGTTGTTAAACTGTATTTAAATAAAATGAAACGGGTTATAGGAGGTTACATTCAAAAATAAAAAATGAGTATTAGCTTGGCACATTCATTGAATCTCAAAATAGAAATTTCAAGAAATTAATATTAATGTATTATGTGCTGAATTATTTATTTTATACTTTAATAATATTTGATCTCTTATGTTCAAAACAGACCAGGAAATATATTTTACAGTAATTGCGGGTGGGGCTGTTATGGTTATGCTGGTCAGCATCATTATTATAGCTGTGATCAAATATCAGAATCGTATATATAAGCATCGCAAAGAGCAAGCTCAACTTCAGGCACAATTTTCCCAAACACTTCTTGAATCCCAACTTGAAATACAGGAACAAACTTTAAGACATATCTCTAGTGAACTTCACGATAATCTTGGGCAAGTCGCCAGCCTTATCAAAATAAATTTATTTACAATTGAACTGAATGATGCCGATAAAGCCAAGGATAAAATTGAAAACACTAAGGAGCTTACAAGGCAACTCCTGAGTGATATTAAATCGTTGTCTGTAAGTTTAAGCAGTGATAGGATTGCAAAAACCGGCCTGTCGCAGGCGCTGTCAACTGAGGTAGAAAGACTCAATAAAACAGGCCAGTTTATTGCGATCTTCAACCAGGTTGGAGACCTGCCAATTCTTGATAATGATAAAGCCACTATTTTATACAGGATGGTGCAGGAAGTACTTAACAATATGGTTAAACACAGCCGTGCAAAAAAAATTACTGTTTTATTAAACGCCTCGGAAAAACTTATTACTTTGATAATAAGTGACGATGGAATTGGATTTAGTATTTCAGAAAAAATGAACAGTGGCGGCGCCGGTTTATCAAATCTTCAAAACAGGGCGACACTAATAAAGGCAACACTTCTTATGCAAAGTACTCCTGGCAATGGAAGTCAAACAACAATAGAACTTCCCGTATAATCTTTGCTCCAGATAAAGAAAAAGCTTTTATTAGTTACATTATTATTTGGGATATTGTTTTCTTATAAAATCAATATCGGTTGGTGAAAGATGTTTGTTTTCCGGAGTACCAACTCCATCGGTCGTAAACTCTGGTGGAAAAAAATACATCATAATACTAGTAGTATCTACAGCAGTAAACTGTGTTATATCTTTACTATATTTTTTAAAAATATTACTGTCTACTTCAGCTTTACTCCAATTGTTTGGAGGACCTTCAAAATACTTATATACTGCAGGCTTGTTCCATTTAATCCCATTAGCAGGGTTTTGATGCTCGTGTATGCAGCCCACTGCATGTCCGAATTCATGCACTACTACCCGCTCCCATTCTTGATCATCTGTATCATTACGCAACCATCCAAAATTCATCGTTGGCTCATTTGTTGGCACAACATTACAATCAGTGCCAACTGTGCTCCAGGAACCACTGTCAGCAATAAATGAAATTCTTATCAGGGCGTTTTTGCCGCTTACAAACTTGAGTTTAATATTTGCACTAGCTTTATTTTTCATCGTCCAGTAGCGGGCATATTTTTTTGCTTTCTTTTTTTGCAAGGCACTGCCATCTAAAAATGCAACAGTAATTGTCTGGCCTTTTTTCCATTTGTTATCCGTTAAAATTGCCATCCGTGAAAGCACGGCATGGTGTTCCGCACTAAACTGCTGATTCGGATTGTTAATAAAGCTTTTTACAATTTCATGATCAGCCGTTCCGCTTTTTGCAGGATTGTTCGCAGGATTACTTTGAATTGCTTCATACATTTGTCGATGAAGATTCAACGTGGAAATAGGCCGGTCAACACAAACGTGAAGAGTATTTTGTTTTGAACCGGTCTTTTTTGATGAAGTTTTTTTTGATGAAGTTGCTTTCATTTTTTAAATTTTTTTGCCTACTCTTGTTCGGATTTTCGGCTGATTCCGCTTTTTTTAGTAAATATTTTTTTAAATCTTCTTGCGGTTTAACTATTGATCCTCCTATTTATTAATTCAATCAAAAAATTACAAATTTTTTTCCAGTTTTAAAAAAATTCTGAATGAAAGTATTATCATTCAATTCCATCATCCCTTGTACATTTTGTATTCCGAAGTTGCTAAGCATATATGTATACATCATAAAATTTTCGAAGCTTTATAGTTCGATCTACTATTTTGATCCATAATGTTTATTTGATTTATTGTTTGACTATACAATTATCAATCACACAAATTTCTTAATGCTGAAAATGAAATAAAAGAGTTAAACAACCATTTATAGCAGGGTGATTTTTCATTACTTTAAAATAAAACACCTTCTTTTAAATTACAAGATTCCCTCTTAAATAATTAAAGAAATTTAGCAATAAAAAAGCCCCATTTTACAATGAGGCTTATAACAAATAAATATTTAATAGACACTAATCTTCAACCTTCACTTTACCTTTCTGTTTGGCGATTACTTCTTCTGCAATGTTATTGGGTGCCGGCGAATAATGGCTGAATTCCATAGTAGACGTTGCACGGCCACTTGATAAAGAACGTAACTGTGTTACATAACCGAACATTTCACTCAATGGAACTTTTGCCTTAATTACCTGTACTCCATGCTTGCTATCCATACCTTCCAACATACCGCGGCGGCGGTTAAGATCACCTGTAACATCACCCATATATTGGTCGGGGGTGAGAACTTCTATTTTCATAATAGGCTCCAGTAAAACAGGCTTTGCCTTTCTACCGGATTCACGATATCCTTGCTTGGCGCATAATTCAAAACTCATAGCATCAGAGTCAACCTGGTGAAATGAACCATCAAATACCCTCACTTTCATACTTTCCATTGGGTAGCCTGCAAGGACACCTGTAGTCATAGCTGATTCAAAACCTTTTTGAATGGCAGGAACAAATTCTTTTGGAATTGATCCTCCAAACAAACCATTTATAAACTGGAAATTTCCTTTCCCTTCTTTTAAAAATTCTTCATCAGCGGGGCCGATTTCGTAAACGATATCCGCAAATTTACCACGGCCACCAGTTTGTTTCTTTAATGTTTCCCTATGCTCAATAGTTTGCTGAAATGCTTCTTTATAAGCAACCTGAGGGGCACCCTGGTTTATTTCAACTTTGAATTCTCTTCTCATCCTGTCCACAATAATTTCAAGATGCAATTCACCCATTCCACTCAAAATAGTTTGACCGGTTTCTTCATCTGTCTTAACTCTTAATGTAGGATCCTCTTCAACCAACTTGGCTATTGCCATTCCCATTTTATCAACGTCTGCCTGAGTCTTCGGTTCAACAGCCACAGAAATAACGGGCTCAGGAAAAGTCATTGCTTCCAGCACAATTGGATTGTCTTCGTTGCAAAGAGTATCACCTGTCTTTATATCTTTAAATCCTACAGCCGCGCCAATATCTCCGGCTTCAATAAAATCAACAGGGTTCTGCTTATTTGCGTGCATCTGCATTATCCTCGAGATTCTTTCCTTTTTTCCAGTACGTGTGTTCAATACATAGGAACCAGAATCGAGGTGGCCTGAATATGCCCGAAAGAATGCGAGGCGTCCAACAAATGGATCTGTCATAATTTTAAATGCCAAAGCTGCAAAAGGTTCTTTAGGATCAGGTTTGCGCTCGATTTCCTTACCATTATCAGGATCAATACCCTTAACTGCTTCAAGATCCATCGGGCCAGGCAAGTACCTGATGATCGCGTCTAATGCCGTTTGTACTCCTTTATTTTTAAAAGATGAACCACACATCATAGGAATTATTGAAATATCAATAGTTGCCTTTCTCATCGCTGCGTGTATCTCATCTTCTGTAATTGTATTAGGATCATCAAAAAACTTCTCTAATAAATGTTCATCATAATCTGCCACTGCTTCTATAAGATGCTGCCTCCACTCGTTCACTTCTTCTAACATCTCCTCAGGTATTGGCACTTCTTTGTAAGTCATTCCTAATGTGGCATCATCCCAAACCATACCTTTCAACGTAATTAAATCAACTACACCTTTAAAGTTTTCTTCAGAGCCTATCGGTAATTGCAAAGGCACCGCTTTAGCGCCCAGCATCTCTTTTACTTGTTTAACTACATTTAAAAAATCGGCTCCTGCTCTATCCATTTTATTTACAAACCCAATACGGGGAACTTTATACTTATTAGCCTGCCGCCAAACAGTTTCACTTTGCGGCTCAACACCACTAACAGCGTCAAATAATGCCAGCAATCCATCTAAAACACGAAGTGAACGTTCAACTTCTACTGTAAAGTCAACGTGACCGGGTGTATCAATAATATTAAATTTATATAATTTAGTATCTGGGGTTTTTACGCCTTGAACTGTAGGGAAATTCCAGAAGCAAGTAGTAGCAGCAGAAGTAATTGTAATACCTCTTTCCTGCTCCTGGGCCATCCAATCCATAGTAGCAGCACCATCATGCACTTCACCTATTTTGTGGTTAACACCTGTGTAATACAGAATGCGTTCTGTAGTAGTGGTTTTGCCAGCGTCAATGTGAGCTGCAATACCAAAGTTTCTTTGAAATCTTAAGTCGGCCATTGCCTTGTTTTTATTTTGTTGTTATTTAATTCTTTTAAATACTTTTTGGAGGCGCAAAGTTACAAATATTCTGCTTCATTAATTATGGCAAATGATATATTAACAATGATAAGCGATAAAAAAAACCCTCTCTTAAACAGAAAGGGCTTGCATTAGTTTTTGAATATTTTTAAATCCGAAAATGTGCAAAAGCTTTATTTGCATCTGCCATACGATGTGTATCTTCTTTCTTTTTGAACGCTGCCCCCTCGCCTTTGCTAGCTGCAACTATTTCGTTAGCCAGCTTTTCTGACATGCTACGGCCATTCCTATCACGGCTATATTTTATTAACCATTTAATGCTTAACGAAGTTTTTCTATCTGCTCTTACTTCTGCAGGTATTTGAAAAGTAGCTCCACCAATACGACGACTTTTTACTTCAACACCTGGAGTTACATTTGCAAGGGCTTTTTTCCAAATTTCATATCCATCTTCCCCGGTAATTTTATTTACTTTTTCAAGAGCATCATAAAATATATTATAAGCTCCACTCTTTTTTCCCTGCCACATTAAATTATTTACGAAACGGGTAACCAGTTTATCCTGGAATTTTGGATCAGGAGCAAGTGGAAGTTTTTTGGCTTGTGCTTTACGCATTAATAGGTAATTAGTTGAATAGTTAATTAGTTATTGAGATCAAAAAATTTTTATTTTTTTGCCTTTTCTTTCTTAGTCCCGTATTTGGAACGGCTTTGCTTGCGATCTTTAACTCCGGCTGTATCAAGGCTTCCCCGTACAATATGATAGCGAACACCAGGTAAATCTTTTACTCTTCCCCCCCGTATAAGTACAATTGAATGCTCCTGCAAATTATGTCCTTCGCCTGGTATGTAAGCAATAACTTCAAGTTTATTTGTAAGCCTTACCTTAGCAACTTTACGTAATGCAGAATTTGGTTTTTTAGGAGTAGTTGTATAGACTCTTGTACATACTCCCCGACGTTGCGGACAACTGTCAAGCGCCCTGGATTTACTCTTGGCCTTAATAATTGTTCTTCCTTTTCTTACTAGTTGCTGAATTGTAGGCATTCTTTTACCCTGATTTTTTTGGACGGCAAAGGTAAGTGTAGGTTATTTAAATACCAAAATTATTTGATTGAAATTAAACCAAATGGATTACTTGTAAAGGCCAAACCCATTTCATTTATATAATAAGCTACTTTAGATTTTTACCATCCAATTATACTTATCTTTTATTTGACCTTCTTTTATTCCTCTAAGCAATTCTTTAATTTTCGGACTTACACGCCACTTGTCTACGTCGAAGAGCATAATAAAATCTTTATAACGAAGTTCTTTAATCATCGAAATAGTTGCGGCTGTGCCTGTACCAAAAACTTCCAAAAGATTGCCTGTATTATAAGCATCCATGATTTCACCTATACTCAAATCCCTTTCCTCAACAGTGAAATCAAGGTCTTTCAAAAGCTGGATAGCACTGTCTCTGGTAACGCCGGCTAAAATTGTACCTGAATTTAACCCAGGAGTTATTGCTTTGTTACCAATAAGAAAAAAAATGTTCATTGTTCCACATTCCTGTACATATTTATGTTCTAGAGCATCCATCCAAAGAACCTGATCGTAACCCTTCCTTTTGGCCTGCGCAGAAGGGTACATCGCTGCACCATAATTTCCTGCATTTTTTGCATAACCTGCTCCCCCTTCAACAGCTCTTACATATTTTTCTTCAACATAAATACGCATCGGAACGCTATAATAGGGACCTGTAGGACTTAATATAATCATGAATTTATACTTACTGCTTGGCTTCACGCCTATCATTTCGTCACTACTAAACATTAAAGGTCTTATATATAAGGAGTGATGCTGCTTATTTGGAATCCAGTCTATATCAAGATTGATAAGTTGCTTCATGCCCTCTATAAAAATGTCTTCAGGAACTTTAGGCATTTCCATTCTCTCAGCAGATATATTGAAGCGTTTAAAATTCTCAATCGGCCTAAAGAGCTGCGCTTTGCCGTCCGGTGTTTTATAAGCTTTAATACCCTCAAATATTGCCTGTCCATAATGTAATGCAGCTAAAGAAGGTGAAAGCAATAAAGGCTGGTAAGGTTTTATTTCTACAGCTTTCCACTCTCCATCTTCGTAATCAACTTCCAGCATATGGTCAGTGAAATATTTTCCGAACGGAATGTTTTCCAATGACATAGAATTTAATTTGCTTCTTTCTACTCGTGTAATATTAAAATCTGCAGCTGCAATCATATCATTAAATTTGTAGCAAAGAAACGAAAAAAAGAAGCTTTATTGAAATATGAGTATAGACAACATTCAATTGCCCGTATCATTATACCAGTCTTTATTTAAAAAAAACCTGGTGGATTTACAAGAGAAATTTCAACCGGATAAATGCCCCAAAAAAGAAACGGTAATTGATTTTCTAGGAGGAAATGAAAAAAATATAGCCTTTATTGTAAACAATCAACAACATACCTTCTTAAATGATAACGAATTAAAGTTTTTATCAGGCCTTATTAATGCTTGTAATATTACTATGGGTGATATAGCAATTGTAAACTTATCGCGTCATAAAGAGTTTAATTACAATAATTTATTTTCCCCGTTAGGTTCTCTTAAGGTTTTATGTTTTGGCGTTTCACCCAGAGATATTGACCTACCATTTGCAATACCTAATTTCCAGGTCCAGGTATTCCAGGATATACAGTACATTTTCTGCCCTGGTTTAGAAGAATTACAGGATGACGTTGATTCAAAAAAACAATTATGGACTTCTCTTCAAAAAATTTTTAAGATTAGCAGGTAATGGCAACACTTATTTTTGCAACAAATAATAAAAATAAAGTAACGGAAATTAGAAGCCTTCTTAATCCTGACTTTAAAATAAAATCACTTTCTGAAGCTGGGATAGATATTGATATTCCTGAACCTTATAATACTCTTGAAGAAAATGCTGTCGAAAAAGCCAGGGTGATATATAAATTAACTGGATACAATTGTTTTGCTGAAGATACGGGACTGGAGGTGGATATTTTAAACGGAGAACCCGGAATAAAGAGTGCAAGATATGCAGGGGAAGAAAGGTCTTTTGAAAATAATATCAACAAGTTACTTTTAAAGCTTGAAAATAAAAAAAATCGAGGCGCTTCCTTCAGGACCATAATATGCCTGATAACTAATGGAAGCCAAATTCTTTTTGAAGGTATTTGCAAAGGCACTATTATTGCAGATAGACGAGGCAATAATGGATTTGGATATGATTCCATTTTCATTCCTGATAACGCTGAAAAGACTTTCTCGGAAATGTCTTTAAATGAAAAAAATAATTATAGTCATAGGAGAAAAGCCTTAGAGAAACTAATAGAGCATTTGAAGAGTCTGGATAATTATTGAATCCAAACTGTGATTAAAACCTTATAATATTTGAATACTGCAAGCAACCATACAGTTTCAGAAACCGACTTGATACAAGGTTGTATTAACGGAAACCGGCAAATGCAGGAGCTTCTTTATCAGAAATATTCTTCAAAAATGTATGGTGTGTGCCTTAGGTATTCAGGAAATGTTGAAGATGCAAATGATCTATTACAAGAAGGATTTATCAAAATTTTTAAAAACCTTATTAAATTTAGAAGAGAAGGGTCTTTTGAAGGATGGATCAGGCGGATTTTTGTAAATACTTCCATTGAGCACTTCAGAAAAAAAATAAAACTCTACAATGTAACTGAAGTTCAGGAAAATACGATAGAAGATTACGACTTGAATATTCTTGATACTCTTGCTGAAAAAGATGTTATTTCTTTGGTAAATGAATTATCCCCAGGTTACAAGACAGTTTTCAATATGCATGTGATCGAAGGTTATTCACATAAAGAAATTGCTGATATCCTCGGAATAAATGAAGGCACAAGTAAATCCCAGTTGGCAAGGGCCAAAGGAGTGCTAAAAAAATCTCTAGAAAAACGACTGAATAAAACCAGTAACGACACATTAAATTCATAGCAGAACATGCAGAATTTTAAACAAAAAGTATACGATTATGAGTCAACTCCCCCAAAGAGTATTTGGGATGATATTGTTGCAGAGCTGGACAATAGCGAAAAGAAAGTGGTACAAATTCCTTTGTTTCGCAAGAGGTCTAAATTTATATTTTATGGGCTAACAGCTGCGGCATCTTTAATTATAATTTTTATAAGCTCTTTGTTTTTTGAAAAAAAGAATATAAAGAAAGGTGACCAACAGGTTGCTTCATCGCCTTCCAAAAACAAAGATATGGCAGCAAATAAAGGCTTAAATGATTCTCTCAATAATAAAACTCTAAAATCTATAATTCAGTCATCGAAAGATAAATCCTTAACTGGAAATAAAATCTCTGCTTCCATCGAAAAAAAATATATTACTATCGCCGGTCCTGAAGGACAGCCTGTAAAAATTTCTTCAAAAGTTGCTACCCTCATCGTATCCGCCGATAATGATTATCCTCCAAAGCCAGTGTGGGATAAAAAAATAAATAAGTGGAAAGAAATAATGTTAAGCAGCACAATCTCCCCCACTGCCACTAATCTTCTTGATATCGTACAGCTTTCTTCGATGCGTGCAGACAATTGACTTTAACATCTTATATCTCTTCTCAGTTCATTATAAAATTTAATTGCTTATCTTCGCGGCTAATTATTTTATAAATAACAATACAATGGACAACAAAACAACAGGAACTGTAAAATTTTTCAATACTGAAAAAGGCTTCGGTTTTATCAAACATGATGATTCCTCAAAGGAAACATTTGTACATGCAAGCGGCTTAATCGACGAGATTAAAGAGAATGACAAAGTTGAATTTGACTTGCAAAATGGACAGAAAGGCATGAATGCCGTTAATGTGAAATTAATCGGCTAAGATCGATATTTCCAACAAAAAAATTAAGGGTGGCCAATTAGGCCACCTTTTTTATTTATTATATGTTTGAGCTTGGGAATTAGCATAGGAACTTTAGCCTGGTAACGTTTATAAATTTCTCCGAATTGAAGTACCAGCTTTTTTTCCTCCAGTCGTATTCCTATCATTACATACAAAGTGATAACAACTACTGAAATCAGGTTATTTAGGTATGGAAACAATAAAAGTAACCCCCATATAAATATTAATGTACCCGTGTACAATGGGTGCCTGACATATTTATGAATTCCATCTACCCTGAGTTTTATTTTTGGCGATGGCTCGTACAATGATCTTATTCCACTTAATAACCTGAAATATTTGATAATGGATAGAGCCATTATACTCAATCCAGGAATTATCAATATTAAAACAGCTACATATTCGATTCCAGTTGATTGTATTATGATCACACTTTGAAAAGAGAATTGATAAATAAGCAGCGTTATTAAAGTTACACCAGCAAATATTGAATAAACCAACCTGTAATAACGACAAAGTTTTTGTGATTTTTTTTCAAAAAATAATTTAAGAGGTATAGAAGCAAGGAGGCTGTGGATGCTACAATATAATATCCATAAAAATGCAAGCAGGTAATGTTGAAAGGTCAAAATTGTTTATTAAAAAAATGGAAGTTAAATGTTTATTAAGCACAATTATTACAAAACCACCAACCTATATTTGCTAACAAATTTATAAAAATCATCATGAAAAAAACTACTCTCTTAATACTTGCCATTATTATAATAAATGTCAGCTCTTTTTCACAATCGACCGGCACATTAAATCTTTCACCCGGACAAAAATATCTTGTTGAAAATAAAATTACAACTTCAAGCTCATCCGAAATGATGGGCCAAACTATGGAAACAAAAGCAGATGTTAGTTCAAACTATAAAATAGAAGTAAAAGAATTGAAAGATAATAATATCAACTTTGTAAATACGATCACCGGTATGAAGATGAGTGTTAACGCAATGGGGCAGGATATGAATTTTGATTCTGATAAAAAAGAAGACATGGATGGCGAAATAGGAAAAAATTTCAAGGATATCATTAATCAACCAAAAGATGTGGTAATGGATAAATCCGGTAATGTAATTATCCCGGAAAAAACTGATACAATGTCTAAAACTAATAGTTCTTCCAGTCCTACTGAAATGATGATGCAACAATTAGGGGGCGATCCTGAAGCGCAGGGGTATGGCGCAAAAATGGCTTTTGAAATAATACCGAAAGGCTCCAAAGTTGGCAAAAGCTGGGCAGATTCTTCTTCAAAAAATGGTATTACAAAAGTTACCAATTACACTGTTAAAGAAATTAAAGGTGATGAGTATACCATCTCACTTACAGGAACAATTGATAGTGAAATAAAAACTGAGATGCAGGGCATGCAGATTGAAACTAAAACAAAAGGCAAGTTTACAGGCGAAGAAATAGTTTATGTAAAAACTGGTGTAATAAAACAGAATACAATCAATTCAGATGCTTCAGGAACGGTGATTGTTATGGGCCAGGAAATACCTACTTCATCTAAAATAACGTCTGTTACAACAGTAAAATCTTTATAAGTACTTCATTCCAAACAATACTAATCAAAAACCCTCTTGAAAAAATCAGGAGGGTTTTATTTTATAATTAAAGAACCTATGCTTTTAGTTTTAAAACCTGCTATTTATATTTTAATCTGTGCCTGGTCAGCAGCTGTAATCTTATTATTGCTTTCCTGCAAATACAATACTATAGACATATTTTTTTGATCAATACCTGAAGGAACGTCAATCACATAAGAATTCTTTCCCTCTCCCGGCTTATTTATTATTTTGAAATTTCTAACCACATTAGTCCCGTTGAGGGTAACTCCTCCATTTTCTCCGGATTTTATAGCCGTTGTAGTTTTCTTTTCTACAAGTGCAATATTTAGTAAAGAATTATTTGGATTTCCACTAACAGTATAGTTAATAGTTGCCTTCCCATTATCTACGCTTACATTTTCAATTGAAATATCTGTATTTGCATCCTGCGACCAAACTTTCTTCAAAGTGTTATCAATTCCTTTTGCATCACTTCCTACCATTTCATTTTCTCCATTTATAACAAGCTGAGGTGTATAAACCGAAGAGTTTAATGCTGATGCATATTTGTATTGTCGCTGTGTATATTCTGCAGAACTATACGGATCTTTCCAACCAAGCCTGTTCCAATAATCCACATGAAAGGAAAGTGCGATAACATTTTCCTTGTTGCTATAGATATCCAGCAACCTGTCTGCAGATGGGCAACTTGAGCATCCCTGTGAAGTGAATAATTCTAAAACAGCCACATGCTTAGGACCTGCTTTAAATGTTTTCTTTGGCGTACTACTATCTGATCCTTTTTCCTTTACACTGGATGAAGAAGTGCAAAACCATAACGTAAAAAGTGGAATTGAAAGGAACAGTAAATATTTAAACTTTTTCATAAAATAATTATTTATACAAAATACGTGACATGATTTTAAAAAGATTCAGGTTAATATGATTTTAACTTTTGTTGTTGTACAGGACGTAAAGTTATTGTACCATTTAAAATTTTAATAGAACCTATGACTTAGAATTTCGCAACTAACACATTAATATAACATTCCTACTTTTGCCCCGTGAAGAAATATTCAGCTTATCTAAGTTATTTCATTTTTTGGGTTCTTTATTTTATGGTTACGAAGGGGATGTTTTTAGTATATCATCATTCACTAACCCATGAATTAACTTTTACTGAAATATTCAAAGTTTTTATTTATGGTTTGAGGATGGATTTCTCCTTTACTTCTTATATATGTCTTTTACCCTTCCTGCTTTTTTTTATAAAATTTATTGCTACAAAATTTAACCCAAATAAAATAATTGAAATCTATACAGTAATAGTTATAATTCTTCTTTCATTTATAACCACAGCTGATCTTGAATTATATAGTGCCTGGGGTTATAGAATGGATGCCACTCCACTTCAATATTTGAAATCACCAAAGGAAATGGGAGGTTCCGTTTCATCGGCTCCTTTATTATTGCTGTTATTAATTTTCGTTTCATTAGCCTTCTTCTTCATTTGGATATATAAAAAAAACAAAACCATATTCCATATCTATAAAAAGAGAGTCTCTTTACCTGATGTAATATTCTCCTTTTTTATTTTGATATTTCTCTTTGTCCCTATTCGCGGAGGAATTCAAAAAATTCCGATGAATCAAAGTGATGTTTACTTCTCGCAAAAATTATTTGCAGATCATGCAGCTCTTAACTTACCGTGGAACCTGACACATTCTATTCTTAATAAAAACAGTAATGAAAATCCCTTCGAATATTTTTCTGATGAAAAAGCCAAAGAACTGGTAGATAGCTTATACAATACAGGCCCTGTAAAAATTCCTTCTGTTTTATCAGTTAAGAAACCAAATATTATTTTCATTATTATGGAAAGCTATACAGCCAAGCTCGTTGGCTGCCTTGGCGGCGAACCTGGAGTTACCCCTAATCTTGACAAGATTGCTTCAGAAGGATTGTTGTTTACAAATATTTATGCAGCGGGTGACAGAAGTGAGAAAGGTCAAGTTGCCATTTTAAGCGGTTACCCAAACCAGGCAATTACTTCCATAATTAAAACGCCAACGAAAACCCAAAATTTGCCTGCTATAAATAAGTCTCTTGAAAAGGAAGGCTACCATTCAAGTTATACTTATGGAGGAGAACTTGAATTCGCCAACATTAAATCCTACCTGGTAAACGCAGGATTCCAGGAACTGGTGAGTAAATATTCTTTTAGCACATCAGAAAGAACTACATCTTGGGGGGTGCATGATCATATTGTTTTGAACAGATTTTATAATGATATAAAAACGGAACACCAACCATTCTTTGCAACGATTTTTACACTTAGTAGCCATGAGCCTTATGATGTTCCAATGGCTCCCCATTTCAAAGGTGATGATGAAACAACATTATTTAAAAATTCCTTTTATTACACAGATAGCGCTGTTGGTAATTTTATAGAAAAAATAAAGAAAGAAACATGGTGGCAAAATACTTTGGTAGTCATTGTAGCAGATCATGGCCATCCCCTGCCCGGCCATGATCCTAACGACAGGCCATCGAAGTTTCATATACCATTAATTTTTACAGGTGGCGCTTTAAAATTAAAAGGTATTGTAAAAAATATCGGCTCTCAAACCGATATTGTAACCACCGTTTTGCATCAGCTTGATATACCCGCAAATAATTTTAAATGGGGCAAAGATTTGCTGGATTCTTCAGCATGGCAATTTGCTTTTTATAGTTTCAATAATGGATTTGGTTTTGTTACACTTTCCGGAACGGTAACAATAGACAATGTCTCAAAAAAAGAAATCTATAAAGATACCGGAGTTGATTCCTCTTCTATAATATTTGGGAAAGCATACATGCAGCAATCTTACCAGGATTTTTTAGACAAATAAATACGCATCGCATTCGATGTTTTTTGAATTTCATAAAGCCGTATATTAGCATTTAATTTAAGAGAGATATTTTACAATTACATTGCTTGTAATCTATACATAAATGATCTTTCCTCAATTTTTTTTGAACATATTTCCTCATTCTAAATAATAATAATGTAATGAACTCCCGTAGAAAATTTTTACAAAATTCTGCTACTATGCTTGGAGGCAGTTTGTTGGTATCAGCAACAGATACTAAGGCTTTTACCATTTTTAAAAATCGGGTGATGCCGGGTGACCAGTTGAATATAGGGTTGATAGGTGCAAAGGGAATGGGCTTTGCGGATCTTACAGCAGCATTAAAAATACCGGGTGTAAATGTGGTAGCAATATGCGATGTTGATAAAAATATAATTGATTCAAGACTGGCCGATCTTAAAAAAGTGAATGTTGATACCTCTAAAATTAAGATCTATGGCGATTATCGCAAGTTGCTTGATAATAAAGATGTAGAGGCAGTTATAATTGGAACCCCGGATCATTGGCATGCATTAATTATGATGGATGCTTGTGCGGCCGGCAAAGATGTGTATTGTGAAAAGCCGGTAGGCAATTCAATCGGCGAATGCCGTGCGATGGTAGCAGCACAGAAAAAATATAATAAGGTTGTACAGGCAGGCCAATGGCAACGTAGCCAGCAGCATTTTAAAGATGCCGTTGATTATGTACAAAGCGGTGTACTTGGAAACATTCGCACCGTAAAAGTTTGGTGCTACCAGGGATGGATGCAACCCGGGCCCGTCGTGCCGGATAGCGCACCTCCTGCCGGAGTTGATTATAAAATGTGGCTGGGGCCTGCTCCTGAAAGGGCTTTTAATTCAAGCCGTTTTCATTTTAATTTCCGTTGGTTCTGGGATTATGCAGGTGGTTTAATGACGGACTGGGGCGTGCATCTGTTAGACTACGGCTTGCTGGGTATGAAGTCCCCGATCCCTAAATCAGTATCTGCATTGGGAGGGCGTTTTGCTTATCCCGATCTATATGAAGAAACGCCGGATACGCTTACTACATTATACGAATTTGATGGCTTCAATTTGGTATGGGATTCTGCAATGGGAATTGATAACGGCTCCTACAACCGTGACCATGGCATTGCCTACATAGGTAATAACGGAACACTGATTCTTCACCGTGGTGGATGGGAGGTAATTGAAGAAAAGCAAAGTAAAAATAAAGTGAGCAAGCCTTTTGTAAAACCATCGGATAACGGACTAGATAAACATTGGCAGAATTTTGTAAGTGTAGTGAAATCAAGGAAAATGGAGGATCTGCATTGCGACATACATGCTGCTGCTCACGTTGCAACCGTTGCTCAAATGGGAAATATTGCTTACCGCAGCGGAAAAAAATTGGAATGGGATGCTGCAAAAGAAAAATTTACAGATGAAGCCATCAACAAACAATACATGATGAAGGAATACCACAATGGATATAAATTACCTAACGTATAATTATCAATCAAATAAAATAATGCATCGCATGAAAAACAGTTTTCTATTTTCATTAATGGTTTTATTTTCCACGACAATATCAGCGCAGCTTAAAAATGATACACTTGAAAAAAAATTAGCTCCGCCCGCCATGGCTCAGATGAAACCTGAAGAAACAGAATTTTACAGCCCTGTTCCCCCAGTAGTAACACCAACGGCAAATTATGGAGACGCTCCTTCAGACGCCATAATTTTATTTGATGGAAAAAATCTTGATGAATGGGTTTCCACAAATGATACCACTAAATCTGCAGATTGGACTGTTGCAGATAATGTTATCACCGTAAATAAGAAAGGAGGTGATATTGAGACTAAAAAGAAATTTACAGATTACCAATTGCACATAGAATTCCGTATTCCAACTAACATAACAGGCTCCGGCCAGGCTCGTGGTAACAGCGGTATATTTTTAGCATCAGTCCACGGCGGCAGCGAATATGAATTGCAGGTACTGGATAATTATAATAATACGACTTATGTAAATGGCCAGGTCGGAAGTATTTATAAGCAATCTATACCACTTGCAAATCCATCACGCAAGCCAGGCGAATGGCAAGCTTATGATGTCATATGGACTGCGCCAAGATTCTACGATAATGGTACTTTAAGATCTCCGGCACGTGTAACAGCTTTTCTCAACAACATTCTTGTTCAAAATAATTTCGAGTTAAGAGGAAGCACGCCATATATAGGCTTACCATCATACAAGCGCCATGGCGCTGCTCCCATTAAATTGCAGGCGCATGGTGATAAGAGTGAGCCAATAAGCTATAGAAAAATATGGTTGAGGCCTTTATGAATTGTAGTATAGAAAAGTTTATTAATATTCATTCCCTAAAGCGAAGACTGGTTTTCTATACATCCACTGGCCGCCAGTAAAATCCGGAAATTCTACGGTTTGATTTCCTAATTCAATAGATTGCTCGCTCAAAGGTGAAATAGCACTCCAGGTTGCGGCATCATACACGTCCATTGGCGTAGGAGTTTTGCGCTTGATAGATTCTACAAAAGCGTGTATCACAAAAAAGTCCATTCCGCCATGACCGGCTCCTGCTGTCTCTTTGCTCCACCTGGCCCAAAGAGGATGATCATATTTATCCAACCATTTTTTTGCATCATCCCACTCATCTTCTTTGGCAGATTTTTCCTGGATGTAAATGCTGTTATTGACGTCCATCCACAAGCCTTCTGTGCCTTGCACCCGGAAACCTAGGGAATAAGGTCTTGGCAAATCAGTATCGTGTTGTAACAATATAGTTTCACCATTGGCACAATTGATAGAGGTTGTTACAACATCGCCTAATTTAAAATTCACTTTTGCGTTAGGATGATCTTTGCCACCCCATTTCTCCACATAATTATGCAGCCCTCTCGCTTTTGAAGAAAAGGAGCATAGTGAAAGAAAGCGGTTGCCGCGGTTTATATTAATATAATTAGCAACAGGGCCAACTCCATGCGTCGGGTACAGGTCACCGTTACGATGTACAGAATGTTCTGTTCTCCAATGCGCTTCGGAATAGCCCTTCTCTCCAAACTCAACTCCATGTTCTTTTCCATGCTCACCGTCATTGAATTTTATACCGCGTAAATCATGCTGATAACCACCTTGCAGGTGTATGATTTCTCCAAACAATCCCTGGCGCACCATATTTAAAACAGCCATTACATCCCGACGGTAGCAAACATTTTCCAGCATCATTACATTGGCATTGTATTTTTCAGCAGCCTTTACTACATCCCAATGATCTTGTAAGGTGATTCCTAATATGACTTCTGTTGCAACATATTTAAGGCCTGCTTCAAGGGAGCCGATTACCATTGGCTTGTGCCATTCCCAGGGTGTAACAATTAAAACTCCATCCAGGCCACCTTTAATTTCCAGCATTTTTTTCCAGGCATAAATATCTCCTGTAAAAACCGACGGCATTTTTTTTCCACTCTTTGTAATGATCTCTTTAGCATCTTTAAGTGCACGGTCATCTATATCACAGATGGCAACTATCTCCACATCATCTCTTCTTAATAAAAGATCGAGATGATTTTGTCCACGAGCGCCAACGCCAATAATGGCAAGCTTTATTTTTACATCTGCTGCATTTACAAAAAGTCTCCCTGATGGCGCAAAAGCTAAAGCTGCTGCCGCCATGCTGCCTGATTTAATAAAATCCTTTCTATTCATGATTGATTTTGAATTATATTTTTTAAAAAAATTTACTTATCAGATTTTTTAATAAGAGCGGGTACGTTTAAAACTACAAGTTTTACAATAACAAACGAACAGGCAACCGTTTGCACGAAATTCTTAAAGCACGATTTCCAGGTGCTATCCTGCAACTCCTGGATTATATGAATGAATTTTCAGGTGATTACATTGCATAGTTGATTTCATTTTTACCGGACTTACATCTGCCTCTTAATGTTTAAAATTTTTTTTGCATTATCTCCATAGATTTTTTTCAATGTTTTATCACTTAATGAAAGCCCATATAAAGGCCAGTGATAATTAAACATTTTCTGTTCATAAAAATGTTCATCGGCTGTTTCCAGTATGCGAAAAGTGGTAGTGTACATTTCTTTATCCGTCCCCATATCGGTCCCATATAAAATCCTGTCCTGGTATTTTTCTATAAAATCGTGTGCGTACTTAGGTATGGGTGCAATTTCCCCATAGCGTGCTGCCATCTCTGTATAAAGGTTTGGGTAATTATCCAGTAATTTTCCCAGCATACTCAGGTTGGAGCAACAGTTGGCGAGGTGGCATGCAATAAAAATTGTTTTAGGATTGTTCTTTACTGCATTTTCAAGTGAGGTAATTAATTGATCATGATTAAGAATTCCTTTTTTACTAAGATCAACTTTCCAGGTTGCTGCATTCATTAATCCATCGTTTGCAGAATCTGAATTAAGGTACATCCATTCATCTTCGGCTACATGCACACTAACGGGCATGTGCAATTCGCCGCATTTTTGCAGCAGTGGTTTCATACGTGGGTCATCAATATGCACTCCATACCCCGGCACCGGGAGAGAGTATAATTCTCCAAGACCTTTATCACCCAATTCTCCTACACCTTTAGCGCCTTTTTTAAAACATCTTTCCAGTTCTTTAAGAGCATGCTCTTGTCCCTCAGGTGTATCGAAGCCTGTATAGTCAAACCCACACCATACATCGAACCTGTTTTTGTAGCGACCATATTTTACAACCAACGAATCAAATCTTGCGCCTGTAGAATAGGTAAGAATAGTAGATTTTTCAATGCCCGCTTCATCCATCGTTTTTACCCACTTATCCACTAAGGAATCTGACTTTGCATAATCGTGTGAATGCATATCTGTTACCGGATATTTTGCCTTTGGCACATTTGTTTTAGGTATATTATAAATTGAAACAGGGTGATAATCCTTAAGCTTTAAAGTATCTGCATCCTGGCAAAAAGAAATTTGAAGGGAGCAAAATGTAATTGCAAAAAAAATGAAGTGTTTGTAAAGCATGCTTTCAAGTTTAATAAGTAATGTTGAAAATGACAGCTCTAAATTTTAATGAATATTTCTTTCTTATACATCCAATATAAAATCAGCCATAGAAAAATTAAGGTGAGTGCCCCGCTTACAAGAGGTGCATAGGCCAAACCAAAAAGCTGGTCAAAACTTTGCCCAAGATGGACATAGAGAGATTGATGGATAAAGGCCCTCATTCCACCATCTGCTAATACATAGGCTGCAATAGAATTTGCGCCAATTACCATTAAAAAAAAGGACCATTTCTTTTTACCCGCTACATCTATTATACCATAAAAAAAAGCAAGCATTAAAAAACAAATCCCTCCGCTAAAGATAGTCCAGGCTGGTGTCCAGATTCTTTTTACAATTGGATTTATACCTGTTACATGTAAAAGTATTCCTGCACCAATAAGGCATAAACCAGTGATGATAAAAAACCTGATTTTTTCTTTTTGGCTGGTGGAAGCATGTAACATATTTCCGGCAAACAATCCCAGTATCATAGTGCCTAATGTAGGGATGAAGCTGAGTGTAGCATAACCACCTTCATTATTTAGAAAAACTGATTTGCGTGGAAACAGGTTTAAAAACCATTTGTCAAACGCCCAGGCAAGATTTGTATTCTTATTCCAATGAGCGGCGAAGCCATGCAGGTTATGTTCCCAATCAGGAGTGACCCCTGCCGCCGCATAATCAAAAGAGTTACCGGGCAAGGGATATACGGCAAAAGCCAGCCAATATCCTGCTAAAATAATAATCAATGCAATAAGCTGTACACGCTGCGAATAAAATGCTAACAGCACCAGGAAAGTATATCCTAAGCCAATCTGGCTCAGGGTATCCTCAAAGGTAAAATAAGTTTGCGTGGAATCTATCGAACGCAGAAATATTCCCAGGCATATAAGTATAACAGAACGTTTAATTGTGTGCTGAAGCAGGCTGCTAAATGTAGCTCCTTTATTTTTTCTGCTTGCAATGGAGTACGGTAATACTACCCCAACTAAAAATGTAAATGACGGCTGGATCATATCATGTAAAGCCAGCCACGTCCATTCTACATGACTTTGATGAAAAGATAAAAATTGCCAAAAAGTATTACCAGGCAAGGCTTCTGATACCCTTGACAAAGAAAGTATTTCAGCCATCATCAATAACATTACGAATCCCCGGTATACATCAACAGAAGCTACCCTGCTCTGCGGTAAGGCAGGATTTATATTTGATCCTGAAGCAACAGTTGATTGCGTAGATAAAGATGAATTGCTCATATAGTAATTAAATTATTTTAATACCTCACCCCAATTCCTCTGCCTGGAGAGGGGGCATACAGCCCTCAAATATGGCCTTGAAGTATCTGGTATTTTTTATAAAATGATTTTATTTCTCCTTCAAACTTATAACTGAAATGGTTTGCCTAATTTATTCCTTTATGACTGAAAATGAATAAATTGTTTTACTGTAAAATTGTTCTCCTGCTTCTAATACTGTGCTTGGAAAATTGGGTTGATTTGGTGCATCAGGAAAGTGCTGGGTTTCCAGGCAAAAACCTGAACGCTTATTATAGATGACTCCATTTTTACCTTTTATATTATTAAGGAAATTTCCCGTATAAAAATGCACTGCAGGTTCTGTAGTATAGACATCCATTTTTCTTCCTGAAACAGGTTCTTTTACAATTGCAGCATGCTGCAGGCCAGGGGAGTGCTTTTTTTCCAGGACAAAACTATGGTCATAACCATTGCTCAATTTTAATTGCTCATTATCCTGTAAAATGTCTTTAGCTATTTTTTTAAATTTTGTAAAATCAAATGGCGTGTTGCTTACATCAGTTATTTCTCCAGTTGGTACTTGTATATTGTTTACCGGCAGGTAATGCTGGCTTAATATATTTAGCTGATGTTCATCTATATTACACCCAAGGCTCCCCGATAAATTAAAATAAGTATGCTGGGTAAGATTTACAAGTGTTGTTTTGTCCGACATTCCTTTGTATTCTATTGTCCATACATCATCGTCATCAAGTGTGTAGGTTATTTCCAATTGAAATTCCCCCGGAAAGCCCTCTTCAAGATGAGGGCTCGTATATTTAAATAATATTCCGCTCTTATTCTCATCATGAAAAAGAGTGCCGGAAAATAATTTCTTATTAAAACCTACTGTGCCTCCATGTAAATGGTAGCCCCCTTCTTTTACTGATAATTTATATGGATGATTGTTTATAAATACAGTGCCTCCCGCTATACGATTGGCATACCGCCCAACAACAGAGCCTATATAATATTCGTCTTGCAAATATTCATAGGGATCTTCATACCCCAGCACAATATCAGAAAAATTTGCATCCTTATCTTTCACATACAGCGACACAACAGCAGCGCCACAATTAGATACTATTAATTTTGTACCGATTTTATTTTCTATAGTAAACAGTTTTATTTTATCCGAAATATGTGCGAATTCATTTTCACGCATGGACTTACCAGTAAACTTTACTTCCACGTTTTTAATTTTTTGAAATACACTTAATGCAATTTAAACTTGAAAACTAATGTGCGGTAAGCGTAATAAACACCTGATAAATTAGCTCATACTTTTCAGGCTAGTTGTTACTTTTTTTTGAATAATGAAAAACATCATTGAGAGCGCCAGCATTATATTATAACCTGCCTGCAAAATCTCTTAAATACAGATTATCTTTTAAAAACTAAAGTGGTATTGCAATAAATTTTGAAGTTGGAGTTTGAGTTTCCGGTATTTCTCCTACATCAGCATAGCCCGATGTCAATTCAATAAAACAGAAATTTATAAAGTTCTTTGGATTGCCTAATGCGCTTTTCTTAATTGAAAACTCCATTATATTTTTTCCATTCGCTGTGGTGATAATTGAAAAATTCATAACGTCATCAAAATTAGCAACGGGATCAAATGTAAAACCTGAAGGTGGCCCTGAGTGAGCAAATACTGAACCAAAGCCCGGGTTTACCGGCGGGCCTTCACATAAAAAATCTGCACCGGAACCTGCAGGGTATAGAAAGGTGCTAAAGCCCGTTGCAGGATTATTATCTGCATCAATGTACATATCAAAAAGTTCAATCTTCATATCGGTTGTGCCTTCCAGATAGAAATTGATCACCTGGCTTGAAGCAAAAGCTTTTACTGCTAGTAAGTTTCCTCCGGCCGCTACTGCATTTACATAAGTGTAATCAACATATTGCCAGTCGGAGAAATCACCATCTATTTTTATATTGGGGCCAATGATACTAACGGTATCAATAAACGTACTTGTTTCCGTGCCATTCTTTGCAGTTAAAGAAACCAGGAAATCACCTTTTTTAGTAAATACATGTTGGGGTGTTTTTTTGGTTGATGTATCGCCGCTGCCATCTCCGAAATCCCATACATAATCTTTGGCGTTCGCAGAAAAATTGGTAAAATTTACTTTGAACCCATCTGCGACATAGCTGAAAACGGCTTTTAAGCCACTTGCTGTATTTTCTTTTTTGCAGGAGTTGCTCCCAAGTGTTACCGCAAGCATAGCAAATAAATAAATGAGATTCCTTTTCATACTTTTATCTTTTAATTTTTTAATCAATAATCTTATGGAATTTTTACTGAATGCATTAAATTATTCATACCGCCATTTTCTTCCACCCACACATTTGTATTAGCGAGCCTTACAGTATATTCTATTCTTGATTTTAAGCTTGCTGCATTATCAGCAATCCTCAGGTACAAATCATAGTCACCTGCGGGGATTCCGGCAATACTTACTGTTTCGTCAATAGCGATGGTAGCAGCGGGCTTGCAGGTACGCACATCTACAGCCAGGGCCGATTCATAAAACTGCCCGGAAGTTTTATTTTTAAAAATCAAATAGCTGATCTTTTTATTGTACACTGGCGCATACCCTTTGTTAGCAACTGTGATATTTATTTTATAGCTGGTATTTGCCGTTGCCTGGTCAGGAAGCTTAGCACTTACTAACGCTAACCTGTAGCCCAGGTTTGTTTGAAATTCATCAAAACAACCTGATGTTTTCCATGCTGCAATTGTTGGGGGATACCAGTCTAAATTCAGGTAAGTCCATTTTAGCAATTTCATCTCATTTCTGGCTTCTGTACAGCCGGGATTAAATCCTCCGGTTGGCGGACAGGTTTCACCTCCCGTAGGTACATACAATGCTTCATTGCTGATGTACTGTTTATCTACATCTATATTGTTATAAGTGCCGTAATCAGTTCCGCCGGATAAAAAACAATCATTGTGATGTCCAACCCTTGCAATGTTGTCACTTGAATATGCTTTATCGACTCCTACAGGTAAAGTGGTATTAAATATTTCCTGTTTCACTCCCGGCGTTCTTACCTGCACCATGATGCCTTGTGGGAGCACACTTAATAATTTAGTTAAAACCTTTTTTTCGTTATCTATAGTTGCCAATCCATTACTTGAACTATGCCACTCACCATAAGCGCCTATAAACCCTGCTTGTACAAAAGCAATAACATCTTTATTGGTTTCAAATATTATTTTCAACTGGTCAATGTGCTGGTCTATAATTGCGTAAGGTGCATCAGTGCCTCCTATACTATCGGTATAGCCAAAACGAAGTATTGCTTTTAAACCGGCTTCCCGGATTTTATCCATATCACCCTGCATTAAAGAAAGCTCAGCTGCGCTTATCGGCGTATTTTTAAAAGCATCTAAATAAAAGAAACGTAAGACCAATGATACATTGCCTCCCCTTAATAATTTTAATTGTGCCAGGTCTAACGGGTCTCCTCCTGAGTAAACTATATATGTATGCATGAATCCCCTCTCCGGATTGGGGAAAATTGCATTGGACAATTCATAATTTATGCCGCCATCAATTACCGGATTATTATCAGTTGTATTTTTTTTGCAGCCTAAGAGGAAGCAAAATAAAATACCGGTTATAAGAAATTTGCAAAAACTCTTTGCTTTCATAGTTAAATTTTAAATGCTGATACAACGCAACAGTCAATGATTAAAAAAAATATCATTAGTATCCTGGATTTTGAAGGAATACGCCTTTGCCTTCACTAATCGCTTTTAATGAAAAAGGATACACTACTTTATTAGGCCCTGTGTAAGTAGATTGCTCAACTTCCTGGCAGCGTGAGATAAATTTTCCATGCCGGATAAGGTCGGCCCTGTATTGGCCATTCTCACACCAAAACTCATGGCTTCTTTCCAGGAGAATCAAATCATTAAAAGTATCTAATAAACTATAATCAGATAATAATTTATCGTCCAGCCCTGCTCTTCTTCTTATTACATTTACTAAGTCCATCGCTTCAGGAGTAGGAGCGCCCGCATTGGCAAGTGCTTCCGCTTTGGATAAAAGTACATCCGCATAGCGGTACATAATTATATCAACAGTTGTTAAGCCGGAGGTTCTGTCTGCATCCTGGTTAATTTTTAATGGAAGCGGCCCCCAGTCTAAAATATTTCCGGGACTGGCTCTGTTGTAAGTGATACCATCCGTGCCGGTATAATCTGTAATCAGCATTTCTTTTCTTTTATCATTTGCCTCAAACCTGTCATAAAACCACCAGGTACTTGTTATAGTTTGAAAGCCGCCCTTAGGAGAAAAGTTTGCCGGAAGCACCATCAGTTGCCATTGATTTTCGCTGGTACCTGCGTAATCACAGGGAATTGCCCAAATCACTTCATGGCTGTTTTTGGCGCCTTCCAAATCCCACATTGCGGCATAATTGGCATCAAGCGAATAAGCATTGTAAGCAATTATTTCATCACAAAGTGTATTTACTTTAGCCCAGTTTTTTTCATGAAGGTTTAGCCTGATCTCAATCATTTTTGCCAACGCTTTATTGAACCTGCCATACTCGGCTTCAGCAGGTGCAGGCAAATCCAGTGCCGCTGCCTCAAGGTCTGCTTCTATAAATGCAACCATCTCTGCATTTGATAGCCTTGCAAGGGGCGCTTCCTTCAAAGGATTTTTTAAGACTTCCAACGGGGCAATTACAAGAGGGCCATACAAGTCGAATAAAGTATAGGCCAGCAAGCCTCTTGCACAGCGAACTTCCGCTATCGCTTTCTTTTTCAAATCATCGCTTACAGTTGATTGCGTAATAAGATCTATCGTTGTTGTCATCCGGCTTATTTTATTATAAAAATCATCATAATAATGTGTAAAGCCTTCGTCGGTTGCATGATAATTCTGCAGCGAAGCAAGGTTCTGGTCTCCATATTTGCCATGAAGAATTTCTGTAGTGGCATCACTTAAATACATAACGCCTCTTTCTGAAGTAGAAAATATCCCGTCTCCATAAGCGCCTCTTAAAGGATAGTATGCTGCATTCACCATCGCTTCAAGATCGGCAGCGGACTTTGGAAAAATATTCGGATTGATTTCAGAGTAATCAACAGTTACCAAATCTTTAGTACAACCCACCAGTACAAGCACCATTGACAGGAATATTAATTTATATCTTTTCATCTTTTATCTTTTAAATGTCAAATTAAAAAGTAAGGTTTATGCCTGCTGTAAAAGTTCTTATATATGGATAAGCTGCAGTATAAGAATCTGTCTCAGGGTCAACACCTGTGTAAGGAGTAATTACAAAAAGATTCTGCGCATCAACATGCAGGCGGGCCGCAGAAAAAACATTTTTCAAAATATTACGCGGAAGGTTATAGCCCAGCGAAACATTTTGCAATCGTATAAACCATGCATCCTGCAAAAAGAAATCACCTACGCTATATGGTGAGAAACCCCAAAAAGAACTTGGATGTTTAGTTGATGGATTCTCCGGTGTCCACCTGTCTTTTACTGTTCTTAAAGCATTGTATCCTTCTGAGTAAACCCCGTAGGCGCTGATGCCATAAGCAGTATAATTAGGATCTGCCAAACGCCTTCCAAGTAATGCATTGAAATCGAAATTGAGGCTAAAGTTTTTATAAGTAATAATGTTGGTGATACCTGCCATGTAGCTGGGATCGGTAGTGCCTATTAACCTGGTATCAGCATCATCTATCATACCATCAGCCTTACCGGTTCTTAAGAATCTTCCATTAGCATCCACTGTTGGATTGCCATTGGCATCTCTCTGAAATCCATCAACGTCTTTTATTTTTATCATCCCAGGCTTCAGCTCTGGCTGCGAGTTTGGTACTTTTTCTCCTACCTGCAATATTCCATCCGATAGCCTGCTATAGAAAGACCTGATAGGATCATGTACACTTTCATACACGGAAGGTTTCCAATCGGGCGCTCTTTCTTTCCAGTTATCTTTAAATCTAGAAAAAACAAATAATGTTCTCCATTGAAAATTTTGCTTCTGTATATTGCGGGTATTGATGGTAATTTCAAATCCTTTGCTCTGTGTCTTTCCAATGTTGGCAATAATGGTATTTACTTCCTGGTAAGAATTGAGAGATTTGGTGTCTAATAAATCTGAAATGATATTATTATAAACCTCTACTGAACCGTCGACTTTACCACCAAGGATAGAAAAGTCCAGGCCAAGATTTGCACCGGTAGTTGTTTCCCATTTAAGGTCTGGGTTCTCCAACCTTGATAAAGAAACACCTATAAGCCTTGTATCACTTCCGGATAACCATGCAGGGTAAGCGCTGTATGCTGCGAAGGCATTACTATTAATGGTAGCATTGCCGGTTTGGCCATAGCTAAGCCTTAGTTTTAATTGGGACACTGTTTTTTTAATACCATTGAAAAATGGCTCCTGGGCTAAATCCCATGCAACTGCCCCGGACGGAAAAGTACCCCACTTATTATTTCTTGCAAAAACGCTTGCGCCATCAGTTCTTACTGTAAAAGTTACGAGATACTTGCTTTTAAAATTATAATTTATGCGGCCAAAATAAGAGGCAATTAAATTTTTTGAACCTGCTGAGGTTGTTGGAAGCTGGATACTGCCTGCACCCAGATTGTTCCATAAAAATGCATCTGTAATAAAACCCGTTGCACCGGCACTGCTAAACCTTTCAATAAATTTTTGTTCAGAAACACCGGCTAAGAAATCAAATTTATGATCGCTGCCTATAGTTTTGGTATAATTAGCTGTCGCTTCCAGCAGGTAATCATCGTTATCAGTATTAGAGATAAATGCCCTTCCATGTTCTAATGCACCATGCAATGTAGTAGTAGGTATATAGCTGTTTCGTTTTGCATAACCCCTATCTATACCTGCTTTTAACCTGATGACTAAATCTTTTACAGGAGAAATATCTACAAAAAAGTTTGCCAGCATTCTTTCTATCCTGCTTTGGTCGGTTATAGTTAATAAAGAATAAGGATTGGGTTGCAAAGCTAATTGCGGGTTCAATGGGTAGTTTCCATCTTCATCTATAGCCTCAATATGCGGCCCCTGCTGGATTGCAGCTCTTATTACACCCGAATTCTCATATTGGTCGCCTCCCAACTGGCTGTTATTATTATCTATTCTGCTCGCCGTTAAATTAAATCCAAGCTTAATAAATTTATTTATATCCTGGTCAATATTCGCTCTTACAGAATATCTTTTGAAACCGGAATTTTTTACAATGCCATCCTGGTCATAAATATTTCCTGATAAAAGATACCTCGTTGATTTGTTGCCACCAGAAAGTGAAATATTATGTTGCCTCGTAGAACCATCACGTGTAACCAATTTGAACCAGTCAGTTCCTCTTCCTACATTGTTGATAGCATTTTGTGTATATAACTTTTTATACAGCCCATTCACAGGATTTGCCTCAGCCTCAGCACGTGTTCTCGTGCCATAAGGAATCACGTTATTATCAAAATCCCATTGCTCCTGCCCTGCTTCATTACGCACCTGCATCCATTCATTTAATGGCAATACATCAAATGGATTATTATATTTCTGCCATGAAAAATTATTGGAATATTGCACCCTTAAGCCACCTTCACTGCCTCTTTTGGTCGTGATTAAAATTACTCCGTTAGCAGCCCTTGACCCATAGATAGAAGTAGCGCTGGCATCTTTTAATACTTCTATTGATTCAATATCATTAGGGTTAAAAGAGTTTAAAATACTTTGTGTTCCTGCCTGGTATCTTCCGCCACTTTCAGGCTGTTGCAAATCAGTAATGGGAAAACCGTCCACAACAAACAATGGCGCATTGCTTGCATTTACTGATCCTGCACCACGCACTAAAATATCCAGGCCACCACCCGGCTGCGCACTGTTTTGGCGTATAGTAAGGCCCGCTACTTTTCCCTTAAGCATATTACCAATTTCGGGGCCTGAACTAATAATAAGGTCTTTTGCTTTTACTGATGAAACAGCGCCGGTAAGGTCTCTTTTTTTCTGTGTACCATACGCCACTACTACTACTTCATCAAGCCCTTTATTTTGCAGCGTCAATGAAACATCAACCGTTCCATTCTTATTAACTGCCAGTTCACGGGTTTGATAACCGACAGATGTGAACACAAGCAAATCAGAAGCTGATGTAGTAATAGAATAATCACCTTTCTGGTTTGTAGCAGTTAATTTATTAGTTCCTTTTACCTGAACACTTATGTTCGTCAAAGGGTTGCCATCTGCATCTGTTACTTTCCCTGAAATTGTTTTTTGGGCATTCATTGTATTTGTGAAAACTATAAATGCAATGAAAAATGAAAAGAGTTTTTTTAATAATGTCGTTGTCATGCAATTTTAGTTTTTGGATAGTAGTTATGTAAAATTTGATTCCTCTAAGATGACAACATTTATTGAAAAAAGATGCAATAGTGTTTATCGCAAAAGCCCGTTTTAGCTACGCAAACGCTTGATATTTGCATGCAAACGGTTGCGTGACTTTTTATAATTTCTACAATTTTCATTAAAGCAGAACGTCAGGTTTTTGCAAAGCTGCTGTTTAAAAAAGTTTAAAAACTAACGCGGTGTTATTAAAAAGACTGCATTTCAAATTGGCTCCTGAATTTACCATAAGCACTACATGACAAATAAAAAATATTTTTCCACAATTTGAAATGCACTCTTTAAAAGCTTATGTAATTTATTCCACTGTTAAATCATAGTTTAACTTATTGTAGCCTGTATGCGCTTCCCACAAATTGTCATTTGCAAAGCGGATACTGTATGCAGAATTATCTTGCAAATTTTTATAGCCATCTGGTAAATTCAACAGGATTTCATATTTACCATTTGGCACATCAGCAGGTAACACAAAATTTTGTTTAAGCATTATTTTACCCGTAAACCATTGTTGAATTTGCGTGTTAAAATCAAAAGAAATTATTTTTCCGGATTGCCTGTTACGCAAAATTAATTGTACAGGCCTTGGATTGAATGGTGATGCATAGCCTTCATTCTCTAACTGCAATTGGACATTAAAAGCTTTCCCTTTTGTTGCCACTTTTGGTAATACAGCATTTTTCAAAACAAAACGATAACCTAATTTTTTTTGAATACTTTTCATGCAGCCCAGGGAATCCCAATCATTATTTACCTGATTATTGTAGGCTGCATTGAGATAGCTGTAATGCATAGCTGCCATTTCTTTTTCTGCAAAGCCAAAAGGAGCACAATCATTTTGGGGGCTAAAAGCATCATCGCAGGTTTCGCCACCTACTGCTACATAGCGGCTATCGGCTTCAAAATATTTCCGCAGGCGTTTGTTGGCTGTATCTCTTTTACTTACAGAGTTTCCGTAATCATAAAATGTTCCGTAATCATCTTCAGAAGCAAGAAAGCAATCATTATGAAAACCAATTCTTGCTTTATCTTTTTTTGTAAACGATTCTTTAAAAGTAAGTGGCGCAGAAGTAACCGTAGCCCACGATCCATACACAAACCTTTGTTTGATTTGTGGTGTACGTACCTGCACCATCCTGTCTTTTGGCAATGCACCTAACAGGGCTTTTAAAAACCGATTGCGATGCAACCAGCTACTGTCGGCAATTACTCCAGGCCCATCATCAGTGCCACTGCCAAAATAATCAGTAAAATAATTTTCACCCCAAATACCAACAAAGCCTTGCTGCACTACAGCAATTACATCAGCATTTTTTTGCAGCAATAATTTTAATTGTTGTACATGTTTTAAAACTATATTTATTGGTGCATCCCCATAAGGCGGGCAAATTTTATATTCATCTTTACAATCTCCACCGTGAGTAGTATTGGTATATGCAAATCGAAGGATCACTTTTAACCCTGATGTTCTTACTGCATCAAAATCTTTTTGCAGGTTTGCTAAAAAACTTTCAGACAAAGGCTTGTTCTTAAAAGTATCCAGCTCGTAAGACCGGTAAATTAAGGACACATTTATTTTATAACTGGCTCCATCCAATTGTTGTGGCTGGTTTCGGTAAGCCGTCAACTTTGTTGCATCTAACAAAACAAAGTTGCTTGCTTTTGTTCCTAAGGGAATATAAAAACCTCTTTCGGGATTAGTGAAATCTTCATTGGTTTCTTTATAGGAAAGCCTTACTGGTTGTGCTGTTAATTTCACCATACAAAAGATCAAAAGTGATGCAGCAATCGTTTTTTTCATTCTTATGATTTTTAAAAAAAATCTTTTTATTCAATTATTATCATGATATCATTCTTCAAATAAGGTTACCATATAGAAAAAAAAACTCATTGTATTAAGCTACAGTAATCCTTTTTGAAGCAATATATTTTTTGATGTAGGCCTCAACACGGAAATTAACAATCCTTGTTCATTCCGCAATATTCGTGTTTGCATAATCTATCAGTCAAACGTTTGCTTAAAATATTTACCTTACAATTACTTTACTTACATGAAAAATCAATTGCCCACCATAAAAGAAATTGCCAAGCAGCTCAACATTTCTATTTCTACAGTGTCGCGTGCCTTGCATGACCATCCGAGCATTGGCCTGCGTACAAAAACAAGAGTGCAGGAACTTGCCAAAAAGTTACAGTATGAACCCAATCAAACTGCCATTTTTTTTCAGCAGGGTAAAACATTTACCATTGGGGTTATTTTACCGGAATTGAGTGAAGCATTTTTTTCCTCTGCCATAAGCGGCATTGAAGATGCGGCACACAAAGCTAATTATACAGTACTGATGGGCCAGAGCCATGACAGTGTAGAGAAAGAAAAACAATTGATTGATACGATGAAGAAACACAGGGTGGATGGCCTGCTTATTTCTATTTCGAAGATCCCCAACAATTATGAACACTTTGAAGCATTGCAACGTTATAATATACCGATTGTTTTTTTTGACCGCATTCCTAAAATTCCTAACATACATTATGTTGCCTGCAATATGATTAATGGAACAATAGAGGCTATTAATTTTTTATTTAAAAAAGGCCACCGCATTATTGGAATGATTAACGGCCCGGAAAAATTACTTGCCACCAAACAAAGATTGGAAGGATACATACAGGCCATGACGAAAAGCCGGTTGAAATACGACCCTTCATTAGTATTGAATTGCGATTTAACAAAAGAAAGTGTATGTGCGGCTACCGAAAAATTATTGACCGGCAAACGAAGGCCTACAGCCATTGTTACGTTTAACGATTATGTAGCTTTGGATGCTGTAAAGCAGGCTCAAAAAATGAAATTTAAAATTAACAAAGATATTTGCTTTGTCAGTTATGCCAACCTGCCTATGAGTAACTATACGGCTTTCCCACCTTTGGCATCAGTTGAGCAGTTCCCTTACCAACAGGGACAAAAGGCAACCGAAACATTAATTGAACTGCTACAGCAAAAAACAAATGGTGATACAGACGCTGCCAATACTACTTATTATAAAATTATTTTAGAATCACAATTAATTGTGCATGATGGAAAATAGCATTTGTTTTTGCACTCTTTTTTATATTGCTTTGATGGTTCATTGGCAAATTTTTATACTGAGGAATTAAGCATCTGTTTTATATTATGAATGCTTTGTAGCAAAAAGCAACAGTAGATTTCCGCAAGCGTTTGCATATTATTAACCCAATACCATTTTATAATTTCATTTTTTAAAAAAGACTTTATTGTATGCCGCAAACCATTCTCAAAGCTTACGGATTAAAAGGGAACCAATTAGATGCAAAAGCATTTGGCACAGGATTGATCAATCATACATGGATGGTTACTTCGGGCGCTAATAAATTTATACTTCAGCGCATCAATCATAATATATTTAAACACCCACCAGACATTGCCGCCAACATAAGTATGATCGGGAAATATCTTTCAAAAAATTATCCCGGCTATTTATTTGTGACAGCACAAAAAACATTGGAGCAGGATGATATTGTTTTTACACCCGAGGATGGATATTTCCGTTTGTTCCCTTTTGTAAAAGGATCCCATACCATTGATGTAGTAAGTACAACCTCGCAGGCTTATGAAGCTGCTAAACAGTTTGGGCGTTTTACCAAACTACTGGCTGGTTTTCATGCAGAGCAATTACACATTACGCTACCCGATTTTCACAACCTGCCCTTACGTTACCGGCAATTTGAAACAGCCATCAATAAGGGAAACACAGATCGGATAAAAGAAGCCACAGGCACTATCAATTTTCTACAACAGCATCGTGATATTGTAACCATCAGCAAAAGCATTCCTGGTAATTCAGCATTTAAAAAAAGGGTTACACATCATGATACTAAAATAAGCAATGTATTGTTTGATAATAAAGACAAAGGGCTTTGTGTAATTGATCTTGATACTGTAATGCCCGGCTATTTCATCAGCGATGTGGGTGATATGATGCGTACCTATCTGTCACCGGTAAGCGAAGAAGAAAAAGATTTCAGCAAGATTGAAATAAGAGCCGATTATTTTAAAGCCATCGCCAAAGGCTATCTAAGTGAAATGAATGAAGAACTATCAACTGAAGAAAAAAACCATTTTGTTTATGGGGGTAAATTTATGATCTACATGCAGGCACTGCGTTTTATAACTGACTATATCAACAATGATGTTTACTATGGCTCCAAATATGAGGGGCAAAATTTTGTAAGGGCAAACAACCAGGTAACTCTTTTAAAAAGGCTGATTGAAAAGGAAAAAGATTTAATTAAGATCAGTGTCTCATAATTTCTTTTAGCCATATAATATTTGTGTAAAATTTCAATTGAACTAAGACAAAAAACACCACATTACTGTGGTGCTTTTTTAAACGAAAAGTGCCTATGAGAAAACTATTTTAAAACTTCCATCTTACCTGATATTTATAACACAACAATCTTATATGTTTTTGGTTCTTTTATCACTGAAACTTTAAGCAGGTATTTACTGTCGGTAAATCCTGCCTGTTTATGAAAAAATTAAGTTTCTTTTTCATTACAATTAATAATTTATTGATTAAAAAAATTGTTTAAAAGCCTGATTCATTAGCATACAGCATTTCTTTGGGTACAAATTATTCTGGTGGTTTTATAAATTATAAAAAGTCTTTTTGCAATTGCAAACCAAACATAAGCAACAAAAAAAATAAAAACACACGCAAACGCTTGCAAAATAGAATTAACGCAAACGCTTGCACACAAAGCGTTTTATGCAAACGTTTGATATTTGCTGATTATGTTTTATAACAAATAGTATTTGTACTTTTCAAGAGCACTAACACAAAAAACTTTTTATGCAGACAAAACAAAATAACAACTATGCAATTATTATTATTGGTGTTTTATTTTTTGTGTTTGGGTTTGTAACCTGGTTGAATGGAACATTGATACCATTTTTAAAATTGGCCTGCCAGTTAAATAATGATATAGAAGCCTTCTTTGTAACTTTTGCTTTTTACATGGCCTATTTTTTCCTTGCTATACCCTCATCATTTATTCTTAAAAAAACAGGGTATAAAAATGGAATGGCCCTTGGGTTGTTGGTCATGGCGATTGGCTCGTTAATTTTTATTCCTGCGGCGAATACCAGGGCCTTCGCTTTATTTTTAACAGGATTATTTGTTCAGGGAATGGGGCTGGCTTTGTTGCAAACAGCCAGCAATCCATACATAAGCATTATCGGCCCCATAGAAAGCGCAGCACGACGCATAAGCATAATGGGCATTTGTAATAAAGTGGCAGGTATGTTAAGCCCGATAATACTTGGTGCGCTTGTTTTAAAAAATGCCGGAAAACTTCAGGAGCAAATTTCTTCAACAGCAGATGCTGCATCAAAAGAAATTTTGTTGAACGAACTCTCTTCAAGAGTTATCACTCCCTATATAATCATAGCCATTATATTAGTAATGCTGGCAATAATGATCTACCGCTCTTCATTACCCGAAATTGAATCAGATAAAGAAGAGCCTGTGGTAAAACCGATGGTTGAAAAAACAAGTGTTCTTCAATTCCCTCATCTAATGCTTGGGGTGTTGTGTATATTTTTATATGTAGGAGTGGAAGTGATGGCAGGCGATGCAATTGGCACTTACGGGAGGCAATTGGGTATGCCTCTGGATGAAACAAAATATTTTACGACGTTTACCTTATTTTCCATGCTTGCGGGATATGTGATTGGGATATTTACCATACCAAAATACATTACGCAGCAGAAAGCATTGGCGTTCTCTGCTATTCTTGGTATCATTTTCAGCATCCTCGTTTTTGTATCGAATGGATATGCAGCAATATTTTTTATTGCATTACTTGGCCTTGCTAACGCATTAATGTGGCCTGCAATATTTCCTTTAGCAATCGATGGCCTGGGAAAATTTACTAAAACAGGTGCTGCATTATTAATCATGGGTATCGCCGGCGGTGCATTGCTCCCATTGCTTTATACAACTTTAAAAGATAAGGGTATTGCTTCTAATGCGGTTTCATTTCTTATCTGCATGTTGCCATCCTACCTGTACATCCTGTTTTATGCAATAAAAGGTTTTACGGCAGGAAAAACTTATAGCATTTCCACATTATAGGATCGTCCTGCTCATCACATATTTACGTATGTTTCACAAAAACTTATGAGATAATAATAATTTACAAGAAACGAAAGCTTAATAAAATGTGATATCAATTGAAAAATAAAATTTCAGGTTTTGTAATTATTTGCTTGCTATAGATCGCCTGAAAAATTCATTTATAATTGCCAGTGTTCCCTGGAACAAAATCTTTCACCTCAAAAAAATCTTAAATTTTTCAATAACATTTGCCTGCGCCTTATTTTCTTATTTTTACTTATGAATATTTAAAAGCCTGATGACACCTTTTAAAAAATATTTATTGGCTTTATTGATAACTTCAAACTTTTGTTTCCTGCAATTAATTGTAGTGGCACAAAGAGATACCCTTCCCAAAAAAACATTGAATGATTATATAAGGAATAAGAAGGGAATATTGGTAAAGATGGTTAAAAATTTTATGAGAGATTCTACGGAAGTCGAGAAGGTAAATGATCCAAAAAGAAATGATATACCTTTTCTTAAATACCAGGGATTCATAATAAGAAATATTATCACCCACGAATTACCGTTTGGTATTCCTATATCGGATACTTCAAAAAAAGTGGTGACAGGGTTAACCAGGTTGGCTAATCACATGCATCGTACGACAAGATCCTGGGTAATAAGAAATAATCTTTTTTTTAAAAAATATGATACTGTAAAACCTTACCTGCTTTCAGATAATATAACTTTTCTGCGCCAGCTTCCTTACATCCAGGATGCCAGTTTCGAAATATTACCAGTCACCGGAAGCACTGATTCAATTGATGTGATTGTTAAGATAAAAGATCTCTTTTCAATCGGAGGCGCTATTGGTTCTATTGGTTGGAGAAGATCTGATTTGGAATTAAGAGAAGATAATTTTGAAGGGTCTGGCAATGGCCTCATTTTCCAAACCCTTTTTGATAATCAACGGCAAAATAATTTTGGTTTTGGAATGGGTTATATTCAAAGAAATATTGGGGGAAGTTTTATCAACGGAGACTTAGGCTATCAGAATTTTTATACAGCTATTGATGGCCCCCGGGAAGAAAACCTATATTACCTTAATTTATCAAAGCCTCTTGCCAACAGGTATATGAGATGGACTTACGAGTTTAGCGGAGCATATCATTCCACCAGGAATATGTACCATACTGATTCAGCATATTATCAAAATAGCCGATACCAATATTATAATTATGAAGCATGGGCGGGATATAATATTAATTCAAAAGGCTATACCAAACAAAAAGAGGATAGTGAACTAAGAAGGCTGATTGGCCTTCGCATTATTGATAGACAATTCCAGTCGGTACCACAAAAATATTTTTCTTCTTATTATTGGAAATTTGCAAATCTTACCGCCGTTCTCGGATCACTAACTTTTTATCGGCAAAATTTTTATAAAACTCAATACATTTATGGATTTGGACGCAATGAAGATATACCTGAAGGATTGAATCTTACTTTAACAGCAGGTGTTACAAATAAACAAAATGTGGTAAGACCCTTTTTAGGTTTTAATTATGATCGTTCTTTTTTTAATAAAAGAAATAATTATGTAAGCTATACAATACGGGCCGAAGCAAATCTCGAAAAAACAGCAGTTGAAGATATCAACTTATTAGTAGGCATTGCTTATGTTGAACGCCTGCAATCGCTAGGGGCTAAGTGGAAACAGCGATTCTTTTTCAATCTTGATGTTGCCCAGCAGGTGAATACTGTCTTAAACGAACCATTGTTGTTGCAAAGCAAATATGGCTTGCCTGAATTTGGTTCTAATAATATTGGCGGTACTTTAAGGGCTACTGTAAAGACGGAATCTGTTTTTTTTAGCCCCTGGTCTCTCGCCTCGTTCCGGTTTGCTCCTTTTGTTTTTGTAAACACAAGTATCTTTTCGCCCTACCTTTCTGCAACGCATATTTATTCATCAATAGGTGGAGGTATAAGAACCAGAAATGAAAGCCTTATTTTTGGAACACTGGAGCTTAGAGGATATTATTTCCCCGGAAAAAATTCGCACAATGAGAGTTTTAACTTTGATATATCTACCGATATAACTTTCAAATACAACCGGCAATTAATAAGAAAACCCGATTTTATTCAAATCAATTAAAAAAGGAAGGGGTTGTTATAAAAGAAAAGCATCAAGTTTGTTTTCTTACTCCTTTCAATTGCTTGAAGATTGTATTTACTTACTAACCCGATGCTCTCGTTTGAAAAACTTCCACCAAATTAATTTGACTTCCACTTTCCAATTGTGATATAAAGATACATTGACGAAGTACCGTTTTGCAAATTTTTTTGATGATTATTGCACACCCGTTTTACACAGAATTATGCACAAGATTCATAGAGTTAAGCAGATTTTGAAAGCCTAAATGTGTATAAGCTAATTCACTATATTAAATCTCAGTGTGAGACCGTATGTCGAAGGATTACCCAGGTGTACAGCTCCAAAATCGTAAGCATAGGAAATGTACTTTTTTCCTGTAATATTTCCAGACCAAAATATCAATTGGAAATCGTGTAAGGTAATGCCCGCAGTTGCATTAAAAAGAGAATATGGTTTTTGATGTAATGTATTTGCAAGATCAAAATATTGTGTTCCTATAGACTTTAATTCTCCCCGAAGCATGAATTTCATTCCTGAATTATTTTTCAAACTATAATTGTATTGAATTGCAAGAAAAGAAGTATACGCCGGGGTAAAAACGGGACGTTTTCCTTTCAGGTTAATTTCATTACCATTTTGCGCAAGTTTTAAATTTTTATAATGCGCATCTGTATATCCCGCGCTATAACTTATTTCTAATCCTTTTGCAGGCGCTGCAGCTAATTCTGCTTCTATACCCTTTGAATGAAGAACCCCGGTGTTTTTAATGAGGGTAACGGCATCTGGTAAAACCAGCGTAGGCACTTGTGCATTAGTAACGGAAGTATAAAATGCGCTAATGTTTAAAACCAGGTGACCGGAAAAATTGTTCTTAGTTCCTGCTTCTACACTAGTACTGTACTCGGGCCTATAAGGAAATAAAGCAGGCTGCGAGGGATCAGAAGACAATGGAGTTAGCCCTCCCGCCCTGAATCCCCTGCTATAAGAAGCAAATAAAAGATGATTTACATTAAAATTATAATCCATGCTTATTTTAGGCGTTAAAGCATCAAAACTTGTGTGGGCGGATGTATCAGTCCTTAATGGAAATGCAGGGTCAGGATCTTTTTGATACTCACCAAGAATGTCCAGCTTTTTGTATTCATTATCGTATCGAAGCCCTTCACTAATATTTAATTTTCTTGTCAAACTATAGTTTGCCTGTCCAAAAATAGCAAGGCCATATCCCTTTGCTTTGGATGTATTTATAAGAGAAAAATTATTATCAGGGGCACCGGCACTGGTCCCATCTTGTCCAAAATGAGTATTGATTTTTGTCGGACTGTTTTGATAAAATAAATAAGTTCCTGTTGTCCATTTAAACGGCGATACAGAACCTGCAGCACTACTTATTTTAAACTCTTCTGTAACTACTTTTACATTGTTCCAGTTTTTCCCATAATCATTAATTAGCGTAATACCATCTATCGGGGAAAAGTCGGCATCAATGGGATTTCGATAATAACGATAATTGGATTGATAAGATGTCTGTGATTGCAGGTTAAATCCGCTTCCTGAATAATTTATTGAAAGAGATGTATTAAAAGTATTATCTATAATTTTTGTTAGTGCGTTTTGATTTAATTTATATGGATTGGCAAAAGCATCATCTACACCAAATACTAATGGGAACGGTCCGTTGTTGCGATTGTTATTATGTTTTGCATTCAGTGTGATAGCCAGTTTTTCATTGGCTACATATTTCAAATAATAATTGCCGACTATGCTGTATTGTTTGTCGTATTGACTATTATTAAATTCATTGGTATAAAATCCATTTCTTGTATCAAACAATCCTGCCGCTCCAAAAAATAATTTATCTTTTATTACAGGTGTTTTTACCCCGGCACTATACCTCTGTATTCCATGATTTCCCAAACTCATTTCAGCAAATACATCTGTTTGATTTGTCGGTTGCCTTGTAATAATATTTACAACTCCACCCATTGCATTACGGCCATAAAGTGTACCCTGCGGGCCATGCAAAACCTCAATACGCTCCACATCAAATAATGGACTTATATAAGTATCTAAACTAAATTGATTAACGCCATCAATATAAGTTGCAACAGCAGGATCATAAGAAGAACTGGTAATACCACGAATTGATGTAATATTTCTTTTATCACCGGGATCTGCAGCATATAAATTCGGAACAATAGCGGTTA
>JBBSEV010000007.1:0-120718 GCA_038239385.1 Chitinophagales bacterium
ATTTATACCCATAAGTGCAAGTGAGGCAAACCAGATAATAATCACCGGGCCAAAGACCATACCTACCTTGCCCGTGCCTTTTCTTTGAAAGAAAAAAAGTATGAACAAAATGATAATTGTAAATGGTATAATAAATGGCTCAAAAAAAGGAGTGGCAATTTGTAATCCCTCCAAAGCACTCAATACTGAAATGGCCGGAGTGATCATCCCATCTCCATAAAGCAAAGCTGCACCAAACAAGCCCATAGACAAAATGACGAAATATTTCTTGCTTTTTTTTTCGGGTAATACTAATTTCATCAATGCTAAAATGCCGCCCTCTCCCTTGTTATCGGCTCTTAAAATAATGATCAAATATTTTACACTAATGACCAGGATTAATGACCAGAAGATCATTGATAATACACCATAAATATTTTGATCAGTTATTGCAATTCCATGTGCCCCTTCAAAACAAACTCTCATTGCATACAGCGGGCTTGTACCAATATCTCCAAATACAATTCCTAATGCCCCTATAGTAAGTTTTAATAAATTATTGTTCGATTTTAAATTGTTATTACTCATCGAAATAATTCGCTGATTAGCAGGAAAAAAATTTAATCGAAGAAGAAATGAAAGTAAGATAATAAACTATAGGATGTTGTACAGAGTTAATAAATATTAAACCCTTTTTAAAAGCTATGGAAAATATTGCAGCCTGGTTTAAAATTTAAATTCAACACTTCCTTTAATACCAAATTTAGAAATTCCGGGATTATTTAAATAGTTCAAACGCCATACAGCGTCTATCCTTATTAAATGAAAAATATTATCTATTCCTACACCGGCTTCCATATAAGGTGTTTTATCAGGAATTGTGAAATGATAATCTATTGTGCTGTCATAGTATCCGTTGGCAACTCTGTTTGCCTGTGACATGTCACCAATAATTCCTTTAAATGTTGCGAGTGACCGCCATTTCAGTTTTTTTATTAGTGGAATATAATTAAAAGGGAAACTTCCAAAGGATTGCTGTACGGAAAGTCCAATATATTTATCTGTTGCAAACTCGTACCTGTTCATATTATTATAGGCATACTTGTTATAATAATATGTATCATTTCCTTTTTGAACATCCAGCAAAACAATGGGAAGGATTCCCTGCGTTAGTCCCGCATCTATGGTATAAGATAACTGGCCTATTCTCCCATCAGTAAAATCATGTTGAATATTCAGATTAAATTTAGAATAATTAAAATCACTTTTTAGAATCCCGTTATTTACTTTCAATCCCTTTGTGTATGCAAATGTTACGATTGGGTAATTACTTCCAAAGCTTCCTCTTCGGTAGTTTTCCGTTATAAACTTTTCTTTATAAGAATACCTTAATGAAAAGGTTATTTCGTTTACCTTATAATTATTATAAACTCCGGGCTTATTATACAAATATGGTGTAAACCCATCGTGTGTGTAATAGACATTAAAAAATGGAGACAATGTACTGTTCTTTATTTCTGTACCTATTCCTATTCCATTATTAAAAAATCGTTTAAAAGTGATATAAGCTTCGTTATTATTTACCAATTTTATTTTGGAAGATTTTACTCTCCTTAAAAAAGATGCGAATATGGAGTTTTGATCAAGTTCATCGTCATGGTCATAAGTTCCATAAAGATCACTGCTTAAGGCGAGCTTGAGTGTAGTCCATTGTTTTGGGTTCAATACAAAAATGGAACTAAGCAGATATTTCGTTTGTTCATCTTTTGTTGAAATTCCGATATAGCCACGCAATTGAATTCGCTTGTTAAAATACCTGTTGGTTTTTAAGCCGAAAGTAAACCGGTTACCCTCTATAATGTTATTAGTATATGTTGAATATAAGTTTCCAATATCCACATGCCCGGTGGTATAATAGCCATCGCTTAATGCTGAAATTATTTTTGTATAAGTAGCGACTGCCGGAATTTTATTAAGCGTATCCATCAAATGATATACTGAATTTTCTGATTTGCTTAATGGCTCAAATCGTATCTGGTCCCAGTTTGAAGTATCATGAACTATTGAGGTAATATCTACATTCTTTTTATTAAAAGCGGTATCAATATCCCTGTTATTAAGAACGGCATTTTTATATACAGTAGTTTTCTTTGCTATCAGGCCCGTTTTTTTCATAGCAGGCATAGTAAAGTCTATATACAAAATATTTTTTTCAGGAAAAAAATTCTTTTGATTTTCAGTTTTAAAAAATTGGGAAATCTCAAACTTATCTATAAAGTTTATGTTGGCATTTTTATCCATATGCATTACGATGGACTTTAGTGCATAGGCGGTATCGGCAATCCACATGTAACCTTTAAAAGTGTTACTGCCAAATTGTATAGGATCAAACTGAACCTGGATGCATCTTACTCCGGAAAAATATAATGTATCAAGAATGTGATAATTATAATAATTAAGCGCATTATCTGCCACAGGACTTACAAAGTTTACATCTACAAGCTTTATATTATTTTCATACACATTAATTCTTTTGTATAAACCATCTATATAAGTAAGTATGGAAGAATTTTCAAGGCCAGAACTTTTTATTGCCTTGTAATCATATCTTTCTTTCTCCGGATTTTTCTTATAGTAAAAGTCTGAATTGCTTTCTGAAAGATAAACAGGCAAAGCTTTCTGGTTATCTGCAGTTGTATCCATATTATCAAATACAAATGCCAGCGGTTTCAGCAATACGTTATTCTGAATTTTTTCCGGTATATTTTTTAGGTCAACTTCAATCTTATCATAAACCTGGGTTTGATAAGTTGTATTATTAAAAACATTATTCCTGACTTTATTATTTATTACTTTTTTTACCAGCCGCTGTGCTTTTGTATATTTTACTTTTACGGAAACAACAACTCCTTCCATTTCCTTCGATGAATGCTCAGCCTCAAAATTTATAACCTGGTTAACCAATTTAGAAACCGGTTTAATCATTGTTTTAAAGCCGATCATAGATATGGCAATAGAATCAGTTTTACTATCTATGATCAATGTGTACTTACCTTGTTCATCTGTTATTACGCCATTCCCTGAATTGAGTGCATAGATACTGCATGAGAATAAGGGAGTGCCTGTCTGTACGTCTTTTATTATCCCTGTGATCGCACGTTCCTGTGCAAACAGTTTACAAGATGTAATTAAAAGCAGGCATAGCGTGCAATATGAAAATAGTTTTTTGATAGATGGCCGGAATTAATATTAAAACGCAAAATTATACAACAAAGTGCCATCTTAAAAAGTTTTCTGATTAACCAATTAAATAGCCGGATATTAAATATCGTCAAATTGAAGGCAAATGGTTTGCATAGTTTACAGTTGGAAATTCAGAGGTTTTAGTTGGGTGCCTATTTATTAATTGTAAACTTTATGGCTGCTATTTACAAATGTTCCCCAAATTTTAGAATAGCCATGAATATTGTGCGTTGGTTTACCTGTATTGTCAAAAACAGGATTGCCCTTGTTTATCCATTCAAAAATTCCGCCCACCATATTATGCACATTAGCGTAGCCAGCATCAATAATTTCTTTAGCAATTTTATCACTTCGTATTCCCACTGAACAATACACTACAATATTTGCGTTCTGAGGAATCTGCGAAAGTTTATCTATTGAAAAATCTTTGTCACCTACATAAATTGAATTTTTAATATGGCTCACATTAAATTCTTTTGCCTGGCGTGAATCCAGAAATATATACCTGGCCGGGTGTAAGGAAACCACTTCCACGTCTATTTTAGGAACTTTGGAGGATTGCAACGATTTTGTAATTACACTAATCAGCCCGTCTTTAATTGTGCCTGATAAATTACTTTGACTTTTCATTAAAAAAATAATATTTGCAATTAACAGAATAAATAATATTCCTAACACTTTTATTACTCTATTGTTTCGTTTCATTTATCTATTTGATGAGAATAAATCTTCCGCATTTTTAGTAGTTTGATCTGCCACTTGCTGTACACTTATGTTCTTGATTTCTGCCAGCTTTTGAGCGATGTATTTCAAATAACTACTCTCATTTCTTTTGCCACGAAAGGGAACCGGTGTCAGATAAGGTGAATCCGTTTCTAAAACAATAAATTTAAGATCCACTTCTTTTATTATTTCAGCAAGCCCGGAATTTTTATAGGTGAGTACTCCACCAATTCCCAACAGAAAATTTTGTTCTATAATATCCCTCGCATTTTCAAGTGTTCCACCAAAGCAATGAAAAACGCCACGCAGGCCTTTCCCACTGTATGTTTTGATAACGTCAATAGTTTCCTGCATGGCATTACGTGTATGAAGCACCAGAGGCAAGTCATATTGTAACGCCCATCCTGCCTGTGTACGGAGGCTTTCATATTGCTCTGCAATGTGGGTTTTATCCCAATAAAAATCTAAACCACTTTCGCCTATAGCCACAAATTTTCTTTGCTGCAACATCCCTGCTACCTTATCCAGTTCTTCTCTATAATTTTCTTTAACAGAACATGGATGAAGTCCGGCCATTGCCATACATTTCCCTGGAAACTTTTTTTCCAGTTCAATCATATTATCTGTTTCTGAACTATCGATTGCCGGCATATAAAATTTGTCTATTCCTTCGTTTTCTGCACGTTGAACTATTTGCTCAATATCCTCAGAAAACTCTTTGAGATAAAGATGTGTATGGGTATCTATTAATTTCATTATTGATATAAAACAAAGAGGTTGACTATAAATTCTTTTAATCTAATAACTACAATATCTCCCGTTCTAAAGTTATTGGCTTTTTAATTCTTACTGTTGCTACAGGGATAATGACATAAAAAGATTTCCTAAAAAAATTAAAATGATCTTATTTTTATACTCTTTACTTTTAAAATTAAAATACGATTGCAGATATAGCTGGCAAATATTTTGATGCCTGCTTTTAATTCAATAAAATTATTCAATTTATAAATTCTATTCATTATGCCAATAGTCAAAGGAAGCAAAGAATTTTTTAAAGATATTCCTCAAATAAAATTTGAAGGTGTAGAAAGCGACAATCCATTGGCCTTTCGGTGGTACGACGAAAATAAAGTAGTGGCAGGGAAAACAATGAAAGATTTTCTCAGATTCGCCTGCGCCTACTGGCATTCTTTCAATGGTAGTGGTGCGGACCCTTTTGGTGAAGCGACCCATATTTTCCCATGGGATGAAAAACCAGATCCGATTGACAGGGCTAAAGATAAAATGGATGCGGCTTTCGAATTCATCACTAAGATGAATATTCCCTGGTATTGTTTTCACGATGTGGACATTGTTAACTACACCAATGATGTAGCAAATAATGAAAAAAGATTACAAACTATTACTGCTTATGCAAAACAAAAACAACAGGATAGCGGCGTAAATCTTTTATGGGGAACTGCCAATCTTTTTTCACACAAAAGATATATGAATGGCGCATCTACTAATCCTGATTTTCACGTTTTGGCCCATGGAGCGGCACAGGTAAAATTTGCATTGGATGCAACCATTGAATTAGGGGGGCAAAATTATGTTTTCTGGGGCGGCCGTGAGGGGTATATGTCTTTACTTAATACCAATATGAAAAGGGAGCAGGAACATCTTGCAAATTTTTTACATACAGCTAAAGACTATGCAAGAAAAAATGGTTTTAAAGGAACATTTTTCATTGAACCTAAACCATGTGAGCCAACAAAGCACCAATACGATTATGATGCAGCAACTGTAATAAGTTTTTTAAGGCAATATGATCTGATGAAAGATTTTAAATTAAATCTTGAAGTAAACCATGCAACACTTGCTGGCCATACATTCACACATGAGTTACAGGTGGCATCAGATGCAGGCCTCCTGGGAAGCATGGATGCTAACAGGGGAGATTATCAAAACGGGTGGGACACAGATCAGTTTCCGAATGATATCAATGAATTAATTGAAGCGATGCTGATAGTTCTTGAAGCAGGCGGCTTTAAAGGAGGCGGGATAAATTTTGACGCGAAGATCAGGAGAAATTCTACTGACTTTGCAGATCTTTTTTATGCGCACATTGGCGGCATGGATGCTTTTGCAAGAGCTCTAATAACTGCCGATAATATTTTGAATAAATCTGATTACAAAAAATTAAGAGCGGATCGTTATGCATCTTATGATAGCGGGAAAGGAAAAGAATTCGAAGATGGAAAATTATCTCTTGAAGACCTTAGAAATTTTGCTGCCGAAAATGGTGAGCCCGAAATAAGAAGTGGCAGGCAGGAATATTTTGAAAATATTATTAATCGTTACCTCTGATCATGTTAGAAAAAAATATTTAATACCAATACTTCCATCAACCATTAAAATAATTTTTTATAAACTTGTTGAATTATAATTTTCCAAAACTAAAGTATGCTACTCTTAGGAATTGACATTGGAACTTCTTTCATAAAAGTTTGTGCAGTGGAGGTGGTTACTCAACAATGTATTGCCACCGTACAGTACCCTGAGACTGAAACAATAATTACTTCTTTACAATCCGGTTGGGCCGAACAATCTCCTGAAATGTGGTGGAATAATACGGTAGAGGCTATCCGAAAATTAAATACAACAGGAAAATTTAATTCTGAGGATATAGCAGCCATTGGAATATCTTACCAGATGCATGGCCTTATTGTAGTTGATAAGCAACAAAAAGTTTTAAGAGATAGTATAATTTGGTGCGATAGCAGGGCCGTTGAAATTGGTGAAAATGCATTGAACAAAATTGGCGAAGATATCTGTTCTACATGCCTGTTAAATTCACCTGGAAATTTTACCGCTTCAAAATTGAGTTGGGTAAAAAATAATGAGCCCGAAATTTATGAACAGATTGATAAAATAATGTTGCCCGGGGATTTCATTGCAATGAAATTAACAGGAGAGATTACAACCACATCTTCTGCATTATCCGAAGGCATCCTATACGATTTTAAAAATGATGGAATCTCTAAAGATGTTATGAGCCATTTTGGTTTTCCGGATTCGATTATCCCGAAGGTGCAACCATTGTTTTCATCTCATGGAAAAATATCACCTTCTGTAGCAAAGCAGCTCTCCTTAAAAGAAAATATTCCTGTAACTTATAAAGCAGGCGACCAACTCAATAATGCATTATCATTAAATGTGCTTCAGTCGGGTGAGGTTGCAGCTACTGCCGGCACTTCAGGAGTTATTTATGCAGTTACTGATAAATTATTCAACGATAAGTATTCAAGGGTAAATGCTTTTGCACATGTAAACAATACCTTCGAAAATAAACGATTGGGTGTATTGCTTTGTATTAACGGAACCGGCATCATGAACAGCTGGATAAAAAAAATGTGTGGCGATGGTCTCTCCTACAAAGAAATGGATACGCAATGCTCTGCTGTTAAGCCGGGTTGTGACGGCTTGTTTATTCTTCCCTTTGGCAATGGAACCGAGCGTATGTTGCAAAATAAAATGATTGGTGCGCATATCAATAATATTGATTTAAATAAACACACAAAAGCTCATATTTTCAGAGCTGTGCAGGAAGGGATTTCATTTGCTTTTCGTTATGGGCTGGATATTATGCGAGAAAACGGATTACATCCAAAAATTATTCGTGCAGGCAAAGCCAACTTATTTTTAAGTAATGTCTTTATACAATCATTTGTAAATGCAACAGGAGTTGCAGTAGAATTATATGAAAATGACGGAAGTGTAGGCGCTGCTCTGGGCGCGGGTATAGGTGCAGGCATTTTCAAAAACTCCCAGGAAGCATTTAGTCAATTTATGCCTTTAAAAAAAATAGAACCAGATAATATTGATGTTTATAATACACTTTACCTTGAATGGAAAAAATTATTGGAAAAACATCTGTGAAAAATAAATTCAATCCAAACACAGCAGATAGCTTCATCAAACCCAATTTTTTAAAACCAAATTCATTAGCTTTTAATTTGGTTTACAACTCAATATTATTTCTAATCAAATTGAGTTAGGCATTTGCCTCATTTATTGCATCTGCTTTCGTTTTATCTTTTTCTACTTTGAAAATTAGATTCATACGACATTATTTTAAATAGTTCATTTGTCTTTCAGATAGCTCCTATGAACTTCTAACTCCAATAAATAAATTATTTTAATTTAGTCAGATTCCTGCTATTGAATGGGAATAGGAGGGTACACTTCAAATGGCATTCCTGAACTGTAGCTATAGCTGAAATCCTATTAAAACCCCGCTTGACATTGCATTTTAAAAAGCACACTACGTATTACCAGAAATGATAATAAAGCCATACCCGATTACAGCAATGGGTCATATGATGATAAAGCTATTGCAACAATAAATGGAATTTCTGAAAATATTACTCTCCGTTAGTAAAATTGTTGTTGATTTGTTAAAAACTATTTATTAACTTCACGACAGTTTTCATAGGGTACGGATTAAAAACGGGCCTGGGTATCTACCCCGGCCCAATTTTTTTTTATTAAAGAATGATTGATTTAAACTGGTAACCTTTTAATGAAAAATATTCCAGAATCCGGGGGAGAGCATAGCGAAGTGTAGTAAATGCTTTTAAACTATCATGAAAAACAATTATAGATCCCGGCTTAGCATTATTGATAACATTGAGATAACAGTTTTCTCCTGATAGCTTCTCATCGAAATCTCCACTCAATACACTCCACATTATGGTAGTAAGATTAAACCTGGTTCCTTTTAAAGCTTTTAGTTGAAACTTTGTAATTCTTCCATAAGGTGGCCGAAAAAGCTTTGAATCAATAATATCGGCAGCTAATGCGATATTTTCAAAATAAAGAGCATCTTTTACCTTCCATCCGTTTAAATGATTAAATGTATGATTCCCGGGCTGGTGACCGTTTTCAATTATTTTTTTGTAGACGGTAAAATGCTTTTTTACATTATCACCAATACAGAAAAAAGTTGCCAGCGCATTGTATTTTTTTAGTTCATCCAATACAAATTGAGTTACTTCCGGATGTGGGCCATCATCAAAAGTGAAGTACAAAGTTTTTTCAGAACTCGTCATTTCCCAAATACATTCCGGATACAATTTTTTAAGAAGAAAAGGCGTTTGTACGAAATAAAACATTGAAGAAAATTATTTTTTGGTTGAATTAAACTTTTTCAAAGAAAATTCATCTTAAAATTCACCAAACAATTAAAAAATACTTTATGAAATTAAAAAACTTTCTGTTTACCGCTACCACTTTTGTAATAGTAGGTGGCTTCTCCGCATGTAAAAAAGACAATAACTCTTCCTCTTCCTCGGAAGTTGAAACAACTTTTGAATTAAGCGGGGACCAGGCAATTTCAGATAATCTGAATTCCGATGCTGAATATGTATTAAATGAAGCAGGAATGGATAACAACTTCTCAGGCAACACTCCTGCTACGGTTACATCAACTTTAAATGTATTGAGTTGCGCTACAGTAACAGTTACACCTTTACAAGGATTTCCCAAAAATATCACACTTGATTTTGGCGCAGGCTGTACTTCTACTAATGGGATCACAAGGAGTGGAAAAATTTATGTTACCTTATCTGATTCACTACGTAAATCCGGCAGTATAGCAGTAATGACATTCGAAAATTATTATGTAAGCGGATTCAAAAAAGAAGGTAAGATCACCTGGACGAATACAAGCCAGGGCAATACAAAAAGCTGGCAACGCAAATGCGAAGAAGGAAAAATAACTGCGCCGGGCGGACGCTACTGGCTTCATGTTGGTACTCAAGATATAACCCAGACACAAGGCTCTTCCACACCATATAATTTACTTGATGACGTTTTTTCAATCACGGGCAGTCACACAGTTACTAATGCTGAAGGCAAATCCAGAACATCTACAATTACCGATGCATTAGAAAAGAAAGTATCCTGTGATAACATCGATATGGGTAAAATAAAAATTGAGGGCCCAAATCATTTTGCTGTTCTTGATTTTGGAGATGGAAGTTGCGATAAGATTGCAACTGTATCTATTGATGGAAATACTCCAAGAGCAATATTACTCAGATAACTTTAAATAAAAGATTATTCCCTATGTTAATGAACCTGTGATTGTATCACAGGTTTTTTTATTACCATAATACTTACAACTATAAATTAGCCCCATTATCTTTGCTCCATGAGTAAAGTAAGAGTACGGTTTGCTCCGAGCCCAACAGGAGGCTTACACTTAGGTGGCGTTCGCACTGCTTTATACAATTATTTATTTGCGAAAAAACATGGTGGTGATTTCGTATTAAGAATTGAAGATACCGATCAAACACGCTATATAGAAGGTGCCGAACAGTATATAATTGATTCTCTCGCCTGGTGTGGAATTTTGCCGGATGAAGGGCCGCATAAGGAAGGAGATTATGCGCCGTACAGGCAAAGTGAAAGAAAGAATTTTTATAAAGAATATGCCGAAGAATTGGTTCAAAAGGGATATGCATATTACGCTTTCGATACCCCGGAAGAAATAGAAACCCTGAGAGAAAAATTAAAATCGCAAGGCAAAAGTAATCTTCAGTATGGTCACCAGGTTAGGCTTAGCATGAGAAATTCTCTTTCACTGTCTACAGAAGAAACGGGGCTATTACTTGATTCTGGGTTTCCCCATGTAATTCGTGTCAAGATCAACAGCGATGAATTTGTATCTTTTAATGATATGATACGTGGCAATATGCAGATGGATACAAATGGAGTTGATGATAAAGTTCTATTGAAGGCAGATGGAATGCCAACCTATCATCTTGCGGTAGTAGTTGATGATTACCTAATGAAAATAACCCATGCATTCCGTGGAGAAGAATGGTTGCCAAGTGCTCCTGTTCATGTGCTACTATGGAAATACCTTGGATGGGAAAGCCACATGCCAAAATGGGCTCACTTACCACTGATATTGAAGCCAGACGGTAATGGAAAACTAAGTAAAAGGGACGGAGATCGTCTTGGATTTCCGGTTTTTGCATTAGGATGGACTGGCCCTGCATCAAAACACTTACAAAAAGGGTTTAAGGATCTGGGATTTTTACCTGAAGCATTCATTAATATGCTTGCCATGCTGGGCTGGAATCCAGGCACGGAGCAGGAACTCTTTTCATTGGAAGAATTAGTTGAAAACTTTTCAATTGAAAGAGTGCATTCTCATGGTGCAAAATTTGATTTTGAAAAAGCAAAATGGTTCAATCATGAATGGATAAAGAAAAGCGATGGAGCGCTTTTGGAACCTGAAGTAAAAAAAATATTACAGCAAAAGAATATCATTATTGACGATGAAAAAAAATTCAAGCAAGTGGTTAATCTTGTAAAAGATCGTTGTACCCTTCTTTCAGATTTTTGGGAACAGTCCTATTTCTTTTTTGCAAGCCCTCTAAACATTGATACCGATTCCATACTTTCGAAATGGAATGATTCTAAAAATCTTTTTTTTATTGAATTAATTAATAGCTATAAACTTTTCAATGCATGGGATGGAACTGAGCTTGAAAAGACTTTTAAAGAAATCACCTCAGTACATCGCATTAAGCCTGGTGAGTTGTTGCTCCCATTTAGAGTAATGTTGGTTGGGGCGAAATATGGTCCAGGAGTTTTTGAAATTGCTTCCTTGCTTGGTAAAGAGGAAACACTTAAAAGAATTCAACATACCTTATCACTTTTGTCAGAAAGTAAAGCTGGCTGTTGAAAAATTGTATTTACAGTTTGACGATTAACTTATACCGGATTATTGGGCATTCATTCACAGTTTTCTCAAAATAAATGCAGTTTATAGCCATAAAAAATGAAAGCTGAAAAGAACAATCTTAGTACAAATTTAAAACCAAGGCCGGTAAGAGTTCTGGTAGCTAAGGTTGGCCTAGATGGGCATGATCGTGGTGCCAAAATAATTGCAACTTCTCTGCGGGACGCGGGTATGGAGGTTATTTATACAGGCCTTCGGCAAACGCCTGAAATGGTGGTAAATGCGGCATTACAGGAAGATGTAGATGCAATTGGTGTAAGCATTTTATCAGGGGCACACAATACGGTATTTCCAAAAATTTTAGAATTGCTTAAGCAAAATAATATGACAGATGTTTTATTGACAGGAGGAGGTATTATTCCTGATGACGACAAGGAAAAACTAAATGAAATAGGTGTTGGCAAATTGTTTTCACCTGGCACAAATACTTCGGATATTGCAGATTATATAAAAAATTGGGTGAAAGAAAACAGGAGCTTTTAAAAAATTTTAGAATAATAGATTAATGATCTAAACCACATGTATACAACTTTACTTACCGATTTACAAGACGGCATATTTACAATTACTATTAACCGGCTGGATAAATTAAATGCCTTAAATAAAAAAGTTTTACAGGAACTTGATATTGCCACGCAACAGGTTTACGAGGATGCTACCATAAAAGCAGCTATCATTACTGGCCAGGGTTCAAAAGCTTTTGTTGCCGGTGCTGACATTTCAGAATTTAGTGAAGTAAGCGATGTAGAAGGCGCCAGGCTAGCAACAATAGGGCAAAAAATATTTTTCAAAATTGAAAATGCTCCGAAACCCATAATTGCTGCAGTGAATGGGTTTGCATTGGGAGGCGGTTGCGAATTAGCTATGTCCTGTCATTTCCGGCTGGCAAGTGAAAATGCAAAATTCGGTCAGCCTGAGGTTAATCTTGGTTTGATACCAGGGTATGGCGGCACGCAGCGTTTAACCATGCTGGTTGGTAAGGGCAAAGCCATGGAATTAATGATGACCGGGAATATAATTGATGCGAAGGAAGCAAAGGAATATGGGCTTATTAATTACATTACCAGCCCCGAAACACTTCTTGAAAAAACAAAAGAAATACTTAGGACTATACTAACAAAATCACCGGTAGCAATTTCTAAAGTTATTGCCGCTGTAAATGCATATTCGAGGTTTGATATAGATGGTTTCGAAGAAGAAATTAATTTGTTCGGAGAAGTATTTGCATCTGAAGATAAAAAAGAAGGTATCAGCGCCTTTATAGAAAAACGCAAGCCAACCTTTACAGGAAATTAATAGCTAATTAAAAACACGAATTGTTTTTACAAATCTCCCCCGGTAGTATTGATTGAAATCGGTAACTACTACTCCATAAGATTTACCAGAAGTAGAATGAATAAATTTAAGCCCATCGATATTATTAGAAACGACAATTCCCATGTGCCCGATAACTTTTTCCGTGCTGTCTGTTCCTGTAAATAAAATAAGATCTCCTGTTTTACTACTGTTGATTGGAATTTCGGTTCCTACATTTTCAAAATCCTTTGATGAGCGAGGCACGCTTATATTGTAATGATTAAAAACGTAAGTAATAAAACCAGAACAATCAAATCCTTTAGAAGGATCAGTGGATGCATATAAATATCGAGTTCCAATAAGTGATTTTGCAAACTCAACTAAGCTATCAGCTTTCATTTTTTTCGTAATGACTTCTATGGATGGTATAGAGTTTTTTATTGCTGGTAACTTTTTCTTATAAATTTCTATTGAATCAAATTTAGTTGACGCGTTAACCTGAGATTCATTTTGTTCCCCGGTAAGATTGTTTGCAGGCCCATGGGTAAGCACATAAAAAGTAAAAACTGCGAAAGCAAATAAAAGTAAGAAAGTAAAAATTTTCAAAGTTAAGTTTATTCTTGTTTATAAATTTAAACAACCACGAAGTATTCAGGCTCACATTTTTTTCAAAGGCTATATAATGAGTATAAATAAAAAGCAATTATTAGTATTGAAAGTAGTAACGTAATATTCCTATAAAAAAATATAAAAGATTTCTTTCATAATAATATTTTTTTTAAAAGACCCTTAAGTTTTAAATTAAATTTGTAATTGGCTTATGAATCAAGATAGAAATAAAGTATAAAATATTATGGAAATGAGAATTGAAAAAGATACAATGGGTGAAGTAAGTGTTCCTGCCACTGCTTATTACGGAGCACAAACGCAACGCAGCATTGAAAATTTTAAGATTGCAGAGGACATTAATAAAATGCCGAAGGAAATAATCCATGCATTTGCTTATTTAAAAAAAGCAGCTGCAATTACAAATTTTGATGCTGATGTTTTAGCAAAGGAAAAGTGTGAACTTATCAGTAAAGTATGCGATGAAATACTTGAAGGTAAATTAAGCAATGAATTTCCACTCGTTGTATGGCAAACAGGTAGTGGAACGCAAAGCAATATGAATGTAAATGAGGTAATAGCATATAGAGCGCATGTATTGAATGGCGGCAAATTAACTGATAAAGAAAAGGTATTGCACCCTAATGATGATGTAAATAAATCCCAATCCAGTAATGATACTTTTCCAACCGCAATGCATATAGCCGCATATAAAATTTTAAATGACCTCACCTTGCCTGCAATTGAAAATCTTCGAAATACCTTGACTACCAAGTCGAAGGAATTTATGAATATTGTTAAGATAGGGCGAACACATTTTATGGATGCAACGCCTTTAACACTTGGCCAGGAATTTAGCGGCTATGCTTCTCAGTTAGAACATGGTCTGAAAGCTATAAAAAATACAATGTCGCATTTAAGTGAACTTGCTCTTGGGGGTACAGCCGTAGGAACCGGGATAAATACTCCCCCAAATTATGCAAAAAATGTTGCAGAAATTATTGCCGAACTTACAGGCCTTCCTTTTAAAACAGCAGAGAACAAATTCGAATCCCTTGCAGCACATGATGCAATTGTAGAAACGCATGGCGCCTTAAAAACAGTTGCTGTTAGCCTTATGAAAATAGCGAACGATATAAGAATATTATCATCAGGCCCACGCAGCGGCATTGGGGAAATCCATATTCCGGATAATGAACCTGGCTCTTCGATAATGCCCGGCAAAGTAAACCCTACCCAATGCGAAGCACTTACCATGATCTCTGCTCAGGTTATGGGAAATGATGTAGCCTTAAGCATTGGAGGCGCCACGGGTCATTTTGAATTAAATGTTTTTAAGCCGATGATGATTTATAATTTTTTACATAGTGCCAGATTATTGGGAGATGGCTGTAATAGTTTCAACGAAAAATGTGCACAAGGAATTGAGCCTATTAAAGAAAATATCCAAAAGCATGTAGATAATTCACTGATGCTTGTTACAGCTCTTAATACAAAAATCGGCTATTATAAAGCAGCCGAAATTGCTCAAAAGGCTCATAAGGAGAATACTACATTAAAAGAAATGGCAGTAAAGTTAGGCTACCTCACTTCAGAAGAATTTGATAAATGGGTAATACCAAAAAACATGGTAGGAAAAATAGAATGATAATGATATGTGCGGAATATAGACTACGCATAATTTATAGTTCCATTTTGCTTATGTGTTTCTTAGACCAAAATTTAGTCCACTACAATTTTTTCTGTATTTAGATTTATTTGATAAGCATTATATAATTTAAAAATGTACATGCCTGCAGTAAGTTTTTTAATATCTATCGAAAAATTATTGTTGTTACTACTTCCGGTTAGAAGAAGCTTTCCTGTAACGTCATATAGTTTATAATACAGTGGCTTATTAGTATTACTTATGCTTTTTACATTTAAAAAGTCTCTTGCAGGATTTGGAGAAATCTTTATGGAAGTATTTCTGGTGAATGTGAACAGAGAGTCGTTACTTATAGAAAGTAAAGGCCCTGAGTAGGAGAACTCAAGGATTCTGCCTGCGTTAGGCGGAGGCGTCCCACCTCCATTAAACGATCCGGTTGGGCCGCTTGTTTGCCCGGAAATGTCGCAGGCTACATAAATTTTCAATCCATCGGGAGAGATACAGAGATCCCGGTATCTTCCTTGCCCACGCATGGCTGGGATAGTTGAGCTATCAATTACACTTGTGCCAGCCGCATTAAGATGGAGCCTATAAATCTTTCCGGCCTTAAGGGAGGTTATTAACAAAGAGCGGTTCCAGTTTGGAATTTTATTCTTTTCATAAACATCTATACTTGATGGCGCAACGGTCGGCCAGTTCAAATAATTTCCGTCTAACGTCCCAGGATTAGAAGCTGTAAACAGGGTGTAGATAGGATCTTTTGAAGATAAAGCAGCGCAATTTGTCTGCTCACTTACTACTAATTGATTAGCCAGCATTAGTCCATTGTAATTCCCATCACAATAACCTGATAATTTAGGCCATCCGTAGTTCTTTCCATTTTCAATAATATTTATTTCATCATCCGTTTTATCCTGTTGCTCGCTCTGGTATAAAATTCCGTTACTTCCGAATGCGATTCCCTGTGCGTTTCTATGTCCCCAACTCCATACTGCCGTTACTTTTGAATTGGCGTCAGTGAAAGGGTTATCATTTGGAATCCATTTATCCAAGGCTCCTGGATCACCATCAGGTTCCAGGTTAAACCGCAAGACTTTACCTTCTAATGTATCTCTCGTTTGGGCATTATTTGTTCGGCCAATATTATTAAACTGGCCTGCGCCCATATCTCCAATTGTATAAAAAAGATAAGGTGTGCCTGAAATATTTCCAATTGCTAACCTACCTGAATTGTGATCATTACTTCCATTAAGCGATGAGATAATTACCTTTTCATTACTAAGTGAATGAGTAACGCGGTCATAATCATATCTGACTATTTTAGTATTAAAATTACAAGGTCCGCTTCCGTCTAAGCATCCGGTTGAGCCCGCATAATGATAAACGTATGCAAGGTAAACCCAAGGCTTGGAAGGGATTGGCCATTCACTATACATAGCTGGATAGAGCGCCATTCCCATTAGACCGCCCTGGGGCCATTTTGGTGGGTTGGTAAAATCTTTTGATGTGCTAAGATCTATTAGTGTTGTTTTGCCTCCATTACCCGGATCTATCCTATCAACTTTATAAGCAAAATTTTCTGTAACCCATAAGGAATCATCAGGCCCCCAGGTAATTTCCCATCCTGAATTCAATTGATAGGCGGCATTAACCACCCGCATGTTGAATGGTTCATTTTGGCCATAAGATTTAGTCAAAATAACCGCTGTGCTGCATAAAAAAATTGCCCGTCTAAATGAATTTTTCACGGATAATTAAATTTCAGGTAAACAATAAGCTGCATTCCTAAGCAAACTAATAATACTAAACGGTGAAATGCAGACGATTATTTCGATCCGGGATTATATTGACGATTTAATGAGAATTGTTATTGGATTTTTGAATAATAATAGCCGTGTTAATTCGTTAATTCAAAGAACTTACTGGAATACACCTTCAATCTAATTATGATTATGAAAAATTATTCTGGGAGATTCAATCTTTTATTTTTAAATGCTGAGAGAAAAATTAAAATAATATTATCAGCAACTATTAAAAGGCCGGCTATCTATTTATTAGGTGTAATTTTTCTGTCTTATCTATTTTCTCCTTTAGACACAATTGCTCAAAAACTAAATTTCAGTTACAGTTATATAAACATTACCAGGGGTGTAGGCGGCGGAACTCTTGAGCAAGGGGATATAATTGAAGTACGTGCTTTAATAAAGGTAAATGCAATAACTAATAATCTTTATTACATAGATACTATGCGTACCGGTACTCAATATTTAAGTACTTCACTTAAAATTGTTACCAACGAAGGCCTTACTTATCAAGGGCCATTTACTAATGCGCCACTTGATGACAAAGGAGTATATGCAACAACTGGTGGCATAGGAAGAGTAAGAGTTAATATAGGGACAGGAGCATTAAATCCTGATAACGGGATTGCCACTTTTGGTGTAAATACAGGTGGAGGTACTATAATTCCTTTTGTTGATAAACCTAAATTTTATGGTACTACATTACTAGTAGTAGCTTATCGTCTCTTAATTACTGCCAACTATGGTGATACTATTCATCTTACAGGAAATTTTTACCTTGATACAGCAGGCGTTAAAACTACTTATCGCTTTGATTATCCCGGTATTAAAATAATACAAAACCAGGCACTTTGTAATAATTTTTCGAGTGCAAGTTTTACTGCAGATAGTTCATTTAAAAGCGGGAATACTCAAAACAGGGCATTACCTGCCGTAGTGCCGGGATACATTAAAGTAAATATGGGACTTAATGCACCCCAGGATAATTATTATGCAATTGCAAACAATACAAGCTCCAATGGAACTACGAATAATGCAGGCCCTTATGTTCCTACTCCAAATCCTAATCGGGTATTCAATGGTTTTTGGGATATTATAGGAGATCATACCGGTGCATTAAATCCGGTTACAGGAAATTTGCCTCCTCCTGCTGGGCAGCCCGGCGGATATATGCTTGTAGTAAATGCCGCTTATCCAAGTGGTGAAGCCTTTCGTGATTCTATTAAGAATATTTGCCCAAATACTTACTACGAATTTTCTGCATGGATAAGAAATATTTGTGGTAAATGTGGTATAGATTCAAATAGCAATCCTACCTATACACCGGGAGTATTACCTAACCTTGCCTATGCAATTAACGATGTAGATTATTTTACAACCGGAAACATTATCTATGATCAAAAATGGGTAAAGAGGGGATTTATTTATAAAACAGGGCCAGCTGAAACACAGTTTAGTATTACCATAAAAAATAATGCCGCAGGAGGAGGAGGAAATGATTGGGTAATAGATGATATAAAACTGGCTACCTGTTATCCAAACCTGATAATGAATCCAAGTGATACAGCTACCGCTTGCGTGGGTTACCCGGTTTATTTAAGTGATACTGTGAAAAGCTATTTTAATAATTATACAAATTGGTGCTGGGAAAAGAGCAGTGATGCAATAACCTGGGCAAGCACAGGAGTGTGTGGCACAAGAATTCCTTCGCTTGTAAACGGCCAATGGGTATATTTTGTAGATACAACATTTACTACTGTTGCTGCTGATAGTGGTAAATATTATCGCCTTAAAGTTGCCACAACATTTACCAATCTTGGCAATTTAAATTGTGCAATAAATAACAGCCAGAAAATATTCCTGAAAGTATATAATGGAAACTGTACCATACTTGCTAGTAATGTTCTTAGTTTTTATGGGAACATCGTAAATGATAAAGCACTGCTAAAATGGAAATCACTCACTGAAGAAGACATACTGGAATATGAAGTAGAAAAAAGTGCTGATGGAATAAATTTCACAAAAGCAGGTAATGTTATTGCAATCAATAAAACCGGAGATGCTCTATATAATTTTAGTGATCCTGAAGACATAAATTCATTTGCCTATTACAGGTTAAAAATTAAGAGCAGGTCATATAACAAATTCAGCTACTCAAAAATAATTGTGCTTTACAACAAAAATGCCCAGTTCAAGGTTGTCACAATTAATCCATTTAAAACAAGCTTGAAAATAGATCTTTTTTTACCTGAAGAAGGTATTGTTGAATTCAAACTTTATGATTTAATTGGAAAACCTGTAAGTAAGAAAAATGTTCAGCTTAACAAAGGAAGTTCAAAAATAATAATGGATGATTTGAGCCGCTTGCCTTCAGGGACTTATATTTTGAGAACCTCTTATAACAATACAACTGTGCAGAGTAAATTATTTAAAGCAGAATAAATAACTGAATAACTTTTAATTCCCAGATATCATGAATAAAAAAATAGCAATGTGGGTAAAATGGTTGGTAGTTTTATTGATCTATGATTTCGATTCAACCTATCAACCCGGCGATCATCCTGAAAAGCAACCTGCAAATAAGATTAGCCGACATTAAAAAATACAACTTATTATTTTATTTTACTTTTTTATTAATTAAAAGATTGTAATTGATTTATTACTTCAAGTTGGTTTCTTTGTATCCAAATCAAAAATAAAGTTTTCAATTTTCCTTTAAGTTCTTTTTTCAAGACTCCAGTAAAGTATTTCTTACCAACTATTTCTACTATCGTTACAATAAATATTCTAAAACACTTTGTAAGCCCCTACATCATAGCCTGCTGCATTAACTCCATCATCATAGTCAAAATGCACTTCCCCAACATTCCTTGCAAACCAACGTTGGTCTGTTTCGATAGGTACAGGTGATCCGGTTATAAAGAATTCATATTTTACTTTAATAACGTCAGGAAAATTAAAAGTTGCTATAGTCACCGGAACTGCTTTTTCCAGTAACGTCATTTGGATATAGCCTGAAAATGGTAAGCCTGCTATATTACCAGCGACAGTGGGAGATTGCCATGTAGTTCCCATTGGTACATTATCTTTAAGAAATACAAATTCACCAATAACCGGTTGGTCAAAAGGAACAAAATTACTGTAATCAACGTATTGATAATAATCTCCTCCGGGCTTACGATAATATGAAGAATCAGGTATTCCGCTTGGAGGTACCAGGTCGGCGGTAAAAGTTGAATAAGTATTTCCAATGAATGATGGTAAGTAATTAATCACCATAATTTGAACCGAATCCGAAGATGTGCCACCGATAAGGTTATAGGTCCAGTTTGAATTTAGCGTAGTTGGAAAATAGTCTCCGGATGGTGCAACGCCTGGTAAAAATGTAATACTAAAATTACAAATACTTGTGCCCGTACTTACTACGAAATTTTGAAGTCCCGAGCTAACTGGCGTTCCACTTCCAGCAAGGGTTATTATTTGCAAGCCTGTAGTTGTAAAATTCCCTGAATTAGTAAAGCTTACCCCATTAACAGTATCTGTTGCTATTGTATAAGTTCCTGGAGTACTAACAGTAACCTGTAGTTGTACCGTATTAGTTGGGTTAAGTAAAATACCTTGTTGGTATATTCCCCCTATGGTAAAAGGTGTGCAATTACCGCCATTTCCTCCAAGTGTAGATACTGAAGATGATCCAAAATTTATGGGAAAAGTGCATTGGCTATTCCCGTAGGTTACTATGAAATTTTGCATACCGGAACTAATAGGCGTTCCATTTCCGCTAAGGGTAATAGCCTGTAAACCTACAGAGGTAAATGTGCCGCTTTTTGTAAAAGAAACGCCATTTACTGTATTTGTAGAAATTGTATAAGAGCCCGGAACTGCTACAGTAACTTCCAATTGAACACTATTGGTACTACTAAGAGCAATACCAGGTGAATAAGAACCTGCTAAAGTAACCGGCTTACAAGTACCCGAACTATCCCCTAACACTCCTGATGAAATACCACTATTACCAGATATGCTTATAGCAGAAGTAAATTTTCCTGAGGTTAATTGAATTATGGCTCCTGAAGAGTCCAGTGCCGATCCTGAAAAGGTTCCTGCAATAATATTGTTCCCATAAGAAGTTACATTCACAATAAATTCACCAATTAACTGATTGGCGTTATAGAGTTGCTTCGACCCGGAAGTATAAGTAAATGAGGATTGAAACAAAGAAGCTTTATAAGTTCCTGTTTGAAAATTATCCGCATACAAATGAAGATGGAAAGTTTGTAAGCCATCAATAGAAGTTCCAATAAGATGGAGTTCTTTTGTTGTCCCTGTGGAATCAATATAGGCTGTATCCATATTACCCTGGAACTGTTTTGAGCCATCTTTAAACTCCCAGCTTCCAGAAGGGGCAATCACACCTCCCGATTCAATGCTATATTCTTTCTGGCAGCTATTAAAGAGCACAACGGAAAGAAAAATATAAAATACAATTCTGATAGTTTTCATAAAAGGTATTTAAAATTGTGTTTGGGTACGGTTAGGATTAATTATGAAACCTGCATTTCATCATTTACAAGCGATTTTGTTTCTACACTTTGAGGTTTTAAGTTTTTTTGCGATGTTTTGAAAAAGCGTTTTTGAAAAACAAGAATGGTGATTATGCCTGTGGATATAGAGGCATCTGCAAGGTTAAAAATCGGCCTGAAAAATTCAAAATCCTCTCCACCCCAAACAGGAATCCAGGAAGGAAAATGAGCATTCCGTATAATCGGGAAATACAACATATCAACTACCTTTCCGTGCAAAAATCCTGCGTATCCGTGCTTTGGAAAAATCCTGGCTACGTTATAAGCGTACATAGTACTATCTTCGAAAATGAGTCCATAAAACATACTATCTATTAGATTTCCCAGAGCTCCAGAGAATATTAATGCAGCGCAAATAATGAACCCTGGATGATATTTTTTCTCAATTATTTTTCTTATATAAAAGATACCAAAAATCACCGCCGCCAACCTGAATAAAGTAAGTATCATTTTACCCCATTCACCACCAAATTTCCAACCATAAGCCATACCTTCATTTTCAATAAAGTAAAGCCTGAACCAGTTCCCAATTATAGCATGAGATTCTCCTGCATGAAAATGGGTTTTTACATATATTTTAAGTGCCTGGTCAGCTAGTACAACCAAACAAATGATAAAAAAAATATTTCTTCCTTTCACTTAATAAATTTGATTCGCAAAGATAATAAAATTGAGGAAGGGTATAAATCAAATACGTTAATTATTACCCAATGACATTTATGCCTGAAACGATTTTTCTACGACTAATATTGTTAGAAATCATTTATTTATAAATCATTATGATGGTTCAAATCTATTCTTCAAAATAAATTCTCTTCACTCTTTGAGAAATACCAGTCATTATTTCGTAGGGAATAGTTTCGGCCCACAATGCCAGTGTAGACAAGGGCAATTTTTCCCCAAAAACTATAACCGGCTCGCCTTCATTTATAGATTCATAACCTGTAACATCAAGCATTGTCATATCCATGCAAACATTTCCAATTACGGGAACCAGTTTTCCATGCACCATCATTTTTCCTTTTCCGTTCCCCAGGCTTCTTGGATACCCATCCGCATAACCGATACGCACAGTAGCAATGGTACTATCTCGTATAAGCCGCGCATTTCTTCCATAGCCAACTGTTTCGCCGGCTTTTACTTTTTTTAGTTGCGATATAGTAGTAGTAAGTGTTGTAACATTTTGAAGTTTCTTTTGCATTAGCTTATTACTATCTATACCATATAGCCCGATTCCCAGACGAACCATATCCATTTTTTGTTGTGCATGACGGCTAATTGCTGAAGTATTAGCGGTATGTTTATAAAATGTGTACCCTAATGCATTTTCAAGCAATTGAGCGCATTCTTCAAAAACCTTAATTTGTTGTCGGGTAAATGCATCATGTTTTACATCTTCACTGGCAACCAGATGAGTAAACATCGTCATTATTTTTAATAATGAATTGGATGTAAGGTGGTACATTAAGTTTTTTATATCATCAGGGGCAAAGCCTAACCTGTGCATTCCCGTATCTATTTTAATATGAACCGGATAATAATTAATTCCAGCAGACTTCAAAAAGTTCTCGAACTCATTTAAAATTGAATTCGAAAATATTTCGGGCTCAAGGTTATAATTTATAAGCGATGCGAATGTACTTCTCTCAACATTCATGACCATTATAGGCAAATTAATCCCGGCTTTTCGCAGCTCAACTCCTTCATCAGTATAAGCAACCGCCAGGTAGTCAACCTTATTATATTCCAAAACGGAAGCAATTTCGTAGCTCCCGCTTCCATAGCTAAAAGCCTTCACCATTCCCATTATTTTAGTTTTGGGCTTAAGAAGTTGTTTGTATCGTTTGAGATTATGGGCAATTGCATTGAGATTTATTGAAAGTACTGTCTGGTGAACTTTTTCTTCGAGAGCTTTTACGATTTGCTCAAAGCCAAAAACCCGGGCACCTTTTACAAGAATATTTTCATTATGAAAATGGAGGGGAGAAATATTTTTTAAGAAATCTTCAACTGTAAGAAAAAAGTGAGTGGATTTTAAAAAGGAAAATTCTTTTTGATGTGAAAATATTTCCGGCCCTATTCCTATAAATCTTGTAATTTTTTTATGTTGAAGAAGGTTAGCGATTTCGGCATAAAGCTCATGCGGTTTCCGGCCGGATTGTAAAATATCCGATAAAATTACCGTGTGTTGTATATGTTGTTTCTGTTGAGAAAGAAAATTAATAGCAATGTTTAATGAATGAAGATCGTTGCTATAACTATCGTTTATAAGGTTGCAATGATTTATGCCCTGCTTAAGTTCAAGCCGCATGGCTATTGGGTACAGTAAAGAAAATTTTTCAGTAACCTTTTCAATGTTTTTATTTAGCAAAATCAATACACACCAGCAGGAAATGGCATTTTCTATTGATGCATCATCAGTAAAAGGAATTTTAATAAAAGAGTTTTTTTCTTTGTAAACACCTTCAATTTTCGTTAAATTATTTTGCTTGTTTATTGAGATGATTTGCAAATCGTTTCCAGCATTTTTTCCCCAGGAAAATAAATTCAAATCATTTTTGTCTTTAATTTTTTGCTTAAAGTCAATTATTTTTTTTTTCAGCACATTATTATCACCGGAAAAAATCAGGCTATGGGCATGAACAAAAAGCTTTAGCTTCTCATTGATTTTTTGAGTTTCGTTTTTAAATCCTTCGTCATGCGCCTGGCCAATATTTGTAAATACACCTATCGTCGGCCGTATAATTCTCTCAAGCAAAGCCATCTCTCCTGAAGTTGAAATTCCTGCTTCAAAAATCCCTAGTGTGTGCGTTTTATTTAAATTCAAAACGCTCAGCGGAACGCCTATTTGAGAATTATAACTTCCGGGACTTCGTACAATTACAAAATCCTTTTCGAGTAATTGATCAAGCCATTCTTTTACAATTGTTTTGCCATTACTCCCCGTTATACCAATTACCGGCAACATTTTCCCGTCAGGGAGTAAATTATGATTGATCCTGTGTTTGATTGCGAGCAACTGTAAAGATTTCGTAGTGTTTGCTACAATAATCACGTTTGCTCCGCTTAATTTAGAGAGGTCAATATTACCTCCTTCAATTAAAAAGTTTCTAATCCCTTTTTTATAAAGTATTTCTACAAATTCATTACTATCGCGATGGGGAGTATTTAGCGCAACAAAAATGGTACTTTCAGGAAAAAGAATTTTTCTGCTATCCAATGAAAGGTAAGTCGGTGAAGATAGCCCCGGATTATATTTGGCAAGCTTGCCGCCTGTATATTCTGCAATTTGCTCAATCGGATAATTAATGGCTACATTCACAACTATTTTTTCTTTTTATTTTAATATTGATTCGTTGCCTTGAAATTTCTTTTTATTATTTATATAAATAGAATACAAAACAGAGCCGGACAGGCAACATACAATTACCAAAAGCGACAACCATATGGGAAGATGAATGCCAAAATATTCAATGAGCATTTTTGCGCCAATAAAGATTAAAACTATGGCTATTCCCTCTTTAAGATATTGAAACTTCCCAACTGCACCTCTAAGTAAAAAGAACAGGGAGCGCAATCCCAACACTGCAAAAATGTTAGAAGTATAGATCACCATTTTAGTTTGAGTAATTGCAAATACTGCAGGGATGGAGTCCAGGGCAAACACAACATCTGTTGTTGCAAGCATAATAAGTACTACGAAAAATATAGTAAAATACTTCTTTCCGTCTATCATTTTTGTAAACTTTCCATTACTCCTTTCATCCGTAATGGGCACTATTTTTTTTAAAAACTTATATACAACATTGCTTTCTGGATGAAATTCTTTACTACTGTTTACAAAAAACATTTTCAAACCGGTATAAACAAGGAAACCTCCAAATATGTATAATATCCAAAAGAATTTTTCTACCAATACTATGCCTGCTGTGATAAATATTACTCTTAGAATAATGGCCAGTAAAATTCCAAGCATTAATACCCTGTTCGAATGTTGTTCAGGAATTCCGAAGTATGAAAATATTAGAATGAAAACAAAAATATTATCAATGCTAAGTCCCCATTCCATTAGATACGCACTTATGTATTCCAGAGCTATTGTTTGTCCGTCCTCAAACCATACAAATAAAAAAAATCCAAGTCCAAGACTTACCCAAAAAAGGGTTTGAAAAAAAGCCTGTTTTATTGATATCGCTTTCGATTGTTTGCTTAGAAGGCCCAGGTCAAAAACTACTGCCATTACCAGCACAATGCCAAAAACTATATAAGTCCATTCTGTTGTGCTCATTTATAAAAATATACCGGCAAAGATAAGTTTTGGATATTCCTAAAGTTGGACATGATAATAGTTAAGAAATAATTACCTGCTATATTTTCTTCTTCTCCGCCATTGATAAATGATCCCCACTAAAATGACAAGCAGCACAGGTAATACGATATTTATAATTTGCCATGTTGATCTTTGGCTGGCAACCTTTTTAGAATCGAGCAACCTTAAAGTATAATCTTTGGCCCTGGCTTCACTCAGGCCAGCATCATTCAAAAGATATTCAATGCAATTTTCAACAAATTGCTTGTTTGCAAATTGGTATTGATACTGCGTTTCAACTGTATAAGAATTTACACCCATTGGCAATGGTTGCTCATGTGAAATACCATTGAGGGCTATATCACCATCTGCTACTATTATCATTTTGTTAGCTTGTGCAGATTGTTGCATAAATGGTGTTCCATATTTTATGTTTGAATCTAAAGTTGCCTTGCTTACCCTGTTTTTATATAGTGATGTGAATTGCCCTTCTAATAAAATCGCTGAAGGTATATTCTGCTTTTTATAAGCATCATCTTCAGGAGAATTGCGGTTCTCTTCACCGCTAATAAGTGCCGGAGTTTCGATTGTGCGTGCATTTGATGATGAGGATAACAATATTGTTTTTTTAATCCCGGGAGCACTTACCGTATCTATAGAATTTACAAACCTTCCAGCTACAAGGCCCAGGTTTTTGTTAATAACACTATTTTCTTTAGATTCAAATAATGGAAAATAATTCCAGTGCAAAAACTCAAATTGCTTATTACCATTTACATCAAAAGGTAAAAAATCACATTGAAGATCCATCAAAAGATCTGGGTTGATCCTGGCTCCATACCTGAATAAAAGATCTTCAAGCTTAAGATTACGATCATAGGCAATAACCTGGTTTTTTATTCGCAGGCTATCCATTTCGGCTTCAAGCCTATCGATAAACCAAAGCACTTTTCCTCCACGCATAATATACTGATCGATCTTTAATTTCTCTTCTTCAGAAAAAGGAATTATTGGTTTTACAATCATCAACAATTTAAACGTGTCAGGTATTAAAGATTCTTTGGCAATATCTATCGTGAATAACTCGTAATTTTTCCTTAAAACATTTTCAACCAGGTCATAAACATTTGCTCCTTGTGGTTCTCCATTTCCAGTTGAATAGGCCACAAGTGATTTTTGATTTTGTCTTACTTTATTTATTGCATCTGCAAACTTATATTCCAGTAATGCTTCAGCACTGTTTAACTCAGGTGGAGTAATTATTGTCTTTGTCCCCGAATATAAATTTACAGCAAGCATTTTTCCCTGGTAATGAACTAACGCAGCAGGATACACGTATTGAGATTGTTCTCCTGCTTTCAATTGTACTTTTAAGTTTATGGGTACGATACCTAAGGAAATAAGCGTATCTGCGTAAGTTCTATCAGTTTCCGGGATGACTTCTTCGGGGGATATAAACTTATAACGAATATTTCCCCTTGCATACTCTTTAAATTCCTGTAATAATTCTGCGGAAGTGGTTGCAAGCTTTTTAAAGCCCGATGGAAGATCGCCTTTTAAAAAAATATCCACTTCAACTATGTCATCAATATTTTTTAATATTTTTTTCACGGGAGATGAAATGGTAAACCTTCGTTCATTGGTTAAATCGATGCGGTAATGAAAAGTTGCGGCGACTAAATTCAATGCTATTAGTAAAATAATAACTATAACTAAAGCCCATCTTTTATCTACTGAAGAAAACTTCATCACCATCGACCTTATTTTTTTAAAAGAATTTTTTGGGTTGAAAAAAGAAAAAGAAAAATGATACTTATAAAATACACAATGTCCCTCGTATCAATTAGTCCGCGGCTTATACTTCGATAATGAAAATCTATCCCGGCCATTTCCAGGTAATAATCAACATTACCGGAAAAAACAGGAAGCTGGCTAATAGCATTGAATCCAAAAAATAAAACCAGGCATGAGAAAGCTGCTGTTAAAAAAGCTACTATCGCATTCGAAGTAATAGAAGAGCACCACAAACTAATTGCAGCAAAAACACCGGAAAGAAATAATAAGCCAATATATGACCCTGCAATTCCACCCGTATCAATGCCACCATCTGCAGCTAAATAATGAATCGTATAAACGTATAAAAATGTTGGCAATAAAGTGATGGTAATAACAATAATTATTGCAAAATATTTTCCCATTACTATTTGCCAATTAGTAATAGGTTTCGTTTGTAATATTTCAAATGTGCCGGTTTTAAATTCATCTGCAAAACTTCGCATTGATAAGGCAGGAATAAGAAAAAGAAAAATCCACGGAGCAAGATTAAAAAACTGATCCAGTGTAGCGTAACCAAAATCAAATAGATTAGAATCCTTTAAAAAAAAAAGAAAAAATCCTGTAACAATAAGAAACAATATGATAGTAATATATCCTGTAAGGCTGCTGAAAAATTGTCGCAATTCTTTTTTTGCAATGGATATCATCCTTAGGGAAAATTATATTCTGTTTTGAAAAGTAATTAAAAGTTTTTGATTTAAGATAAAGCAGCGTTTTTATATAGCGCGGTGTCCTAATAACTACCAGCCTAACCTAATTATTTTGTGTCATTTTTTTAAATAAAAATATCTCTGAAATTAAGAATGGCAATCTTTCCACCGGAAAGCAATCTTCAGAGATTTTGCTATGAAAAGTTTACCTGAACAAACTGCTGAAAGCCCTGTGCCAACAGGGTTTTTTTTATTTATGGAAAATTATGTTTACAGCATCATAAAGAAAAAATAATTTATGAAACTGTTAGCAACAAAACTTTTGGGGGCTATTCTTATATGCTCTTCCGTTACATTCGCACAATCATCATCAAAAAAAATTCCTCCTCCTCCACCACCACCGTTAGCCGTTCCTAAACCTCCGCCACCACCACCCCCTGCAAATCCTGATCTTAATAAAATCGCAGCTCCTCCATTACCACCTATACCTCCATCTCCACTAAAGGAAGTTGAGGACTCATCAGGATTTGAAAACTAATTAAAGAACTAAGGAACTAATCTATTATAACATAAAGAGGCTTTCAAAAAATGAAAGCCTCTTTAAAAATTAAAATTAAAAAAATCAAACTGCAAAACTTTCTCCACAACCACAACTGCGGCTGGCATTGGGATTACTAAAGTAAAATCCCTTGCCATTCAATCCGTCGCTAAAATCCAATGTTGTATTAACAAGATAAAGGAAGCTTTTAAGGTCAGTAACTACTTTAACCCCATTGTCATCAAACTCCTGATCCATTGGTTTTTTCTCATTATCAAAATCCATTTTGTAACTAAGCCCCGAACAACCTCCTCCTACTACGCTTACCCTTAAGAAATATTCCTCCTTATCAGGTAAATTTGCTTCCTGCTGTAACTTAATTACCTTGTCTTTTGCTTTATCGCTTACGTATATCATAGTACCAACTTTTAATAATAAAAATCGCTTTTGCACAAACCAATATTCACTGCAACTAAAAAATTGGAAACAGGTTAAAAATATTAATGAACTAAGCTTTCTTCAAACTTAATTTTTTCCATACCATTTTTGGAGCGGTAATCATTTATTGCCGATTTTATAGCATCTTCTGCTAAAACAGAACAGTGTATTTTAACAGGTGGAAGATTGAGTTCTTCCACAATATCCATGTTATCAATTTTTAAAGCATCTTCTACGCTTTTACCCTTAAGCCATTCCGTAGCCAACGAAGAAGAAGCAATAGCAGAACCACAACCAAAGGTTTTGAATTTTGCATCCTTTATCATTCCTGTCTCATCGTCCACTTCTATTTGAAGACGCATGACATCACCACATTCCGGGGCACCAACCAATCCTGTACCTACATTTTTTTTACTTTTATCCAAAGTCCCAACGTTTTTAGGATTTTGATAATGATCTATAACTTTATCTGAGTATGCCATGATTATTTATTTTTAGATATTTGAATTTTCTTACCTACAATTTACGATTTATTCAATAAATGGGAAAACTCATTTTTAATGGGCTGCCCATTCAATTTTTTCAAGATCAATACCCTCTTTCCACATTTCCCACAAAGGGCTCATTTCCCTTAACTTCAAGACAGTTGTACTTACCTGGTCAATCGTATAATCAATTTGTTCCTCGGTAGTAAAACGGCCCAACCCAAAACGAAGCGAAGAATGGGCCAGATCATCTCCTAACCCAAGCGCTTTTAATACATAAGAGGGTTCCAGCGATGCTGAAGTACAGGCAGAGCCAGAACTTACTGCAATATTCTTATTGAACCCCATCATAAGCCCTTCTCCTTCTACATATTTAAAACTAATATTACTCACATGAGGGAGGCGATGTTCTTTACTTCCGTTAACATATGCTTCTTCCAGCTTTAATAAAGAATTTTCAAGCTTATCCCGAAGTTTACCTATCTGTTCAGTATCCTTAGCCATATCCAATTGGCATAGTTCACAGGCTTTGCCAAAACCAACTATTCCGGGTACGTTCAAAGTTCCGCTACGCATAGATCTCTCGTGTCCTCCACCATCCATTTGAGCAGTGACTTTTACTCTTGGATTTTTACGGCGAACATATAATGCACCAACACCTTTAGGGCCATACATTTTATGTGCTGTAAAAGCCATTAGATCAATACCATCTTTATTCACATCTACCGGTATTTTACCTACTGCCTGCGTGGCATCGGTAAATAATAATGCTCCATGTCTTTTTGCAATAGCGCTTATCTCTTTTATTGGCTGAATCACGCCTATTTCGTTGTTAGCATACATTATAGATACCAAAATAGTGGTAGGCTTTATGGCAGCCTCAAGTTCTTTAAGATCAATTAAACCGTTTTCCTTTACTTCAAGATAGGTTACTTCCCCTCCTAATTTTTCAATATGCTTGCAGGTATCAAGTACGGCTTTATGTTCAGTAGTTGCCGTAATTATATGATTACCTCTTGATGCATACATTTCATAGACACCTTTAAGGGCAAGATTATCAGCTTCAGTAGCGCCAGAAGTAAAAATGATTTCTTTTGGATCGGCCCCTATTAATCGAGCAACCTGTTCACGTGCATAATCCACAGCTTCTTCAGCCTCCCATCCAAAAGGATGATTGCGGCTCGCGGCATTCCCAAAGTGATCAGTAAAATATGGTATCATTGCTTCAAGTACTCTTGGATCCATAGGAGTAGTCGCATTATTATCCAGATACACAGGTAATTTCAACATAAATTTCAAATTTCTAATTGTTACAAATTTACATCAAATGAAGTTAAAAACTTAGTTATACTTTAACCATATCCTATTTTTACCAAAGTCGAAAATCTTCATTTATAACCTAATTCTAATAAGTAGAATGTAATTTTGTTTTAAATTTCCATGAATAAAATTGAACACATTGGAATTGCGGTAAAAAGCTTATCCGTATCAATCCCCCTGTTTGAAAAGCTATTAAATACGCCCTGTTATAAAACCGAAGTAGTTGAAAGCGAGCAAGTGAATACCGCTTTTTTTGAAAAAGGAGGGGCTAAGGTTGAGCTTTTAGAAGCATATGGCCCCAGTAGTTTAATCAATTCCTTTATTGAGAAAAAAGGCGAGGGTATGCATCACATTGCTTTTGAAGTTGAAGATATCGAGACCGAAGTGAAACGGCTGTTAGGCGAAGGGTTCAATTTAATAAATGAAAACCCAAAAGAAGGAGCGGATAATAAATTGGTTTGTTTTCTTCATCCCAAATCCACAAATGGTGTTTTGATTGAATTGGTAATGGAGAAGAAAATATAATTACCGGAAAAATTCAAAATATTATTTCAATCTGCTTATAATTTCTAACTTAAATTTTCAATGTCATCCAAATCCTTGTGCCTTCCCGAAGCCTTCTTAGCCTGTATTAAATGGCTCAAGTGAATCAAACGAATTTTGAGTTTTTCTACTTCTATAATTTGAGAATTTTCAAAAGTTTCATTGAAATCTAATCCTTTTACATCAGTCATTAAATCTATACTGGAAGGTGGTCGCCCAAACGTAAATACATTCAGTTTTGGATTTTTTAAAAAATTTTCTTCAGTCATGTCAAAAACTGGCATTTTAAATTCCTTGAACGCTTTAACTAATCTAAAATAGTTTTCTCTTTCCTTTTTTACCCAGACATCCATATCGCCAGTAGTTCTTAAATATCCGTGAAGAATAACGGAATAGCCGCCAACAAGAATGTAATCAACGCTATTGTTATTTAGGGATGTTATAAAATCTTCAAAATCTTCATTAAAAATGTTTCCCATTATTTCTTTTCCTTATTTTAAAATAAGTTTTTTCCAACCGGGGAGCATTGTTAACATCAAAATTATAAGCCACGCTGTTTAAATAGTTTGCAGCTACTAATCTTTCCCTATAAGATTGATTTTTCCAATATTTTAAATTGTTGGAGGCCTCTTCCAATGTTTGATATTTGAATACAGTTTTATCTAACTTACCGGATTTCATATTCAAAATTTATTAGCAAACTATATGGATCAACATTCTATTACAATCTAAGTTAAAAATGGATTTGATTTTTTTTCACCGCCAATGCTCGTCTCTATTCCATGGCCGCTATATACTTTTATATCATCGGGCAACATGAAAAGTTTTTCTTTTATACTTTGTATTAATTGTTCATGATTCCCGTGTGGAAGATCTGTACGGCCAATGCCGTTGTAAAATAAAACATCCCCTCCTATAATGAATTTTTGCTTTTCGCAATAAAAACAAATGCTCCCGGGGGAATGTCCGGGTGTATGAATCACTTGCAGTTTATCGCTACCTAAGTTTATTATATCGCCTTCATTTAAAAATATAAAATCTCCCGCATAATTATCAAATGGAAGATTAAACATAAGACCTGATGCGGGAGCCAATTTTAGCATCTGTTCCTCGGCTTTATGCAAGTGAAGTGTGAGCTTATATTTTTCTGAAATAAATTTATTACCAAACACATGATCAAGATGACAATGGGTATTGAGCAATAACTTAGGCTGTAAACTATTTTCATCAATAGCAACGATTAAAGCTTCTTTCTCGTTATCATAATAACATCCAGGATCAATTATTATGCATTCATTATTTTCATTAAAAAGGAGATAAGTGTTTTCCTGAACAGGATTAAATGTTAAAACTTTAAGCTGGAGCATAGCGTATGTTAGTATATCTTAATTTCAATTTTAATGATTAACGCGAAACAATTAATTTTAGGGTAATTATAACTTTAGCGGTATATGCAAGATCACAAGAAACGAATGCACAAAAAAATATTTCTTCTTCTCATTTTTTTTATAAGTACAAGTTTGGGGTTGGTTGCACAGGTAAGCAGTGTAGAATTCGGAAAAAACCGGGTTCAGTATAAAAAATTTAAGTGGCAATATTATCAAACCAGGAATTTCAATTCTTATTTTAACCAGGGAGGACAGGAACTGGCAAAATTTGTTATGCAGGTTGCTGAAGAAGAATTACCTAACATGGAAAGATTTGTTGAATACAGTTTACAGCGCCGGGCCAACGTAGTTATTTATAACAGTTTTAATGATCTTCAGCAAAGTAATATAGGTCTTGGCATTGATTGGCAAAGTACCGGCGGCCTCACCAAACTGGTGAACAATAAAATGATTGTATATTATACCAGTGATCATGCAGAGTTGCGAAGGCAAATAAGAGAAGGCATTGCAAATATTCTTACCCAAAATATTTTATTCGGAGACGACCTTGGCGAAGTTGCGGGCAACCAGGCCTTGCTTGATTTGCCTCAATGGCTTATTGATGGCTATGTTGCTTATGCGGGACAAAACTGGAGCACAAAACTGGATGATGATTTAAAAAGCGAAATATTAAGTGGTAATTATAAAAACTTTTATCAATTTGCTTTTGAAAAACCATTATTGGCAGGCCACGCTTTTTGGTATTACATTGAAGAAAGGTATAAGAAAGAGAACACTACTTACTTAATATACCTGGCGAGAGTATATAAAAGTTTGAACAGGGCAAGCAACCAGGTTACTAAGAAAAAGAAATTTAAAGAAGTGCTTACTGATTTTATGCAATATGAAGAAGAAAAATATGATAAAGATATTTCACGCAGAAAAAATTATCCAAAGGGAAGCGAAATTACCAGTGAAACAGTCGGAAAGAGAAAAGATTTTTTTCATTTTAATGTAAATCCTAATAAACGAAATGGATCTTTTGCCGTGGTTCAATATAATAAAGGCCAGTACAGGCTTTTATTGAATGAAGCTGATAAGGATAAAACACTTTTAAAATTTGGCGCAAAAGCAAAGCTTGATGAAATTGATCCAAATTATCCAATGATGGCATGGGATCCGAAGGGCACAAGGCTTTCAGTTTTATATGAAGAAGAAGGCCACATCAAATTATTTGTGTTCGATGTAATCACGCGGGTGAAACCTTACAAAAGAGATCTAACTAATTTCTTTGACCAGGTTCAGGACATGAAATACATGTTGGATAGCAGGACAATTCTTTTTAGCGCCGTAAAAAACGGGCATTCCGATATATATACCTATGATATTGAAAACGAAAAAGTAAAACAAGTTACCAATGATGTATATGATGATCTTGATCCTTCGTTTGTAGCTTTTCCCAATAAAAATGGAATAATCTTCTCAAGCAACCGGCCATCTTCGCAGGCAAAAGGTTCTGATACTTCTTTACTCAATAATAAATACAACGTTTTTTTGATAACTGATTTTGCTACCAATAGGCCTGAGCTAAACCAAATAACACAACTTAGTAATTTAAAATTTGGGAATGCGAGATACCCTGCGCAGTATAATAATAATCACTTCACATTTGTAAGTGATGAGAATGGTGTTGGCAATCGATATGCAGGTTTTTTTACAACCGAAAGAGAAGGCCTCGACACGTTGGTTTTAATTGGTGACGATATCCTTCGTAATCCCACTGAAATTGAGGTAGATTCTGTGCTTAAATCGTATAAGAAGCAGGATGTTGATTCAATTGCCGTAGTATCGGTAACCAACGATTCAGCTTATGTTTTTCCATTGACCAATTATGCCAGCAGTCTCCGCGAAACCAGGGCAGCAGGAGATAATAACCAGGTGAGCGAAGTAACAAGGCAAAGTGATGATAAAATATTATACAAGCTTAAAATAGATGAAAATACTTTAAGGCGGCGCAATATATCTGTTCCACCTACTTCTTACATGAAACGGTTGATAGAAGCGGATAGAATTGGGAAAGGGCAGGAGATACTTGCTCCTATCGAAAAAACAAATCCGCAGGAAGATATTTTTCAAAATGAATTCAAAAATGAAAAGAAGGATAGCGCTGCTTCAGGAAATAATTACCCGGGCATAGAACAAAATGAACCAACTATTTTAACCAATGCAAAACTATTTGAATACAAACCATTGAAATTTGCAACTGAATATATTGTTTCGGGATTCAACAATAATGTACTGGGTACAAAATATCAACTATATCAGGGAGGAACAGGGCCAATCACTCTGTCCTCTAATAATGGCTTGAATGGAATGATCCGGTTGGGCATTGCCGATATTATGGAAGACATTAAAATTTCCGGAGGGTACCGCCTGTCAACAAATTTAAAAGATAATGACTGGCTTTTTCAATTCACTAACCTTAGGAAAAGGATAGATTGGGGGCTTACTTATTACAGAAACGTTCAGCAGGTTACATTTGGTAATGGTTCAACAGTTAGTTATCCTGGAAAATTGTTTTCAAATTTATACCAGGGAACTATAAGCTATCCATTTGATGTTACTAAAAGTGTGCGATTAAGCGCGGGTGTTAGAAAAGATAAAGCGGTTGTTAGTACATTTGACGATATTTCGCTTACAGCTCCGGATCAATCAAAAACATATGGGCTTCTCCATTTAGAATATGTGTATGATAATACTTTGAATCCTGCACAAAATATCTGGAATGGTATAAGGTATAAAGCCTATGTAGACTGGAACTCACAGTTAAGCAAATTGGCAACTACCGAAGGCCGGTATACTTTCAATTTCGGGTTTGATGCAAGAGCTTATTATCCTATTTACCGCAACTTTATTTGGGCGGGAAGAGTAGCTGCTGATTTTAGCTGGGGTAACCAAAAATTAATTTATTACCTGGGTGGAATTGATAACTGGTTCACTTTTGGAAGTAATTTGAAAGAAAAAAATGGCGTACAATCTTATCGTTATTTTAATCCTAATAATCGCCCTGATCCTGATGCAGATTATGCATTTCAAACCCTTGCTGTAAACTTAAGAGGCTTTATTCAAAACGCTGCAAATGGAAATAATTCCGCGATTATTAATAGTGAATTCAGATTACCGGTATTCACTACGTTATTAAGCAAGCCGATCAATAACGCATTCGTGAGAAATTTCCAGCTTATACAATTTATTGACCTTGGCTCAGCATGGAACGGAGCTTATGATAAAATAGGCCGCCCATCAATTACTTATTCAGATCCATCTGACCCAACAGTGCAGATAAAAATTAAAGCACCCGGCATTGGTCCTTTCCTTGGTGGCTATGGATTCGGTGCAAGAAGTACGCTTTTAGGATATTTCCTGAAATTTGATGCAGGCTGGCCTATGAGTGGTTTTTTCAGGGGTAAGCCTATTTATTATTTCAGTATGGGCCTTGACTTTTAAATAACGCTGCTTTCATCATATTCTATTACCCGGTTTTTTATTATACCGGGTAATTTTTTTAAAGTAAAATAAAATATGCTGAAAAAGATGGTAAGTATAATTGTCATACCTGAGGTTCGCGGATGTTGCAGTGGATTAAAAAAATGTTCCCCAACTTCATACGTTACTGCAAATGGATTAGCTAAAATATCCCAGCTATTCCATCTCAAAAACCGCCCGATATAGACCCCAAATGATCCTAAGAATAAACATCCAAATAAAATCAGGTTTGTTTTTCGGGCATTGAATTTTGATCTCAAAAATACTTCCACCGTTTGTAATGATATATATGCCATTATCAATCCATTGATGGCTGCGGAAAAAATCAATATTACATCAAACCACAACGGAGCATTTTTTATTTCTTTTAAATGTATAAGATCGGTCATGATGTAAAGTGCATTAGGAAAAAATAATAGCCATGCCGTAAAGAATATGATTTGAAGATTTCTTTTTTTTGCCCGAATTAAAAAGCTGCTTATATACAATGGCACTGCAGCAAGAAAAAGATTCCATACGAAAAATAAATAAGTAAAGCTGCCAGAATAAAATACCCTGCATAAAATTAGCGCCAATGTAAACCCTACGGATAATAATATTAATTGATTGATAGTTGTTTTCATTTAAAATAATTTGAATGATAAAATTCTTGGAATAAAAATGATACAACCTATAACCAGGCTTATAACCGACACGAGTAAAACTGCACCCGCGGCAATATCTTTAACCTGTTTTACCGAAGAATTTATTGAAGTAGTAAACGTATCGGAAAGCTTTTCAATGGCTGTGTTTATAATCTCAAGTGCAAGTACAAGCGCACTGCAAAATAGAATGGCCAGCCACTCATTTGGCCCAATTCTAAAGACTATTCCTCCAAAAAAAGTTATTGCTGCTATGGCTAATTGAATCCGGAAATTCTTTTCCGAATAGAAGCAGGATTTTAATCCCTGCAATGCATAGCCCGTAGATTTAAGAAATCGCATATAGAATAGCTTGATGTTGATTGGCTTTATTTATTGTCATATACAAATTGAATGACTTTTTGATGTTCCGATTTTTTTAACTTACCAATTGTCTTTCTAAACTTCATATTCATTTTTTTCCAATAGCTATTGAAATCATTTTTACCTGCAATAAATGTACGCCTGTAAACAAACCATATAAGAATGATTATGGAGAAATAGAACCATTTATATAAGTAAAAGCATGCAAATTTTGGGATGGGCTTTTTGGATTCATAAATCAACCGAAATCTTTCACATTGAAAATCTATATGAAAAGCTTCATCAATTAAAATATCAGTACAAATTTGTTTAAGCAGTTGGCAACCAGTGGCGCCTTTTAAAGACTGATAAAAAATCTGCGCTGTACTTTCAACTGTTATCACCGCAAGTGTCCATAATTCCATGCTTGAATTATAATACCTTACTTTTCTAAACATAGTATCAGCCCAATTCTTTTTAAGTCTTCCTTCACCTATTCCATCTAAATATTTTCCAAGGTTGTGTCCGTGCTTTTGTTCTTCTTTAATAAATAATTCTACTGCCTTTACATAATGCTTATCTCCAATTTTATCAGCATATCTTTTTGAAGCCTTTAATAAATGTGAGCCATCTGAAGTTTCACCCAACTGCCATGCCCGTAACGATGAAAGAATGTTTTTTCTTTCAATACCTGTTATAGAGTGTTTTAATTGCCAGTCAATCCTTTCAATTTTAGAATTACTCTCGAAATGTTCTATCCATTCCCAGGATGTTTTCATATATTTTTAAAATTTGTTTTGCGGCCATTGTGAAAATTGAATGTCGCCTGAAGTAAAACAAGTGCAACACATATCATCCATCCAAAAAAAATTATTGTTATAAGATCATGCACTCTCATTCCAACTTCCTGAAGCGACCTTCCCGAAGCCACAAAACTAACAGGCGCTGAATTTGAGCTTAAAATAACCATTGCGATTCTTACTCCGGGTTCCGGCTGCCATGTTACGTCGTGTTCAGTATTTTTTTTTGCAAATTCTAAAACCCCTTGTGGCAATTCAGGTATTTTATTATTAAGATACCCTGATGACCGTATGGATTTACCTGCGTTATCATAAAGCACATTAAAAGCAGACAAGCTCTGTGCAATGTCAATAGTATCTGTAAAGAATTTTTCAATAGACCTGTTTTGTTGAAGTTTTGATTTTATTTCCTGTGCCATCTGCATTTGAGGATCATTAGCCCCGGTACGATATGTCTGCTGAACTACGACATAAATAATCAAGAAAATGATTGTTATAATTACAATTAACAGGGAATAATTAATGAATGAATTTTTTTTCATGTTATAAATTTTTTGATGATTGAATTCATTTTGATGATAAAGTTTGAGCTAAGGGGAACAATGCTTTTTTAATATATTCATCGGTTGCATTCCATGATAGCCAGGTATAATGTTGTTGCTTTTCTAGAAAACTTTTTTTTCTGAAATCAAAAAAATCAACTGCAGAATTAAAATTGTTTCCTCCATAAAAAAACTTGTCGGCGGTATCAGCCTCAAGCACATCTCTGTTTTCCTGGAGTAAGGGCAATGTTTTATCTGAAAGAGAAAGTAAAAAAGGAACGTCAACCGGTATGAACGATTTTCTTGCGAGATTGTATTCAGCTATAGTTTCATCAAAATTGACAAACGAAGCAAATACTAAAACCAAAATCGTAACCCATGCATTTATTCTTAAAAGATAATAAGTTGTTTTGGTATAATAGATTTTAAGAAATACAGTAAAAAGCCCAGCCAATACCATTATAAGAAAAAATAAAAGCCCTATACGTTTATATGCCAATCCATAATGAGAGATATAATAATAATCCCGCATGAATACAGAACATACAAGAAACGAATTCTGAAAGATCCAGAGGTAAGCACCGTACCTGAGCCATTTATTTTTTTTATAATAATTAAGATTGCCGCGAAAGAAAAATAAAAGTAAAAGCATGGAAAGAACAATGGAAAGAATGAGCAGGCCTGCACCTTCGTGTACATAAGCTGAAAGGTCAGAATTTCTTTTGGATGTATAGCCCAGCCATACATATTCAATGTCAATAATATTAACCAAAAGCAAAAGTGAATTCAATAAAATCAGGCTGATAATGCCGGTAGTAAATTCATTTTTTAAAGCCAAAATCCCTCTTGCGGCTTTACCAGTAATTAAAGAAAGCAAGTCAGCAAAAGGGCTTTCACTCCATTTTTTAAAATGTATTTTCTTTCTTGCAAGATCATTTTGTTGCTTAAGGTCTGCATCAGAAAAATAAGTGCTTCTGCTCCTGAGGATTACTCCTCCAACAACTAAAATTCCCATTAAAAAAAATCCAATTCTTTCGGGAGAAAACCAATCAAAGAAATGAGTTATCCAGCTATAAATTTTATATGCAATATTTGATGCAATACCCGAAAAGACTTTGTTGGCAAGTAAATAAATTATGAAGAATATTGAAAGAATTGCAAGAGGTATAAATAGCTTTCTCAAATGTCTTGTCCAAAGAGATAAATTTATCTTTCTGCCATGTATAGTTTTAATCTCATAAAAGAAATTCGGAATAACAAGAATATAATTTAGCAGAGCCGAACCACCTGCATACCATACTGAAAGATGTATGTATTGTGAAAAGGAAATGAATAATAACAATGTAATACTGAAACTTAATTTACTCAATAAAGTATTTTGAAAAACAACCATTGCAGCGGTTAATAAATGACCTGCAAAAAGCAATTTGGATGAACTGCTTTTTAATGAATATGGAAATATCCAAAACACTGAACCACAAATAAAGATGTCAAAGACAATTGTATTAACGCCAAATTTTTCGTTCCAGAAAATACTATTGAAGAGTATTGCGCCGGAAATAATTAATAATATTTTAGCTGATCCTGTTTTCATTACGCCTGTATTTTATTTTTTTGAAATGATTAAAATGCATCATGATGCCTGTAATTGCAGAAAGAATAACAAAAAAAACAAACAGGTATTTACTGTTGGGAAATTCGCTTTTAAACATATTTGAACCGAGAAAACCTGTTATTAAGCTGAGAGCAAAGCCTGTTGACAAGGCTACCCTGAATAATGCTCTTTCCTCAATCCACCTTGCAAAACTTATAAGTAGCACAATCCAAAAGATGAAAAAGCCAGGTGCCGAGAAAAATAAGGAAAAGAAAAAAACGAGAAGTATCTCACCAGGCCATTCACTAAAATATGAAGTGGCTAAATACATATAGGTTCCACAAAGCAGGCCATTTATTATAGCACAAAGTATCCAGGCCGTAAAAGTTGTAATTGTTATTTTTATATATGGATTCATACGCTTGCCTTTATTTCGAGGATTTTAATTTTGCGATAGCAAATCCATAAAAGCATAAATCCAAATACACCAAAAGAGCAATCTATCAATTGCCAGCCGATTGGAATTCCTCTGAAATGACCAGCTACAAAGGCAAGCGGGAAAATTAAAACGCAGGCTATAAGCCCAAATTCAATAACCCATTTATTTTTAACCGGATGTTTGTATGGCCCTATAAAAAGAATGGCAAGTACAAAATGTGCAAAAGCAAGCCAGTCATAACCATATAATAAAAAAGAATACTGGCTATTCGTGTGACGGTAAGCTGATAGAACTTTGCCTAGCCAGTGAGTGATCGGGCTATTTGTTGGAAAAGTTTTTAATAAAAAAGATAGTTCTATATCGACCGGTATTGCAGTAAGGCCACTTAAGAATAAGGCAATAATGAAAATTCCGATAATTCGCCTGGTTAATTTGATTTCTTTTTTCATTTTAAAAGTACTTTGATTTTCAAAGTATATAGTCAAAAAAAATTATTTTACATTTCTGATCATTTGTTCCAATCCACTTAAATGCTGTTGAAATGCTTTTTGGCCGGCCTTTGTGACTGTATAGGTAGTGTTCGTTTTTCGTCCTATAAAACCTTTGGTTACTTTTACATAACCGCTATCTTCAAGAGCTTTCATATGAGAGGCAAGATTGCCATCGGTTACATCAATCAGTTGTTTTAATTCATTAAAATTTATTTCATCATTTACCATAAGGGTACTCATTATACCCAGCCTTACACGGCTGTCAAAAAGCTTATTAAGATTTTCTATAGGGTTATTCATTTGTAATCTTTACTCATTATTCAATACGCGTTCGTATTTAAACCACATTAATAAACCATAAATAATATGCAAAATTCCAAAACCGAATACCCAGAAATATAATCCGTATCCTACCATCCATAAATTCATAATGCCAAGTAGTAACTGCCCATACCCGAGGTACCTGATTTCACCCAAAGTGTATTTACTTGCATTAACTAAAGCCAGTCCATAAAAAATTAAACAACCCGGGGCAATTAATGCGTATTGCTCAAGTTGCAAAAGCTTAAACAGGAATAAACCTCCAACTGCTAAAGGAATAATTGTATTCCAAAAAAGTCGTATGGAAGTACTACCCCAAAGAGGGATTCCACTTCTTTTACTTCTTAGGTAAGTAAAAAAAAATGAGGAAACAAAAGCTGCAACAAAAGTTAATAAGGCAATTGTAACAAGCTGAGTAGTCAATAAATTAGCCCCATCTCTAAATATATAGGTTCCCCTGTCTTGATTAAATGCTGTGTCATGTTCATAATTATATAAAGATATTTTAGAATAAGCAAGCCAGGCTCCAACCATGGCACAGATACCAGCGGCTATTCCACTAAGCCCGCTAAGACTTATAAACCTGCTGCTTCTTTCCATCATATTTTTGATGTGCTGGAGATCTTGCAGAGATTGGTTTTGATGATCCATAAAAGTACTTTGAAATACAAAGTAAATGAATCAACTTCACATATCCAAGTAATTATTATAAAGCTTACAAACTATTAAGCGTTTTATTCATTATATCACATGTTGTTGAAATCTCTTCCGTTGTAATACTTAATGGAGGAACTATTCTAAGGCATTGTGGAGCAAATAAAAACCAATCTGTAAAAACTCCATTAGCAATAAGTGCATTGATTATTTTTTTATTTTCTTCAAAATTTTCGAACTCAACCGCTATCATTAAACCTTTCGATTTAATGTTTTTAATTTTTGAAGATTGAAGATTTTTTACAAACAATTTTTCCTTTTCAAAAACCGATTCTATAATTTTTTCTTCTAACAAAACCTGCATAGCGGCATAGCCTGCAGCACAGCAAACCGGGTGACCCCCAAAAGTATTAATGTGCCCAAGGACCGGGTTACTAGCGAGGCTATCCATAATTTTTTTATCTGCTATAAAAGCGCCCAGAGGCATTCCTCCCCCTAAAGCTTTGCCAAGAAGAAGGATATCAGGAGTTATATCAAATTGCTCAAATGCCCACAAAGTTCCATTTCGTCCAAAGCCACATTGAATTTCGTCGAGCACCAATAGTGTACCTGTGTCATCGCACTTCCTGCGAAGCGCCTGTATCCAGCTTTTTTCGGGAACAATTACTCCAGCTTCTGCCTGTATGGTTTCTGCTATAACACAGGCAGTTTGTTTTGTAATACTTTCTAAACTTTCAAACGAATTGAAAGTGAGATGCGAAATACCCGGAAGTAATGGCCGAAATGCATTACGCCAATATTCACTCCCCATGATACTCAAAGAACCCTGCGTACTTCCGTGGTAACTATTGTTGAATGCCGCAATTTGTGTTCTACCGGTGTATCTTTTTGCAAGCTTCATGGCTCCTTCAGTGGCTTCTGTACCCGAAGCTGTATAAAAAACAGCGTTGAGAGAAGAAGGCAAATTATCTGTCAACAATTTTGCAAAGACCGTTTGTGGAGATAAAATCAATTCACCATTTACCATCACATGCATATATTCGTTCACTTGCTTATTGACGGCGTCAATAACTTTTTTATTCCCGTGCCCAATATTGCAAACACTTATACCTCCAATAAGATCAATATATTCTTTGTTATTTACATCATAAAGCTTGCATCCCTTTGCACGTGTAATTTCTAAAGCCAGCGGAGCCGGAGAAGTTTGTCCGATGTGGTTAAGAAATATTTGGCGGTTTGTCATAATTATTTATTAGAAGAGATATCTGGCGAATTAATACGAAATTAGTCATCTAATTAATTAAGCAACGGTTTAAACATTGTGAATGTTAAAGGGAATTAAATAATAGTTAGAAATAAAAAATCAGTTGCTCAAAGAACCAACAGCACAAGAGTCGACGACTTTGTCGGGATTAAAATGACACAAGTGAGTTGCCTATAATGCTGGCCTGTAAACAAAAAATTAAATTATGTCTTTAATTCTTGAAGTAAAAGGAGTAAAACCGATGTGGGGAAGCAACTGTTATATAGCACCAAATGCAACACTTGCTGGTGATATTGTTATGGGTGATGATTGCAGTATCTGGTTTAATGCGGTTATAAGGGGTGATGTGAACACGATTCGCCTGGGCAATAAAGTAAATGTACAGGATGGCGCTATAATCCATTGTACATACAAAAAATCATCTACTACAATTGGAAATAATGTAAGTATAGGACACAATGCAATCGTACATGGGTGCGTTATTAGTGATAATGTACTCATAGGTATGGGTGCAATTGTGATGGATAATACCAAAATTGGCTGTAACTGCATTATTGCTGCCGGTGCTGTTGTTCTCGAAAATACCGAGATAGAGCCAGGAAGCATTTATGCCGGAGTACCCGCCAAAAAAATAAAAAATATCCCACAGGAGTTGATTGATGGTGAAATAACCCGAATTGCAGACAATTATATAATGTATGCCAGCTGGTTCAAAGATGGGGATTGATATAGAATTTAGGCATGATAAAAAAATTGTAATCTTAACAATGCATTGAGCATCCATGAGAACAAAACTTGCGTCATATAATTAATAAAAAGTTAATGAAAAAATTATTAATCGTACTGGTATGTATTTTGACTTTAGCGGGCTGCTCTGTTTTCAGAAAGAATGAAAAATATGGTTGCCCGACAAATGGAAAAAATGTGGGCGCTGAAAAGATTCTATCTGGTGATAAAGATGCTATGAAAGCAGCAAAAAAAGCAAAAAAATTTAAATCTTAATAAACAATTATTAACCCGTTTTTTAATCCAAATAATTATCAAATCCGACTCTATGTGCTATCATTTAAAAACAAATTTTGGAGGTACTGAAGCTGTTATTGACGACAATTGTGGCGTTTCAAAATTTTATTCAATTGCTGATATTCTTTCTGAAGGCCTGCATGTAAACTTTATTAACCAGGTTGACGATGCTGAAACGCTGGACTGGGACTTTAAATACAAGAATCATTTTCTTACATTACATTATAATATTTTTAATGGGGTATCTATATTACCACACAGTGCTAAACTAATGGCTAAAGAAAACCGCGCCGTAATGGAAGTAGCCAAATTTTTAGAGAAGAATGCCTATTAAAAGCCCTTGTCTCCTGAAGAGGGAACTAAGGTTAATTTTCCTGCTGCGAAAGTAAAATACTCTTCTTTTAGTATGAGTCTTCCCACGCCTTTTCTTCGGGAAAGGCTCCAGTATGAACTTTGACAGGAGCGAGGATATGCGGGGAATGGGCTTTCTACCACTTTTTAGTTTCAATTGACTCAAGAATAGCAAGGTAGCTCACATATCTTTCGGCAGAAATTCTTCCTTCTTCAACTGCTTTTTTTACTGCACATCCCGGTTCTTCAATATGCACACAATTGTTGAAGCGGCATTCATTCATTAAACTTTTCATTTCAGGGAAATAGTGGGACAATTCCTCTTTTTCAAAATCCATTAATGCGAACTCACGCAAGCCTGGTGTATCGATAATTTTGCCGCCACCGGGAAAATCATACATCTCAGCAAAGGTGGTTGTATGAAGTCCTTTACCACTCCATCCACTTACATCCTGTGTCTTCAGGGCAATGTCGGGAAAAATAATATTGACAAAGGATGATTTGCCAACGCCGGAATGGCCGCTTAGCAAGGTTATTTTGTTTCTTAAAAGATCCGTTACTTTATCAATCCCCATTCTTTCAGAAAGGCTCATTGCTAAAACTATATAGCCTACCTCCTCATACTCATATTTAAGCTGATCGAATTTTTCCAATTCCTTTTTTTTATAGAGGTCACTTTTGTTAAAAACAATTATAGCTGGCACATGGTATGCCTCTGAGGCCACAAGGAACCTGTCAATAAATCCGCGTGATGTTTTAGGGTCTTTAAGGGTAGCAAAAAGGAGGCTCTGATCCAGGTTGGCAGCAATGATATGGTGCTGGTGCTTATTATGCGGAGATTGCCTTGTAATATAATTTTTTCTTTGATGAATCTCATTTATCACCACACTTCCTTCCTCCGTATCTTCCTTTTCAAATTCCACTTCATCTCCTACGGCCAGTGGGTTAGTGGATGTTATATCATCAATCTTAAATTTTCCTTTTATGCGGGCCTTAAACTCTTCACCTTGTTCATTTTTTACTAAATACCAACTACCCGTTGATTTATAGACATATCCATTCATAAATGCAATTTATTGATTCAAGGGAACTTTCTAAAAACCATATACCTTAAAAGAATTTCAAATAGTAAAAATGCCATAGCAGCGAATATGAATGGATAAAATTTTTCCGTAGAACGATGGAACGTAGTAATCTCAACTTTTGATTTTTCAAGATGGTCTATTTCATTATAAATATTGCTCAGACTTGTATTATCTGTTGCCCTGAAATATTTTCCTCCAGTTTCCTCTGCAATATTTATGAGTAATTTTTCATCAATGGCAACTTTTTCATTTTGCATTACAATACCCATAGGCGTGTTTACAGGTGTTGCAGCAAATCCATCACTTCCTACTCCAATAGTGTACACTTTTACCTTAAAAGTTTTGGCGATCTCTTTGGCAGTGGCAGGATCAATAAGTCCCCCATTGTTGATTCCATCAGTAAGGAGAATAACAACTTTACTTTTTGCTTTACTGCTTCTTAAACGGTCAACACTTGTTGCCAGCCCGGAACCTATAGCAGTGCCATCTTCCAGCAACCCGTTTCGTATTTGCTCGATCTGAGTTTTTAATACATAATGATCTGTTGTTAGGGGACATTGGGTAAAACTCTCTCCGGAAAATATTACAATTCCTATCCTGTCTGTTGTGCGGTGATCCACAAAATCTTCGGCAACTTTTTTTGCCGCCTCCATCCTGTTAGGAGTAAAATCCTGGGCCGTCATGCTGCCACTTACATCAATACTTAAAATAATATCGACACCTTCACCTTCAGATTGTTGTTCATCAAACCTGGTTTGAGGCCGGGCAAGTGCAACAATTATACAGCTTAGCGCCAGTAATCTTAAAATAAAAGGAACGTTGTAAAATAAATTTTTCCATGACCCTGATTTTGGCAGCCCTTTAATCGTTGATAGGGGTATAGCCGCTGTTTGCTTTGTGCCTTTGGTAAACTTCCATAAAATAAGCACCGGGATTATTACCAACAAGATGAAGAAAAGTGGTTGGTCAAAAGTTATATCGTTGAAATAATCAACCAGCATTTTCTATTTTCCTGTTTAATTGATTATTAATTTCCTGGATCATTTCTTTTGTTTGATGTAGACATTCTTCGCTCTCGCTGTGTGGAGGAATATATTTCGCAAATTTTACAGCACTATTCATACGCAGGCAATTTGCGAATGCCGAAAGCATATCTTTTTTTAGTCCGTATTCATTAAGCTCCATAAGTATTTCATCTGAAGTAAGATGCAGTTTATAACTATTTGTTTTCCTGGTTACAAAGCGTTTAAAGATTTCTGAAAGCCGTGTATGATATTGCTTTACTTCATTTTTATTCAGAAGTTCTTCTTTCTCCAAATCCCTTAAGGCTTTCATTGCTTCATCAAAAGGAGTAAGCTTTGCGTTAAAAAGATCAGGTATTTTTTCTTTTTTTCTAAAAACCCTTACCAAAAAAATAATTAAAAATATAATAATTAAAAGCCCGATACCCATCAACAACCATATCCACCAGGGCCACTCTTTTTTAACTTCAATTATGCTTTTAATATCGTGAAATGTTTTCACACTATCCAATGGAGAAAATGAAACATTGATTGGGATGGTATCCGTAAAAAGATTGTAAGAAGAATCAGCATCTAATGGCTCAGCCGTAAGGGTAAGTGGAGGTATTACGCTTGTTCCGGAATCGAAACTTGTAAGCGTTAATTCCTGGCTGAAAATTAATTTTCCGTTAGCAAAAGTGGAATCAATTTTCTTTTTACTGACTACAACAAAACTCCCAAAACTATCCGGTATCGAAAACCAGGTGAGCCTGAAAGAATTATCAGGCATCGAGGTTTCCACTTTGTATTCAAATTGCTCACCAATTAAAATATTCTTTTTATTGACAGAAGTTTTTAAAACCGGCAACTGCGCCATTGTACTTTGTACAGAAAACAGGCAAGTTGAAAGAAAGAATATAAAACCAACCATTGTATGATAAACTCGTTTACTCAAACCTTCGCTTTATTTTCTTCTTAAAAAAAACTGTTGCAAAATTTTTACATAATCTTCGTCCGTGCGTATGTGCAGCAGGTCAGCTCCTGTTTTTTTAAAAATACTTTTGCATTGTGCACTTTGTTGCATAAAATTTTGCTGGTAATTATATCTAACCATAGAATCGGCTGTATTAAGCCATTGCGTTTTTCCACTTTCCAGGTCTTCAACTTTCAACATCCCGATATCAGGAAGTGTCATATCCATTTTATCATAAATTTTCAGGCCTATTACATCATGCCGGCTCCCCATAACCCGTAGTTTATCCTCATACTTTTCATCTATAAAATCACTCATGATAAAGGCAATACTCTTTTGCCGGTTTGACCTTGAGAAAAAATTCAGAGCTTCATTAAGATTTGTACCTGTTTGCTTAGGCTCAGCAGTAAGGAGTTCTCTCACTATATACAATGCATGCTGTTTACCCTGTTTTGGCGGAATATATTTTTCAACTTTATCACTGAAAAAAATAACCCCAACTTTATCATTGTTATTTATAGCACTGAAGGTAAGCACCGCACCTATTTCTGTAATCATATCCCGCTTGCGTTGATGCATAGTACCAAATAAAGCACTGGCACTTACATCAACCAATAAAATAACCGTCAATTCTCTTTCTTCTTCAAAAACTTTTGTAAAAGGATGCGAAAACCGGGCGCTTACATTCCAATCAATAAATCTTACGTCGTCTCCATGGTAATATTCACGGACTTCCCTGAAACTCATTCCTTTTCCTTTGAAGGCAGAATGATACTCACCTGTAAAAAGATGTGTGGTGATCTTCTTACTGATGATCTCAAGTTCTTTTACTTTCTTTACTATTTCGGCGGTAGTTAAAGCCAATTGGTTAATTATTGAATTGTTAATTGGGTTTATTGGTCAATTTGGAAAGAGCACTAATAAATATCGCCCCTCTCCTTCGGAGAGGAGTTGGGGTGAGGCTTTCCTCATGGCACATTCACCACTTTCAATATTTCCATTATTATCATCTCAACATTTACATTTTCCGCTTCTGCTTCATAAGTAAGGCCAATACGGTGACGCAAAACATCTTTGCATATGTTTCTTACGTCTTCAGGAATTACATAACCACGTTTGTTCAGGTAGGCATAGGCTTTAGAAGCAAGTGCCAGATTAATGCTTGCCCTCGGTGAACCTCCAAAAGAAATTAAAGGCTTCAGCTTTGAAAGATTGTATTGCTCAGGATAGCGGGTTGCGAATACAATATCAATGATATATTGCTCTACTTTTTCGTCCATATATACTTGCCTCACCAATTCACGTGCACTCAATATTTCATGAGTGGATACAACAGCGTTTAAGCGTGGCTGTTGCATACCCTGCACATTTTGCCTTATGATGGATTGCTCTTCAATTTTTGTGGGATACTCAATAATAACTTTTAGCATGAACCTGTCTACCTGGGCTTCAGGTAACGGGTATGTTCCTTCCTGTTCAATAGGATTTTGAGTTGCTAAAACTAAAAAAGGCTCGTCAAGAGGATAAGAATGATTACCAATGGTAACCTGTCTTTCCTGCATTGCTTCTAATAAGGCACTTTGTACTTTAGCAGGCGCCCTGTTAATTTCATCTGCCAAAATAAAGTTGGCGAAGATTGGCCCTTTACGCACCATGAATTCATTCTTTTGCTGATTGTAAATCATGGTCCCTATTACATCTGCAGGTAATAGATCGGGAGTAAACTGGATACGGCTAAACTGTGCATTTATAGTGCTCGCCAATGATTTTATAGAAAGTGTTTTGGCAAGGCCGGGAACTCCTTCCAGTAAAATATGGCCATTGCTTAAAAGACCAATTAAGAGGCGCTCAACCATATGGTTTTGCCCAACAATTACCTTACCTATTTCAGCATGTATCTTATAAATAAAAGTCGCTGAATGATTGATCTTTTCATTCAGCAGGCGAATATCTTCTGCAGTTTGTAACATTGTTGAATATGAAGAATTTAAATTAAAAAAAGAAAGGGCGCAAATTACGAACATCATATAAACAAAAACAATGCTAATAAAACGAGTCCGAAAAAAGTATGTTAATTTTGAAAGATAAAAGAAAATAATTTATGGTTGACGAACAACTAATCACTGCAAGCAACCAGCTTGAAGGATATCGCATTACGAAGCATTTAGGAATTGTTCGTGGCATCACAGTTAGATCCCGAAGCGTATTTGGAAATATCGCCGGCGGTTTACAAACTTTGTTTGGTGGAACGATTTCCATTTATGTTGACCTATGCGAAAAAACAAGGCTGGAAGCTTACCACCATATGATACAACATGCTAATGATAAAGGAGCTAATGCCATAGTAAACATGCGATATGATGCCAATGAAGTTATGAATGGTGTTACTGAAGTTTTATGTTATGGTACTGCTGTGCAGGTTGTAAATAATTAAGAGTGAGGTATGAAAATTATCATTAAATCAAAAGAGAGCCTTGGCTCCCTTCTGATTTAATGATTTCAAATAGAATTTCTTATGTGAGATCCTTACCTTTTACCCTGAAGGACACTTTACATATAACCCCGTAAGACTTAATTTTTCCTCCGTCTACATGTACTTTAAAATCCTTTACGTAGACAGAGTCAATATTATTAATTGTTTTTGAAACTTCATCAACACAATTTTTAACTGCATCATCAAAACTCTTGTCTGAAGATGCGATAACTTCAATTACTTTAACGATTGGCATAAAATATTTTTTAAAAAATTAATTATTAAAGAATAATATACACCAAAAAAATAAAGAAAACCAAATCACATTCACTTTTGCCATACATTTGCAACATTGTATCAAAAGTTATATCTGCGACAAAATATTTACATAAGAAAATTATTTGCAATTAGCCTGTTGTTGATTTTTGCTCTTAGCATTACACCAACAAAAGTTCTTCATTTCTTTTTTGCCAATCATAAAGATGCTGATACAAGGAATTTAAAGATTTCAAACACTCCGCTTCTCTCGGTAGCTGGATTCAATTGCCAATGTGATAATCCTGTCGTTGAGTCGCCATTCATTTTACAGTGCCAACCTATAGTTACTTCTGTTCCTGAATTATTTGCTACGTCTAATCCGGCATCAGTATCAGACTTTCATTGTATTGATAATTTCTTTTTTGAACTAAGAGGCCCTCCTTCAATAGTTTAGCTGCATGTGCAGTTACATTCTTTGTTTTATTACAAAACAAGTTTTCAATTACTTCTAATTCTATCGTCTCTTTTGAGATTTTAAAACTCAGGCATTCTTAATTTAAATTACAATGAAAAAATTCATAGCATTATTTTCTATCGCCCTTCTATTTTTTGCTCAAACAAAAGCACAAAAAAAACAGGATAAGTTTTCATTTTCCGGAACTATTACAGCAGCTTCTAACGGCTTACCTCTTGCAGGTACAACTATTTCAATTGCTGATCTTAAAAAAGGAGGCGTCGCTAATGCAGCGGGACATTTTGAGATAAATAATATTCCATACGGGACATATCTGGCTGAAGTAAGATTTATTGGTTATAAATCCGTTTTGAAAAATATTTCTTTTGATAAAAATATCGATGAAAATTTTTCATTGGATATTTCCGTAACAGAAGAAAGTGAGATTGTAATTACAGGTTCTTCCAAAGCAACTTCTATAAGGCGTAATCCCATTCCCATTATTTCAATAAGCAAACAGTATCTGCAGCAAAATCTCAGTACTAATGTTATTGATGCTATTTCGAAGATTCCCGGCATCAACGCTGTTACTACAGGGCCAAATGTTTCAAAACCATTTATCAGGGGACTTGGCTTTAATCGCATACTTACTTTATATGATGGTGTAAGGCAGGAAGGGCAGCAATGGGGTGATGAACATGGAATAGAAGTAGACCAAAATACAGTTGATAAGATAGAAGTAGTAAAAGGGCCAGCCAGCCTGATATACGGCTCAGATGCAGTTGCAGGGGTTGTCAATCTTTTACCGGCAAATCCACCGGAAGAAGGGAAAGTAAAAGGTAACATTTCAAATGAATACCAAACTAATAATCACCTGATAGAAAATTCCGCAAGTATTTCAGGCAATATAAATGGCTTTACCTGGGGAGGCACTCTTACCCATAAACTAGCTACAAATTATAAGAACAAATATGATGGCAGAGTTTATAACACAGGCTTTGCTGAAACAGATGCTTCAGCTACATTTGGAATCAATCGCAAATGGGGATACAGTCATTCAGGCTTGTCATTATTTGACGATCTCCAGGAAATTCCTGACGGGAGCCGCGATTCAGCAAGCCGAAAATTTACAAAACAGATTACTGAAGATGATACTTTCAGGCCAATCGTAAGTAATGAAGAACTTGCCTCTTATAAAATTTCCCATCTACATCAACATGTACAGCATTACAGAATTTACAGCAGTAATAGCTTCTCAATTGGTAGTGGAAGGCTTGCACTTAACCTCGCTTTTCAAAGAAGCCTTCGCCGTGAATTTAGCCATCCTGAAGTGAATGTACCAGGCCTTTTTCTGCAATTAAATACATACAGCTATGATTTGAAATATTATTTTCATGAATACAATGGCTTAAGTATAACTGCGGGAATAAATGGATTATATCAAAACAACAAAGTTGATAACGGAACAGAATTCATTATACCTTCTTATCACCAGTTTGATATAGGCCCTTTCCTTTTTGTAAAAAAATCAGTTGGTAAGCTTGAACTTGCAGGTGGCATAAGATATGATATAAGAAATTTTAATAACCAAGCCTTATATACGTTACCTGATGCGACCAGTGGCTTTGACAAACCTGTTTACGGAGTTGATACCATAGGAGCAGATAATCCATTTAGCAAATACCGGCATACCTTCTCTGGCATAAGCGGCAGTGCAGGTTTTTCTTACAGGTTCAGCGACGCCTTTAGCCTGAAAGCCAATATTGGAAGAGGTTTCAGGGCTCCGAATATATCAGAGATTTCTTCAAACGGAGTTCATCCGGGAACAAATGCTTACCAGATTGGGAATGTAAATTTTAAACCGGAGTTTAACCTGCAGGAAGATTTAGGTATAACTTTTAATACCCAACATGTAACTATTAATGCTGAGATTTTTAATAATGATATTAAAAATTATATTTTCAATCAAAAGCTGCTTGGAAGCAATGGTGAAGATTCAATAATTGTAACCGGCAATCAAACTTTTAAATACCTGTCCGCAAAGGCAAATTTGTATGGAGGCGAATTTTCAATAGACATTCACCCGCATCCGTTAGATTGGTTACATTTTGAAAATTCTCTTTCAATAGTATATGGAGTAAATAAAGGAATTCCCGGGCAAGCAAAACTCTCTGATAGCGCAAAGTATTTGCCTTTCATTCCCCCACTGCATACTTTTTCTGAACTAAGGGCCAATATTAAAAAGATCGGAAGCCATTTAGCAAATGCTTTTGTAAAGGTGCAAATGGAATATTATGCAAAGCAAAACAGGGCATATTTTGAAAATAATACAGAAACACCAACTCCGGGATACCAGCTTTTTAACGCAGGAATTGGCACTGACCTTCTAAATAAAAAAGGCAAACCTGTGATTACTTTTAATATCATAGCAGATAATATTTTTAATGTTGCTTATCAATCTCACCTCAACCGATTAAAATATTTTGAAGATTATCCCCGCAATTTTACGGGCCGTAATGGGATTTATAATATGGGTAGTAATGTAAGTTTTAAAATAAACGTGCCTTTAGATTAAGTTAAGCTTATGATAGGAACATGAATATTTCAGGGCTATTCGAATTGATTCACTAAATTAATTTTTATACTCGTACGATTAACCAGGATCTTTTCGGCAAAAATTATTATAAAGACTTTGACATGACTTTATCATTCTAAATTTATTTGAAATTTATCTTATTCAGTCTCTTAAATGTTTAATGGCTATATTTCTTTTTTACTTATATGAGACATAACTTTTAATGTAAAATTGCTCCTAACTTTAGCCTAAAAAAATCTATATGTTTGCCACTATGCTTCAAAAATATTAATGAAAAACTCTATCCTTTTTTTGTCGCTGGCATTATTCCAATGCCCGCAATTATTTTCACAAGTAGACAGTACCGCTACAGATTCTACTTTACTCAAAGAAATAGAAAGTCAAATGCTGACCACTGATCAGCAACCTGCCCCGCAAACAACACGGTCGGCAATTTCAGCAAATCCGGATATTGGAGTAGTTGCAGATTTCAGATCGTCGTACCTGAGTAGTGGGAAAAAAAATCTGGATGCTTACCTCGATGAAACGGAAATATCGCTTCAATCTATTGTTGATCCTTATATACGTGCAGATTTTTTTCTTTCTTTATCAAGAGATCCTGTCACACATAAATATGGTATTGGAGTAGAGGAGGGGTATCTTACAACTCTTTCTCTTCCTGCAAAGCTTCAATTAAAAGTTGGAAAATTCAGGGAAGCAGTGGGGCGCATAAATCCTATTCATCCACATGCTTTACCCTTCATTGATCTGCCGGCTGCTTACGTAAATTATTTTGGCGAAGAGGGATTGAATGATGAAGGTGCTTCATTAAGCTGGCTTACGCCTGTAAAATCTTTTTACCAGGAATTTGTTTTCCAGGCAACTGCAGCCGCATCTGAGTCACCAACTTTTTACAGGGGGGATAATAATCATTTTATTTATCTAGGCCATTTAAAAAACTTTTTTACGCTCAGTGATAATGCTACATTAGAACTGGGATTGACGGGTATTACAGGCCCTAATGATTCTTCAAGAAATACCAACATAGGCGCTGTTGATCTTACTTATAAATGGAAACCGGTTCAATTGAATACCTACAAATCACTTACCTGGCAAAGTGAATTTTTTTATAGCAATGCAAATTATTCATCTGCTAATGCACATAATTCTTTCGGGTTATATTCTTTCGTTGAAGACCAAATTGCTAAAAGATGGTTTCTCACAGGCCGTTATGATTATGCCCAAAGGCCATATAACAATGATATAATAGAACAGGCTTATTCAGTTACCGCCGGATGGTATGCTACCGAATTTCAAAAGATAGAAATAGAAGGGAAACATACGAGTATAAATGTTGAACCAAATTATAGCCAGGCATGGTTGCGATGGATTTTCGTTATTGGTGCGCATGGTGCGCATCAATATTAGTATGCAAAATAATTATAGTAAAAGGTAAAAGTAAAATCATGAAAATAAAATCAATTGTGTTTGTTTGTTGTTTGCTAAACATATTTTATATCGTAAAGGCCGGAACCATTAAAGTTGTTACAACTACAACAGATATGAAAAGCATAACCGAACTTATAGGTGGCGATAAAGTATCAGTTACTTCTATTGCAACAGGTTATCAGAATCCACACTTTGTAGATCCAAAGCCAAGTTATATTATCAGTTTATCCAACGCAAATATGTTTGTAACAGTTGGCCTTGACCTTGAAACCGGATGGTCGCCTCAGTTGCTTTCAAGCTCAAGAAATTCAAAAATTCAAAAGGGCTCGCCGGGGTATGTTGATGCATCAGAAGGCGTAGGCTTATTACAAGTGCCTTCTTCTTCTAACAGGGGCGAAGGAGATATTCATATTTACGGCAATCCACATTATTGGCTTGATCCTTTAAATGGGAAAGTAATCGGAAGAAATATTGCTAGTGGATTGGAAAGATTAGATCCATCAAATAAAACATTTTATGAAACAAACCTCCATAACTTTTTCAATAAGATTGATACAAAGATTGTAGAATGGCAAGCTAAAATGGCACCATTTAAAGGGTTAAAAATTATTGCTTATCATAATGAATGGGTATATTTTGAAAGAAGATTTGGATTACAAATAGTTGATTTCATGGAACCAAAGCCTGGTATTCCGCCTTCTCCATCTCAGCTGGTGAAAGTGATTAAAGAAGTAAAATCAGATAATATAAAAGTTATTATTTCTTCTCCGTATTTTACGACTTCTTCTTCCGATGTTGTTGCAAAGCAAACGGGTGTAAAAGAATTAACGTTGGCAACTTCAACAGGGGCCTTTCCCGAAGTAAAAAATTATTTTGATTTATTTGATTATGATGTTGACCGGTTAACAACAACTTTAAAATAAATTAATAATTATCTTAAAATTTATCCAGGATGTTTGAAATGTTTCAGCTGCCATTTATTGTACAAGCTTTTACTGCAGCCATTATTACGGGAATATTATTATCTTATTTAGGAGTTCATGTTGTAGGAAGGGGGATTGTATTTGTAGATCTTGCATTGGGGCAAATTTCTTCCCTGGGAGTGGCTTTTGCTGCATTTATCGGTACCGGGCTTACTTCTATTCCTTTGATATTTACCTTGACTGGTGCTTTATTGATGTCGTTTATAAATATCCGCGACAAGCGTTTAAAACAAGAAGCGATAATTGGAATATTGTATGCATTTGCATCTGCTCTTACTGTATTATTTATTTCAAAAACTGCTCATGGAGATTCTGACATACAAGAAGTTTTGTTTGGAAATATTTTATCGGTAAGTTGGGAACAAATTAAATTAGTTGGAATTGTTTTTGGTGCAATTTTGTTGGTACAATTATTATTCTTCAGGAAATTTTTTGAACTCACAGAATCATTTGAGAACGGTGTTAATCATCTTGTGGGAATTTTCAATATCTGGAATTTCCTGTTTTATATTTCTATAGGTTTAGCTATTGTTTTTGCAGTGAAGATAAATGGGGTAATTCCTGTTTTTTCTTACCTGATTATTCCGGCAGTATGTGCCATAATGATTACAAAAAACAAAACCGGGGTACTGATAATTTCACTACTGGTAAGTATTGCAGGAAGTTTCTTTGGATTGAATTTTTCATTTCACTACGATTTTCCTGCGGGTTCATCAATAGTAGTAGTGCTTGGAGGTATCTTTATTCTGACTTCGGTATGTAAAATATTCAGTGGAATTGGAAATAGAAAAAGTGAAGTAGTTACAACTGAGGGAAATAGTCATTGATCAAAAACTATAGTATCTTCTGTTTCATAGTTTGCATTATATTTTACAAAAAACAGGAGATAGATCACCCTACTAAAGCGCATAAGCCATGGCTGGATAACTACCAGTAAAATTGAATTGAATATAAGCCAGCCAAATATTCTGTTATCATCAGTAGAGATGCCTATAATAATCCACCACGCTATAAAAGTGAAACCTGAAATTAGTACAGCTAAGCCATAACTTACGTAGCCTGTGCCATACCAAAAGCCAGGTTCCAGATCAAATTTTTGCCTGCATACCGGGCAGCGATCGTACATATCAAGAATGTAGGAAAGATTTATTTTCTTAAATGGATTTGAATTTTTAAACATATCGCCACGCCTGCACCTTGGGCATCGCATGGTTAAGACACTCCAAAAAAAATTTGGTTTTGGTTTCTTTTCCGCATCAATCATTTCGCGAAGGTATTAAACACATCCCTCAAAAGGTAAACCATTTTGCAAGGGTATGATCGAAAAAAGAAATTATAAACCAGGTGTTATGAATAAATAATTATCGCAATTAATTTAAAGAAGGCTGAGCTACTGCCAGTTTTTTTCTTTCCCCTATTTGTTGTCGCCACATTGCATAATATAGTCCCATTTGCGAAATCAAGTCCTCATGTGTTCCTGTCTCAATAACTTCACCTCTTTCCAAAACATAAATTTTGTCAGCATGCATAATGGTACTTAAGCGATGAGCGATTAAAACAGTAATCTGCTCCTGTTGTGATGATACATCTTTAATAGTATTCGTAATTTCTTCTTCAGTCAACGAATCCAGGGAAGAGGTCGCCTCGTCAAAAATTAATAAATGCGGATGGCGAAGCAAAGCCCTTGCAATAGATAAACGTTGCTTCTCACCACCGGAAACTTTTACTCCACCTTCGCCAATTAAGGTATCAATTCCTTTGTCAGCACGTGCAAGAAGGGAATTGCAAGATGCTTTTTTTAATACATCCAAAATTTCTTCATCAGTGGCGGAAGGATTTACAAAAAGTAAATTCTCTTTTATAGATCCTGCAAATAATTGAGTGTCCTGTGTCACAAAGCCTATCTGGGTTCTCAGTACATCGAAGTCAATATCTTCCCTGTCAACATTATTATATTGAATAGTTCCCTGCTGAGGAATGTACAAGCCAACCAACAATTTTACCAATGTTGTTTTACCGGAACCTGAAGGACCAACAAATGCTATAGTTTCACCTTTTTTTACGTCAAAACTGATATTCATCAAAGCAGGCTGCTGAGCAGACTGATGTTTAAATTTTACATTTTTAAATTCCAGTTCTTCAATGTTACCAAGATGTATTGGTTTGGAAGGTTTGATTTCTGGAGATTTCTCCATTAGTGTATGAAAATTATTTAAGGATGCTTCAGCCTCACGATAAGAAATAATAATAGACCCGATTTCCTGGAGCGGACCAAAAATGAAAAAAGAATAAAAAGTCAATGTCAATAATTGCCCCGGCAAAATAATATTCCCAAATATCAGCCACATCAACATAAACATAATTATCTGCCGTAAAGCATTCACAAATGTTCCTTGTATAAAGCTGATACTTCGTATGCTTTTTACTTTTTTTAATTCCAGGCCCAAAATTTTGTAAGTATTATTATTAAGTCGTAGCACTTCCTGGTCAGTTAATCCAAGGCTTTTAACCAGCTCAATATTTCTTAAACTTTCAGTTGTAGTACCTGCAAGTGCGTTTGTTTCGCTAACAATCGTTTTTTGAATATTTTTTATTTTTTTACTTAAAACTCCAGTGAGCAATGATAGCAATACAATGCCACCGAAATAAACCGGCATAATAGACCAATGCAGGGTGAAAGAATATATCGAAACAAAAATTACACCCACCAAAAGTCCAAACAAAACATTAATGAATGAAATAATAAATTTATCCGTGTCGGTTCTTACTTTTGTGAGAATGCTAAGCGTTTCACCACTTCGCTGATCTTCAAAATCCTGGTATGGAAGCTTTAAGGAATGCTTAAGGCCGTCAGTAAAAAGTTTGGCGCCAAATTTTTGCACAATAACATTACTAAAATAATCCTGGAATGCTTTAGCTATTCTTGATATCATGGCAACTCCAATAAGTGCTCCTAAATAACCGAATACCCCCCAGGTAAAATCAGACCGCGACCTTGTGCCGGTTTTAATAAAATCATTTTTTGCATCGTAATAGCCCGTCTCGTGGGCATGAACTCCATACGATTGAAAAAGCTTACCAAAAAAATAGGGATCAAGCATTGAGAATACCTGGTTGATTGCAGCAAGGCCGAGTGCGAGAGCGATTAGCCATTTATAAGGCTTTAAATAAGAGAGTAATAATTTCATTGGGCAAATTTAGATAACAAGTGTTGGAAAGTTTGAAACTTTATCAAACATCAGGGAAGCATAACTTAGCCGGCCCATCCTTCCCTGTCGAGACTGCGATATTGAATTGCTTCAGCGAGATGCTCGGGTTTAATATCATCACAGCCAGCAAGATCAGCAATTGTCCTGCTTACTTTTAATATTCTATCGTAAGCACGTGCTGAAAGATTTAATCGCTCCATTGCGATTTTTAAGAGATTAGAACCAACCTGTGTTATTACACAAATTTCTTTTAGCATTTTACTGCTCATTTGTGCATTAGAATAAACACCCGGATTATTTTTAAAACGTTCCGCCTGTCGTTCAGTAGCCTTGATAACTCTTGCTCTTATGCTTTCACTTTTTTCAAAATTATGTGTTGATGACAATTCGCTAAAGGCAACGGGTGTCACCTCTACATGCAAATCAATCCTGTCCAATAATGGCCCGGAAATTTTATTCAGATATTTTTGAACTGCTCCAGGAGGGCACGTGCATTCCTTTTCAGGATGATTGTAATAACCGCAGGGGCAGGGGTTCATAGATGCTATTAGCATAAAGCTCGCAGGAAATTCCAAGGCAACTTTTGCTCTCGAAATAATAATTTTTCTTTCTTCCATCGGCTGCCGCATTACTTCAAGTACTGTTCTTTTAAATTCGGGTAATTCATCTAAAAACAAAACGCCATTATGTGCCAATGAAATTTCCCCCGGCTGGGGAATACCACCGCCACCAACCAATCCAGCATCAGATATAGTATGATGTGGAGATCGAAATGGTCGCCGCGAAATGAGTGTTGCATTTTCAGGGAGTTTGCCAGCCACGCTATGAATCTTTGTGGTTTCCAGTGCTTCAAGTAATGTAAGCGGCGGAAGAATAGTTGGCAAACGCTTTGCCAGCATGGTTTTACCAGCGCCTGGCGGGCCGATTAAAATTGCATTGTGTCCGCCTGCCGCCGCAATCTCCAAGGCACGTTTTATATTTTCCTGCCCCTTTACATCACAAAAGTCAATTTCAAAATCGCTTTGAGCATTGGCAAATTCTTCGCGTGTGTTTACAACAGTTGGCTTGATAGAATTTTCATCAATAAAAAAATCAATTACCTCGTTGATATGGCCTACGCCATACACATTCAGTTTATTTACCATTGCAGCTTCCCTTGCATTTTCTTTCGGAAGAATAAGGCCTTTAAAATTTTCTTTTCGTGCCTGTATCGCAATAGGAAGCGCTCCCTTTATCGGCCTAATGGTACCGTCTAAACTAAGTTCGCCCATGATTACATATTCAGTAAGCTTTTCAGGATTTTCAAGTTGCTCGCTTGCCCCCAATGTTCCCATGGCTATTGGAAGATCGAATGCAGTACCGCTTTTTTTTATATCAGCAGGCGCTAAATTAACAACAACTTTGGTGCGGGGGAAATGATATCCATTTGTTTTTATAGCACTTTCCATTCTCTCCAGGCTTTCCTTAACTGCATTGTCGGCCAGCCCAACAATAGAAGTAAATTTTCCGCTGCTCACATTTACTTCTACAGTGATAGTAATAGCCTCTACTCCATAAACAGCGCTGCCAAAGGTTTTGACTAACATGAAATGAAATTAGCCAAAAAAAATAGAATAGAATGAATTCCATCGCAAGTAGTATGAGGTTTAATATTGGGCTATAATTTATCCAGCAATTCAAGCACCTTTTCCCTCTTTAAAATTAAATAACCCAGCCTGTCATTACTGATTCCATCTTTAAGATTATAATTAAATATCAGCTGATCATCAGAAACAATAGTTTCGAAGTATTTGAAATCTATATTGGAATAACTTTTAAGTTCCTCGCCTATTTCATATAAATGTGTGGATAATATAAAGAGGGTACTTTTTATTTTAATAAGGCCTTCGATTACTACGGTACTGCATTTCATGGCATCTTTTATATTGGTTCCTTTAAACAATTCGTCAATAAGAATCAACCACTTTCTTCCATCATTAATTCTAAGGATTGTATTTTTTACTCTTTGTACTTCATTAAAAAAATAGCTTTCCCCCTTTACTACATTATCAACTACATTGATGTTACTTAAAAGCCCGTCAAAGATTGAAAGCTCCATAGATTTCGCCGGAACCCCCATGCCGGTATGAGCTAAAAAAACTGCAGTTCCCACTGCTTTAATAAAAGTACTTTTCCCGGCCATATTCGCACCGGTTAAAAAAATAAAATTATTTTGCTGATTTAATTCAACATTGTAAGAAACGGGGGTAGGCAGAAGTATATGATATAGACCATTTGCTTTCAAATTTGGTTCTGTGCCCGTAGAAAAATCAGGGAAAACCAAGTCAAATTCTTTAACAGCCATTGCCATTCCATACCAGGCATCAAGCTGAAAATAAATTTCTAAAAGCTCAAAAAAATTCTGTTTAAAATGGTATCTTATAAAATTACCGAGACTTAGCATTTCAACTATTGTAAGATCGCCGCTTTTATCTTTTTTATGAATGATATTTAATTGTTGTTTCTCAATCCACAAATGAGCCTTTGATAACATTACTTTTAAATTGGGAGGAGCATCATCATTTAAAAAATTATCAATAATATTTTTCATTCCCTTTAAAAAATCAAACGCATGGCCGGTTGAATATTTTACCAAAGAAAAATCGGGAGCATGAAATAATTTATACAGGTAAGCTGAAGACACAGTAGGACGTTCAGGTATCTGATCAATGATACTTTCATAAAATTTATGAATCATCAATACCGATCCATTACTAATGTAAGCTGGCCACTTTTCTTTTTTATCGATAAACAACTGTAGGGTTTTCTGAACATTTTGTATGGCGGCTACATCCGGAAGCGAATTGTTGAAAATATATTTTAATTTTTCCCTTCCTCCAACAGTCTTTGTGAAATTCAGTTTATGAAAAATTGAAAATTCTTCTTCATGATTGAAAATTGATAAATCGTTTAATGTGGTTTTATCTGTCTCCATACCCTAAAAGCGGGAATTTTACGTTTACTAAATAATGAAATTCAAAACGAATTTCTGAAAGTCTCAAAGCGAAAACGAAAGCCTCTGCCCTTTAACAGATTCATTCCAAAGAATATTTCCATAATCTTTATCATTTGCATATACACAATTTCCATTTACGAAAGTAGAAGAGATTGTTGCCGGGAAAGTATATCCTTCCATTGGACTCCATTCGCATTTGTACAAAATATTATTCTTATTTACGGTATTTTTTTCATTAAGATCTACAACAACAATATCCGCAAAATATCCTTCTCTTACATATCCCCTATTTTCAATTTTAAAACAATCAGCAACTGCGTGACTCATTTTCTCTGCAATCTTTTCAAGAGATATTTTACTTTCTTTAAAATAATTTAGCATTAGTGGTAATGAATGCTGTACCAAAGGCAACCCGGAATGTGCATGTTCATAAGGCCCTTGCTTTTCTTCCAACATATGAGGAGCATGATCAGTTGCAATTACATCAAGGCGGTTATCAAGCAATGCTTTCCACAATGCCAGCTTATTTTTTGAATCTTTAATAGCAGGATTGCATTTAATTAAATAGCCAAGATTTTCATAGTCGTCAGCCGTAAAATGTAAATGGTGTATGCAAACTTCCGCAGTTATTTTTTTTTTGCTTAAAGGAATTTCATTAGAAAATAAAGCTAATTCCTTCTCAGTTGAGATATGCAATATGTGCAACCGGCTATTGTGTTTTTTCGCTAAAGAAACCGCTAATGAAGATGATTTAAAGCATGCATTTTCGTCCCTGATCAACTGATGATCTGAAGGAGAAAGGTCTTGCTTTGCATTTTTTACTTTATCATAATTGTCTTTAATAATTTTTTCATCTTCACAATGTGTGGCAATAAGTAATTCGCTTTCTTTAAATATTCTGTTGAGAGAATTTTCATCATCAACAAGCATGTTACCTGTACTCGATCCCATAAATATTTTAACGCCGCAGACTTCTTTTTTCCTTGTATTCATTTTTAAAACTTCATCAGCATTATTGTTGCTTGTGCCCATGTAAAATGAGTAATTAGCTAATGAACTCCTGGAAGCAATTGAATATTTTTCTTCCAACAATTTCCCGGTAAGTGCATTGGGAATCGTATTCGGCATTTCCATGAATGAGGTAACGCCACCTGCAACAGCAGCCTTGCTTTCTGTACAGATGGTAGCTTTATAAGTAAGCCCAGGCTCGCGAAAATGAACCTGGTCATCTATCACACCGGGAAACAAATGCTTTCTTTCTCCAATGATCTCGTTAACTCTTTCTTTTACATTAATTGTACTTCCAATCTTTTCAATTCTACCATTTTTAAGATAAATATCTTTTTCTTCTATTTTACCTTCATTGACTATCGAAATCTCTTTTAAAAGATAATTTTGCATATCTTGAAATTAAATAATAAAGACCCAAAACCCAATGCAAATTTTAAAACGCCTTGCTACGCTGGTTGTATCCATTTGTCCGTTCATTTCAACTGCACAAACTACCTATCTTCCTGAAGGATCAAAAGAATATCAATTTATTGACAGGCTTGAAATTAAGCATGGAAATTTTACCGACCTCAATTATTCAACCATAAAGCCATATAGCAGGAAAGCGATTGCAGCAGAGGCCGAGTACATGGACAGTGCCAGCCTTGGATATGCAAATTCACTCACTGAAGTTGATGCACAAAAGCAATGGGCCGGTCTTAATCTTAGCCCGATTGACAAATACAATATTCATAGCATTCTTATGAATAATTCAGAATGGGTAACTGGATCGAAGGAAAGTTTTTTAAGCAAAAAACCTGTTTTAAGAAGTTTTTATACGACCAAACCAAACCTGTTGGAAGTAAATGTTAAAGATTTTTTTCTTGCAATTAACCCTGTTCTACTGTTTCAATATAATAATGAATCTTCTAACAATGAAACGGTTTTTTATAATAAGCGTGGTATTACGGCAAGAGGTATGATTGCAAACCGTATTGGTTTTTCAACAACGATTACAGACAACCAGGAACGTGGACCGCAATTTTTTCAAAACAGGGTAAATCAATTCCATGCAGTTCCCGGTGTAGGATATTATAAAGATTTTAAAACTACCGCATTTGATTACTTCGATGCAAGAGGCTATATAACTTTTAATGCTACAAAATATATAGATATTCAATTTGGCTATGATAAAAATTTTATTGGGAACGGATATCGAAGCCTCTTCCTGAGCGATTTTGGGGACAGCTATTTATTTCTCAAGCTCAATACAAGAATATGGAAATTTAACTACGAGAATATATTTATGGAACTTATGCCCCAGTTTGTAAAGAACGGTGATAATTTATTGGACAGGAAATATGCTGCCATGCATCACCTAAGCATGAACGTTACTAAATGGCTAAATGTGGGGTTGTTTGAAGGGGTCATTTTTGGGAGGAAAAACCGGTTTGATTTTGAATATCTAAATCCAATTATTTTCCTCAGGCATATTGAAGGTACTGTTGGAAGCCCGGATAATGCTGTTGCCGGCATTGACTTCAAAACAAATTTTGCCCATCATTTCCAGTTGTATGGCCAGTTGCTGCTTGATGAATTCATTGCAAATAAAATTACAAAAAACGATGGCTACTGGGCTAATAAATTTGCTTATCAGTTTGGAGGCAAATATGTTGATGCATTCAATTTAAAAAATCTTGACCTGCAATTGGAAATAAACAGGATAAGGCCGTTTACATTCTCACATTATGATTCTGTTGCAAATTACACCCATTACAACCAGCCTCTTGCCCATCCTTTGGGCGCAAACTTCAATGAGTTTATTGGTGTATTAAAATACCAGCCGGCTCCGAAATGGTATGTGAATGCAAGAGCCATCTACTACTACCAGGGACTTGATTCATTAGGGGAAAACTTTGGCAGTAATCCTTTTGAATTGTATACCACACGCACAAAAGATTACGGTTTTGATGTGGGTAGCGGTAATAAAGTAAAAGTCTTCAACGCTTCATTTGTATTATCCTACGAGTTGAGAGAAAATCTATTTGTTGAAGGATCTTATATGTATCGAAAATATACAGGCATAGCAGATAAGAGCATGTTTGGTATAGGAATAAGATGGAATGCGGCGAGAAGAGAATACGATTATTAACCATACCCGAAAAATTACTCCACGGTCAAAGAAAAAGTAATCATTTTTGAATTGATCTTATCAATCACATTGGAATAGCGTAAATCCGGATCACGGCTGTGAAGATTAGCAAGCCCGCTGCTAAGCTTTATTTCAGGAGAAAGAACGAAATATGGGAAGTATATGTGGAAGCCCATGCCTACTTCTACACTTAAATCAGAACGTTTCAATTTGATGAGGTCTTCCGCTTTTCTTGCACCGGCATTGCTCGCCAGGTCATAATCAAATTTTCCACCCGCAATAGTATACACTTTAAAATTATTAATACGGTCACTGCTAAACTTTATAAGAACCGGAAAGCTGAGTGTAATGGATTGCACTTTTTTTGTAACCATTGTATCCGGTGTAAAATTTTCGGTATATAAAAATGCTTTTTCTGAAAAGGTAAGATCAAGAGGATGCAAGCGAAGATCAAAGTGATCGCTCATTCGAATGTTAACCAGCCATGCAAGATTGATTCCTGTGCTATTAATACTTTCCACATCCATAATAGTATCCCGTTTTAAAAATTCCGGATGATGTGTAAATGAAAAGTGGGACTTATTATAACCAAGGTTTATACCAAAATGATAAGGCTTATCATCATGCTCTTCCTGGTAAATTATTTTCTCCAGCTGCGCCATAGACGCAGTAGAACAAAACACGAATAACAATACCAGTAAAATTATTTTTCGCCGCAATAAATGGTGCATATTCCTAAACTCAATGTTTTGTAGAAAGGGTGTCTATATCCTAATTGATTTAATAGGTGAGTGAATATTTTCTTTTCAGGAAATTGTTGAACAGAGTTATTTAAATATTGATAGGCGTCATTGTTTTTAGAAATCAATTTTCCAACCTTTGGTGTCACAAACTTCATATAAAAATTATATAAGTTTTTTATTACCGGTAAAGAAGGTTTTGAACATTCCAGGATTATTAGTTTCCCCGAGGGCTTTAATACCCTGTAAATTTCGGTCAATCCCTTTTCAAGATCCTGGAAATTTCTTACTCCAAAGGCTACTGTTACTGCATCAAACGAGTCATTGTCATAAAAAATTGCTTCACTATCCCCATTTAATAATTGAATTTTATCCTGGAGGTGTAATCTTTCAATTTTTTTTCGGCCAATAGTAAGCATTCCTTCACTTATATCAATTCCTGTAATTTTTTCAGGATGCAGCATTTTGTAACTTGTGATTGCAAAATCTGCGGTGCCTGTAGCCACATCAAGAATTGTTTTAGGCTGCAATGAAACTAATTGTTTTATCGCTTTTTTACGCCAGCCTTTATCTATCCCAGCGCTTAAAAAACTATTCAAAAAGTCATAGCGAAAAGCAATTTTATCAAACATATTCTCAACCTGCTTCTTCTTGCTTTCGGTTGAATGCCTGAAAGGAACTACTGTATCGTGACTATAAGTGTTCATTGGCTCAAAGATAGTTTTTTGCATTAATAAGAAACCTGGTAAAGCGTTCTTTCACTTTATTTTAGATTTTAGCCTCAAAATAAGCCGCAGTTTTGTATTGTATATTGCAAACCCAATGCACATAAAAAAAGCCGAATATCTTATTAGCAGTCCTACATTCGAAAAATGCCCTGCTGCTGACAGGCCTGAATATGCTTTTATAGGCAGAAGTAATGTGGGTAAATCTTCTTTAATAAATATGCTTTGCAATAATGATAAGCTCGCCAAAACATCTAATTCTCCTGGCAAAACCCAGCTAATAAATCATTTTGAAATAACCAGTGTCTCAAAGGCTGGAGATTACAATGAAACCAAATGGTATCTTGTCGATTTGCCCGGTTATGGCTTTGCAAAAATTTCACAAAGCAGCAGAAGAAGATGGGAACAAATGATTGAAAATTATCTCAGGAAAAGAGAAAATCTTATTGATGTTTTTGTATTAATTGATTCACGCCATTCGCCACAAAAGATTGATCTCGAGTTTATACAAAAGCTGGGATTATGGCAAGTACCTTTTACACTTTTATTTACAAAATCAGATAAAGAAAAACAAAGGATCGTAAGTAAAAATGTAAAATCATTTTTAGAAAGCCTGAGAGAAACGCAGCAATTTTTACCACAGCATTTTGTAACAAGCTCAATAAAAAAATTAGGAAGAGAAAAGATTTTGAATTTGATTTCAGAAAAAAATGATGAAGCGAAACTAAGCTAATATCACTGTTAATGAAAAGGAACTCATTTAAAATTTTTAATGCTTTTTAATTCACAACCTTATTTGCACAGCTGCTGCTGGCAAAAGCTTCAGGCTTGGCCTTGAATGCGAAACCCATTCCAAGAATATAACCCATAGCTTCACGCAAAGCTTCGTTACTTTTAAAGTGAGGGTTTGTATTTATATCAGCATGTACTTCCATATCTACATCGTACCTTGTAAAAAGGTCACAGAGTTCATACGCAATCTCAATACTCTTCGCTACTTCTACCAACATTCTTTCTTTAATGCTGTATTTGTTTTTTGTTTTTTCATTGTGAATAAACATAAACCCTCCATGCCCTTCACGAAGGAAAACAATAACCGTGGCAAACTCTGTTTCAATTCCTTTGACCTGGCTATCGGTACCAATACAAACTTTTAAATGAAAGCCGGCAGCAGTTTCTCTTTGAATAACTTTTTCTACCGCGTTTTTGATAGGGAGTTCAATCGCATCACCATTAAATTTTCTCCATAACATAATTAAGGTTTTTTAAAATTACCGAAATTCTTGTTACATAAAGCGATATTATTAATAGTAAGAATTATTTAATGAAAGAAGTAAGTGCAGATTATTAAAAATAAAAAAAGGGCCAGCCCCTAACGCTGACCCTTAACTTACACATGAATCTACCTTACAATCTTACAATTCGTTCTGTCGTTCTTTTATTATTGCTTGTTATTTGTATTATATAAATCCCGCTAGGGTGGTTGTTTATGTTGATAGTGATGATGCCTGCTTTTCCGCTTCCATTGTTTAAGGTTCTTCCATTTAAATCTGCAAGCTTATATTGAAAATCTTGTGATGCATTTATGGTAATAACGTCATGCACCAATGTTGAAACTATAAACTTTGGGGCACTATTATCATTAGACTTTAAAGAAATAATATTGGAATAAACTGATTCGCCCGCAACAGAATTTGCTTTTAACCGGTAGAAAATATTTCCTTTTAAGACCGGCGTGTAGTTATATCCCTTTGAGCTAAAAGGTAACGTTGCAAGCGTTGAAAAAATTGTTCCATTGTTGGAACTTTCAAGCAAGAAATTATTTATTGGTTCATCTGAAATTATGTTCCAGGCAAGGCTATGACTCGATTTATCAATTTTACCAGTTAGCAAAACCTGCCTGATAGGAGTTGCAATTAAAGGAGTATTTGTTCCTGAGATTGTATAAGAACCAAGGCTTCCATAGTCAGAAATATTTGCATTGCCTGCTCCTTCAACAATCACAAAATAATTACCGGCATTTAACATTGTATCAATTACAGCATTTAATGTTAATGTGTCATCATACACCTGCATTACCTGCATCGAAGCATTTAGCAATGTCAGCTTTACATCAAGGTTAGCGCCATCATTATTAATCCCAACTGAAAAAGGAATAGCATCTAAATGCAGTATGCCCTGTTTTGAAAAATTTATTTTAAAAACATCTTTATCAACATTTGTTGAAATAATTCCCGCATTAGAAAATGAATTATTATTTACTGCTAATATTGTTGGACTAATATTGGGATCATCACTGTGATCATCCTGCCGGTATGTAAATCCATTAAGGGAAGTAATGATAGATAAATTATCCTGGTCTGCAGTGCATCCACTGGGAGTAGGCCCGTTGTTCCATCCGGAAAAATTACGATAATAACTATTTCCCATTACCGGTGCCCAGCCCGTTTCTCCTGCACCGATACCATCGTTATAAGTGGCAAGTAATATACATGTGCCGCTATATTTTGCCTGGTGTGAAAGGCCAAGCGTGTGCCCGCTTTCATGACTGCAACACTCTGCTATCATTTTTGGTTTAAATGGCCCCAGTTTATCAGTAAATACGAAACCAGGTGTATCATCTCCCCATGTGAAAGATCCTGTATAGGAAACGCCACCAACATTCGGATACCAACTGCTTGTAGAAGTAACTATAATCCTGATTCGTTTTGTGAGAGGAGCTGCCAGGAACGTTACAGAATCAGTCGTTATGTTAATATTGAAAGGCCTGTAGTCTTCTGATACGCGGTTAAATACTTCTGTTATCTGTATATCCGTTAAACCGGAAGATGCGCAATCTAAAGGGGCACCTCCATTCCATGATGAACCATATACATATTGACCATCGAAATCAAGAAAAATTGTAGCCTGTGCAGCCGGTAAACTATTTAAAACAGGCGTGCTATTTGCCTTGAATGAAAAGAACAATCCTGAGAGAAAAATAACCGTAAGAAATTTTTTCATGGATTTGGATTTAGGGTTCAGTTTGTGCAAGCGGGTAAGAAATTTTTTTATCAATAGTCCTGTATAAGGTCATCTGTTTTTATTTTATGGAAGGCATAATTTCCATCGCTACCCTTTTTCAATTCATACCCATCCGAGTAGCCTTCGTTTAGAATATGGCCAACATATGTAACGGAATTATCATCATTAATTCTTTTTGAAAGAGAAAGCAATGTATTCTGTAATGAAGGGGATTTTATAATAATGCATGACAGATTACTGTATCGTTGTACCGATGATAATATAGTACCATTGAATATAAAATTGTTAGTAAAATTCAGTTGAATTGAACTTCCCACTTTTGTTACAAACATTTTATCCAATTCTGTTTTTTTGGCCGGGAAGGTGGGAGCAACATTTTTGAATAAAAGGGGTTTGGAGGTAGTGAGTACCTGGGCATTGGTGGAAAAAGAGAAGCACACTATTACACAAAGTGCATATATGAGCCTAATGGTTTTCATGGTAAGGATTTTATTTTCAAGTATCGGACAATGTTAAAACGATACTTCAGTAAAAAAATTATACTGAAATTGAAAAAAAATCCTTTAAATAAAAAGATGAGAGAAATACTTACAAACGCAAGTATTAATACTGCCCGGTACTTAGTAAAACCAACGTGCATGCCTCCTGCGGAAGAATACCGTTCTCCTTTGCCATCTTTACTAATTCATCATTTTCTGCACCGGGATTGAAAATTATACGTTTTGGTTTTTGCGAAATGATGTAGTCGTAATATTGTCTTTGATTATTAGCATTCAGGTATAATGTTATCGTATCCAGGTCATTAATTTCTTTTCTTTCAGTAACAATTTCTACGTTTCCGATTTTACCGGGACGTTTACCCACTGCAATAACATCATGCCCTTTTGATGAGAGCCTGCTCACAGCCATGTTACTATAACGGGAAAGATTAGCCGAAGCGCCAAGTACCAATGTCTTTTTATTTGCCATAAATCATTCAATTCAAAAACCTTGCCTGCAATTCAGGTGTAGGTATCATACATTCATTTTTTTGTCCAAACCATTTATACCTGTTTTTTGCTACGATGTTATAAACGCCATCCCTGATAAATTTTGGTATAATCATAAAACCATACATTAGTGGCCATAATCCATTCAAATACCGGCAAACTTTTAGGACGGCAGTGGAGCGGATATGAGTCTTTTCATTTTCAATAAATATAAAATACTTCATTTCGCCAGCAGTTAATTTATGATTTGCTAAAAATTTCTTTGCCGTTTCGCTTTGTAAAGGAGCAAATTTGATTTCATTCTTTTTATCTCTCTTTATAACAAAATTTACGGCACTGTTGCATAAATTACAAACGCCATCAAATAATATGATCGGTTGTGCACGCATTATTTACAAAATTACTAAAACTCTTTTCCGTGTGTCGCTTTTATCATTTTATTGATTAGAAAAGGAAAGTGCTTGACTATCCCTATAAAAAAATTTGTCATCCTTATTTTACCAAATAACTTTTGAATTGTGCGGCCATTATTTAACCTGCTTTCGAAATTTGCTTTCCATTGGGAACTATATTGCCTTTCCATTTTTTTTCTTGAAATGGCCTTACTTAAAAAAAAGTTGATTGCAAGAGATGCAATTTTAGAAGAATGAAATGCCATACTCATTCCGTTTCCGCAAAGTGGTGTAATCATTCCTGCTGAATCGCCAACCATCAGTAAATGATTTTCAACCTGTGATTTTTTATCAAAACTTATTTGTGAAATAGCAACAGGTTCTTTAAAAATAAATTCACTTTGTGTGAATATTGTTTTTAAGAAAGGATTTTTATACAAAACATTTCTTTCCATTTCTTTTATGGAATTACTATTCTCTTTCAGATTTTGTGCGGTTGTGAGATAACATAAACAATATTGATCGTCTTCAATTTTGGAAAGGCCACAATAGCCGTTTTTAAAATTATGCAATGCGATTGTATCATCAGGAAAAGCAGTTTTAATGTGGTACTTTACACCAATATAATTATTAAGCTTTCCTGGCTTTTGCTTAACAAATTCCCTTGACCATTTCACATCTAAATTGCTTCTCTTTCCATAGCTTGCCACCATGAGTGGGCAATTTATTTTATTACTATTATAAGACACAGTAAACATTTCATCTTTAAATATTACATCATTCACTTTTGTTTCTTCAAATAAGGTTGCACCATTTTCAAGTGCAATTTTTTTTAATTCATTATCAAGAAAGTACCGGCTTATTCCAAATCCACCTAAATCGAGATCGCTTTGTATAAAATCACCATTGGGTGAAGAAACAATCAATTTTTTTATGATTGGCAGATCAAGCGTCGAAAGTTCAAGTCCCAAATTCTCAAGAAAACCTCGACTTTCAAGGCTAATATATTCACCGCATACTCTATGAAAAGGATATTTTTCTTTCTCAAATAAAATAACCTTGTGGCCGACTCTCGATAAGAGAATTGAAAGTGAAAGCCCTGCAAGTCCCCCTCCAATAATTCCAACATCAAATAGAGTCGAGTTATCCGAACTTTTATTTATAGCTGAATTAGTCAATTTCTTTTTACTTTGAAATTTAAATTTGGAATCAGATTAAAAACCTTTATTAATCTCTTAAGGGAATTGGAAGGGCTTGCATACTATTAAATGCCTGAATGCCCATTTCCATTCGATTGAATAATTATGAATTCCTGCTTTTGAAAATATCCTTTTCCATTCATTTTTATGAAAACCTCTAAGTACTGAAAGAGGTGCATCATTTTTTACAAGATATGATTTTGAAAAAAGTTTTGTCATGGCCTTGATAAAATTATATGCCAGGGAATGCCGGTGAAGATCGTTAATAAAAAATCCAATCTTTGCATTTTGCTTCATCCATAGCAGCATCCCTCCCAATTCAACATCAGTAAAGTGATGGCAAAAAAGAGAAGAAAAAATAATATCAGGCTTTTTTTCTTTGAAATTTATCTTTCTGTAATCAGATACAATAAAATTTACATTTTCAATCCTCGAATTTTCTTTTGCAAAGGCAATGCATTCAGGGTTTATATCAATACCGGCAAGTTTTGCTATTATTTTTTTTTTGGTGCAATATTTATAGATAGCGTTTAAATTATCGCCACCGCCACAGCCAATTTCACAAACGAAAATATTCCTTTGGTTATTAATAAGTTTTTTAAAACCCTTTAAGGTAATAGAATGTCCGCCGAGCCAGGTATTAATAAAATTAAGTTCCCGCATGTTTTTTACAATATCCGCAAAAGGAATATTATTCCTGTCAAGAAGTTCTTTTTTGAGTGAACGGTGGGTATAATCAATCATTAGTTAAAATGAATGTCTCCATGGTAAGGCCAGGACCAAATGCGGCTCCGAAAATATTTGCCTTCTTTTGTTTATTTGATTTCAATGAATCCATAATTTCTTTTAGTACGAATAAAATGGTAGGTGAAGACATATTTCCATAATCTCTCAAAACATTATAAGATTCTTTCAAATCATCAGAAGAAATATGTATGCTTTTTTCTATTGAAGAAAGAATTCTTTTACCTCCCGGGTGAATGCACCAATGTGAAATATCGTTTTTATTTACCTTAGCATTTTGCAATGCATTCATCAAAAGCATATTGAAGTCCTGCTCAATAAGCTCTGGCACATACCCTGAAAGCGTCATTAAAAAACCTGAAGAAGAAAGTTCCCAGCTCATATCTTTCTTTCCTTTGAAAGCCACTTCGCTATAAAAGTTTTTTATTTGTAAGCCATCTTTTTTATCAACATCATGAGTTACCAATAATGCAGCGCATCCATCCCCAAAAAGCAAGCTGGAAGCAATATTATCAATTGTATTTTCCCTTTGAAAATGTAATGTGCAAAGTTCGGTGCACACCACTAATACTTTCGCATTTTTATCATTCCGGCAAAAAGCATCAGCAAGCTTTAGGCCGTGAATAGCTGCATAGCATCCCATAAAATTTACTGATGTTCTGAATATGGTTGACGGCAAATTCATTTCTTCCACAATCTGAAGATCAAGCCCCGGTGCACTCATACCAGTGCAGCTCACCGTAATTAAATGCGTGATTTCTTCTTTTGAAATTTTATTTTCAATACATTTTTCTATTGCTTTCACTGAAAGCGGAGCCGCAGTTTTATTAAACCATTTCATTCTAAGCTCAAGGCAAGGAAATGGATCCAGGTTTTCGGTTGCAGGGTAAAATTGCCATTCATCAGCATCAAGACTATAATCTGGTATTACAGAGTATCTTTTATCTATAGCGCTTTGATGGTAAAGAAATTTAAGTTTTCGTTTATCTACTTCATTCATGGCATACACCCGCTGCATGAAAGTGAGTATGTCTTCCTGCTTATGCTGGTACTCCGGCACTGATGTAGATATTGAAATAATTTTACTCAAAAAGGCGTAATATTAAAAGTGTTATAAAACCAAGGTTAGTACATACTGATGCTAACAAATTCATCCGCATTGTGTTCTTAAAGTTAGCTTCTTTTTTATTTTTATAAACTTTCCGGAACCAAACAAAAAAATATACGAGTACGGGAAGCATAAAGGTTTGCAAAATGAAAAATCTTGGCCATTCAAGATTTAAAAAAAATTGTATTCCCAACATACAGAATGCAAGAACATAAATAATACCAGTAAAAATAAATGTGCCTGTATAACCAAGTTTATAACTAATGGTTGTGACTCCATCGCTAATATCATCTTCATGTTGATAAATTTGAGTAAGCGGGTAAAAACCTCCTATTAATAAACTTGATGCGGCCATAGCTATAGCAGGAACGTTAAATGTATGGTTCTGGTTGCTTCCATGATACACTAAAAAAAATGTAACAGCACCCTGAAAAATTATAACTGTGAGATATCCAATAATCGGAAATTTTTTGAGCCGGATTTTTCTATAGCTATATGCACGGGAGGCAAGGATGTAGAAAAATATTCCAATAGCAAATACCCATGTTAGCAAAAAACTCAGGGCTATTGCCACAACATCCATTATTACCGTAACATAAAATAGTTGTTTAGTTGGTTGCATTGGTTTTTCCAGGCCGCCAATTGGTGAAGTATCCCTATCCATATAACTATTGTAGCCATTGCTTGCAGGATATACCAATAAATGGAGAATGACAAAAACCAAAATGGCATTATATAAGCTTATGTGGACAATTTGGCTCAATGCAAACCAGTATACCGGCATTAAAAAAAATGAAAAATGAAAGCGTAGCAGTTGAAGAGTGGAACGAAGTTTAATATTCACTTTTAAATTTAAACGTGTTTTCCTTTTAGTGAAGATTATTAAATTTCTTGATACTTAAATTTTATTACACCAGCATTGTAACAGGATTCTCTAAAAACTTCTTTACCGTTTGCAGGAACGCTGCACCGACAGCTCCGTCAACACTACGATGGTCGCAGCTGAGTGTAACCTTCATTACATTAGCAACCCCAAACCCTTCACCTTTTTTCACAACTATTTCCCTGATGCGGCCTACAGCAAGTATTGCGCTATCGGGTGGATTTATAATTGCCGTAAAGTCTTCAATATCCATCATTCCCAGGTTAGAAATGGTAAAAGTGTTACCACTAAATTCTTCAGGTTGTAATTTTTTATTTCTCGCTTTATCATAAAGTCCTTTAGCATCAGATGCAATTTGAGAGAGGGATTTTTGATCCGCAAAACGAATGACGGGAACAATTAAACCTTCCGGCATTGCAACTGCTGAGCCAATATGAACATGTTTATTCTGCCTTATAAAATCTCCCATCCAGCTGCTGTTTACTGCAGGATGCTGGCGTAAAGCCATGGCGCATGCTTTAATTATCAGGTCGTTGAAAGAAATTTTTACCGGGCTTAATTCGTTTATGGCTTGCCGTGAGGAGATGGCTGTATCCATATTTATTTCCATAGTCAGGTAAAAATGGGGAGCGTTAAACATGCTTTCACCCAGCCTCCGGGCAATGGTTTTACGCATTTGAGTATTGGGAATATCCTCATAGCTTTCGTTACCAATTTGTTCAAATGGCTGAACGGGCTTTGGCGCTTGTCCTTTTTTGACCTCCTGTTGAGCAGGTGCTGCGGCAGGTACATAAGAGTCCACATCTTTTTTTATAATCCTGCCTCCATCACCACTACCATGGACTTTAGAAATATCAATTCCTTTATCTGCCGCTAATTTTTTTGCCAACGGAGAGGCTTTAAGCCTTCCACCTTCTATAATTGATTGCACATTTTCTCCTGAACCCATACCATTTGATGCAGCATTGGATTTATTTACTTTTTCTTCCTGCTTCGGTTCCTCATCTGGTTCTTCCGTACCTGTTTTTGCGGCAGGAGATGCAGCACCTGAATTCTTTTCTGCTTCTATAAATGCACTTACGTCAGTTCCTTCTTTACCTACAATAGCAATTATTCCATTTATCTTTGCTGCCTGGCCGGCTTCAACTCCAATATACAGTAATGTGCCTTCTTCATAACCCACAACATCCATGGTAGCTTTATCGGTTTCTACTTCTGCTAGTACATCGTCGCTTTTTACTTTATCGCCTACTTTTTTATTCCATTGCACAATTTTTCCTTCGGTCATTGTATCGCTAAGCAAGGGCATTCTTATCACCTTCGCATCCGTTGGTAATTCGGCGGGAGTTTTTTTTGCGGTTTGTTTCACTTCAGATTCCGATTTTGTCTTCTGCTCATCTGCTTTTTTTACAGAAGCTGTTTCTTTTTTAGAATTATTTTTTTCTTTTTTACCCGGTGCTTGTCCCTCACCCTCTAAAATTGTTTTATAATCTTCACCCTCTTTACCTACGATAGCAATGATGTCGTTTACCTTTGCAGCTTCACCCGTTTTTACACCAATATATAAAAGCGTCCCTTCTTCATAACCTACTACATCCATTGTCGCTTTATCAGTTTCAACTTCCGCAATTGTATCGTCGCTCTTTACTTTATCTCCCACGTTTTTATTCCATTGAATAATTTTCCCTTCGGTCATTGTATCACTTAAAAGAGGCATCCTTATCGCTTTCGCCATAATTTGTTTCAGTTTTTTTGTAAAATTGAGAGGTGAAATTAATATAAAATCGGGAAAAGCATTTTAAGAATTACGAATATGACACGTATATAAAAAGCAGCTTATAGTTAAAGAATTCTCATTTTAAGCATTAGATGGTTTTTTGTAAGAAACAGCAACTATTTGAATTCCTTCTTTATAGGAAGCAGGTTTAAAATTGAAAGCCTAATAATCAAGTTGCAAGCCAAGTTTATCTTTCAATTGTTTTACAAGCGGGTATTCTTCTATTATCCTAAGATATTGTTCCTTGGTTGAGAGGTGCTCGTCGGCTATTTTGTCATTATTTTTATTCTCCATCACAATCACTTTATAAGTTAAATACCTGTTGTTGAAATATGCCTGCAGATGTTCAATCAATGCCGCCCTTTCTGTTTCAACAAACTTTTGCTGAATATTACTATCTGTAATTATTTCTATACAATTATTATCTATAATATTAAGCCGGGCAGATTTAAAATTTGAAATACCAGAGTGGTTGTTATTTTTTCGGAGTTCTTCAATATACAGGCCCCAGGCAATATACAGTTCTTCTTCATTAAGGTCCTTAGCTCCATTACCGTTCAACTTATTTTCCAGGGCTACCTGCTCCCTTATTTTTTCAAGGGCACTTATTCTTTTAATTTTTTGTATAGGTTTTACTGTGGCTACAGTAGTGTGATCTATTGCAGGTTTTGGAAGTATGGGCCTGTTATCTTCATGTATAATAAGCCGGGCATTATTTAATTCCGGATTCTTACCAACTTCCTCTTCCTTTGCAAGGCTGCTTATTTTTTTTACAGCCTTTGCTGGTTGTTCGTTTGCAATATTTTCATTTTTTATTTTGTGCAAAACAGGAGAAAGTGCTTTAAACGATACTGGCTTTACGCCTTCAAGCTGCTTTTTTGGCTGGATAGTATCTCCATTATGTACAAGTTCAATGGCTTGCTGGAGGTAGCAAAGTTTTATAATTGTAAGCTCTACATGGAGACGTTTATTTCTTGCCTGCCTGTAATTGATTTCCGCTTCATTCAATACATTCAATGCAGCCAGTAACAAAGCTCCATCAGTTTTTAAAGCCGTATCGAGATAACGCTGCTTAAATCCTTCTGAGACTTCCAACAATATAGCCACTTTAGCATCTTTGCTTACCAGAAGATTCCGTATAAATTCAGCGAACCCATTTAAGACCAGGTCACCTTCAAATCCTTTGCGGTTTATTTCATCATACAACAAAAGCGAATCGCTGATGCTTTGATTTTGCATAGCAGTTATCAGCCGAAAATAATAATCTTCATCAAGAATATTCAAGTGCTCAAGAGTATTGGCGTAAGTAAGCTCTCCATTAGTAAAGCTTACTATCTTATCCAATATACTCAATGCATCCCTAAGGCATCCTTCACTTTTTTGTGCGATGATATGCAAAGCGGTTTTGTCTGCCTGTATATTTTCCTTGCTACAGATTTCACGCAGGTGATCTACAGTATCCTGGTTAGTAATTCTTTTAAAATCGAAAATCTGGCAACGCGATAATATGGTAGGGAGTATTTTATGCTTTTCTGTTGTTGCCAAAATAAAAATAGCAAATGGTGGTGGCTCTTCCAGCGTTTTAAGAAATGCATTGAAAGCTGAAGCACTTAACATGTGGACCTCATCCACGATATACACCTTGTATTTTCCGGCCTGTGGCGCAAACCTTACCTGGTCAACCAATGCACGAATGTCATCTACCGAATTATTACTGGCAGCATCTAATTCATGAATGTTCAACGATGTGCCACTATCAAATGAAACGCAGGAATTGCAAACATTACAGGCTTCTCCTTCAGCCGTCCTGTTTTCGCAATTGATTGTCTTTGCAAGAATTCTGGCACAGGTTGTTTTACCTACTCCTCTCGGCCCGCAAAATAAAAAGGCATGAGCAAGCTGGTTGTTTTTAATAGCATTTTTAAGTGTTGTTGTTACATGTGATTGCCCTACAACTGTACTGAAATTCTGAGGTCTGTATTTTCTTGCTGATACAATAAATTTATCCATAATGAAGGAGGCAAATTTACAATTTTACTACCGATAAATTTTAGAGATAAATTTTATAATAACGCTTAACTTAAACAATTAGCTCCAGGATTATCAGTTTAAAACCGGGTGCCTTTTGAATTCTTTACTTCTGTCAAATAGATAGCGATACGTGGTGAGCATGCGGCTTTTTTCGGCACCAAGATTTTTTGAGATGTTAAGCATTTTAGGTAAAAAGTCTCCCTGCCATTGAAGTTCCAGTTCGTTATACTGCTTCTGTTTTTTAATGGATACCGAGCCTTCCACTATCATGTAATAATCAATCCCTTTTCCCTGGAATTCAGGTACTACGCCAAACACAACACCTGTAAATTTATTACACACTCCTTTTTTCTTTAATAGCCAAAATTTTGCTTTTGCAAGCAAGTCGAATTTTCCATTTAAATATTTAAAAATTTGATTTAGTTCCGGTATGTTTATCCAAATAGCGATGGGTTCGTTATTGTAATAAGTAAACCACATTAAATCCTCGTCTATCACCGGCTTCATTGATTCAAACATTTTTATGGCTACCTCCTTGTGCATTTGCTTATTACCTTCATGCTTCGCCCACGCCCTGTTGTAAACTTCGCAAAAATCGAGAGCAAATTTTTTCAAATGCTTTTTATCAAGTTTTATCACCTTAAATTCCGGTAGGGGGGCATACTTATTATGCTGTTCCATAAATTTTTGTGACAAAGGCTGCGCTACGAATAAATGCCAGCATATCTGGTTGAAGAAGTTTTTAAAGCCATAGTTTTCGAACAAATCTTGGTAATAAGGAAGATTGTAATTCATTAAATAAATAGGAGGCTTAAAGCCTTCAACAACCAGCCCCCACCACCGGTCACGTTCGCCAAAGTTTATAGGCCCATCCATTGCTTCCATACCACGTTGAATAAGCCAGCTTTTTGCCACGTCAAACAACATATCGGCAGCCTGCTGGTCGTTGATACATTCAAAAAAACCAATGCCACCTGTTGGCTGGTCATCGCCTTTATTTTTATACCGCTTGTTCACAAAAGCCGCAATTCTGCCTATCAGATTTTCATTATTGTCTTTTAGTATCCACCTTGTGCATTCACCAAAGCGAAAAGCTTTATTTTTTTCAGAATCAAAAACTTCATTAATGTCCTTATCCAGGGGACGGATAAAATTGGGATCATCTTTATATATCTGTATGGGTACAAGAAGAAATTGAGCTGAAGATTTACTATCTGAAACCTGAATCAATTGCATATAGAAAAATTAAACAAGAAATGTACAATCAAAATAGATTGTTGCCAAAAAACTACACTTTTTGAAACTATTTTTATTAATTCCTGTTATTATATAGGGGTTTCTATTGTTCATTATTAATCAATAAATAGTTTAAGTATGGCAAAAAAAAGTAAAACTTCAAAAAAGGATCCTTGTTGGGATGGCTATGAACAAGCAGGGATGAAGAAAAAGAATGGTAAAAAAGTTCCTAACTGTGTTCCAGAAAAAAGAAAAAAACTTAAATAAGTGTGAACTATTATAGATAATCATGTCAAATTTTAAATCGAAATGAGTAGCTATTCTTACTGAAAATGCCTTGTTAGCTAATATCCTGCGGATTAAAGACATATTGAAAAGCCCCTTTAGCATAAGCCCTCTTATAAATTGAGAGGGTTTTTGCATCTAAAGGGGTTTAAATTTCGTTTATCATAGTGAAATTGGCGTAAGCTATCAATTGAGAATATTGAATAACTTTAAAGAATTTAAAAAAGGCAAATGAAAAAAAATTTTACAATTTTATTTGTTGTCATTTCATTTCTCTGCGAAGCGCAAAGCAAAACGCTCGTTATAAGTGAGGTTTATGGTGGAGGCGGAACTTTAAACAGCACTTATAAAAATGATTATATCCAAATTTTTAACCTCTCTTCATCCGCTATTGATCTAAGTGGATATACAATTCAGTTTGCACCCACTTCCGGCAGCTTGTGGAGTACTATTAATCTTTCAGGAGTAGTTAAGGCTAACCATTGGTATCTACTTAAAGGAAACGGCGATGGAACTTATGGTGCTGATTTACCTAACGCTGATGCCACCGGCAATTTCAATATAAGCACACAAAATGGAAAGATAGCTTTGGTAAATTCCGATAAGGCCCTCATAACTACCTGCATTCCATTTACCGAAAATGTTATTGATTTTATTGGATATGGAAATACTGATTGTTCAGAAACTTCCGCTGCTCCTGCACATACAATTGCTTCAGCTACAAGCCGGGTTAATTTCGCTTCAGATGCTAACAATAATGCCACTGATTTTACCGTGTTTCCGCCAAATCCAAAAAATACTTCTGAAATAGCATTACCTATTACACTCAATATTTTTAATGTAAATAAAAATGATAAAGGCAATCATATACACTGGCAGGTAAATTGCCTATCCACATCGGTAACCTTTGAAGTGGAGCGTTCTTCGTCTTTACAAAACTTTACAAAAATTCATTCCTCAACCGAAACTAAAGCAAGGTGTGCAACGCCATTTGATTTCAATGATAGTAATCCACAAAATGGTGAGAATTATTACCGGTTAAAAATTATTGATATAGATGGCAATGTATCCTATTCTAAAATTTCACTTTCTATAAATACTGTAAAGGGAATTAGCAGCATCAAAATAACCCCAAGCATTGTTTCATCAATTGCTGAAATACATTATAGCTCAGAAAAGCCAGGAAAAATACAACTACATGTTTTTGATTTACAGGGAAGGATTATTAGAAAATTATCATTTGAAGTAGTTGCCGGTGATAATAAAATCCTTGTTCCAACCGGTAATTTTTCAAAAGGCCAATATCATGCACTAATATTTGCAAACGAAGAAAAAACTGCTACTGCCGCATTTGTAAAGCTATAAAACTCCTAAATAAATTTTCATTTCAGTATTATGGGGTGGGGTGAAAAGCCTCATTCATATTTTAGCATCAGGTCATATAATATTTTCTTATCAGCGCTATTGATAATTCTGCTGCTATCCTGGCTTTCAAAGTGGCGCTTGAATGCCACAATAGCCGCTGAAGAGTCTTTAACTGAGTAACCAATAATACGCAATGCCCGAAGGCTATTAAAATCTGCCGGAATCAAAATCTTACTGGTATCGCCATACCACAGGCCATAACCATTTTGAGACAATAGTTGCCACGGAAATTTTACATTAGGATCATTCTTGCGTGTAGGAGCAATATCTGCATGGGCAATAAAATTTGTTGCAGGAATATTATACGATTTTTTCAGTGTATCCAATAACGTGAGTAAGCTATTTATTTGTGCAGCTGGAAAAGAATCAAAGCCATTATTATCAAGCTCAATACCAATCGATGAAGAATTGATATCCTTATCACTCCCCCATGATCCTGCACCGGCATGCCATGCACGTAAATAATCGTTCAGCATATGATGAATGGTACCATCCTTACATATTACATAATGAGCACTTACCTGCGTGCGTGTTAAAGTAAATGTTTGAAGAGTTTGCTCACAACTGTTTTGAGCAGTATGATGAATAATTACAAAATTTGGTTTACGCATTCCAAAATTAGTAGTACCCGCCCAGCCAGATTGGGTGTTATAAATATCTTTAGCGGGTGACTGGCTTATTGTTTTACCAAAGGATTTCGCCTGACGTTTATAAACTTTATTAGTCGCAGCATATTTGTTTGAAGAACATGAAGCAGCTATGATTATAAAAATACAAATACAAAAAAATTTAAACCACATATTTTTTTAAGTAAAGATACCATGCATGGCCACAAGAAATATATGCAGGTTTGTTTAAATAATCCTCGAATCAGTATAAGAATATTTGTTTCATAAATTCAAAATGTTATCTTGTAACCCTTCTGCATCACGGGAAAAGATTCTGCTATCAATAGGCACACCCTTCATTCATCATTTTAAAACAAAAATTATTATGAAAAAATTGACGGTATTATTATTTACAACAATGGCTTTTGCATCCTGCAACAATGGAGCTACTGAAACAAAAGAAACCATGAAAGACAGCACAGTCCTTGCTCCTGCTGCTGTTGCAATGAATTATCCTTACACTATTGATCATCCCGATAATTGGGAAATGGGAAGCACAGATAATACCATGGCTGCCTTAAGTGGTCTTAAAGCGTATGAAAATGGAAATGTTGCGGAATGTGCAAAGTATTTTGGTGATTCAGTCCGGTTGCAATTTGATGGTTTTGATACCAAAGTTTCAAACGATACACTAAAGGCTATGTTCACTAAAACTCGTGCTTCAATTAAAAGCATGGAAATAAAAATGGATGATTGGGAATCTGTTATTTCAAAAGACAAAACTGCAGAGTACGTAAGCTTATGGTATAAGGAAATATGGGAAGATAATAAGGGTAAAAAAGATTCCCTGGAACATATGGATGACATAAGAATGAAGAATGGTAAAATCATAAGCTTAAATGAAAAAAGCCGGAAACTTCCCGCAAAAGCAATGTAACTGTTTTTGTCACGAAATAGAAAAAGCACTGCCAACGCGGTGCTTTTTCTATACAAAGTATTTCTAACCCTAAAATGAAACAATACCAGCTTCTTACATACTCCTCCTATACTGCCCCCCCACTTCGTAAAGCGCATGAGTAATTTGGCCGAGGGAACAATACTTGACAGTTTCCATTAATTCGGCGAATAAATTATCATTATTAATCGCTACTTCCTGCAGGCGCTTTAGCATATCGCTGCTTTCTTTTTTATGGCGTTCCTGGAATAAATTTATATTCTTTATTTGTAAATCTTTTTCTTCGCTTGTACTGCGTATTACTTCTGCCGGTAATATGGTAGGAGAACCTGCTTTATTTAGAAAAGTATTGACCCCTATTATTGGAAATTCTCCGGTATGTTTTTGAGTTTCATAATACAAGCTTTCCTCCTGAATTTTATTTCGCTGGTACATTCGTTCCATAGACCCCAGAACACCACCCCGTTCTGAAATGCGGTTAAATTCCTCCATCACAGCCTCTTCTACAAGATCAGTAAGTTCTTCAATCAAAAAACTTCCTTGCATGGGATTCTCATTTTTTGCAGTCCCTAACTCCCTGTTTATGATTAATTGTATGGCCATTGCCCGGCGTACACTTTCTTCGGTGGGTGTTGTTATAGCCTCATCGTAAGCATTTGTATGAAGACTATTGCAATTGTCATAAATTGCATATAATGCCTGGAGGGTAGTTCTTATATCATTAAAATCAATTTCCTGCGCATGCAAACTTCTTCCACTAGTTTGAATATGGTACTTCAACATTTGTGACCTCGAGTTGGCATTATATTTATATTTCATAGCCTTTGCCCAAATGCGTCGTGCTACACGGCCAATCACACTGTATTCGGGATCCATGCCATTACTAAAAAAGAAGGAAAGATTTGGAGCAAAATCATCAATATTCATTCCCCTGCTGATATAATACTCCACATAAGTAAACCCGTTGGACAATGTAAAAGCGAGCTGAGTTATAGGATTGGCACCAGCTTCAGCAATATGGTAACCACTGATAGATACTGAATAAAAATTCCTTATTTTCTTATCAATAAAATATTCCTGTACGTCTCCCATTAATTTCAATGCAAATTCTGTTGAGAAAATGCAGGTGTTTTGCGCCTGGTCTTCCTTTAAGATATCCGCCTGTACCGTGCCCCGAACTGAAGAAAGCGCTTTTGCTTTTATTTCTTCATAAATTTCTTTAGCAAGTACATCTTCACCGGATAAACCAAGCAACCTTAACCCGAGGCCATCATTACCTTTTGGTAGATGTCCTTTCATTTCTCCTTTTTCAGGTTGTACAGGTTGGCCATGAATGTTTATGTATTTGGGAAGATTTTCAGGATTAAATTTGGATTCAATTATTTCGTTTACACTTTCCCGTAAGTTGTTTTCAGTTATATACTTTTCACATTGCTGATCGATAGCCGCATTTAAAAAAAACGCAAAAAGCATGGGAGCGGGACCGTTAATTGTCATACTAACCGATGTCTTAGGGTCGCAAAGATCAAAGCCGCTATACAATTTTTTAGCATCATCAATGCTTGCTATGCTCACGCCGCTATTACCCACTTTCCCATAAATATCAGGCCGTATCGCAGGATCTTCGCCATATAAAGTAACACTATCAAATGCAGTACTTAGCCTCTTTGCCGGTTGCCCTAAACTCACATAGTGAAACCGCCGGTTAGTTCTTTCTGGGCCACCTTCACCGGCAAACATTCTTGTGGGATCTTCCTCCGATCTTTTTATTGGGAATACACCTGCAGTAAATGGAAATTTTCCTGGAAAATTTTCCTGTAACCTCCATCGTAAAATATCGCCCCAATCTTTAAAACGGGGCACAGCAATTTTTGGAATTTTTGTATGGGAAAGTGATTCTGTAAAGAGAGACTGTTTAATTATTTTCCCCCTCACATTATATTCAAAAAATTCTTTTTGGTAAGAGCTTTTTAAATTGTCCCATTCATCAATAAGCTCTTTTGATTCCGGTAGCAATTTTTTATTCAATGACAAAGCAACTGCCTCCATAGATTCAATAGCCGGTGCATTTTTTCCTTCTTCAAAATAATTTTCTTTTAAAATCGCTGATGCCCCAATGACTTGGTATAATTGTGAGGCAATCTCAGCCTGCTCAATTGCCTGCAAGTTGTATCTTCCAATTTCATCAGCTATCTCCGCAAGGTATCTCACCCGCCTTGGAGGTATCACTGAGGTTGAATTCAGGTGAGATCCCGATTGAGGTATTTTCACATCCCCAAAGTTTACATTCATTTTTTCCGAAATAGTTCTTACTAATTTCTCAAATAAAATATTTATCCCTGTATCATTAAAAAGAGATGCCGTTGTTCCAATTACCGGTAGTTCATCATCCTTCGCATTCCATAAAGAATGATTGCGTTTATATTGTTTTTTTACATCGTTCAAAGCGTCACGTGCTCCCGCTTTGTCAAATTTATTTATGCAAACTATATCCGCGTAATCCAGCATATTTATCTTCTCAAGCTGAGATGCAGCGCCATATTCAGGAGTCATCACATACATGCTTACATCGCAATAGTCAAGTATAGATGCATCGCCCTGGCCCACCCCTGCGCTTTCAAGAATAATAAAATCATATTCTTCAGCTTTACAAATATTAATTGCCTCCTGTACATATTTACTAAGCGCTTTATCGCTTTCACGTGTTGCGAGTGACCGCATGTAGGCCCTCGGATGATGAATTGAATTCATACGGATACGATCACCCAATAGCGCGCCACCAGTTTTTTTCTTTGAAGGATCTACTGAGATAACAGCAATAGTTTTATTATCATAACTATTCAGAAAGCGGCGAACAATTTCATCTGTTACTGAAGATTTTCCGGCTCCTCCGGGGCCCGTTATACCAAGAACAATGGTCATCTTAGAACCGGATAGCTGTTTTGCGAAACTGCTATCCTTTAAAATATTTTTGGAGTCGCCGTTTTCAGCACTTGTAATGGAACGAGCAATTTTCCTGATATCTTTCCACTCACCAAGTGCAAACATCCCATTTTTATAATGCCCATTCCCGTTTGAACTTAACTTGTTGGCTATCCCGTCTGTACTTAGTGAAAGACTTCTTTTTACAACATCTTCTATCATTCCTTCCAGGCCCATTGTTCTTCCATCGTCCGGAGAATAAATTCTTGTAATGCCATAAGCATGCAACTCTTCAATTTCTTTGGGTAAAATAGTGCCTCCGCCTCCGCCAAAAATCCTGATGTGCCCACAACCATTCTCTTCTAATAAGTCTTTAATATATTTAAAGAATTCAACATGGCCACCCTGGTAGCTTGTAATTGCAATACTGTTTGCATCTTCCTCTATTGCACATTCAACAATTTCATGAGCGCTTCTGTTATGGCCGAGGTGAATAATTTCCGCACCCTTGCTCTGCATGATTCGCCGCATAATATTAATGGCAGCATCATGCCCGTCAAATAAAGAAGCCGCCGTTACTATTCTTACTGTTGGAATTACTTTTTCAGGCATATAAAAAAATCGGTTATCAAGTTACCTTGATAAAAGTAAAATTACAATTAAAGCAATGGAAAAAATAATGGACGTTAGTTTTTGAAATCAGCCCTTTTCTTTTGTTTGCGCTGAATAAAATTGGATACTAATCCAATGCTAATATTGGAACTACGGTGTTCAATAAAGCGATGATTTAATAAAACAGAAATTGAGCTTTGCAAACGAAATTTGAAAGGAAATTTTTTGAAACCAAAAGTATAGGTAAGTGCTGGCTCCCAAAAGAAGGCAGGAGAAAAAGTAAGACTATCAAGCAAATAGTTACCCAGTTCCGTTGAAGTATAATTAGTACGAATATGAGAGAATACTATTTCCGTAAACCTTGTAGACAAGGCTGCATTAAAATTAGCACCTGGTTTGTAAACAAAAGCTGGCTGGATAAAGAATTTGGTAGTTCTGCTTTGATGATATTTTTTGCTAAGAATACTATTTGAAGAAAAATCATCGGAAATTTTTGAAGATCCGAAAGCCGCTCCTGCAAAAAATTGAAACTGCATTTTTTTATTTTTTTTCATAGGCGTAAAATATCCGAAACCTATTTCCGCAAAATTTCTTTTATAAGTTAAAAAGGAACTGTCCCCTTGAAAGTAAGTATCATTAGCATTATTACTTTCCCAACGAAAATTTTCATTGACCATTATTGCAAAATGATTGGCAAGAGCCCATGCAGTGTGCAAGTCAATCCCATGATTGTAATTACTTTTTGAATGAAAAATATCTAAGGATGTTCCATAATTGGCGCATAATTCCAAATCATTTTTTTTACTTATACCAGGTATATTTTGTGTAGGAGGACTATATACATACCTCGGAGTATAGCACGAGGAAATAAAACAGGAAATAAAAAAACTAAATATAATTTTTTTCATTAATTGCCTCTCAGCTCATCTTAAAAGTTAGCGATGCAAATTCTTTTACACTTAAAGTTTCTGCTCTACGGTTAAATAATTCATCTTTTAAAATATCACTTGAAAATAGACTTTTTACCGCGTTACGAAGAGTCTTCCGGCGTTGGTTAAACGCAGTTTTAACCAGGACCCAAAAAGCCCTTTCACTTTTTACCGGTAAATAATTTTCATGTGCTGTTAATCTTATTACACCACTTTGCACTTTGGGCTGGGGCAAAAAACATTCATTACCTACGGCAAACAAGAACTCTACATTATAATAATATTGCAGGAGAACGCTCAGGACTCCATAAATTTTACTCCCTTCTTTTGCTGCAGCTCTTTCTGCAACTTCTTTCTGAAACATGCCAATTACAACGGGCACATAGCCTTTCCATTCTAGAACTTTAAATAAAATTTGCGTTGAGATATTATATGGAAAATTCCCGATTACCGTAAAAGGCTCTTCGAAAGGCTTATCAATTTCAAGAAAACTTTTATTGATTAGTTTACCATTTAGCTGAGGGAATTGCTTTAAGAGATAATCCACTTTTTCAGTATCAACTTCTACTGCCCTGAAATTAATTCCAGGAATTTTTATGAGATTCTTTGTAAGTGCACCTGCTCCCGGCCCAACTTCAAGTAAATTTTTGAAAGTACATTGGTTCAAAGCTTCAACAATTCTATCGACTATCTTTTCGTCTTTTAAAAAATGCTGCCCAAGTGATTTTTTTAAGGTGTACATGCGAACTGCAAATTAGTAATAAGTTTAGCGACCGGACTTTAATAATAAATGCCTTCCCGTATTAAGAAAAGGCATTTGCTATTTAAAATTCTTTTGTTTTATTTAATTATTCCGAGCTTGGTATTTACAATATCACTATCGAGTAATATCTGGATGTTATAAACTCCACTGCCATACTTGCCAAGATCGGTTAATTTTATTAAGTTTTTCCCCTTATATACTTTTTCTTGTTTGAGCATTATTATAGTACCTGTATTATCTATCAGTCTTATAGTGGCAATGCATTCTTTTTCTGACTGAATTTTAATAATAGTACTTTCCGTAGCAGGATTAGGCATAAGCGTTACCAACGATTTGGTGTTGTTTAATTTTACTACAATAACATTACTTATGGTGAGCTCACCGTTTTTACCAATAACATGCAGCCTGTAAAAGACCATATCGGTATTTAAATCGCTTATATCATTTAGTAAATAAAACGTCTGTAATTCGTTGAGTCTAACCGTTGTTGATAAGGTGCCATTAAGGGTGAAGTTTTGATTATCGGTGCTTCGATAAATTTCAAACCTGTCAACTTCGCTTGCAACCATTACACTCCAGCTCAATTGAACAGTCTTATTGTTTTTTGGAACTCCACTAAATTTAGCAAATTCAATAGGTAAAACAAACGTAACCCATCTCCAATCCCTGTCTCCGGCTATTGCAGGTGTTTTTTGAACAACAGCTCTTGTACCAGGAGAAGGATCTCCGGCGGTTGAGCCACCGTTTCCAATATTCTTTGACGTTACTTTTGCTGAAGTATTATCCAGGTCGAAGCGATCATCCAGCCCATCGCCATCTGTATCAACATTCGTTAACGTTACGATTTCATCGGCTATGCCATTAAAATTCCAATCGTTTCCTTCCTTTATATCAGGGTATCCATCGCCATCTGTATCGAGGTCGCGATAATCAGGGGTACCGTCTCCATCTTTGTCAATAACAAATATTCCATGCCCGCCAAAAGAAGGTGTATTATCATAAGCATCATCAAGACCATCTTTATCTGTATCAATACCTGAAGGTAAAAAATACCCTAATGTTGATGGCCCTTCAATATTATCAGTTATACCATCATTGTCACTATCAATATCCAGGTAGTCGAGGTTTGGGTCGGCATCTGTATTACGTAAGTTGAGTGAGCCCATCGATGAAATAGTTGTCGACCAACCGTTAGTACCAATAACACCATCGACAAAGCCATCCAGGTTTGCATCGGGCAAGCCTGCTTCAATAACATCTACGATTCCATCACCATCACTGTCTACATCATATGGATTTGCCCTGGAATCTTTATCCATATTTTTAAAAGGATAACTATCGGCTTTACCATCATTATTTATGTCAGCACCGGTCTTTAAAAGAGCATTAAGCAGGATGATATTATCAGAAATGCCGTCAGAATTTGCATCCACGAATCCATCAATCTTTCCATCATTATTTGCATCAGCACCTCCAACTTCTCTCACATCAGGAATGCCATCATTATCACTATCGAGATCAATGAAATTAGGAACTCCATCACCATCAAGGTCAGGCAAACCCAACCCAAATCCGGAATTATATGCACCTGAATTGTTTGTATCAACATTTTGTGAAAGCCCATCCCCGTCTGTATCAGAGTAATTATCAATCTTACCATCCCCATTTGCATCAACACCACCAGCTTCTACCACATCTGGTATACCATCATTATCGCTGTCAAGATCAAGCATGTTTATAATTCCATCTTTATCAGCATCAAACCGATCATCAACACCGTCACCATTTGTATCAACGCGGCCAGGAAAAGTTGTATCCAGGTAATTAGGAATTCCATCTCCATCGGAATCACCATCCGCCTCAAAATTATCATTGATAAAATCGCCATTGTTATCAATGTAGCCTGCATAATCGCTATCATAAGCATTGATAATTCCATCTCCATCAGCATCACCAAAAGCTGCTGCGATATTGCTTTCTACAAAATCCGGAATACCGTCTTTGTCTTTATCAATATCGCAGGAAATAAAAACAGTTACGGCCTGACATGTAGTTATATTACAATCACCTTCAGCCCTTACATAATACGTTGTAGTTACTAATGGATTTACGATAATTGTCGCACTTGAACCTACCAGTGTGCCACCGCAGCTACCGGAATACCATTTCCAGGAAGCATTGGTACCAAGAGAACCACCAACTACTGATAGAGTTACTGGATTTCCCGGGCATACATTATTTTTATTGCGTGAAGCCGAAGTAGGATCTACTGAAGGGGTTTTGGAAGTCAAAAGATAACCCGGTGAAGTATACTGGCAGCTTGGGCTTCCGATATTACCTGCTGCAGCAACAATCACACGATAATATTTACCCGTATTCAATGCTGTAACCGGATTAATAGTATAAGTAGAAGAAGTTGCGCCAGCAATATTTGCCCAGGTTATATTATCCGTGCTTACCTGCCATTGATAACTTTTAGCTCCCGGCAATGAAGAAGGGTCGCTTAGAGATGAAGTAAAAGTAGTAGAACCTCCTATACACCCGCCCGAAGGAACTGCAATATTTACAATCGGAAGTGCATCGCATGTGCCATATTGAATATCGTCTATGGCTATATCGTTACCACACCCTCCCGGTGCGTCATTTATCAATTCAATAATTATACTGCTATAGGAAGCGGGGCTTATAAACTTAAGGCCATATTGCTGCCATGAAGTTGAAGTGATCATCGCAGTAGATATTTGAGTAATTACCAATCCGCTGCTTCCGTCAAGTATCTGCATTTTAATTTGCGGATACTTAAATCCTCCCAAACCATTGCACAAAGTCTGATAACTTGCATTACCAATAAATGCCGCATAAAATGACAACGAATACTCCTGGTTTGCGCATGTGGAAGCAAAAAAAGTTCCCCTGTACATTTTAGTAGCAGCTGCATCTGCATTTATTATAAGCATTCGGCCATTGGCATTTCCCGTATGATCGGTTAGGCTAATAAAATTAGCATTGTCCGCATTATTGGTATTATTTGATACCGTGTATGTCTCCGTAGGTAAAGGTTGAGTTATAACCCCTGTATATGATGTAGCCGATGTGGCAAATAAAACTCCTGTGCCTGCAATCGGGGCGCCCAGAGTTTTTGTTAAGCCGATTCCGCTGCCAAAATTTTGAGTATATAATACATTTGTAAGAGCTGCACATGGAGGAGTAGTTGCGGCCAGAGAAATAAGAAATGGTGTTGGTTGGGCCTCGCCTACATCATCGGGCTTATCGTTTTGATTAAGATCGGGTGTTGGCCCATTAGTTGAAGAATCTCTTAAGGCGACGCTATTGAAACCATTTGCGGTTGCTATAGTGGTATTATTATAAACTACACCAGCCAGAATATTAGACAACCTGCATGTAATACGAATAGTGAAATTATTATTAGCAACCGGAAAATTAGGTAAAGACTGGCTCGCGGCCATCAGGTTTATATTACTATTCCCATTATATCCAGGATTAAGTGCGACACCAGCAGGATTACTTGTAAGTGTCGTAGTAACATTTGAAACATTCGCGGCTCCATTTATAGTTGTAAGATTATCTGTAACCTGGACATTGGTTAAAGGTACATTGCCATAATTTTTTATATACACGTCATACACAACATCATATTGGTTAGGAGTACCCGTAGGAGTTGCCGATATTAATTTTTTAGCTGAACCAATACCGGAATTTATTTGTGTCATGTCAACAGCATAAATTCCTGCATTAGCAGGGAAACTATAATTTATATTCGATGAATCTCCTGTTATAGGGTCAAGATTTAAATATTTACAAGCACCCCCGGAATAGCTTGAGATCAAATCTCCATCTGCATAAGCAAGGCCAACTAAATTAGAAGCCCCTACTGGTTTCTTAATAGTATCAATATAAGTACAATTAATGTGGTGGGTAGGCCCGCCGTAGCTTTTATAATCAGGAGTAAAAAGTTTATTATTAATTGCAAAGTACATCTGGCCAGACGGTGTCATTGTAATATCTCCAGAATTAGCATTATACAATTTAGCGCCGCCTGTAAGGTCCATTGTATCCCTTTGCCCCAGAACCCCAGTAGCAAAATTTACGGTACTTAAATATGCATCCAGCGACCCTGTCAGAGGATTTATGGATGCGGAAAAATCCATTTGCCAGGCTATACCACTAGCATCGAAAGTAAGCCCTATTACTGCTGATTTGAAGGTTCGCAAAGTATCTAAAGCTACAGACGGGCAGGCATACGGGCTCCATCTCCATATATAAGTTGTCCAGGGATTGGTAGAAAAATCTACTAGTTGATAATATAATAATCCATCCGCAGGATTGAAAGAAATACCTGCTCCACCTATTGAAAATCCTTTTGGCTTAAGTTTTGGGAAACAACCAACAATTGAAGCTGAATTACTTAAATTAGGTGAAGTATAGTTGTAATAATATACTGAGTCTTTCCCTCCTCCACCTCCACAATTATTTCTGCCGATACTAACAGGAAAACTGACTGTAGCTGACTGCGCACATACCTCTTGATTTAACAGGGCAGTTGACAATAAGACCAGAAATAAAAATGGTTTCATAGTAAATTGATTTGCCAGTATAATTTATTTACCAAAATTTAGTGATGAATAATTAATTTTTTTGTGTCCGCTATTTGATTATTTTGGATAATTCGAATTTCATAAACTCCATTCGGCATATTGTATGATTCAAAATGTAAGTAATCATTATTTGTACTTATTTGATTGAGCAAAGTGCCTTCAGAATTAATAACATGAATTGTTGTTTTCACCCGGTTTGTATTACTGAAAGTTAGATTGACAATTTTGCCCGCAGGATTTGGGGTTATTGTCATGGAAGCAGTTTTACCTGATTGTATTTTCACAACTTTCGTAAACTCAACATTATCAGCAGAAATTATTTCTGCTTTATAAAATATAGCAGATGAATAAACATTCGCATCAGTAAACTGGTAGTTATCAGCTTGATTTAAATTCCCCCTCGAAGTCATTTGACCTATTTTAGTAAAATCAATCCCGTTGAAACTTCTTAATAATATAACTTTTGTTATTTGCTGATCTTTTACAATGTTTAGATTTATTTCATTGCCATTGAAAGACTTAACTGCAGTAAAATCTACTACTTTCAAAGAAAGGGTAGTTAGTTTAGTTGTGCTACCTGTGCTTAAGGTCCTCGCACTATCATCGTATGCAACCGTAACAGGATTGAACGATAAATTGTAGCTTAATAAATTACCTGGTATCGGGGCACCTAAACCATTACCTGCGTAAGAAAGATTTCCGCCGCCCCAATCGAAAAATACAATGGTTGTGTCCTGTGCAGCAATTGATCCTTTCACATGCAGGACTATGGGTCCATTAAAGTAGGTGACATTTGAGCCAGAGGTTTGAGATTGAGATGCTACCTGAACCACAAGTTTATTTGCAACGGGGTTGTTCCAGTTAATTGCATTAATCGGATTCCCCACGCCGCCCACAGCAACTGCGGCACTTCCCGAGCCACCAACGTAATCATCAAAAAAAGGAGATAGGTCCTGTCCTAAAATTGAATTAAAATAGTTTTTTAAAGTATCCGTATTTGCAGAATTTAATCCACGGCTTGCCTGATAATTAGTTAATGCCTGAAAGTATTTTGTATCTCCGGACATAGCTCTTAACATAGAAGCAACCATAGCACCACGATCATAAACCGTCTTTCCATAATTGCTTCCCCAAAGTGCTACCGAATTGGAAGCGGCCGCGTCGGGAATCCAGGCACTTTCTCCGGAAAGGCCTAATGCTGTTGTTTTGATTGTATTTCTTCTTGAATATGCGCTAAGCCCCAATGACGGCACCAATTCGGCAACCAAAGCTTCACTATACCGGGCAAAGCCTTCCGCAAGCCATAAATCATTCCACGTAGAAAAACTAACATTATCCCCAAACCATTGATGCATTAGTTCATGAGCAAGTGTTGTTAAACTATTGAGGCTGCTTGTATTAATACAGGGAGCTGTTTGGTGTTCAATACCGCCTGCATTTATAAGTCCATCATAATAGCCATGTTTCTCATTTTTGAAAGGATAGTCACCAAATTTCTGGCTATACGCGGCCAGAACCAAATTCATTTTATCAAGATTAGTAACGTTAGTAGTATATACTGATGATGGGCTTCTGCCTGTGAGTAAATTATAAACAACAGGAACATTTGTACCATTAATATTTACAGTACCCCTATAATAATGTTTAAATCTTCCAACTGAAACTCCAACCAAATATGAGGCAATCGGGTAATTTGTCTTATAAGTAAATGTGCGGCTGTTTCCAGCTATCGTTGAATCCACCAACATGCCGTTTGCAATTCCCCAGAATGTATCTGCTGCTGCAGGAAAAGCCCAAGGTACATTTAGCTTAATCTCCATACTGTCAATCTTATCCTGCATATCTGCTTTACAAGGCCACCAATCCCTGTCTTCATAAGATTCTGAAACCGACATAATATAATTTAACCCGTTGGCAGTTATTTTTTTAAACCCCTCAGGATAGGAACTTGGAAAGGGAGGTGGGAATCCCTGATAATAAATTTTTACTGAATCAAGGGTATTTATTGACAGAGTACCATTTAAAACGATATTGAATGTATTTCCTGACCTTATAATATTTCCAGAAGGCAATTTAGCCCCCTGGTAATAAACCGAATCAATTGTAAAAACACTGTTTAGATCAAATGATATATTATTAACATTGTTTTGAGTCGTAAGAAAATTAGTTTGAACATATCCCTTAATATAAAGGGTTGAATCCGGATTTACCCTCAACCACATTCTATGGCATTTAACATCAATATTTGATCCAGTACCACTATAGCCTGACGAATTAATACCTACAGGGGATGCAATTGGATTTGGAACAACCTGGCCAAAAATGTTTGCCTGGCTTACAAGGCTTACTAAAAATAATGTGAGGTACTTGTTCATAAAATATTGGAGTTATACGTTTGGCTTTTTACAGATGGTTGAAAACTACAAACGTTAGATAATTTTAAAAATTGTTATCCTTCAAATTTTTTTCTACAAGTATGTAGTTCTTTAACGACAATACTCTCACATCCATATTATACTTATTTGCTCTAATTAGGACATGACTATGTTTTCCACTTCAAAGCTTTAATGGATTACTTAAACAAATGCTATTAAATGTTAGCATTTACAGCTGCTTCAAAGAAGGTAATACATGCAAAACTGCAGGCCTGAATCATGCTCTAATTTTTTCTTTATTGAAATATACTTACGATGGAATTTTAAGCATGACGTTTATTTAATATGATAGTAATTTTGAGAAATAAAGACACGCACACTTTTCTTAAATTATGATCCATTCTACAAAAGGTATTGTTTTGCGTACTATAAAATATGGTGAGACATCTGTGATAGCCAGCATTTTTACGGAAGCTTTCGGGATTCAATCCTATATTGTAAATGGCGTACGCACTCAAAGTAAAACATCAAAAGCTCATTTCTTTCAGCCTTCCTGTATTCTTGAAATGCAGGTTTACCAAAGTGAATTGAAAAATTTACAACGAATTAAAGAATTAAAATGGGCTCACCTGTACAGGAATATTTTAAATAATGTAGCAAAAAATGCAGTAGCTCTTTATATGGTTGAACTATTATACAAATGCCTTAAACAACCAGAAGCAAACGCAGATCTTTTTAATTTTTGTGAAGATGCTTTTGTGGAACTCGATATTTGTAGCAATGAAGTAACCGCTAATTTTCCCATATACTTTTCCATGCAGCTTACTTATTTTTTTGGGTTCCGTTTGCTGGATAATTACTCTATAGAAAATAATATTTTCAATCCTGGAGAGGGGAATTTTAATACTAAAAAATTAGTACCCGATTATCCGGTTAATGCTGATATAAGTAAACATATCTCACAATTACTAAAAGCACATCATCCTTCTGATCTCAAAGAAATTAAATTGAATAAAAATATTCGAAGAACTATACTTTCAGTATTAGAAAATTACTATGGCCTTCACATTTCTGAATTTGGGATAATGAAAACACTCCCGGTTCTGCATGAACTATTATTGTAAGAAAGTAATGCAATTTAAAATAAACGCCTTGAGTTTGTCGTATGAAAATTAACTTAAAACTCCTAACTGTGCTCTTATAATATTCTTCTGGCCTTAGAACTCTTAGTAAATTTATCGCCTTCTATTTTTTCAATCAACACAATTCCTGGTTCCTTATCTTTTTCAAAACTACCAAGCTTATTTTCCATTTGTAATGCTTTTGCCCCATTTAGTGTTGCCCATGTAAGCATAAGTTCTGTTTTTATTCCAGGGAATTGTTTTGAAATTGTCTTCAATTCTTCCAATATGTCAAGTTGATGGTTTGATGCGAGACTATCGGTTCCTATTATAATATTAACTTGATTATTCAACAACATTTCAATAGGTGGTAATGTATTTTCTATGTAAATATTTGCGTTGGGACATAAGCAAAATGATACAAGTTGTGAAAAGTTTTTTGTTTTAGAAATATAGTCGAGATCATTTTGTTTTAGAAATGTGTTGTGTACCAGTATAACAGAAGATGCTGAATACAATTTATTAAAATATGATTGAAGGCTTGACGTTCCCGGAATTGTATAAAACGAATTATCAATTTTCATCAATTCATACATTTTTACTAATTCTCCTGTTCCTTTTAAAAAAAATTCATCTTCAAATTGAGTTTCCTGGTTATGAATAGTTACAATTTTCCCCGAAAAATATGGGGTTATTTTTTCCCATAAAGTCTGAGAGACTGAATAAGGTGCATGAGGCACCATGGAAGTTTTTTTTCTATTCTCAGTATATTTCTCATAAATAAGTTTACTCCGCTCGAATCTTTCTGACGATATTAAAGGGCTCCACCCGCTTACTTCAATAAAATTATAATAATGTAGCCTGTTATCATTCTTTTTTGAAATGGCCAGTTCATTATTACATATATCCCCAATTGCGACAATTCCATTAATTACCATTTCATCTATTGCATAATTTATTGCGTTTGCAACTTCTTCTTCAGGAAAGTGACGTTCTGTAACGACTTTGTAGACAAAATTTATAAGGCCGGTTTTTTCAGGAATTCTATTTTTTAGATGTGAAAGTTCAAGATGACAATGCGCATTTATAAAACCAGGTGACAATATTCCTGAAAATATTTCTACGCCTTCACCGGCTTGATTTTGGTCCACAATATCTAAAATCTTCCCTTTCTCATTAGTAATTAATACTAAGGTTCCAGGCATTAAAGTAGTACCGTTAAATAAATAATCAGCTTGAAATTTTCGATAAGACATGTAAAAAGTAATAAGTTAATTTTGCAACCCCTGCGAAGATATGCAGTGTAGTTTCATCTATTATGTAATACTGGATTAATACGGTCTTCTTAAAATAATATTCAAATATGTTAGATAAACTGGAAGCAATAAAGGCAAGGTTCGATGAGCTTGGGGTAGCGCTTTCTAATCCTGAAATAGTTAACGATAATAAAAAATACCGGCAACTGAGTAAAGAATACCGGAGCCTCGAAAAGATTGTGAATGTAAGAAATCAGTACGCAAAAGTTTTAAATGATATTGATTTTAATAAAGAAATGATTAATAGCGACGATGAGGAAATGCGTGATCTGGCAAAGGAAGAATACCCGGAATTACTTCAAAAGAAGGAAACCTATGAAAAGAACATTAGGAATATGCTTATTCCAAAAGATCCACAGGATGAAAAAAATGCTATAGTAGAAATAAGAGCGGGTACCGGAGGCGATGAAGCGTCTCTATTTGCGGGTGACCTTATGAGAATGTATTTAAAATTTTGTGAAGGAAAGGGCTGGAAAACGGCATTGTTAAGCGAAAATGAAGGTACTGTTGGAGGATATAAGGAAGTACAGATCGAAGTAAGTGGTGAAGATGTATATGGTACTTTAAAATTTGAAAGTGGCGTTCACAGGGTTCAAAGAGTACCTGATACCGAAGGTAGTGGCCGGGTACATACGAGTGCAGCCACTGTTGCAGTAATGCCCGAAGCGGAAGAAGTAGATGTGGATGTAAAAGAAAGCGATGTAAAAATGGAAACGGCAAGAAGTGGTGGCGCAGGTGGGCAAAATGTAAATAAGGTTGAAACAAAGGTTATGCTTACACATCTTCCCACCGGGCTTGTGATTATTTGCCAAACAGAAAGGAGCCAACTGGGCAACAGGGAAAAGGCGATGCAAATGCTTCGAACGAAATTATACGAAGAGGAAGTACGCAAGCAGGAAGAAGAAATATCACGCCATAGGAAAAGCCTGGTAAGCACCGGAGATCGTTCAGCTAAAATAAGAACCTATAATTTCCCACAGGGTAGGGTTACTGATCATCGCATTGGTTTAACCGTATATAATCTCGATAATGTGCTAAATGGGGAATTACAGGAATTTATTGACGCACTTCAATTCGCAGAAAATTCTGAAAAGCTTACACAACCATAGAAATAATTGTAATATTTACCCGGTTACCTTAAAATTTAGCTTTAGAATAATATTATAATCCTCTTATATTTTTCTTAACAGCAATCATTTTACTTTTGGCATGTGATTTGAAATGTTATATAATATTAATTTTAAAAGTCAATTTTCTCATAAGCAGTTAGTTTTGGTAAACGGCCTCTGTTTCTACAGGGGCCTTTCTTTTTTTTGGACAATTTTAAATTTTAATATTATCTATTTTATGGCGGGTTTATAACATAATTTAAGTTGCTATATTGATATCTTTGCTCAATATATAAGCTCCAACTATAAACTGCGGTAAGTTATCACCAAGCTTTATGGATAATAACACTCTACAAATTTTTCAAACCAGTAAACGGACTAGGTGGAAAAGTGTAAAATGGACGACCAGGGTGCTGTTAATGATTGCGGTTTTCTTTTTTATAGTATTAGGGATTGCATTGTACAGTGGTTCATTACCTAATTTGCCTAACCTGGAGGCTAAGGCCAAAGAATACGAGACAGCTTTAGATCCTTCCAATCCACTCACTTTAAAAAATTCTCAAAATGAAAAGTATAAAGGATTTAAAGACTTTTTGTTTAATAAACTAAAAGCAGATTCACTCAAAAAACTTAATACTGGATCAGCTTCAAAAGCCAATTCTCTTTCTCTCATTAGGGCGGCATTTTATACTCCATGGACTACTAGAACTTCGTATCCTGATCTTGAGAAAAATGCTGATAAACTCAATACAATTTTTCCTGAGTGGTTTTTTATTGATACAATAACTTATCATATTAATACAAGAATTGATAGTGCCGGGCTTGCGTTAATGAGGCAAAAGCAACTACACATAATCCCCATGATTAGTAATTTTAGAAACAATTCCATAGGGTTTGACGGTAAGTTGCTACATCAAATTTTAAATGATTCAATTTTAGAAAATCAGCTTATCAAAGAAATCGCCGATACACTTTCTTATTATAAATTGAATGGTATTAATGTAGATTTCGAAGAATTAATAGAAAGCACTAATGAACCTTTGACGGCATTTCAGAAAAAATTATTTCAAGCATTACATCCAAAGGGAATGTTAGTGAGTATAGATGTTGAACCAAAAAATAATGATTATGATTATAAAAAGCTATCAGATTATAACGATTACATTATATTAATGGCCTATGATGAATTTAATAATTCAACAGGGCCGGGTCCAATTAGCTCACAGAAATGGATTGAAGATGCCATATCCTGGGCTGCAGAAAGAATTAATCCTTCAAAAATAATTCTGGGATTGGGAGGGTTTGGATATGACTGGGCTGACAGAAAATACGACCAGGGTTACACGTACAATGATGCTATAAACAAAGCGAAAGCTCTTAGTGCAAAAATTACTTATGACAATGATTCTTACAATCTTCATTTTGCGTATGCATCAGAAGAAACTGATTCAACAGGATATGTTGACAGGACACAGCATGAAGTATGGTTTACTGATGCAGCCACTACCTTCAATGTGCTTAGGTTCAGCGATGAATTTCCAACGGCAGGAACAGTGTTGTGGAGGCTTGGAAGTGAGGATCAAAGAATGTGGAAATACTATAACCGGAATTTGAGTAACTCCTCACTTCAATATCAGCCATTTAATTTTGACTCACTTGCTACAATCCCTGTAATACTAAATAACGTTGGCTTTGAAGGTGAAGGGGAAGTTCTTGATATTATCTCTTCCCCTCAACCTGGGAAGATTAATCTTGAAATCGATACAACAGACCAATTGATTGCTGAACAAGATTATATTCAGTTGCCTTCCGGGTATGTGATAAGAAAATTTGCAGAAGATACAACAGTGGGCAAAGGACACAAACTTATTCTCACATTTGATGACGGCCCAAGCGAAGAATTTACACCTAAAATACTTGATATACTGGAGCGTGAAAAAATACCCGCAACATTTTTTGTAATTGGCATTAATGCAGAGCAAAATATTCCTATTCTCCAAAGAATTTATAGAGATGGCTTTGAAATCGGTAACCATACTTTTACCCATCATAACATTGCTGATATGAGTATGCAAAGGGCCGCTCTTGAAATGAAGCTTACCCGTCTTCTTATTGAAAGCATTACAGGGCATTCTACCATATTATTCAGGGCTCCATATAATGCAGACTCACAGCCACAGACATTCGAAGAGCTTGCACCCATTGAAAGAAGCCGCAACGAAAATTATTTAACTATTAATGAAAGTATAGATCCTAATGACTGGGCACCTGGAGTAAGTGCAGATAGTATTTTTCAAAGAATCGTAAAACAGGTAAAGGATGGTAACGCCAGTATTATTTTATTACACGATGCCGGAGGTGAAACCCGTAAGGCCACTGTAGAAGCGCTTCCCATGATAATTAATTATTTCAAAAAACAAGGATATGTATTTACGACAGTAGCTGATCTTATGGGTAAGAGCAAAGATGAAGTAATGCCAAGGGTAGCATCATCGGAAGACAGATGGACCCGGAAATTCAATTTTTTTCTTGCAGAAGCAGGTTACTGGAGTGGCCATATTTTATTTTCACTTTTTATTATTGGCATTTTATTATCGGTGGGCCGTATTATACTCATGGCTGTTTTGGCAAGTATACAGAAGAGTAAAGAAACAAAAACAGCTTTTACTAAAACAAGAGCTTTGCTTGTTGCGGATAAAAATAAATGGCCATTAGTAAGCATTATAGTTCCTGCTTACAATGAACAATTGAATGCTATCCGTACTATTAACAGCTTGCTGGCACAAGATTATCCACTAATTGAAATTATTTTCATTGATGACGGAAGCAGGGATGAAACCTATTCAAGGGTACAAGCGCATTTCACCACAAATAGCAAAGTAAAGGTTTATACAAAATCAAATGGTGGTAAAGCATCCGCTTTAAATTTTGGAATCCAAAAATCAACCGCGGAATTTGTTGTATGCATAGATGCAGACACACAACTTAAAACGGATGCAGTAACTGAGCTTATGAAAAAATTTGATAACGAAAATGTTGCTGCTGTGGCTGGGAATGTAAAAGTCGGTAACCAGGTAAATATGATAACCCGCTGGCAAAGTATTGAATATATTACCTCTCAGAATTTTGATCGCAGGGCTTTCGATTTTTTAAATTGCATTACCGTAATACCCGGAGCTATTGGCGCTTTCAGGAAAGATGCAGTTCTCATCTCAGGTGGTTTCACAATTGACACCCTTGCAGAAGATTGTGACCTCACTATGCGGCTTCATCGAAATGGTTACCTCATACGAAATTGTACGTCTGCAGTTTCATACACTGAAGCGCCGGAAACTTTCAGGCAATTTTTAAAACAACGCTTTAGGTGGAGCTTTGGGGTAATGCAATGTTTTTGGAAACACAGAGATACTATTTTTAATCCCCATTACAAAAAATTTGGAATGGTGGCAATGCCAAATATTTTAATATATCAAATGATCCTTCCTATTCTTGCACCTTTGGCGGATATAATACTGGTGCTTAGTCTGCTGGCAGCATCTTTTGGAATAATAGTAGCAAGCATTCCGCACATTATTATCTATTACATCATTTTCAGTTTTATCGATATTGCAGGCGCTGCGCTTGCATTTGCATACGAAAAAGAAAATTATGTCAAGCTTTTATGGATGATACCGCAAAGATTGATCTATCGCCAACTTATGTATTATATTCTTTTGAAGTCTTTTAATAAAGCAATAAAGGGTGAGTTGCAGGGATGGGGGGCACTAAAACGGACAGGAAGCGTGAAAGAAGTAGTTGTGGCAAAATAAATTGTAACGTGTTTTTTAACCACTCACAAATTTTTCTATCAACTGCTTTCGAATTATTTAATTTTTGTTTGTAATATTATCCTTACTGAATTTAATTAATTTCTTCTATTTATGAGCTTTAAAAATAAAACAATCTTCATTACCGGAGCATCCCGGGGAATAGGAAAAGCAATCGCCTTAAAGTTTGCAGGTGAAGGCGCAAACATTATTATCGCTGCAAAATCAATTGAAGAAAATGTAAAGCTTGGAGGAACTATTTACAGCGCAGCTAAAGAAGTAGAAAACGCTGGTGGAAAAGCACTGCCTGTTCAATGTGATATAAGATTTGAAGAACAGATACAAAATGCTGTAAATGCGGCTGTGTCAACATTTGGTGGCATTGATATTTTAATAAATAATGCTTCTGCAATTTCTTTGTCTAAAACAGAACAAACAGAAACTAAAGCTTTTGGCCTGATGCATGATATAAATGTAAAAGGGACCTTTTTTGTAAGCAAAGCTTGTATACCATATTTAAAAAATGGCGATAATCCGCATATTCTTAATCTTTCACCACCTATAAATCTTGAAAAGAAATGGTTCGCTAACCATCTTGCCTATACGATGAGTAAATATGATATGACAATGATCGCCTTAGGATTATCAGGAGAATTAAAGAAATATAAAATTGCTGCTAATACCTTGTGGCCAAAAACAACCATCGCAACTGCTGCAGTGAAAAATTTATTGGGAGGTGAAGCGCTAATAAATATGAGCCGCACGCCGGATATAATAGCGGATGCCGCTTATTATATTTTAAGTAACCCTGCCGCCGAATGTACGGGTAATTGTTTTATTGATGAAGAAGTTCTCGCTGTAGAGGGAATTACTGACTTGGAAAAATACGCGGTATTACCGGGAGGCAAACTCTATACTGACTTATTCTTATAATTCCTAATACAGCTGTTTGCCTATTCAAACAACTTTTATAAGCCGATCCAGCAATTCTTTTATCTTATCATTTATATAACCATAATTAGGTAGTTCGTTTCCTATATATATAATAAACACGGCAAGGTAATTTTGTTTTTCTTCCACCTTTTTTTGAATTGGAGTTTTTTGTAGCCGGTATGCTTCTCTCATTAATCGCTTAATACGGTTTCTGTCTACCGCTTTTTTAAAATTTTTCCTGCTTACTGAAAAGGCAGTTTGTAAATAAGATTTGTTTCCTACAGGATTAATATAGATTACTCTAAATGGGAAATGTGAAAATGATTTTCCTTCTTTAAATATTTGACCGATAAGCTTTACGCTTTTGAGCTTTTCTGATGGCTTAAAAGTAAATCTTTGCTGAATCATGAAAATAGAAAAATGAAGCGATGAACTTAAAATTAAAAAAAATAGCCCCGTAAAGAGGCTATTAGTATAGTTATTTGACAGAAAACTTATTTATTGCTTCCGTGTTCATCAGATACTGAAAGCTTATGGCGCCCTTTTCTCCTGCGGCTTGCCAATACTTTACGACCGTTCGCCGTTGCCATTCGCTGTCTGAACCCATGTACGCTTTTGCGCCGGCGCTTGTGTGGCTGATATGTTCGTTTTTTACCTGGCATTTTATTTTATTTTTCTTTTATAAAATTGTTCATTCTTTTCAGCCGGGCACCATCCCTGCTGATTGTGAAAGGGTGGCAAAAGTAAGAAAAGAATTTCAAAATTTGGTTACTTGACAATGCAATTTTGATACTGGCACGTAAAAAAACATGAATAAAGCAATCATATAATAACGTAGGCTAAAGCAAAGAGAAATGAATTAAGAATTAACCAAATCAATATGCTGGGAATTTACGGCTCTGCCAAAAAAAATTGAAGAGTTGTTATCAAAGTCTATTGCAGAATCAGTTGTGAAAAAACTCAAACGGCTATTTTTACTACATTTTGCTTCTAAATCTTTATGCCTTATTAAATAATCAGCAAGGCTTTGTGCGACTATCTCACCTTGAGAAATTATTTTTACATTTTCTGGCAAAAACTTTTCTATATTTTTTAAAAGCAATGGGTAATGAGTACATCCCAATAAGATTGTATCAATTTCGCTAGAATTATTTAAGAGCCCTTTCAAATCTTTTTGTATAAAATAATCTGCGCCGCCTGATGCATATTCATTATTTTCTACCAATGGAACCCACAGTGGACAAGCCTGTTGATACACTTTTATATCCGGAAAAAACTTTTCAATTTCAATAGGATAAGATTGTGACTGGACTGTACCCTTAGTTCCCAATATCCCAATGTGTTTTGAGCTGGTGAAACTTCCGACAATTTCTACTGTAGGCCTTATTACTCCTAATACTCTTTTTTGTACATCAATTTTAGGAAGATCATTCTGTTGGATCGTCCTTAAGGCTTTTGCAGATGCAGTATTGCATGCAAGGATTACCAGTGGACATTTTTGTTGGAATAACCATTTAACGGCCTGTAAAGTATATTCATAAACTGTTTCAAACGATCTTGGTCCATAAGGAGCCCGTGCATTATCTCCTAAATAAATGTAATCATAAGCAGGTAACGTTTTTACAATTTCTTTTAGAACTGTAAGCCCGCCATATCCTGAATCAAAAACGCCAATGGGAGATGCCATATTCATTTCTCAAAAATAAACAAGCCATTCCGTTTAGAGAATGGCTTGAATAAATCGTTATTTAAATTTATTTTGTTTTGGGTGTCGTTGTTGTTGAAGTTGGCTCCTTTAAACCGAGTTTCTTTCTTACAAGTGGGCCAATATCACTTGTTGGCGGCATTATAATTAAGGCTTCTCTCGGGAGAACATAAGTGAAGCCATTTTCTTTTGCAACCTCTTCAATGGCAACTTGCAATTTCTTCTGAATAGGTAAAGAAAGTTCCTGCCTTTTTTGCTCAAATTGATTTTGAATTTTCTGATCCTGGCCGCTCAAATCCTGCACTTGCTTTTGCAGTTCAGTTCTTTTAACTTCTTTCATGCTTGCGCTCATAGCTGTAGAATCCTTATAAAATTTTTGTACAGCTTCATTCAAAGATGTCTGTTGTTCCTGAGCATTTTGGTATAGAGACTTTTGATATTCATCAAGTTTAGTTTGTACCTCGGCAGCTTCGGGCATTAATTGAATAATTTCATCGGCGCTTACATAACCAATTTTTTGAGCATTAACAGTATTAGAGAATCCAAAAATTCCGGTAGAAATTAGAACGAGTGTAATGAACTTTTTCATTTTTGTTTTTAAGATTTGTTTAAAATAAAGTGTCTATAATTATGTTTTAGGCTGCACCTTAGTTGTTGCTTTCGCATTTATTTAACACCCAATTCCTTTAGCACATCATCGCTTTTGTCAAGTTTTGGGTCGGCAAATATAACGGTAATTCCCTCACTTTTATCTAAAATAAAATCATATAATTTTGAAACGGCAAGTTTTTGAACTGCATTGTAAACCCTATCCTGTATTGGTTTTATGAGCTCTTCTCTTTTTTTAAATACGTCGCCTTCGTATCCGAATCGTTTTTTTTGGAGGTCTCTGAGTTCTTTATCTTTATTAAATAATTCATCTTCTCTTTTCTTCTTGAGCTCATCACTTAGCATTACCTGCTCAGCGTCATACTCTTTATACATCTTCTCAAGATCGGCAGATTTTTTGTCAATTTCCTGTTGCCATTGCTCACTAAACTGATCAAGCTTTTGCTGCGATGCTTTATATTCAGGCATTTTTTCAAGAATATATTTTGAATCAATAACTGCATATCGTTGTGCAGAAGAACTTAGTATTATTAATAAGCATAGTACTAAAGTGGTTGAAATTTTTTTCATACAAATAATTTTATAGAAAATTATTCAGCTTCCTGTCCAAGCATGAATGTGAATTTAGCTGCCCCCTTAATCCCCGTGGTGGCATTTATCCTGTCTAGCCCTATGCCATAATCGAAACCTAAGAGGCCAAACATAGGAAGGAAAAAACGCATGCCTACCCCAACTGATCTTCTTAATTTAAATGGATTATAATCTTTAAAGCTGTACCATCCATTAGCAGCTTCAAAAAAAGTAAGGCCATATATTGTGCTACTGGCACTTGTACTGAATGGATATCTTAACTCAAGGGTATATTTATTAAATATTGTGAAAAAATTCTTTGCTGTACTTTGATCAGGATTTATTTTAGGATCAGAATTATCATAAACAGGATATCCTCTGTGGGCTATAATATCGTACCCAAGCAATCCATAATTATTGCTTAAACCGGCATCCCCAATCTGGAAGCGTTCAAATGGCGAAGTGATTGTCTTATCAGAATATCTTCCAAGGAATCCATATTTAGCTGCGGCCTTGAATATAAATTGCTTGTTTTTATCAGGACCGCGTCCCTGTCCGATTGGCACATACCATTCAGCAGTAAAACGCTCCTTGTGAAACTCTACAAATTTATATTGCTCACCTTCATGTTGGATAAAGGATGGGTCGCGAAATAATGAATATGGCGGTGTTAGCTGCGTGCTCAAAACAAAATTGGAACCGCTTGTAGGGAAGATTGGATTAGGCCCTGCTGAATTTCTGGCTAAAGTTATTTTCAAACTGATATTGTTTGAGATACCGTTAGTAAGACCTGGGAAAATATTGTAATTCCTTAATTTATATCGCTGAAAATTTAATTGATAAATAAGAGCAAAGAAGTCGTCCGGCCATTTTAGCTGTTTGCCTAATGATACACTGAAACCTGTGGTTCGTATAAACGAAGAATCTGCATAAGAACGATCATAAAAGCCAAAAGGATTGTACGCATTTGCATATTTTGTATCGTAATAACTTATCGTAAATGAGTTCCTTTTTTTTCCGCCAAGCCATGGTTCAGTAAAAGAAAAATTATAAGAACGGAATTGCTTACCATTGCTTTGTGCACGCAAACTTAATTTTTGCCCATCACCGCTCGGCAACGGTTGCCAGGCTTTTTTATTAAAAATATTGTAAATAGAGAAATTATTAAAAGTTACACCTAGGGTTCCCGTTAAACCTATCCCTCCTCCAAATCCTGCAGATAATTCTAACTGGTCAGATGATTTTTCCTGTAGCCCCCAGGTAATATCCACTGTTCCATTATCAATATTTGGTACAATACCCGGACTTATTTTCTCCGGATCGAAATAACCTAGTTGCGAAAGTTCACGCTGTGTGCGTATAATATCCGCTCTGCTGAATTTCTCGCCGGGAACGGTTCTCAATTCCCGCCGTATAACATAATCTTTTGTTTTATCGTTACCTGTAATTTCAACTTTACCAATTGTAGCCTGTGGACCTTCACGAATACGAATCTCGTGGTCTATGGTATCATTATAAACGGCAGTTTCAACCGGGTCAATCTGGAAAAATAAATAACCATCATCCTGGTAAAGGCTGCTTATATCTCCTCCTTCAGGTGAAGGTTGCTTGCCTAATTTCTTAGTGAGAGTTTCTGCATTATAGCTGTCCCCTTTTTTTATACCAAGTAATACGCTGAGGATGGAATCAGAATATTTTGTGTTGCCTTTCCAGGTAATATTTCCAAAGTAATAATGGTGCCCTTCATTTACCTTAATAGCTACATCCAGGTTTCCTTTATCGTTATAAGAAGTATCATTCACAATTATAGCATCCCGAAAACCTAAAGAGTTATAATAATTCAAAATATTCTGCTTGTCTTCAAGGTACTTTTTATCATTAAATTTTGCAGAACTTAAAAATTTAAAACGTACGTAAGGATCAAGCAATTCTTTTGTCTTTGAAGGAATCAGGTACCCGTTGGTATGAAGATATTCACTGAATGTAAGCTTATTACTTTTAGATGAATCAAATGCATTACCGTTATCCGATGGAAAAAAAGTGAACCTGCTTTTTTCTTTAGTCCCCTTCATTTGCTTTTTCAATTTAAGATCGGAGACCGATTCATTACCGGCGAAATAGATGTTATTTACTTTCACTTTGCCGTTTTTGCTAACAACAAAAAGGATATTCACACCATTAGTTGCTTTATTATCTTTCGATTCCTGTACTTCTACGTCAACATTTCTAAAGCCTTTATCTACATAAAATTTCTTAATAACCGCGGAAGAAGATTTTTTTAAATTCTCTGTAACTCTTGTTTGTCTTCCCTTTGCGAGGCCTAGCTTGGTAGTAATCTCATCAGCTTCGCTTTTACTAATGCCTTTAAATTTAAATCCAGTTAATGAAGGCCTGTCAGTTATATTTATTTCAATTGATAAATTTTTACCCGAAAGATTTGTAAAATATACTTCAGCATCGGCAATAAGGCCTTGTTTCCATAAATTATTAATGGCTTTGGAAAAATTATCACCGCCGGGAATCATTACTTTATCTCCTATAGCCATACCGCTAATTGAGATAATAAGATTTGGGTCAAAAGACTTTGTACCGGTAACTTTTATATCGGAAATAATATATTCTGTCGGCGCTTTTGCATTAAAAATATTTTCAAGCTCAACATTTACAGAAGATACCGGAACTGTATCCTTAAGATTAACCTCTGGGCTTTTAAATCCTATAGTTGTATCAGTAACTTTAATGGAATCGGATGAATTTAAAACACCACTAGTGTCTGTAAGAACCTGAGCAGAAATGTAAGTTTTGGCAGTAACAGCTACTACTACTAAGAATAAAATCTTGTAGATATGGTGCATTAATCAATTTTTATAAAGCGGCAAGTTAAATTCAATTATTAAAAGTATTTGTTAAATCAACCGTGTAAAGTGGCGGAAGTTGTGAAGGGAGGAGAGGTTGATCAAATAATATTATTAAGATTTTAAAGTTGTTCACTTGTTTTACCAAATCGTCTTTCCCGATTTTGATAATCAATAATCGCTTCATATAAGTTTTCTTTCTTGAAATCAGGCCAAAGAGTGTCGGTAAAATATAATTCAGAATATGCCAACTGGTACAATAAAAAATTGCTTATCCTGTATTCACCGCTTGTTCGTATCATAAGTTCAGGATCAGGAAAAGCTGCCGTGCATAAATGTTTTTCAAAAGTTTCATTGGTAATATCTTCTGCATTCAATTTTTCATTTTTTACTTCATCAACAATTTTTTTTACGGCATTCAATATTTCCCATCGGCTGCTATAGCTTAATGCCATTATAAGGCTCATACCTGAATTTGATTTTGTTTCTTCACAGGATTCATTCAGTTCATTCTTTGCAGAATCGGGCAATAGATCAGTGTTGCCTATGACAAATAATTTTATATTATTCTTATTTAAAGTATCCGTTTCTTTTTTTATTGTTTGTACGAGCAATTCCATTAATCCTGTAACCTCATCTTTTGGGCGATCCCAATTTTCGGTGCTGAATGCATATAGAGTGAGGTATTTAACGCCAAGTTCCGCACAACCCTCCACGATGTTCCTTACACTTTCAACTCCGCTAAAATGCCCAAATAACCTGTCTTCTCCTTTTTCTTTTGCCCAGCGTCCATTACCGTCCATTATAATAGCAATGTGGCAAGGCAACTTATTTAAATTAATTTTTTCTTTAAGAGTCATTTGTTATTCAAACATAAGTCAGGCTTGAATTGCCTGACTTTGGGTTGTAAAAGTAATGAAATCCTTTTGTACAATTTGAAATGCGTTATACGCAAATCATTATTCAAATTGATGCTTAATGCACGGATTGGTATTTATAAAAGCAGGAAATAAAGTTCTTTCGAAATTTATCTATAAAGAGAGGGTGAGTGTTTAAATTTTATTTGGCCTGAGGACAACGGTAGGAGATAATATTAAACGATATCCCTATTTCAGCAATTGCATACTGGTCCTTTTGTTTACTAAATCCCCTTTGACGACCTTCAACTCCAATTGGGGTGCCTAACTCAAATGACCTGTCTTGTAGTATTGCAGCGATAGAAGGAGGATTAGGTGAAGGAAATTTATCTATACCAACATATGTTTTACTTACGTCATCAAGATAATCTGTTGTTGTAAAGCGATGGGCGATCTCAAAAGAAATATTGATTTTATCAGTTACCGCATACTTAACCCCGAAACCTATGGGAATACAAACTGCCATGGAACCATAAGCTTTCCTGCCCTGGTAAAATGTTTCCCCTTCGGTATTTAAAGGCCTTAGATAAAATTTTTCCCCATTATAAAATGCATAGGGATCATAGCTAAAAATTCCTACTCCTAATGTTGCATAGGGTGTAAAAGCATGATCCGGATCAGTAGGTATGAACTTAAAGAAGTTAAAATCACCTCTTAATGCGAATTCAAAAATTTTAGAATTAAAACTTAAATTCCTGCTACGCTGGTAATCATTTTGACTATATTGATCACTATAACCAAGCTGGGCATAGTGTGCCGAGATGCGAAGTGCCGTATAATTTCCAAATTGCTTTCTTACAAAGACTCCCAGAGCGACTTTAGGCCTGTTAAATGCACCCCTGTTATTGAGATCGCCAAAATAATGGGCCACACCTGCATTAATTCCCACCTCGCCCTCCTGAACGTATTCATATTGTGCGCTTGCTCTTAAATTTAACGCAACAATAAGAACAAGAATAACAGAAATTTTTTTCATATAGGGTAAAAAATAAAGAATGTTAGGATAACGAAGAAACGGAGTTTTAATTATTTAAGAAAGTTAAAACTTTAAATTTAATTTTTGCATGAATTTGAATTAAGCGTTGATGATGTCAAATTCTTACCTGTTTATTTGTATAAAATTTTTACTTATTTTATCAGAAACCAGATAAAAGAGATTAATTTCTTTTGTCCAATCCCCATGATAATTTGTTGCGAAGTGTTTGCAAAAAATTATTTTCATTTAGCCTTACAAGATTTATATTGAATGTCTCCTTCCTTATAGCGAGCAAAACTTCTTTTGTAACAATTTCTCTCCGGCTATCCAGCGTACATAAAAAACCATCTGTTCTTCCTTCAACTTCAAAAGATATAATGGTATTATCAGGTACAACCAAAGGACGTATATTTAAATTATGCGGTGATACAGGGGTAATAACAAAACTTGCAGATTCAGGAAAAACTACAGGACCATTGCAACTTAAAGAATAACCTGTAGAACCCGTAGGAGTCGAAACGATTAGCCCGTCTGCCCAATAAGTATTTAAAAATTCACCATTTAGATATGTGTGAATTTTGATCATTGGCGAGGTATCTTTTTTATGAATTGTAAATTCATTGAGTGCATAGGCAACTCCGTTAAATAATGGCATGTTAGCATCCAGGTGCAACAGAGTTCTTTTATCAGGCATAAATGTGCGTTGAACCAGCGCTTTTACTGCCATATTCAATTCATGCTTGCCAATACTTGCCAAAAATCCAAGACGGCCATAGTTAATACCAAGCACTGGTATACCCTTATCCCCAACAAATGTTACAGCATCCAACAAGGTTCCATCTCCTCCCAGGCTTATAATAAAGTCAATGTCTTCAAGATCCTCGGGGCAATTAAAAGTTGAAAACTTGTCCGGAATATTAATGGAAGAATAGAACTGGTTGAAAAAATCCTGGTATACAACAGGTTCTATTTTATATCGGGAAAGTTCCGCCAATAACAATTTAAATCCCTCCTGTTGCTCGGATTCTATTCCCCGGCTGTAAATAGCTATACGCATAATAATTCCAAATGACCACGTTTTAAAAACAAACCTAATTATGTAAAAATAAACCCTTTTGCCCTAATTGATTTAAACTGTACTCAATGCTCAATTTAAGATCGTATAGTGTAAGAATATCAATTCCAACCCCCCCGGAATATAGTAGACGGTTATTTAGCCTTGTGTCAAATTCCGGCTGTATATATGCATAGCCCATGTCAACAAATGCTTTTGCATATACCGTAAATGGAAGCCTGCTATATGTTTTTGATTTTAAAAAAGTTGGCAGATAAAATTTAATTGCTTCTTTTTTTATGTCAAATTTTGCAAGTGCATTGGCTACGCCATCAATAACGAAATACTCATCTCCCCGTAAATAATCATCCCTATAACCGAGCGCCCTTCTATTATAATAAGGCTGATTAAAAGGCAGTTTTATCTCACTCGAAAATCTTAAACTGGAATACCATTTCCGGGGATAAGTAAAATATAGATTGTAAGCTGCTCTGAGTGTAAGCCTGTTAATATTATCTCTGAGCTGCAATCCACGTTTATTAATAAAAAATGTTGCGGAATAACCTTTGAGTGGATAAAGAATATTATCCAAATCAATGAACTGAAGCTTATATTCTAATTCAGGAAAATTTTGAAAGGTCTTAATACTATTAAAAAATCCGGGATTATTTTGTACTGAAATTATTGAATCATCCACTTTTATATGCCGAAATCCTAACGTAAAAGTTTCACTTTTTTTCAAGCCCTTCCTTGAAATATACGCCCCTTTTACAAACCATTCATTTTTTACAAACTCATTGTTTTTGAAATAAAGAATATTGTTTTTATCAGTTGTGAAAAAAGGAATTTCACGGGTTTGTGAAAAACCGCCTTCTATCGAAACCCCTTCCGTTAATGAAGGATTCGTATTAGGTGCTTTGTAATTAAATGAAATATTTCTTGTAAAGCCATTTACAAATGAAATTGAAAACTGGTCATTCCTTCCACTGGCATTCTTATGATAAAACCGAATTCCATAACTAACTCTGTCTAAACTTGCATTGTATTTTTCAATCCATTCATTATATGACCTGTCTGCCAGTTGAAATACCGGGATTGGGAAAATATACCACCTCTCCACTACATCTACAACAATATCAAAATCATTAGAATCGATAACAAGAGAAGAAAGTACTACTTGTACAAACAATGTAGTATTATAAATAAAACTTTGGGCGGTTTCAAGAGCAGCAGGCATTTCTGAAATTATAACAGAGTCACCTGGCATCAACTGCATTTCTCTTAGAATAATATAGGACTTCGTTTTCTTATTTCCTGTAATAATTATTTTTCTAAGTCGAAGTTTCCTGAAGGAATCAGTCATTTGATTTTTATTTATGACATTGCCTGAAAAAGAATAATCTTGCGAGTAAGCAACATTATTAAAACCACATATAACCAGGATAGCGATAAAATTTCTGCCTATGTAATGCCTAAGCTTATTATTTATACTGCTAAACGAATAGTTTGAAAAAATAATCCAGGTGTGGGGTAAAAATTGAGCCACCATTAAATGTCCAGGTAATTCATTAAATGGCGATAATTGCTGTCAATATCATTTTCAAAAAGTTGTTCGCCTGAATACCAGGTAATAGAATAATCATACCTTTCAAAGGCAGCAATAAGTGTAGATATTTCTCTTTTGTTTATGCTAATGGTAACCTGCAGCAAAAATGGTTCAGGCAAAGTGGTGATATTTAAATGCAGTATGATTGCGCCATCGCTCTCAACTATACGATTAATTTCCGATAAGTTGAATTTATTACGTTCCATCTGTAGCTCAATCACGGCGCCCGTTTCATTTACACCAGAGAAATCGCCTAAAGCTGTAAGCAATGTTTGCCCTGAAATTGTACCCACTAATGCATTTTCTTCATTGATTACGGGAATTACGTTTGTTTGATAGAGATTACTTATGTTGACTGCCTGTAAAAAATGCTTATTAGAATTTATGTATGCGGGAATAAAATCACTTTGAAAATGTTCAATCTGAGATTTTTTATTTTCTCCATCGAGGAGGTCATCTTCACTAATTAACCCTAAAAAAACTTCTTCTGATACAACTGGTAGATGAGTTATTTTGAAATCACTCATTAGCTGCAAAGCTTTTGACACTGTATCAGAAAGTTTTAATTGCGGAATAATATTATTTGTAAGTTCATATGCCAACATGATAGCAGTTCAAATTAAACGTTAGGAAAATCAAAATCAACTTCCTATAAAGACCAAAAAAACTATAGAACTGTTGCAGCAGATACATTTAATTTTGAAATGAAGCCACTTAATATACTGTTAAACTCGCCAGGCACTTCCATCATAGGGGCATGACCACATTTATCGATAAAGTGAAGTTCGCTGTTTGGAATTAGCTTATTGAATTCTCTGGCAACGAAAGGAGGTGTAATCGTATCGTTATTCCCCCATATAAGGCATGTTGGCTGTTTGATTTGGTTCAATTCCTCACCGAGATTATTTCGAATTGCAGATTTAGCTAATGATATTATCTTAATTACTTTTATCCTGTTATTAGTTATTTCAAAACACTCGTTCACCAACTCTTCAGTAGCCATAGCAGGATTATAAAAAGTAAGCTGCGTTTTTTTTCGAATATATTCTTTATCTCCACGCTTCGGATAGCTGTCTCCCATTCCATTTTCGAATAAACCGGAGCTTCCAGTAAGGGTAAGAGATTTTATTTTTTCAGGATGCTTAAGAATATATACCAATGCTACATGGCCACCGAGGGAATTACCAAGTAAATGAATGTCTTTGTAATTCCTGTTTTCAATAAACCTATGTACAAACTTTTGAAGGCCGCCAACTGATGTATGAAGAAGGTCAAGTTCAAAAAGAGGAAGCATTGGTACAATCACCGTATTGGTTTTGCGAAAATATTCAATAAGATCTCCAAAATTACTTAACGCACCAAACAGGCCATGCAACAGTAAAAGTGGTTCTCCTTCCCCCACTTCAATGAATTTGAATTTGCCTTCCTGTTGAATTTTATATTCCATTTTGCACTCCGGCTTTTGGTGTTATTTACTTGCAGCTAATTAACGCTAAAATAAATGTTTATATGCAAATGACTAAATAATATTTAGTCGTGGGTTTTCTCTAAGTAGCTTTTTTGGCAAGGCCATCAAAAAACCCCTGCAGCTGCATAAACATATCTTTAAAAAAGGGAATAATATTTCCGAGATTATTTATCACTTTAGGCCCCCATGGCGCAATGTATTGGTAGGCATAGGAATCAGCAATAACAAATGGTTTTATTAAAAGCATTTTTTCAGCAAAAAATAAAATCACACTAAATATTATGATGTAGATGATCATATATAAAAATATTCCAAGCAAGCTATCAAGCCAGCCGAGCATTGCCAATTGAACTGTTTTTTTTATAAGCTTCGCCCCTAATCCTATCAACAAAATGACCACAATAAATACAAGAAAAAAAGAAAGTGCAGGCAACCATTTCGTAGATTCCATTCCCTTCTCCTGAAGATAAACTGCAACCACTGCTGATAATTTAAGCGCCGCGGCAAGTCCAATTATAAAAGCCAACAAAGAAAAAACTCCAACTATAAAACCTTTACTAAGCCCTTTAAAAATGGCTACTATCATAATAATTATAAAAGCAATATCAATTATCATTTATAATTTAATATACGGTTTGTGTTGCAAAAAAGTATCTGAGACATTTATTTCAATTTGGCGGTTAATCATTTTTTTGCAAGAATATCTTTTACCATTGCCGCGATTGTTTTCCCATCAGCTTTACCACCAATTTCTTTGTTAGCAACGCTCATTACTTTGCCCATATCAGCAGGTGAAGATGCTCCTGTTTCTTTTACAATTTTTTCAATAATATTTTTTAAATCATCTTCATTCATTTGTTTGGGCAAAAATTTTTCGATCACTTCAATTTCTTCTCTTTCCTTTGAAGCAAGATCTTCACGGTTTTGTTTTTCAAAAATTTCCAGCGAATCTTTTCGTTGTTTTACTAATTTCTGAAGCAGCTTTATTTCATCTTCTTCTTTTATTTCACCACTAAACCCTTCTGATGTTTTTGTATTAAGGATAGCCGCTTTAATAGCACGAAGCGATCTTAATGATTTCTCATCTTTTGCAAGCATCGCTGTTTTTAAATCACCCATTACTTTGTCTTCGAGATTCATTTATTGTAGATTTTTTAATTTAAAAAATTCGATACTAAGAATACTTCTTTTGAATACGAATATCACTGCTCCTCCAGTTAACTAAATACTTATTTATTTATTCTTCTCTTTTTCCATATCAACAAACTTTTTATGGAAATCTTTTGCAAAAGATTTTATATCGCTTACCAGTACATCATTGTTGGTGGCTCTTTTAAAAGTATCAGCCATAGTAATAAAGACCTGGTAATAAAAATCCGCCATCTCATCAACCATCATTTCCTTTGTCCAAAGATCAATACGTAAGGCAGACTTATCAATAGCATCCCAAAAAGCAACCAGCATAGCTTTGGCCTTTTGCGGGTTATTTGCAGTACTACCTTCAGCAGTCCAGTTTATTTGTTGGGGCACTTTATCCGGATCAAGCTGAACATCGATTGTTATTGTAGAAGTTGTCATAATGTTTTACGAAATTAAGACTATTGACGGATCACACATGGCAACTTATGTTTCTATAAGTGAAAATCACACGGCGTTACTTATGGTCATTTTCAACAGTGCTTGTTTTTTCTATAGCATTCCATACAAGTTTGGCTGTATTATTCCAACAAAATTTTTGAGCCTGCTTTTTCCCTTTTTCAATTAATTCTTTTCTTAGCTTTTCATCTTTAAAAATCAGCATCATTTTTATAGCAAGCTCTTTAAAATTTTCAACATCCACATACAATGCGGCATCACCACATATTTCAGGCATAACGCCTGTGGAAGAAGCTATTATTGGCACTTCGCATTTTATGGCTTTAAGTAATGATGTTCCAAAATCTACGTAAAGAGGAGTATAAACCATTGCATAAGCTGATGCGATAACTTTCACATTCTCACTTTGGGATAAGCCTGGAAAAAGTTTAACGTCATTCCTGAATTTATACGACTCAAGGCTTTTAAAAAAGCCCATATCATAATTCGATTTTCCATCGTCACTGATCAATAATTGCATAGTGCTCTTTTGCCTTTTTTTAAATGCCGAAAATGCTTTTAGCAAATTAATAAGGTTGCCAGCATGGCTGATTTCACCTGAATAAATAAAGTACTCGTTACCGTCAGCATATTTTTCTTTTATACTTTCTCTTTCAGGGATTGACACAGGCTGAAAAATCTCATCAACATCTGGATATGCAACCTGTATTTTATTTTGTGGCAGCTTATAACGTTCAGCGATAGCTGCTTTTGCAAAAGCTGAAACTGTTATGATTGCTTTAGATTTTTTTACAAAACGCAGGGTATGTCTTTTGTAAAAAGATAGATATCTATTTTTTACAAATGAAGGAAAGTATAAAAAAGAAAGATTTTGTAATATGAGACATTGTGGTACTTTGGTTGTGAGGGAGCAAGCACCTGTAGTTACGAACACATCCGCTTTATATTTTTTTAAAAGAAATGGAATTTTGATATTGTACCAAATAAACAATTGCGCAGGTGTACTTTTTTGTGGCCCTATTACAACTGGTATTACATTCTCAGGAAGATTGAAAGAAAGTTCCAAAGGTTTGGCAGAAATGAAAATGAAAGTATGTGTGGCATATAATTTTATTATCCGTTGAAAAACTTCACTGATATATTTACCGCATTCACAAGGTTCATCTTTATTAAGACACCTTGTGTTTAATGCAATTATCATGTAAGGATTTTAAAAAGTTCAGGCAGGCATTTATAATGTGTGTTGCAGGAGATATTTAATAAATTTATCTCAGCACTTTCAATTTTACAGTTTCAATACGAGTATCGCTTACGCTCAAAACATCAAACTGGTAATCGTCAATAATAATCCTGTCTTTTTGCCGTGGAATTGCTTCAAACTGGTTAATTATATAACCTGACAAGGTCTCTGTTTCTTCAACCTGCTTAAACTTTAATCCATATTTATCGGTAAGATAGTCGAGCTCGAGCCTCCCACTAAACAGGTATTCATTTGTTGATATTTGCTTATCAACAAATTCTTCGATTATATCGTATTCATCTTTTATTTCGCCAAAAATTTCTTCAAGAAGGTCTTCCATAGTTACAATACCTGCAGTACCACCAAATTCATCAACTACCCATGCAATACTTTTTCTCTCCTTAGTAAACTTATTCATAAGATCGGTAGCGCTCATACTTTCAGGTATCATAGGGATAGGAAGAAGAATAGAACGCAGATTAGAAGGATTTTTAAAAAGATCAAGTTGATGGATATAACCCTGTATGGTATCAATATTATCTTCGTAAACAACAAGCTTACTAAGTTTTGTTTGTATAAATTTACTTTTTACAGAGTTTATATCAGATCGAATTTCAATTGACTCAATCTCTTTCCTCGGTATAAGGCACTCTCTTATTTTTATTTCAGATAGTGACAATACATTTTCAAATAGCTCATTGTTTTTCTCGGTATTTTCTTCAGTGTCGTGAAGTTTATTTTGCTGAACAAAATGCTCAAGGTCTATTTTTGTAAATACTTCCGCTTTATTGTGAAGTTTCACATTAAAAATATATTTGAGCATCCACTCAGTTATATTGACAAATAAGGAAGCGATCCAGGATAATAATGAATAAAAAAAGCTAACAATAAATGTTATGATACTGCTTCTTATAACTGAGTTATTTTTTGCCCTAAAAAAAGCTCTAAAAATAAATTCAAATATCAAAAGCAAAAATGTGGAAATAATAGTTTCAACTACAAGCCTTATATATGGATTCTGAATTCGCCAATATTTCCATACGCTATTAAGAATCTCACTCCAGAGAAGAGCATATACTACTACCAGGATATTTAATGCAATAAGAGTAGTTCCTATAAAACGGGTAGGAGCTTCCATGAATGCAGACCAGATTTTACCTGAATAGTTTCCTTGTTTTCTTCTTAAATCAACTGAAAGCTTGCTTACAGATACAAATGTTGTTTCTATTCCTGCAAAAAAACCAATTAAAAATAAAGAGGCTACAATAGCTATAATTGTCGTCCAATCCATATTACAAAATTATAAAATTGAAAATGAACATGCTTTTTTTTTAAATTATTCACTATTTAAAAAGGTAGCGATTATTTGTTCCGCCTCTTTACAGGCAAGCTCAAAATCATTGTTCACTACCACATTTTCAAAATAAGATTTAAATGTAAGTTCAAATGTTGATTTATTTATCCTTGCTTGTAGTGATTCTTCTGTTTCGGAGCCCCGCCTTTGTAACCTGCTTTTTAATTCTTCTAATGACGGCGGTTGTATAAAAACTGAAAATGTATTTACGGGGTATTGCTGCTGAACATGTATGGCTCCCTGAACATCTATATCAAGTATCGGAATCTTATTTTGTGCCCATATTCTTTCAATTTCATCTTTCAGAGTTCCATAATATTTTCCTTCATACACCATTTCCCATTCAAGAAATTCTTTATGATGGATTTTTTCTTTG
>JBBSEV010000008.1:0-115663 GCA_038239385.1 Chitinophagales bacterium
GCATTTTTGTAGTCGCCCTGTGCTTCATAGTTTTGGCTAATAAAAGCCAGCGCCATACTTGGATCAGTTTTAGTTTCTTCTTTATAACGCAATACCTGATGCAGCATATCTATCGCTTTAGGAGATTCACCAATGTTGCTGAACGCAAACGAAAGCGCAATCAAAACATTCATCATTCTTTCTTTATCCTTAAGCTTTTTTGCAACTTCCAATGCCTCATCATAATGCTGAAGAGATTTATTTATATTGACTGAACTGTTTGCCAAACCCAATTGATAAAACAGCTCATATTTTGTGCTGTCATCTTTTGTATTGGATAGAAGTTGTGTGAGGCTATCTATTGTTTGCGGTGTAGGATTGTATTGACTTATTGCAAGCAGGCTGCATATTAAAAAGACAAGGAGTGAAAAAGATTTTTTCATTTTTATTCTTTTAAAATTTAACCGACAAGGTTAAGAAGTAGGATCTGGGTTGAATACCTATAGTAAAATAGTTAGCATCCGGATTGGCTCTTCTTTTATCAGGCGTAAATGCCTCCGTAGAGAATGTTGTAAATGGAAACCCATCAGTGACTGGTGCAGTCCATTCCATTACCCCAAAATAATTAAACAGGTTATTAATAGCAGCCTGAATGCTTATGTTTTTATTTATGGCATAAGCAACATGAACATCAAATTGAGTGAATGCATTTAAATAAAAAGTTTCACTTGTATTGGCTGCTCTTTTACCCAAATAATACATATTAATATCTGCGTACCATTTTTTATTAAAATAGGAAGGCGTAATGTTGAATATAACCGGGGCAGCCATATCGCTGATTTTTTTACCGGAACGATCTATAATAGAATCATCCTGCGAACCATTCATTAATCCCACGTCGTAGAATTGAAATTTATCAGAATAAAACTGTTGAAATACTGCATTGGCTCTGATATTAAAATGGGATAATAATTTTATAGTTCCTTCCAGCTCTATTCCAATTGTATGAACTTTATTATAAATAACCGGCGTGGGGTAATAAGATGATAAAGAACCTGTGTCTGAGCCAAACCCGGTTTGAGGAACATTGGAAAGAATACTTATAAAAGGTATTGCAGCGAACCGGATTTTATCGGTTTCATATTTAATGCCTCCTTCAAATTGTACTGTTTGCTGAGCCTGCTCTTTAACTACTGAAGCTGCTGTTTCATTATTAATATAATTGCCAATATCCGGTGTTCTGTTACCTAATGAATAGCGTGCATAATAAGCCAGGTGATCATTTACTTTATAGTTAAGACCGCCGCTTATTGAAAAGGTACTAAGCCTTTTCTTAAACCTCACTGGCGCATTTGCTGTGTAAAGATTGTTGTCATATACCGTTAAAGGATCATGGTCAATGCCTCCATCGGGTGAAGGTGTGGGCAATGTGGTAATATTGATAAATGTATTATCAACGCTAAACCACTCATACCTGAATCCCCAATCAAAATTTAGTTTCGGAGTAATATCCCATTGATGGCCGAAAAACAAAGCATTTTGCGAAAGCCTGATATCATTATTAAAATAAACAGCGGGGCCATACAATCCTATTCCATTTTCATCAGTTATTTTTTTTACCAGACCCCCACCTTCCGGTGCGTATTCAATTGCGACCAGGTGTGGCTTGTTTTCAATTGTAGTATATCCCTGGGCGAGGCTGGCCGTATATGCCTTATATCTTCCGTTGGATAAATACAGACCGCCAGTGAATTTCATTTTTTTGAAAGTTTTAGTAACAAAGCCCTGGTAAACGAAATCATGCACTGTTCTTTTATCATAGTTTACCGGAGTAAAAAATAATGAATTCGGCGATACTTCGTTTCCGGGTAAATGAAGATCAGAATTAAATATAAAAGGATCAGGTTGTGTGAAATCAACTGTGTGGGTTACGGTTCCATAATTTTGTCCTGATCTTGCATCAAAAAATCTATACTTTCCTGCATTCCCTAATAAATTATTTAAAGCAAAAAAGAGGAAGGAGTTTACCTGGAAAGGATATACTATAACGGTTCCCGCAGTCTCGGAGCTTTTACTTGAGAGCCTGATAGCATGCTGCATTTTCCAACTCTTATTCAATCGCTGCTCCCAATTTAAACTCACAGATTTATCCTGCAGATGAACAAGGTCTTTGCTATTAAAATCAACAGCCCGAATTCCTTCGCCAACTGAAGGTATTCTTACATGCACGGCCGGTATTAATACAGAACTGGTGTTATCAAAATTTCCGGAAGGATGTGGGTGATTAAAATCCCTTGAGGGTGTAAACTCAAATGAAGATGACCTGTCATCCAGCCATTTTACATTTAATTTTATTGAACCTGATGAATAGCTTTTTAGAATATTGCCTCTAACTTGTCCTCCTCTGCTTAAAGGATAGCCGGGATATTTAGCACCATTAGCATAACGGTAATGTCCGCCTAAAAAATAAGTCCACGAACTATCTTTTAATAAAGGGCCGCTAAAAGATAATTCCTGTTTATAGTAAGGATTTTTGCCATTGCCTTCTAAGCCAACACGTGAAACTATATTTCCTTCAAATTTATTTGTACCGGTTTTTGAGATAAAATTAAATATGCCTCCCGGAGCATTTACTCCCAATATAGATGCGGAGCCACCGCGGACTGCTTCAATTTTTTGAAGACTAACATCTGCTCTTAGAAAAGCACTTGCCCCGAGTGTACCTGAAAAAGGAATTACCGGTAGGCCATCCTCCTGTATGGATACATAATAATAACTGCCATCCAATACCATACCTCTCGAAAAGATGCTATTTATTAATTCACCCCGGGCAGAGTTGACAAATACTCCAGGGACAAGACGAAGTAATTCTGCAGCGCTATTTGGAATTATTCGTTCTAACTCATCTTTCTTTATTGTGGTAATTGCGATAGATGATTCAATGCGTTTTCTTTTATCAAACACGCCTGATACTATCAGTTCATCGAGTTCCAGTGCTTCCTCTTCCAGTTGAACAAAAATATTCACAGGCCCATTTCCTGTAACTACTTCAACTTCTTTTTTTGAATAGCCAATTGAAGTTACTACCAAAGTCAGTTTTTTTTGATCGCTAATTTTCAAAATAAAGAATCCGTTGCTATCAGTTGAAGTGCCGGAAGTCAATCCGCTTATTACTACGGAGGCGCCGCTAACAGGTATGTTGTCAACACTTAAAACCCTTCCTTGCAAATAACCATTCTGTGCAAAAGAAACAGGTAAAATAATAAAAATAAAAACAACCAAATAAAGCAGAGTTTTTATTTTCTTTTTCATGTCTATATTTTTATTTAAACAACTCTAAAGGAGAACTTTTTAATTTTTTTTTAGTAGCTACATTATATAGCTAAAAGCATAATAAACTCAGCCCCTTCCCCATCCTTTGGTTCCACTTTTATTTCACCACCATGAGCTTTTATAATATCGTAACTCGTCTGAATCACAGATTTAAAAGGATTTATGGGTCTCACTGATGTCATTTTATATTTTCTTATTCCGTGTAATCTTTTAATTTATTTAAGGCCGTGATTCAGAAATAGGTAATTGAATAACAAACTCACTTCCATCACCCTCTTTCGTTTCTACCTTTAATTCTCCACCATGTGCTTTTGCAGTATCATAGGCTAAACTCAAACCCAATCCCGTTCCTTGTCCAGTCGGTTTTGTTGTAAAGAAAGGTTGAAAGATTTGTCTTTTGCTCTTATACTGTGGAAGGACAATCGTAAATATTCATCAGCCAAAGCATTGATATCTGTAGGTTCTTTTTGGCCGCTGCTTACCTGCGAATGTTGCATCATTCCTTTCAAAATAGCATCAGCCCGCTTACCGTGATGATTTATTTTTTCTCCATTTTCTTTAATATCATTTGCTATTAAAATAGCTTCTTCTTTATTGCCCGTATTTATTTCATTTTTTAATTCTTCTCATGTCTCCACTATTATGAACCTAATCTCTTCGGTTTTACCAGATGTATAAAAATAAAGTAATACTGCTAAGTTGCAAACACCGATGGCGGATTCGACCACCAGTTTAAAGCTCAATAGTTGAGGCATAGTTCTCTTCCTGATTTAATTATTTTGTTCATAACCATTTTCAGGTAAATAGTTTGTGCAAGACAATGCTGCCTCATCTTTGGCTATTCCTTAATTAATTTTATCTTAGAAGAACATATTCAAACAAGACCAGGAATTCAAATAGAACTTGCACCTAAGGATAAGATGTGGGAAATATTAGGTTATGTGGCTTTGATAACTCTTTGGAGGTTGGCACTCTTAAATTATAATAGTTTGCCCGACAAAATTCCAACTCATTATAACGCTTCCGGAGAGACGGGTAATATTACTATGAACTCTGAACCTTCACCTTCTTTCGTTTCTACTTTTATTTCTCCACCATGTGCTTTTATAATATCATAGCTTAAACTCAATCCTAATCCAGTTCCCAGTCCGGTTGGTTTGGTTGTAAAAAATGGTTGGAATATTTTGTCAACTACTTTTTGGGGAATGCCATTGCCGTTATCTTTTACTTTTATCTCAACCTTGTTATTTAATTTTTTTGTGCTTATAGAAACTGTTGGTTGGTAATCGGGTGCTGAGCTTAGCAAAGCATCGTTCACTGCACTTCGGCTTCGCTCAGTACAGGCATAAAACGCATTGTTGTATAAATTTAACAACACTCTTCCTATATCCTGGGTGATAATATTGATCGTTCGAATACTTTCATCAAAATCAGTTTTTAATGTAACATTAAAATTTTTATCTTTTGAACGGATGCCATGATAACTTAGTCTTAAATATTCATCTGCCAGCTTATTAACGTCTGTTGGCTCCTTTCGACCAGTGCTTGATTGTGAGTGTTGCAACATCCCTTTTACGATGGCATCCGCACGTTTACCATGATGATTTATTTTTTCAAGATTTTGTTTTATGTCGCTTGCAATAAACTTTGCTTCATTAATATCCCCTTTGTCTAATTCAGTATTCATTTCATCAATCAACTCACTATTTAACTCTGAAAAATTATTCACGAAGTTTAAGGGGTTTTGTATCTCGTGTGCAATGCCTGCGGTGAGTTCTCCAAGGCTGGCCATCTTTTCTGATTGTATCAGTTGTGTCTGTGTTTCTCTTAAATCTTCCAATGAATGTTTAAGCTCTTTTGTACGTACTAATACTTTTTCTTCAAGAACAATATTTCTTTTTCTTAAGTTGCGGGAACGGTACTGAATGAAACTATATATTAATGCTGCAATAAAAATGGCTGCAAGTATCCTAAACCACCAAGTTTCCCAGAAGGGCGGGGTGATGTGAATGATCAATATTTTTTCTGGTCCATTAAATTCATTCCCGGCATTGGATGCCTGCATGACCAGTTGGTAATTTCCAGGCGACAAATCTTCGTAACGGATGGTGTAGTAATATGGCGCGTATTGCCATTCTTTGTTTTGAGGCTCCAGTTTATAACGTATACGGCTACTGCCTTTTGAAAAGTAGTCAACGATACCCGTTTCCAGGCTAATCTTATTTTGAGAATATTTTAAAGAGAGCTCCTGAATCCAGTTCGGGCCGGTAGGTGTCGGAAAAGGTTTTTGATTAATTTCCAGCGACCGGATATATACTGATGACGGCAAATAGGCAATATATTTGTCAGGACTTATCTTGTTAAAACCACGACCGAAAACGCCCGACGGAAAATAAATATCACCCCTTGCATCCTTCAGGCTGCTGGGCCAAACAAAGAAATTTTGCTTTTCAAATCCGTCTTTTTCAGTAAGAGCAGAAACGGAGCCTGTTTCGGTACTGAGTTGGTGTATTGAACGGTCAGTATGAAACCAGATATTGCCCTTATTATCCAACGTAAGTGCACTAAAATCAATCAGCGGCAGTCCGTCCTTCTGGGTATACCTGCGAATGACATGAAAGTCATTATTGTATTGAATTAATTGCCTTTCAGCTTTTACCCAATAAGTTTGATCCGCTTTTTTATATATTATTTCATCCCACGCTATACTATCCAACGGATTAGGCGTTAACACTAATTTACTATTAATAAAACTATAAGTCTCGCGGCTTGACCGACCCGCTTGTCTTTGGATGAATACCAAGCGATCATCCGCAACAGTCATATAATTGAAATTATTATTCGCAGGGAAAAGAGATACCAGTTCCCTGGCAACGGCGCTGTCACCTTTGATAGCAAATATTCCTGTTTTATCACCGTAATTTGCAGTACAAATAAATCCATTCCTGAAAGAAGGTGCGGGCCAATTAATCCTGGAATTGCCTTCGACATTAATTTTGAGCCCATTTTCGCCTTTAAAAATAATGGGCCGGCAATTCCTTGTTTCCAAATCCATTTCAAACAAGACATCGGCCTGCAATAAGGCTTTTTTTGATAGGATATCAATATAGATAGCATCGATTTTTGGATTTTTCTGATTAGTAGCCAGGCCCTGAAGTCCTTTTACATTTAACAAACTGAATTGACCGGTGTTCAAATCAAATATATTTATGCCACCGTCCGTAGGAATCCATACATGGTCCTGATCGGCATTTGCAAAAGTGTATACGTCATCACTATTCAAGCCATGTGGATTCCTGTGATCTGCCACATAGTGAGTAACGGCCGGAGAGTAAGGAACAAGCTGGTAGAAACCTTTTTGGGGAGACCCGGTACTCGTCCATACTACCCCAACCGGGTCGCAATAGATTACACTGTTACCATCTGAAACCTCTTTCTGCGAAAGAGAATCATCAGGGAAAGGAAATTTAACGGATTGGTCGTTGGGGTCATAAATCAGGATACCTTTTTGAAAGGTGGCCAGCCAGATTCTACCTTTAGGATCTAGGTCAATGCCGCCAACGTGATCATAATTCTTTATTTTTTCAAATGGGGCAAGTGCTTCAACGAAATGAAATTGCTTGTCCTTCAACCCGAATTGTAACAATCCATCGCAGCTATTAATCCAGATGCAATTTCTTTTGTGATCATAGTGCATGGATAGAGCAATATTGTGACCACCCGCTAATTTTTTTGCCTGGGATGCCCAGCCATAGAATTCAACTTTCCCGGTTGAAAGAGACACCTGGGAAATACCTATCTTATTTTGAGGCAGTACCCAAACAGAATTGGTCTCCTGATCAAAAAAAGCATATTGAAAGGAAAATAGCCATCCTCCTAAAGCTTCAACAGGGTTGAGAATTGGAAAGATTTTTCTTTCGAAAGAATGGATATTGAATGAAAGGATGGTGTTCATGTTGCTCACACAATACACAAGATCTTTCGTCACCCAAAAAGGAATGATAACATGATCATCATGGGGAGGGCCAACAACTACTTGAAAATTGGTAAAGGTATCTGCCCTTAGGTCGTATCGACTTAGACCATTTTGTGTTCCGATCCAGATATTATGTAAACTGTCCTCAATTAATCCCACTATATGGTCTTCAATAATAGCGTTTCGGCCTTCTTTTTTATTTGCAAAATAATTTTTGAAAGTATTGCCATCAAAACGGCTTAACCCGGTTGCAGTGCCGATCCATACAAACCCATCCATATCCTTCAACATACAAGTGTTACCGCCAAAAGCCAAACCATCGTAAATAGTCCAGGGAATGGCACGGTAGGAGCTTACTGCATTATTTTTTACCGGGGTTTGGGCAATTGAAAATGATACATGCAAACAGGCCAAGATAAAAAAAACTATTTTTTTTATTTTCTGATACATCATTTAATACCCAGGATTTTGTTTCATTTTTTTAACTCCATCTGCACCTGCACTTAAATCAATTTGTATTTGGGGGATAGGAAAGTATTCGTTTTTTTTTGTGAATACAGCACTATTTAAATAGTTCCTTAAACTTTTTTCTTTTTGTAAATAGGAATTGATCTCAATATCTGCAGTGCCCCATCTTACCAAATCAAAAAAGCGATGCCCTTCCATTCCAAATTCTAGCATTCGTTCGTAGCGTATTGCTTTGCGGGCATAGGCTTGACCTTGTCCGGCAAAATATCCATTGGGATAAGTTTTAATAAAATAATTTGCTGCTGCTGTATTAGTAAAACCCTTTGAAGGATCATTTGGATCTACATAAGTATGAACCCATCCGTTTGGATCAGCAGCCCTGTTTCTTATCATGTTCACATAATCCTCTGCTTTATCAAGGCTTCCTATTTCAATCTCCACTTCAGCAGCCCAAAGTAATATATCCGCATAGCGAATGAGGTTAACATTATTGGCTGTGGTAACATTTCCCCAAAAATTTGCATCCGTTAAATGTGTTTCCTGCGATTTATAATAAACATTTTTCTTTGGGCTATAAGGTCCTTCATTACTTTGATCACGGATCCAGGAGCGTCCGGGATGATTACCCCAATCTAAATAGGGAATTCCTCTGCGCCCTACCGTCCAATCTAACCGCGGATCCAACGTACTTGTATAGGGTGTAAAGGGTTCTGATGATTCAAGACCTTCATCACTTTTTACATCAGTACCAACATTATTAAAATTACCCGGATCGGGCAAACCGGTAGCTGGATCAGTTTTAAAATGGTTGACGAGATATTGAGAAGGTTGAAAAAATCCGCAACACCCGCCTGGTTGCATACCGGCCATGAAAGTGCCGGGGAAATTATAGAGATCACCATAATTACCATTTAATCCATTTGCGCCGTCATTTACCGACATCTGAACACTGAAAACAGATTCGGAGCTATTCTTGGTTGCAGGATTAAAATTATCGGCATAGTTTACTAAATGAAATTTGCCGCTGTTAATGATCGCTTCCAGTAAAGGTTTCGCTTCAGCAAATTTTTTCTGAAACATATATGCTTTTGCCAACAATGCCATGGCTGTATATTGAGTGGCTCTGCCAACCGCTCCCTGGTAAGGATCTACATCCAGATTAGCAACGGCATATTTCAGATCATTTTCGATATCAGGCCAAATGTCATTGTCATTACTTACCCGATAATCTCCATTTTCATAAGTAACGGTTTCATCTATGAATGGTACTTTATTCCATAACTTTTTTGCTTCAAAATGATAATGTCCACGAAGAAATCTTGCTTCCGCAGCTATGCGTTTTTGATCTGCGGATAAGATGTCTTTTGCCTTTGCCATAATTCGCAGCACGTCATTGCACCTCTGTACGCCATCATAAACAACTCCCCATTTATTTGCAAGTAACCCATTATACGCTGTTGGGATGAATTGTTCAACCGCCCTTATATCCGCTGCCTCGTCAAGAAAGGATCCCTTATATGCTTCGCTCCCTGCAACACTTCCGTATATCCAATTTGATCCCGACGAACCTATATCACTTTTGCTGCTACCTACACCATCCAGCAAAGAGTAAGCGCCGATCAATAAACCTTCTACGCCTCTTTTATTGGCAAGCGCTGTTTCATCTAATGGACCCAGAGGTCGTTTATCGAGATAACTCTTGCCACAGGAATAAAGCAGTATCACCATAATGGCGGTGATCAAAATTATTTTATAAAGCTTCATAAAAAGAATTTAACCTATTCATAATTGAAATCAAAAATTCAAACTAATGCCAAACAAATATTGCTTCTGGTTATTTGGATAATTACCGAAATCAATTCCAAAAAAATCACTTTGACCAGATAGTTCAGGATCAAGACCTGTATATTTTGTTATAGTGAAAAGATTTAGGGCCTGCACATATATTCTCAATTTTTCAATCTTTATTTTTTGCAGTGTGGTTTTAGGTAAAGTATAGCCGAGGATCATTGATTTGTTTCGGAAATAAGATCCATCTTCTACAAAATAAGAATTTATAGCGCCGGTATTACTAAAGTTGGCTTCGTTTTCTATGATAGGAATAGTTGCACTGGTATTTTGAGGAGTCCATGAATTATAAAGAAGCGCTTTACTTTTTGAACCACCCCCGCCCCCAAAAAAATCTGTCCCATACTTAAATATATTCTGTACCTCATTACCGAAAGACCCGTAGCAGAAAGTAGAAAAATCAAAATTTTTATAAGTAATTCCAATATTTACTCCGAGTGTGAATTTGGGGTTAGGATTTCCAATAAAAACCCGGTCATCGTCATTAATAACATTGTCCTTGTTTGCATCTAAATACCTGAAACGACCGGGAGCAGCTGCATCCTGCACAGGAGCTTTATTTACTTCATCTGCATCTTTAAAAATGCCAATGATCTTGTATCCATAAAACGAACTTATAGGATGGCCTACTTCATTCCTCACAAATGGAAATGAATTTACAGCACGAAAGAAATATGGGATGTCAGTTAATTTTAGAATTTTATTCGTATAACTCGTAAAAGTGATCGTTGCATCCCATCGCCAATCTTTTGACCAACTTCCTTTTGAACTGAGTAAAATATCAACTCCTGTGTTTTGTACAACTCCGACATTTATATTTGGTGTGATGGCTCCTCCTAATACATCTGGTAATGTGGCAGGGAATAATAAGCCTCTTGATTTTTTCTTAAACCAGTCAGCGGTGATGCTTAATTTATTGTCCAAAAAACTAGATTCAATACCAATATTGGTTACAATGTCATCCTGAAATCCTGTATTCGGATCACCGATTCTTACCTGCCTGAATCCTTGTACAACTGAATTGCTGGTGCCATAGATATCATAGTAAGCATCCCCGATTGAGCCTCCATATAAAGTATATTGATTGAACGGATCAGTATTGCCATAATAACCAGTCTTACCCCAGCTTGCTCTTACTTTAAATTCATTTAGCCACTCCAGCTTCTTTAAAAAATTCTCCTCTGTCATTCTCCATGCAGCGCTAACGGAAGGAAACCACCCATACCTGCTTTTAGGACTAAAAACAGAGGCCCCATCTCTTCTTAATGTACCGGATAGAAAATATTTTTCTTTGAATCTATAGTCAACTCTGCTTATTAAAGAATATATGGCAGATGCACCTGCAAAGCTATAATTAGATTGTCCGGAAGAACTGCCATTACTAAGGAAGCGATAGTTCACATCGTTGGTAAAAAAACCAGATCTCTGTCCACCTACTTCACGGTTGTAATTATTGATAGCTTCCGTGCCGATCAACGCTTCAACATGATTTTCATTTCCGAATGTTTTAGAAAATTTTATTGTGTTTGTCCAGGTCAATGATCTGTTATAACCTGAAGATTCCACAAGCGAATTGCTGGGAAGGCCAGTAGGGCCGGGCAGGTAGCCGCTGAATATATAATTGTAGGAATAATAGTTAATCAAATTTCCACCGAAGCTTGTTCGTGCAGTAAGATATTTAAGAAAGTCAGCTTCGGCATAAGCATTTCCAAATACCTCCCAGTAATTGCTCTTATCATCTTTTCCCAATGTGCGAACTGCAACGGGATTTTCTCCATAGTTCTGAGGATTAAAATGTGCCCATCCTCCTTTTATATCATAAACCGGTAGAATTGGCGGAGTAGTTATCGAATTGGAGATCTCATTAAAATTTGCTCCCTGCTGGGTAGCGATCTTTGGATTATCACGATAAGCCAATTGAAGGTTTTCACCGATGCGAATATTGTTATTGACATTAAATTCTGTATTGATGCGGGCAGTATATCTTTTTAAATAAGTGTTTAATGCAGTTCCCTGCTGGTCAAGATATCCCACGGAGAAAAGGTATTTATTTTTTTCATTGGCTCCAGAAACAGTTAATGAATGATTTTGACTGAACGCAGGTTTAAATAGTTCATGAAACCAATCGGTACCTTTTTTATTAGCCTGCACTATCTGGTAGATAGGCCCACTGGTAAAATCAATATTGTACAGGGCAGGATCTACAAGGGGATCATTTGCAAAAAGTCCTTGATTTTCTCCTGCGATAAAATAATCGGGTAAAACCGGGTTCACACCATTTCCATAGAGCGGGTCATAGGGATTTCCATTTCCCGCTACCTGTCCTGAATTTTTATATGCTATCCATGCAAGGTCAGCCATCTCCTGCGGATTCAACAGGTCAGGACCTTTTAAAGGTCTCGTTATGCTTGTATAAAAATCATAACTGATTCTCACTTTACCTTGCTTGCCCTGGCGGGTAGTAATAATAATTACACCATTTGCTCCACGTACACCATAAATAGAATAAGCACCTGCATCTTTTAATACCTGTAAAGATTCAATATCATTGGGATTGAGGTTATTGATATTTCCCTGTACGCCATCAATAATATAAAGCGGTGTTACATCACCAAAGTTTCCTATTCCATGCATGCGTACATTGCTGGCGCCGCCCGGCATACCTGAGGTTATTATATTTAATCCCGCTACTCTTCCCTGTAGCATTTGTTCTACCTGGCCTGCAGGCACACCAAGTAAATCTTTTGATTTCACCACCGCAACTGAGCCTGTTATCTCTTTTACTTTCTGAGTGGAATAGCCGGTAAATATTATATCATCCAATGCAATCGCCAGGGGGTGCAGGCTGATCTGCAAATTTTGAAAGTTGCTGATTTTAATTTGTTGGGTGTTAAAACCGATATAGGATATTTCCAGTATATCATCGGCCTTGACTGTAATATCAAAAGAACCATCTGCTAATGAAACAGCCGCCAGGTTTGACCCTGCCAGGTGTATGGTAGCGCCGGGAAGGGGATGACCCATTTCATCTGTTATTATTCCACTGATTTTTTGTTGAGCAAATATGCCCGTTGCTGACATAAGAAGAAGGAGCACAAAGGTCAGTGGGGCAAGGTATTTTGGTGAATAATTTATTTTCATTTTCCGGGGGGGAAATAAACAACTTAGTAAATTCAACCGGACGAAAAAGGAGTTGGTCGCCATTGAAAAAAATTGAAGTCTATAATTTCATGATGGAAAAAGAAATCGTTGTTATTATCGTTAAGATTTTTTTTCAAAACACCGAACGCATACAAAAGATAACAAAGATTCGCCAAATTTTCAGAAAGAATGTAGGTTGATTTTGCCAGGCAGCATTCCGCTGATATAATAAATTGTCTGAACCATGATTTACAGGATTAAATGATTTATTTGATTTTAACCTTGCAAAACAATTGTAAACTCACTTCCTTCACCTTCTTTCGTCTCCACTTTTATTTCACCACCGTGTGCTTTTAGGATATCATAACTTAAGCTCAATCCCAATCCCGTTCCCTGGCCGGTTGGCTTGGTAGTAAAGAATGGTTGAAATATTTTATCAACGATGTTTTGCGAAATGCCATTACCATTATCTGAAACTTTTATTTCAATCTTATCATTTATTTTTTTTGTTTGAACTGAAACGAGTGGCTGATAAGCTGCATCAGCAGTTTTCTTTTGTTCATTGGTTGCATAAAATGCATTGTTGTATAAGTTCAATAACACTCTTCCAATATCCTGCAGAATAATATTTATTTTGCCGACGCTTTCATCAAACTCTGTTTTAATTGTTGCATTGAAGTCTTTGTCTTTTGCCCGCATGCCGTGATAGCTCAGTCTTAAATATTCATCTGCTAATGCATTAATGTTTGTAGGTTCTTGCTGCCCTGTACTTACACGTGAGTGTTGCAACATTCCTTTTACTATTGAATCAGCACGCTTTCCATGGTGGTTTATTTTTTCTTCATTTTCTTTTATATCTTTTGCTATTAGGATCGCTTTCTCATTATTGTTATTCTCTAATTCATTCTCCAACTCATCAACCAGCTCCTTATTCACTTCAGAAAAATTATTTACAAAATTTAACGGGTTCTGAATTTCATGTGCAATGCCTGCAGTGAGTTCGCCAAGGCTTGCCATTTTTTCGGATTGGATAAGTTGGGCTTGAGTAGATTTTAATTGCGTCAATGTAGTTTGTATTTCTTCTTTTTGTTGTTGCAATACTTTATTGGCTTTTTGTTTTTGCCGGTTGTTTCTGTATAAGATGTAAGCAATGATTGAAAAAATACCTAAGCCGGTGAACAGCAGATATACCTTTCTTTTGTTGTTATCTGATACACGCTCATTTTCCTGCGCTTTCAACCGCAATTGTTCTTCGAACCCAACTTTTTGAAAGGTGCTAAGATTGTTGATTTCTGTTTCATTCAGGCTATCGCTTAATTTTTTGGCTGCCTGCATATAGAAGTAAGCGCTATCGTATCTTTTATTCTCCTTAAAACTTAAAGATAAATTGGTGTATGATTCAACCATTTCGGGTATAAAACTTCCTAATGAAATATAATTTTTTAGTCCTGCTTTGGCGTAATAAAGGCTGGAATCTATCTCTCCATTTTTTCTGTATAAATCAGCTAATGCAACTTGTGTTGAAGCCAGGTAGTTGGTATTGGCATTCTTTTTTTCAATTAAAAATAATCCTTCTGAATAATATTTTTTTGCAGAATCCAGGTTGCCTTTTTTATAAAATATGTCTCCGATTGTTTTTAATGATGCACCACTGTAATTATTGAGCACAAACTTTTTTTCAATTTCCATCACTTGCCGTTGATAATACATGGCCGAATCCAGCTTTTCCATTTTAAAATATGCATTTGCTATGTTTGAGACTATGCTGTATAAAAGATACTTATCGTCTGTACCATTTTCAACAATTTGTTTGGCTTCAAAAAGTTCCTGTAATTGTCTTTGTGCATTTCTGGTGCTTCCATAAAGTAAGGCTAAGGTGTTTTTTATATATCCTAACAGCACTATCCGATTTGTTTCGGGGCTTCCTTTTGTATAATCACTTATATAAGGGGTAGGCATTACGTTTTTTGCAATATCTTTATTTTCTGCAAGTTTTGATGCTTCCAATAATGCGTTTAAAGCATTGGAATAATCGCCATTGCTCAATAAGGCAAAACCCAAATCGCTCAAAGTACATGCTACATAAAATTTTTGATTAAACTTTTTAGATAATTCTAATGCTTTGTAGCCATAATAAATAGAACTATCTCTGTTCGTTTCTGAATAATCCAGTTGCAAAAAGCAATAGCTGTTTAATAAGATGGTATCATTAGTGCTCGTGAAATTGTGACTATTTGTTTGCAGACCCTGGGGATTTTGTGCTATTGTCAGCAAGGGCAATAGCAATACCAGGCTGATTGCAATACGCTGTTTTATGGTGATAATTTGCATTTTCTAATAAGGCATTGGTGAAAATGAAATAGTAAATGTTGTACCCTTCCCTTCTTTAGTCTCCACTTTTATCTCTCCTCCATGTGCTTTAATAATATCATAACTTAAGCTTAAACCCAATCCTGTTCCTTGCCCTGTTGGCTTCGTAGTAAAGAATGGCTGAAAGATTTTATCAACTATTTTTTGAGGAATACCATTGCCGTTATCAGAAACTATGATTTCAATTTTATCATCTATCTTTTTTGTTTGAATTGAAACAGTTGGTTTATAATTTTCATCAGCAGTTTTTTTCTTTTCATTCACCGCATAGAAAGCATTATTAAAAAGATTTAATAATACTCTTCCAATGTCCTGCGGTACAACTGCAATCTTATCTATTCTTTCATCAAAGTTTGTTTTGAAGTCTGCATTGAAGTTTTTGTCTTTAGCTCTTAATCCATGATAACTCAATCGCAAATATTCATCAGCCAAAGCATTAATATCTGTTGGTTGTTTTTGTCCTGTACTTACCTGAGAATGTTGCATCATTCCTTTTACAATCGCATCAGCACGTTTACCATGATGATTTATTTTTTGCTCGTTTTCTTTTAGGTCTTTTGCAATAGCTTTTATTTCATTAATGTTTCCTTTGTCGGCTTCTTCTTCCAATTCATTAATTAATTCCTTATTAACTTCAGAAAAATTATTCACAAAGTTTAACGGGTTTTGTATCTCGTGTGCAATGCCTGCAGTTAGTTCTCCAAGCGAAGCCATTTTTTCTGATTGGATTAATTGGGCTTGAGTTGATTTGAGTTCATCTAATGAATTATTTAATTCCGCTGTACGTTTTTTAACTTGCTTTTCAAGGGTTTCGTTTTGTAAGAAAAGGATTTGTTGCTTTTCAAGGGAAAGCGTATTTATTTTCTCCAGATTTTGAATAAGCGATTTGCTTGTGTTTCTGAATTGAAGTCCTAATAAAGTTGAAATTGTAACAGGAAGTGACAACATTGTCAGATGAAATAAAATATCTTTTGTTAACTGGTTCCAGTTTACATAATAGCTTATGATAAAAAGACTCCAAAATACAATGCAAGCGAGAAGCCCAAATATTACATAATTTCCACCCAAATTGCCCTGCTTCTTAGCCACTAATCCCATGTATATTATACACGTAACATACAGTAAGGTTAGAAAAAATTGATACAAATCCCCGAACTGGTTAGATTCCACATTAGAACTTAAAATTCCGATAATAGATAAACCTGAAAAAATAATAATCAGCCATTTTATCCTTTGATTTAATAATAAATAGATAGCATACATCAGGAAAATATTAGATATCCCGGAAAATATTGTAGCAAACAGGCTATAGCCGTTTTTATCTACCAGGTAATTAGCCGTCCCATAATAATAAATAAAAAGATTTGAGATAGCGCTGGCCAGTGAAAACAAGCTATACCAAAGATTTGCTTTGACAGGAGTATAAAATAAAAAAAGAATGAAATGAACAACAAATAAAATTAAGGGTACACCCATATTGAACCCGTTCCAAATATCCTGCGTTTTATTTATATTTTGCTCAAGCAGTTTTTCACTTGAATACACGTAAACTTTGAAAAGCGGGAACATCCCATCGAACATTGACTTATAATTAATATCCGGTTGAAAATAGTAGCGGACAGCCAGCGTATTATCTGGTGAATCAAGATGAAAAATCAAATAATCATTCAATGGATCGTAAGCAATATTTTTTTTGTTTTTTGAATCTATAGTTCCAAATGATTGTATCAGGTGTCCGTTTAAAAAAACTTCTGAAGCTCCGGATTGGGAAATTGTTATTGCGATATTTTTAAAAGAAGAAGAAAATTTTATTCTTAGCCAAAGTGGTTTACTTGTGTTGACTTGTTTTAACTCAGGTATGCTAAGCGCAGGGTTAATACTACTCCAAACAGCATCATCAAAGCCGGGCTTTGCAAAATCAGGATTATCACCAATATGAAATTTCCATCCTTTGTTTAATGAAATACCGTTTGCGGGTATTGAATTAATTATCTGCGCTTGCGAATAGCAATGGAAGGTTGAAAAAAGTGACAATATCACGAAAACTTTTTTCATACTTTTAAAACTGTTAGTTGAACAATAAATGTACTTCCTTCACCTTCCTTTGTTTCCACTTTTATATCTCCACCATGCGCTTTTACAATATCATAACTTAAACTCAATCCTAATCCTGTGCCTTGTCCTGTTGGCTTCGTTGTAAAGAAAGGTTGGAAGATTTTATCAACTATATTTTGAGGAATACCCATTCCGTTATCACTTACTTTTATCTCAACCTTATTATTTATTTTTTTTGTTTGAATTGAAACAAGTGGTTTATAATGTTCTTCGGCAGTTTTTTTCTTTTCACTCACAGCATAAAATGCATTGTTGTATAAATTTAATAGTACTCTTCCAATGTCTTGCGGGATAATATTTATTGAGCCAATGCTCTTATCAAAATCTGTTTCAATTGTTACATTGAATGATTTGTCTTTTGCTCTTATACCGTGGAAGGACAATCGTAAATATTCATCAGCCAATGCATTGATATCTGCGGGTTCTTTTTGACCGGTGCTTACCTGTGAATGTTGCATCATTCCTTTCACTATGGAATCCGCACGTTTGCCATGATGATTTATTTTTTCAAGATTTTTTTCAAGGTCATTCGCAATAGCAATTGCTTCTTCATTATTTCCCGCCTGCAATTCCTGTTTCATTTCTCCAATCAATTCTTTATTCACTTCTGAAAAATTATTCACGAAGTTCAGCGGGTTTTGTATCTCGTGGGCAATGCCCGCAGTGAGCTCACCGAGTGAGGCCATTTTTTCTGATTGAATAAGTTGGGCTTGAGTAGATTTTAATTCCGTTAAAGTACTCTCTACTTTTTCTTTTTGTTGCTTCAGTAAAACGTTAGCCTTTTGTTTATTCCTGTTATTTCTCAATAATATTACTCCTATTACCAGCAAGGCAATAAGGCCGCCCAGCAGGGAATACATCTTTAAGCGGTTTTGATATTTTAATTCCGATGCTTCAATCTCCTTCTGCTTTTCCTGTTCTTTAAAAGCAATGTTTTGAATAGCGCTGGTTTTTTCACGGCTGAATAAGCTATCTTTTATACTAAGCGCTATCCTCAAATATTTTAATGAGCTATCAGGTTTATTTTGTAATTGATAAATATCTGCAAGCATATTTGCCGCTTTCAGCAAACCAATAGGATACCTTTTTTCTATTTTTTCTGCCAATACTTTTTTCGAGTACCATACAGCAGAGTCAAAATTATTTGTCATCTTATATACACCGGCAATGCCATTATAACCATCCACCCGTTCCAGTATGGTATGATATTTTAATGAAACAGCTATGCTAATTCTGTATTGAAACAATGCGGAATCATAAATAGCCTTTCCGGCATAAGCATCTCCTAAATTATTAGATACAAATAATGTATCATTCCAATCTCTCAATTTTTTGTAAGCTTTTTTTGCATATACCATGGCGGAATCGGGCTGATTTAAGCTATGGTAAGCATGGGCCATATTAGACCATGCAAAATAAATTTGACCAATATGAAGTATTTCTGCCAGTCTTAAATTTTCACGGTAATATTTCAGGCTGCTATTATATTCGCCCATATCATAGTAACACTCGCCAAGAACAGCATTTGCAATAGAGGTATATAAGGTATCATTCCTCTTTTTGGCGAGAGAAAGGAATCTAAAACCATGATCTAATGCCAGTGGATAATTTCCTGAAATCATCAAAGCTCCGCTTAAACGAAATTCTGCTGTAAAAATGCCCCAGTCAAAATTTATTTTTTGTGCCAGGTTTAAAGATTCTTGTGCGTATGTTGCTGCTGTATCCTCGAACGATAAGGCATACAAATTACTTAGCCTGTAGAGCAGCTTAACTTTATTAGTATCATCTTCTGCATTAGCCAATTCGCGTTTTAAGCTATCAATATAAAACTGATTTGATTGCTGCGCTTCAGAAACCAATATTGATAAAATGGTTATAAAAATGGCAGCTATTTTTTTCATTACCTGTAGATTTTATTTTTTTTCTTCATGGGTATTTTATTAAGTCATGATTTCTAAATTTTTTGATTAATGGATTTCAATTTATTTCACGGTCTGTTAAAACCTTGTAACTTAGAAATCATGGTTCGAGGTTAGTTGAAGTTAACAACAAAAGTTCAGGTTAATAAGGCTCACCCAGCAGCAATTCCTGATATTGATTCCTGCCTACGTAGCTATTCGTTAATGGATACAGGACACTTTGGTTTGAAAGTTATAATTAAATTTAACCTTAGATTTGTTTAGGGTTGCCTAATTATTCTATCTGATAAAGAGAATTTTCAAAATCATCAAACTTATTACTTCATGAAAAAACTATGCTTACTTATAGTTGCGCTGTATACCATTCAATATACTTTCGGTCAGGAGGCGGGTAGTAAGCTCGATACATTATTAAATGCTTATGCAAAAATGTATAAGTTCAATGGCTCAGCACTGGTGGCAAAGAACGGAACCATCCTGCTAAATAAAGGATATGGTTATCGTGATGCTGCGAATAAAGTATTCAATAATGAACAAAGTATTTTCCAGTTAGGTTCTATCACCAAGCAATTTACTTCAGCCATTATCCTTAAACTACAAGAAGAAAAACGGCTGAGTGTATCGGATAAAATAAGTAAGTATTTTCCAGGCTTTCCTAAAGGAGATAGCATTACTATTCAACAGTTGCTTACGCATACGTCCGGCATTTACAATTATACAAATGATGAAAAGTTTATGGCCAATGAAATAACCAAACCTGCTAACCGGGAAAAAATGATGGCTTTATTTAAGGATAAGCCGCTTGATTTCCCGCCGGGTACAAGCTGGAATTATTCTAACAGCGGCTATTCATTGCTGGGATATATTATTGAAGCAGTAACGAAAAAACCTTATGAATACGCAGTGCGCAAATATATATTTACCCCACTGCAAATGACTCATAGTGGTTTTGATTTCACTCACCTGAAAAGTAATAATAAAGCGATTGGTTATTTTGCTTTGAACGATAAACAAGCTGCAGCAGCACCTATTGTAGATTCAACCGTGTCATTTTCGGCTGGTGCTATATATTCTACTACCGGTGATTTGTACCTGTGGCATACGGCATTGGAGAATAATAAAGTTTTGTCAAAAGCACAGCAGGAAAAAGCATATACACCTGTAAAAAATAATTATGGTTACGGATGGGTAATAGACAGCATAGATGGCAAAAGAAGGGTTGGGCATGGTGGTGGCATACACGGGTTTGCTACTAATATTGCGCGGGTACCACACGATGATGTATGTATTATACTGCTCAGCAATGCTTCTGACGGATCATTAAACGAGATTACAAACAGCATTTTTTCTATCCTCTATAATAAAGAATATGAACTCCCAGGTGAAAGGAAAGTTATAAAAGTGCCCGAAGAAAAATTGAAGCAATATGAAGGAGAATATGAAATACGCCCTGACCTGCATGTAGTAATAAGTGCAAAGGATGGTGGCCTAATGGCGGCGCCAACAGGGCAACCAGTAGGTATGCTATATGCTGAAAAAGAAAATCTGTTCTTTTTAAAATCACCGGATATAGAAATAGAATTTACAAGAAATGATAAAAAAGAAGTAGATGGTTTTATATTACACCAGGGCGGGGCAAAAATACCTTGTAAGAAAATAAAATAAGGATAACAGCATTAATAGGTTGCGTAAAAAAAAGACGAATGCTTTACAGATTTTCTAAAAAATCAATACTTTTAAATCTTTAGCTTCTATCACATAAAATCTATAAACAATGGAAGGTCCTGTTTCAATATATCTAAGGCTGGTTGATTATAATTCAAGTGCATTAACTTCTAACGGCACTCACGATACCGACATTGCAACTATTAAAGATACTTTTGATACCGACAATAAACAGTTCATCAGGGTTTCGGGTTACCATTGTGACGTGGAGCAAACCCTTAATATTGGTTCGCAGTCTACTGGGGCCGGTGCAGGCAGAATAACATTCAATCCCTTCAGGATTACTAAATTTATAGATGGCACTTCCCCGATATTATTTCAAAATTCCGCTTCAGGCACACCTTTCAAGACTGCAGAAGTTTTTTTCGTCAATGAAAAAAATGTTCTCCAGGTTAGGCAAACCTATAAACTGGTAGCTGTAAAAACAATCTCATGGTCAGCTACTGCCGGCGAAAACGGTATAATTGAAACACTGACTTTTGAATATGGGGGCCTTATGATAACAGTATTTCAACAAGGCACTGATGGCGAAAAAAGCAATGTTTTGCTAGCTGGCTGGAACAGGGTAAGAAATACAAGTGATAATGATTTGAAGAATGTAATTATATAGCTATAGTTAACAGCTCTTTGCTAAATTCGAAAAGCCACTTCAAATAATCTCCGTAAGTACCTGGTAAAAATATCTGCCAGGAAAGGATCAATCGGGAACCGTAAAATCTTTTTGTATCTTATAAAGTTTGTGCCAGCTTTCATAAGTTTTTGCATGTGGGGATGCAATAAAAATAAGATAGGTTTTATTGGCAGCGCTATTCATTAAAACTTTTACTTCCATATTTAATTTTACGGGAGCGCCGTCAGTGAAAACGCCAAATACATCCAGTAAAACATTATAAATAACTTCCTTGCCTGTTGTATTCTTTTTCTTTTCTAAACTAACTTTTATTTTGGAGGCATCTACCACGAGCTTACGGTCATTTGCTGTGCCGCTGCATAACCCTTTAAAATAGCTGAGCAAATAGTTTCTAATGTTATCTTGTGAAATGGTTGTAGTGTTGTCAAGTTGAGCCACGAAGGCATAAGTAAAATAATCTGCTGAATCTTTATTAAACATTCCCGGAGAAAAACGCAGTTCTTCAGCGCCTTTATAAGGGATGCCGGGTGCGAAAGAAGGCGGTAAAGTAAATCTTTCAAATTGCCATGTTGCAGGTTCTTTTAATAATTGTGGGGTAGCTTGCTGTGCATGTGCAGCATGTGACATAGTAATGCTAAGAATAAAAGTTGCAACTACATTTTTCATAAAGTGAATCTACAATTGTTTTTATTATAGAGTATTCACCACCTGATTCCATTTTGTTCCAGAATTTTTTCCCAATAGGTTTCTTTGATGGATATTCCATTCTGCTTTAAGAAAGGGGCGAAAGATTTACTTAATGTTTGGCCTTGAGGAAGACATGCCGGCTTCCATTTTTCATTAAAAATTATCATCCTGCTGGAAGGATATTCTGCCGGAAAAGAAGCCTCCATAATATCCTTTGCCCAATGAATAAAACTAAGGTAGTCTTCATCTTTTACAGGCATTAGCATAATTATCTGTAAAGGATTCACTGTTCGCACCAGTTCTTTTAACTCCCATTTTAAACCCTCCGTTTTACCTGCTCTAAAAATTATGAGTTTGGATCTTTTGAAAAAATCAAGAATGGTATCTTGCCATGATTCATTCGCAACATAAATCTTTGAAGATCCTAATTCCGGAAGTTTTTCTCCGGGTTTGCCAAGTGCCACATATGGCCCCACTTTTCTAAACACGTATCCAAGAGCATCCTGCTCCCGAAATCCAATGGAAGGAACTGTACGTGCGAGGTCTTTGACTGCCGGGTTAGAAATACTTTTTAAATATTTAATCATAGAACGGTCTTCAATTTCATCATTGAAGGACCGCAGGTATAAAACAGGAGGCCGTTGATCTTTTTTTATAATGGCTTCTCCGCTTTCAACTGAATATTTCTTTCCTGTGCGAAGAAGTAAGTAACCAATGAAAAGAGGAACCGCTCCCACAATAGGCGTTAATGCCGCACTTATTAATAATGCAACGATCATAACAATCCATCCGGCAATTTTAAAAGTTTTTGCTTTTGATAGATTTTTGGCATTAATCTCTCTCATGAATATTTATGTTTTGATTGGTAATTCTTTTCATGACGCCGGCATACAAAATTATTTTATTTAAAAATATAAAAAATCAATTAAACGTTTGTTTAGTTTCAAACAGTTGTTTAACTTCGCAGCCTGTTAAAATGGATACAAAAGAAACCATATTATTTACAGCTATGAATCTTTTTGGCCAAAAAGGTTTTGAGGGAACATCCGTAAGAGATATTGCCAAAGCTGCAGGTGTAAATCTAGCCATGATAAGCTACTATTTTGGATCAAAGGAAAAGTTATTTGAAAATGTAGTGGAGTATAAAGCTTCCCCTATAAAATTAATATTTGCAGAATTGGAGAAGTCTTCCATAAAGCAGATAGAAAAGATTGATAAGATAATTGATAACTATATCGAAAGAATGTTTTCTAATCCCCGGTTCCATCATCTTCTTCACAGGGAACTTTCCCTCGACCAGCGGCCGCAAATGCATGATGCTATTACGGATATCCTTTTAAAAAATGTAGTTACTATAATTTCTATAATACAAAAAGGCATTGAATCCCGTGAATTTAAAAATGTTGATGCAGAACTTACCATCGCTACCCTTATAGGAACTATTAATCACTTGCTCATATCAGAAGCGATGTGCCGTAAGCTGTTGCATAAGAATAAAGATTTTAATCCATTTACAAGTAAAAAATTAAAAGAAAGAGTGAGTGAACATTTAAAGCAATTAATGCGTTCTCACTTGTTGAATAAATAATAAATCACAAAAGATGAACAATAATCGGATACGGTTTTCTGGAAAATTTATAAAAAGGATAGTGGTATTGCTGTTTTATTTTATAGGATTTTTCCTCCCATCTTTTTTACATGCACAGGAAATAAAACCAATTACTTTACAGGAAGCGGTTGATCTTAGTATAAAAAACAGCAAGCAATTACAGGCATCCACAGCACGTAATGAACAAGCCGCAGGCGCATTGAAGGAAGCACAGGATCGCAGGCTCCCTGATATAAACGCAAGTGGTTCTTATTTACGGTTTAACAACCCGAATGTTTCACTCAAAACGAAAGCTTTTGGTGGAGGAACTGACACTACTGGAAATGCTAAAAGCCCTACGGTAAACCAGGCAATGTATGGCCTCATAAATGTGGCACTTCCCATTTACGCAGGTGGCAGAGTACGGTATGGGATAGAATCAGCAAAGTACCTACAGCAGGCTATAATGCTTGATGCTGAAAATGATAAGGAAGGTGTGATATTAAATACAATAAATGGCTATATCAATTTATACAAGGCGGGTGCTACTGTAAATGTTGTAAGAGAAAACCTTCAACAATCAGCTTACCGCGATTCTGTTTTTTCACGCCTGGAACAAAATGGATTGCTTGCCCGCAATGATCTTTTAAAATCTCAATTACAAACTTCTAATATAGAGCTCTCCCTGTTGGATGCAGAAAATAATCGCAGGATCGCTAATGTGAATATGAACCTGATGCTGGGCCTTCCTGAAAATACAGTTCTCATTCCTGACTCTTCAAAATTTACGGGAAGCCTCATCTTAAAAAACCTGGAGGAATATGAAAATCTAGCATTGCAAAACAGGAAAGATGTGCTTGCACTAGGGTTTAGAAAAAAAGCTGCCACTACCGGCATTGCCACAGCCAAAGCGGAATCTTATCCTTCAATTGCATTAACTGGAGGATACATCGCAGCAGATATTCCTCATGTATTGAGCATTTATAATGCAGTTGATGTAGGCGTAGGTTTACAATACAATCTTGGTTCTCTTTGGAAAACAAAGGCAAAAGTAGACCAGGCAAAAGCAAGGGAAAAAGAGATTGTTGCTGACCAGGCTCAGCTTGACGATAATATAAGGCTAAAGGTTAACCAGGATTATGAAAACTTTTTATTAAGTAAAAAGAAAATTGATGTGTATGAGAAAGCAGTAGCTCAGGCTACAGAAAATTACAGGATCACTAAAAATAAATATGATAACAGCCTTGTAAATACAACCGACTTGCTGGATGCAAATGTTTCTCTTTTACAATCTAAAATAAATCTGGCAGTTTCAAAAGCTGATGTGGTACTGGCGTATAACCGGTTACTGGCAGCATCGGGGTTGTTGTCGGCCCAATAAAAATTTAAGCGAATAAATTAATAATTATGGAATCTAAAGAAAAAGTTATAACCGTTTCCGGCGATAAAGAATCGCCTGAAGAAATTGATGGCAAGCTTGCAGCGGAACCTAAAAAACGCAGCAGAGTTTTCCTGATAATTCTCATTGTAATGGTATTATTAGGATCATGGTTTGGCATTTCAAAATACACGTATGCGCAACATCATGAAGATACAGATGATGCACAGATAGAGGCAGACATAAGCCCTGTGATACCAAGGGTTTCAGGGTACGTGAAAGAAGTGAGGGTGAAAGATAACCAGTTTGTAAAGAAGGGAGATACCATATTCGTGCTTGACGATCGTGACCTTAAATTAAATGTAGAACAAGCGGAAGCTGCGCTGGCTACCGCTAAAAGTAATGTTGGTGCAGCACGGGCTAATACAAATGCTGCACGTTCCGGGATTGCCAGTTCAAAGGCAGGTGTTGGTACTGTAGATGCACAAATTGCCGCAGCACAAATTAATGTAACAAGAACCTCGCAGGATTATGACAGGTATGCCAACCTGATAAAAGATCATTCCATAACGCAACAACAGTTTGAACAGGCACAGGCTGCAAAAGATTTAGCGGAAAGGCAATTGCAAATATTACAGCAACAAAGAAAACAGGTTTCCACGCAAACAGGCGTGGTTTCTTCCCAGAGCAATGCCACAGCGCAATCCATTGATGTGGCTCAGGCAATGGTAAAGCAGCGTGAAGTAGATGTAGAAAATGCAAAGCTGAATTTATCTTATACTGTGATAACAGCGCCGGAGGCAGGAAAAGTTTCAAGGGTAAATCTGCAGGAAGGGCAATTGTTGCAGGCTGGTCAATCTACATTCCGTATTGTTCATAATAGTGATTTATGGGTGATTGCCAACTTCAAAGAAACGCAATTGAAAAAGATGAGTGTTGGTCAAAAAGTAATTATTAATGCAGATGCTTTTCCTAAACACGATTTTGAAGCCACGCTTACCTCTTTCTCACCCGCTACAGGCGCAGAGTTTGCGCTGCTTCCTCCCGATAATGCCAGTGGGAATTTCGTAAAAGTTGTTCAGCGCGTGCCGGTAAAAATTGAATTTGTAAATCACCAGGATTCTTTATTGAGCAGGCTTAGACCGGGTATGAATGTGAATGTTGATGTACATCTATAGACTCACCCCAACCCCTCTCCGAAGGAGAGGGACATGCTTTCTAAAAGGGGAGAGACATGATACTTTTATAAAATGCAAATTTTTTAGAGGCTTAATAAAAAACACTGTTTTTAAAGAATAATTTTTTATGCAACAGGCAAATTCTTTAGTAGAGTATGGATCAAGGAGAGTAATAATAACCATCACGGCTATCTTGTGTGCATTACTTGAAATTGTAGATACAACAATCGTAAACGTGGCCATTAATCCTATGCGTGGCAATCTTGGTGCAACACTCACCGAAATAGCATGGGTTATTACAGCCTATGCAATCGGTAACGTAATTGTCGTTCCAATGACGAGCTGGCTCTCCCAACAGTTCGGGCGTAGAAATTATTTTGCTGCTTCTATCATGATCTTTACCGTGTTTTCCTTTTTATGTGGAAATGCAACAGGCATTTGGGAGTTGGTGATCTTTCGATTTTTCCAGGGGGTCGGCGGAGGTGCATTACTGGTAACTTCACAAACCATTATCACGGAAAGTTACCCTATAGAAAAGCGGGGAATGGCGCAGGCCATTTATGGATTAGGTGTAATCATCGGGCCTACACTTGGGCCACCGTTAGGAGGCTACATTATTGATCATTTTAGCTGGCCTTATATCTTTTATATCAATATTCCTATAGGTATTGCTGCCACATTGCTCACCTTGCAGTTTGTAAAAAGTCCCAAATTTTCTGAAAAAACGTTAACCAAACACATTGATTTTTTAGGTATTGCTTTACTTGCAATAGCCGTAGGTTCGCTTCAATTCGTTCTGGAAAAAGGTCATGAAGATGACTGGTTTAACAGCACCACAATAATTATAATGGCTGTAGTAGCCGTCCTTGGCATATTCTTTTTTATATGGAGAGAACTTACTTATGATACGCCGATAGTAGAGCTAAGGGTCTTGAAAAACGGGAACCTGCGGGTCGGAACGATCATGTCATTTTTATTAGGGTTTGGGTTGTATGGTTCTACATTTATTATTCCACTATATACCCAGTCAACCTTAGGTTGGACAGCTCAGCAGGCAGGCATGTTATTGATTCCTTCAGGTATTGCCACTGCATTTATGATGCCCATAATAGGAAGACTTTTGCAAAAAGGAGTGAAACAGCAATTCCTGGTAGCCGGGGGCCTTATTACTTTTTTTATTTATAGCTTCTGGGGTTATAAAATACTTACACCGGATACCGGTGCAGATAATTTTTGGTGGCTTTTGATTGTAAGGGGGGCAGGGCTTGGACTATTATTTATTCCCATTACTACGTTAGCACTTTCTTCATTACACGGGAAAGAAATAGGCCAGGGCGCAGCTTTCACGGGTATGATGCGGCAACTTGGCGGTTCCTTCGGTATAGCCATTATTACCACTTTTCTTTCAACCCAAAACATGGTACATCGGGTTGATCTTGTAAGCAAATTGGATGCAGGCGACCCACTGGTGCAACAAAGGATAACAGGAATGCAACATAGCTTTATGAGCAAAGGAATGACACCTGATATTGCTTTACAAAGTGCGTATAAGGCATTGGATTATTCCGTTTTTAAGCAGGCTTCCGTGTTATCTTATATGGATGTTTTCCTTTACTTAGGTATCTTATTTTTGATTTGTGTACCATTTGTATTGTTGGTAAAAGGCAACAAAAAAAAGAAAGTAAATATAGCAGAAGCGATGCATTGAGTTGTATGCTATGGGCTTTAGTTATAAGAAAAACTATCCAATAATTGTCTCCGTATGGTAAGCTGCTAATAGCTGATCACTGATTGCCTATCCCTACCTATATTTGCAAATCATAAAAGAAAAAAGAACTTTTGAGCAGCAAGACTTCAGAAAGAAAAGCATTTTTTAAAAAGATCAGGGGAGAGCACACCGGGGAAACCGAAATGAGTTTTATTGACCACTTGGAGGTTTTACGCTGGCATATTGTTAGATCCGCGCTTGTTCTCGTGGTTGTAGCGATATTCATATTCCTATATGTTGACTGGATATTTGACCACATCATTTTTGCACCTGCCCGTAAAGATTTTGTCACATATTCAGGCCTTTGTAACTTAAGTCATAATCTCCACCTGGGAGATGCCTTATGTATGCCCCCTATCGATATTCAATTACTGGGTAGTACCGTAAGTGGGCCGTTTATGTCGGCAATTTCTATTTCATTTATGGGAGCCCTCATTATCGCCTTTCCTTATTTATTTTGGGAAGTGTGGCGCTTTGTAAAACCTGCTTTAACTTCAAAGGAGGTTTCTTATGCAAAAGGAAGCATCTGGTGGGTATCCTTGTGTTTTTTTACCGGCGCGGCCTTTGGATATTATTTATTGGCTCCTTTTACTTTTAATTTTCTTGCAAATTTTCAACTGGGAACCAAAGGTGTTTATAAATATTTACCCACACTTGATGATTATATTGATACACTTACATCACTTATTTTAGGTTGTGGAATTGCTTTTGAGCTCCCGGTGCTTGCTTATGTACTTTCCAAACTTGGTATAATTACTCCTGCATTTCTAAAAACCTATCGCAAATACGCTTACGTAGTAATTCTCATTGTTGCCGCCGTTATCACTCCTTCTCCAGACTGGACAAGTCAAACCATTGTAGCGGTTCCATTGATTCTTCTTTACGAAATAAGCATTTTTATTAGTAATCGGGTGGACAAACAACGAGTAAAAGCCGAAGCTGAATGGGATTGATACGAATGGGCCTTCCCTGTTGAAAAAAAAGTTAAATCATAAACAATTCGCCGAAATAATTTGTAGTCCAAAACGTTTAATTCTAAATTGCAGTAAGCTTCCGCAAATGAATAAACGTACCTCCATATTTTCTGCGATAATTATCTCGCTTTTGTTTTTTTCTTTTATTCCGCATACTATAAATAATGCAGAACACCACGGAATAAAAAAAGCTTTCAAAAAAAAGCACCTCGATAATCCCTATTACATTATTATTTCTAAAAAGGATTATGAGTTGAAAGTATATGATGAAGAAGGCTGGTATGCTACTTATCCATGCGTATTCGGGAGTAACGACCTCCGCGATAAATTTATGGAAGGCGACAGGCGTACTCCTGAAGGGAAATTTAAAGTGTTGCTGAAAAAAATTCATCCAAAATGGGGATTTGAGCTTTTACTTGATTATCCAAATGAAGAGAGTGTTCATAGATTTAAAGAAAGAGTTGCGGAGGGATTGGTTCCCCGCAATGCCAGGATAGGCAATGGTATCGCTATTCACGCCACAAGGCCGCAGGAAGAATGGACAGTTGATAATTTCCAAAACTGGACTGATGGATGCATCTCTTTAAAATATACTGAAGCAAAAGATTTGTATAGTTATATCCCGGTCGGCACTCCCGTTACTATTGAAAAATAATTCTTATTTACTCTATCAGAAATTCAGGCTGCTTGCCGGAATTGAAAAATCAAACCGCCCTTTTGTAATAAGAATACTATCTCCGATATTCCCATCAAACAATCCTGATATTTGATAAACTTTCGATGATGTTTTCGAATTATCAATATTTATTTGCACAAAATAAATATTTGATAATCCTGCTAAAATACCTGTCGCACTACTGTTAAATGAATTAAGATAAATGCTATTTGAGTTAGCTGCAAGCCTTTTTCCATTCCATGATAAAAAATCATTTTGGGTAAAAGATTTATCAACCGGGATCATCAAAGATATATTTTGATAAACTCCGTTGAAAGGTAAGGCCGCATCGTTATTAAGCACAATTGACCAGGAGAGGGTTAATGAATCAACTGTGCCCGAAGTTGTAATCCTGCTAAGCGATGGCAAAGAGTTTCCCCTATAAGCCCCTAAGAATGGATTTATAAACGCATCACCATTTATATAGACAGTAGCTATATTATACCCATTAGAAGTAAACCGGCTTAAGCCCGGATCATCTGTATCCGGAAAAAAGTTTCTTTTTGCACAACCTGCTGTACAAAGCAGCAGGAGAACTGTTGCGAAGAAATAGGTAATTCGTTTCATTTGCTTTTATTGTAATAAAAATTATAGCCAAAAGTTAACTGAAGAGGAGCAGCAAACTTGTAGGAAACTGGATATTTTTCTCTATCAATCAGTAATGGAGTTTGTGCATGCAGCATTATTTGAAAATCATGATTTAAATTATAAACAACCGAGGTAGATAGTACGAAGCCGCTGTTGTTAGAATCTACATCAGGGTTTAGCACTTCATAATTTGCATTGTCATAATTCACATAGTCCACTTTAAATTTCTGATTACAAAAACCTAAAAGAAAGTCAAAATAAAATTTATTATTGGCGTCAATTGAAAATAAATAGATTCTTAACCCGGCACTTACTGTAAAAAGATAAGAACGAATATTTTCCTGTAAACTTACCTGTTGCGGAAGAGAAGGATTTGAAGTGTATGCGTTTACCAGGCTATTATTTTTAAAAGGAATATCATAATCAACTTCTATTAGAAAAGGATTTGATGATTTTGGAAATGGTTTCCATTGCAATGAAACGGGTATATGGTAAAATGGTTTTGTGTTATTAATATCACGGCTGATTCCTGAAGATAGCGATATAAAAGACTGTCCACTTGTTACTACCGAAATTGACATGAACCCACACAAAGCGGCAATATATGTTAGAATGAATTTCATAAGCAGGATTAAGCGGCTAGCAAAATATTTATACTAAAATAACCTTTATAAGAAAATAAACCAGCTAAATTTTTGCCCCGGATTGAGTTTGAGTTCATGAATTAAAAATCAGGCAACCATCCCCATAGCTTAGAAATCTGAATTCATTTTTAAGAGCATATTCATAAATTCTTTTCCAATCTTTTCTTGCTATCGCTGCAATTAATAATAACAGGGTTGATTTTGGCTGGTGAAAATTGGTGACCAATCCTCTCGTAAGTTTGAATCGGTACCCGGGTGTAATTATTATTTGTGTTTGAATAAAAAGCTTGGTTAGTTTTTTCTTTTGCAGAAATTGCAATAATGAAGTAAGCGATTTTTCAGGGTCGCATTTGTATTCAAGAAGATCTTTTTCATAAACTTCCCATTGCTTTACGGCAAGTTCGTTAACTGGTTGATTGGGATCAAGTATTGTTTTAACTCCCATCCAGTAAAGACTTTCAATAGTTCTTACAGAAGTAGTTCCAATGCAAATGATTTCACGTTTTATATTTTTCAGCATCAATTCAATAAATTCAGTTGAGACTTCCATCCATTCAGCATGCATTTCATGTTGCTGCATGGTTTCAGATTTCACGGGCTTAAAAGTTCCGGCACCAACATGAAGGGTAACAAATGCCTTTTCAATATTTTTATTTTCAAAAGAAGAAAATACTTCATGAGTAAAATGTAAACCTGCAGTTGGCGCAGCTACTGATCCTTTATGTTCGGCATAGATAGTTTGGTATCTTTCTTTATCATCTTCCTCCACATCTCTTTTGATGTAAGGCGGCAAAGGTATTTCGCCTGCCTGTTCAATTATTTCTGAAAAGGAATAATGTGAAGGTTGCCAACTAAAATCTGTAAGATAAGCATCAGCAAGTTTTTGTTTAAGCGTTGCCGTAAATTCTACCTCTTCATTTCGGATTTTTATTTTTTTTATTAATCCCCCTTCTTTCCATTTGCTTGCGCCTCCAATCATACACTTCCATTTGGCTGAACCTGTTTTACTCATCATAGTTGTATACTCTGTATTCTCTTCGAAAGGTTCTAAGCAAAAGATTTCAATTGTTCCGCCTGTTTCTTTTTTAAATAATATCCTTGCAGGAATAACTTTAGTGTTATTAAAAATTAAAAGAGAATTTGATGGGAGATGATCTGAAATATTTTTATAAGTATCTTCTTTGATTTCTCCTTCTTTGTAGATCAATAATTTAGATTGATCTCTTTTTTCAAGAGGATGTAATGCTATTTTTTCGGTTGGTAAATGATAAATAAAATCATTAATGGAAATATTTTTCGGATGCATTTATTTCAATTATTGTTGACCCAGAAATCCAGATACGATTGTTACCCATTTTGCATTTTCTTTTTTGCATAAAGAGTCATGGGAGCAATTAAACTTTATCCTTTAAAATCTCATCCACAACTCCCGGATCAAGTAATGTAGTGGTATCACCTAAATTTTTTGTTTCGCCTTCAGCAATCTTTCTTAATATCCTTCGCATTATTTTCCCACTTCTTGTTTTGGGTAAACCTTTTACAAATTGGATTTTATCCGGCTTTGCAATAGCCCCTATCACCCTGCTTACTGTTTGAAAAATGTCTTTACGGGTTTGTCCCTCATCAATATGCATGTGGCTATAAATAACAAAGGCATAAATACCCTGCCCTTTTATATCATGCGGAAACCCAACCACAGCACTTTCGATAACTCCTGCATGCATGTTAATTGCATTTTCTACTTCGGCGGTACCAATGCGGTGGCCGCTTACATTTAATACATCATCCACTCTTCCTGTAATCCTGTAAAATCCATCTTTGTTTTTTAAGGCGCCATCTCCTGTAAAATAAAGATCAGGATATGCTGCAAAATAATTGGTGCGGCAACGTTCATGGTCTCCATAAGTAGTTCTTAATATTGCGGGCCAGGGAGCTTTTATGCAAAGGTTTCCTTTTAGTAAACCATCTTCATCTGCCTCTGTTGCTTCATTACCTTTTTCATCTACCAAGAGTGGTTGAACACCAGGCATTGGCAAGGTGGCCCATCCTGGTTTTGCAGGTGTTACACCTGCGAGATTTGAAATTAAAATTCCACCCGTTTCCGTTTGCCACCATGTATCGACTATCGGGCATTTTCCTTTACCAATATTTTCATCATACCAATGCCATGCTTCTTCATTAATAGGTTCACCTACAGTTCCTAAAACTTTTAATGATGAAAGATCCTTTCCTTTCAATGGTTCCAAACCATAACTCATCAAACTTCTTATAGCAGTGGGAGCAGTATAAATTGTGTTCACTTTATATTTATCTATGATGTCCCAAAACCTTCCTGCATCAGGCCAAGTTGGTATGCCTTCAAACATGACACTGGTTGCACCTGCACTTAGGGGGCCATACAAAATATAGCTGTGGCCTGTTATCCAGCCAACATCCGCGGTGCAAAAAAATATATCTCCGGGTTTATATTGAAACACATTTACAAAAGTATAGTTGGTCCAAACCATATAGCCCGCGCTACTATGCACAACCCCCTTTGGCTTACCGGTTGAGCCGGAAGTGTATAAAATAAACAAAGGATCTTCGGCATCCATTTCTTCGGCAGGCATTGTTATCACATTGTCTTTCTCTATTTGTGATTCCGCGTATTCCATTTCATCTTCCCACCAAACGTCTCTCCCTTTCAACATGGAGATAGGTGTTCTCGTTCTTGTATAAACGATCACTTTTTTTACGGTCTTGTTGCCTATCAAAGCATCATCAATAATAGATTTTAGGGGAATATCCTTTCCTCCGCGATATGCGCCATCACAGGTAACGATGTATTCTGCCTGTGCATCGTACAACCTGTCAGAAATACTTTGTGCAGAAAACCCACCGAATATAACGCTGTGAATCGCACCAATTCTTGCACAGCCCAACACCGCATAAGCCAGTTCAGGAACCATGCCCATGTAGATGCAAACTCTGTCACCCTTTTTTACGCCATTATTTAAAAGCACTTGTGCAAACTGGCAAACTCTTTTATGTAACCGTGAGTAGGTTACAACTCTTGTTCTTTCTTCAGGGTTATTCGGCTCCCAGATTATGGCGGGTTTATCACCAAGTTCTTCCAGGTGTCGGTCAATACAATTTTCTGTGATGTTAAGTTTACCACCTTCAAACCACTTTACCTTTGGCGCACCTTCGCCGGTAAAACTCCACGATAAAACATTATCCCATTTTTTTTTCCACAAAAAATTTTCTGCGATACCGGCCCAGAAATTTTCCGGTTGATTAATACTTTTCTCATACTCCACATTGTATTGTTCAATCGATGTAATCTGAAAAGGATATTCCATTATTGAAGTATTTATGTATTTGCAATCGGTACATTCCTTTAAGCAGGGTGACAAAATTAATTTATTATGTTACTGTATTATCGCATTATAAATTGCATCCTGTATTTTTCCCCTTATATTCATTTTCAATAATTTTAAATTATCGCCCCCATCAGGATTTACGCGGTTGCTTAAAAAAACATACACAATATTTGTTTTAGGATCGGCCCATGCACAAGTGCCGGTATAACCGGTGTGACCGAAAGTAAAAGGTGATGCTAATTTTGAAGGATAGGGCTCTTTTCTTGAAGCATTATCTTTTTCCGGTTTATCAAACCCCAGCCCACGCCTGCTTACAGAACTGCCATATGTAGTAAATAATTTTATAGTCTTATTATTTATATATTGCTTCCCGTTAAATGTTCCTCCATTGAGCAGCATTTGCATGATCGCCGCAATACCTTGCGCATCGCTGAACAATCCTGCATGGCCTGCAACTCCTCCAAACATAGCCGCTCCGGGATCATGAACATCCCCATGAAGATGTTGCCTGCGAAAAGCCCTATCATATTCAGTAGGTACAATTAAGTTGGTGTCAAATTTTTCACGTGGTATAAATCCCGTTGAAGTAAGGCCCATTGGCTCATAAAAATTTTCAGCAACATATTTGTCAAGCGGTAAGCCTGAAACAGCTTCAACAATTTTACCCATAAAAATAAAGTCGTTATCGCTGTAAATATATTTGTTCTGAGGGGTTAGCTTACTATCGAGTATACGCTTGTACATGGTGTCTCTCCAGTCCTTACGTAAATATAATTTTTCAGCAACTCTAATACTAAAAGAATCATTTTTTAAATTAGAATACAGCAAAGGAACAGGTGAGCCTGCTCTGTCAGTCGTCTCCCCGTAAAAAGGTATCCATCCAACCAGGCCTGCCTGGTGCAACAGAATTTGCCTGATTTTTAATTTTTCTTTGTTGCTTCCTTTAACCCAGGGAAGATAATCGCCAAGCGTTTTATTTAATTTAATTTTCCCTTCATCATATAGCTTCATTACTGATATAGTAGTGGCACAAATTTTTGTAACAGATGCCATATCAAAAATTGATTGCAATGTCACCTGCTGTGGTTCATCGTAATTATAGGTTCCATAAGCTTTTTCGAAAGCCATCTTACCGTTCTTCGCCACCAATACTACACAACCGGGCATTGCTCCGGCTGCAATTCCGGCATCGGCAATACTATCTATTATTAAAAGCCTGGCAGCGTCAAGACCAACATTCGCTGGTCTTGTTACAGCAAGCAAATTATTTGTAGTATTAATTCCGTTTCCATATTGATAGGCATCGCAAACGGTTACCGGTAATTTTCCTTTTGCATTTATTTTTCCTTCCAATAAATCAATTGCTGTTCTTTGGGTTATGGAATCATCTTCATAGCAGGCAATGAGATTGCCAGCATTGCAAAAATTTTTTAACGCATACGGATTTCCGAAATCAAGAATGATTGCATTATTATTTTTTAAAACTGAATCCACCAGATCAAGAGCATATTGGCTTATTCCAAAGTTATTTGCGGGGTAACGTGCATAATTGTGAACCCCTATTACTATTGACTTATAGCGATTTTTTATCAGCTCAGCTGTTGACAATATTCTTGCGGCATCTTCCTGGTAATCGAAATAAAAAACATCAGCATTGTAATCATCTTTCATTCTTTGGGAAAAGGCGTTATTAGTGCTAATTCCAATTCCCAGGTATGCAATATCTTTTTCATTGTTTAGCGACTTTTGAAGGGGAAAAAATTGAATATCTTTTTTAGCCAAAACTGTGATTGCATTTTCTCCAACTACTTTTTTCATTTCATTAATACCTGCATTAAGATCATTTGCAAGGTTATCAATGTCTATTGGTTTTACATTTGCAACACCATACAGGTATTTATATAAAAGTACTTTTTTGCATTTCGCATAAATATCGTTCCAGCTTAATTTATTATTTTGAATCGCTTCCTTTATTTTCTGTATTGATGTGGGAACATCCGCAGGTAAGCAAAGCATATCGTTGCCGGCAATTAGAGATTGTGCAGCGATTTCACCACCGGGAAAATATTTGGCAACGCCTTGCATACCTAACGCATCAGTAAAAGTTAACCCCTGGTAATTGAGCCGATTGCGTAATAACCCTGTCACATTATTTTTCGAAATAGAGGTAGCCGTGTTTGCAGTTGTGTCAATAGCGGGAATATATAAGTGTGCTATCATTACACTGCCGATGCCAGCTGCAAAAGTTTGTTCAAATGGATATAATTCAAGAGAATCAAGTTGTTCCAAAGTTTTATTAATCACAGGCAGATCGCGATGTGAATCCACTGAGACATCACCATGCCCCGGAAAATGTTTTGCGCATGCAAGAACCCCTTCATCCTGCAAACCTTTCATGTAGGCAATACCGTTACGGGCAACTTTATATTTATCTTCTCCGAAAGAGCGGTCATTAATTACAGGGTTGTTAGGATTATTATTTATATCAACGACTGGCGCAAAATTCACCTGAATGCCCATACGCCTGCATTGCTTAGCTACAAGCTTTCCATAATTATAAATAATAGAAGGATCCTGAACTGCCCCCAACATCATTTGATGATTTAGTGGAATTACACTATCAACACGCATTCCTAATCCCCACTCTGCATCAATGCAAACCATCAATGGTGTTTTTGCAATTGACTGAAAAGAGTTGATGAAATTCGCCTGCTTTACAGGACTTCCCTGGAAGAGAACAATTCCTCCAATGTTATAATTTTTTATCGCTTCAGTTATTGCAGAGTCATAAATAAGAATACCATCTTTTGTGATTTCGCTTTCACGTAATACCATTAGTTGTGTTATTCTTTCCTCATCAGATAAGGTATTGAAAACACTATCTGCCCAGTGTTGAGCAGAAGGATTTATATTTTTTTGGGCAAAAATATTTGTAAAAAGCAGGCTATAACTAATTATAAAAATGACTCCTTTCATATTTTTAAAGGTAGGCTACAAATAAAGAAGAATCAGAGCGTGAGTTTTTTTTTTTAACTTTATAATATGTCTATTGCAGAAAAATACAGGCCATCATATACCTACGATGATTACTGTGAGTGGGAAGGGAGATGGGAACTGATCGAAGGAATGCCTTATGCCATGAGCCCATTGCCTGTACCGGATCATCAACGGGTAAGTTTAAAATTATGTATTCTTTTTGAAGCAGCTTTAGAGGAGTGCAAAAAATGTAAAGTGTACCCACCACTGGATTGGAAAATGGCAAAAGATACAGTTGTTCAACCAGATGTTTTGATAGTTTGTAAAAAAATTGAGAAGAAATATTTGGATTTCCCCCCAATACTCGTTGCTGAGATTTTATCGCCTTCAACTGCTGCAAAAGACAGAAATATAAAAATGGAATTATACCAGAACCAGGGAGTGAAATATTATTGTATTCTTGATGTTCAATTCAAAAAAATAGAAATTTATGAGCTTATCTATAATTTATACCAACCCGCATCTATAAATCCTGCAGCTTTTGAATTTATTTTTGACACCTGCATTGCACTAGTAAATTTTGAAAATCTTTGGGAATAAAATTTTATCGGGTATAATTGATATAATTATTTATAACAAATCCTTATTGCATTTAAGATTTAGGATTTTAAGCGATTCATTCCACCCAACCAATAATCATTAATTTTACTTTCTATAAAGCAGAACATAGTGCCTGATATTATTACATTATTACCAGAAAATATTGCTAATCAAATTGCGGCAGGAGAGGTAATTCAGCGGCCGGCCAGCGCTGTTAAAGAATTACTGGAAAATGCGGTAGATGCAAACGCAACTGAAATACAGCTTTTTGTGAATGATGCAGGTAAAGCATTAATCCAGGTGATAGACAACGGCAAAGGAATGAGTGAGACCGATGCCAGGATGTCTTTTGAGCGACATGCCACCTCTAAGATCAAAAGTATAGATGATCTTTTTCATATAAAAACCATGGGCTTTAGAGGCGAAGCATTGGCAAGCATAGCTGGTGTTGCGCAGGTAGAATTAAAAACAAAAAAAGTCGGTGAATTAACAGGTACCTGTATCGAAATAGAAAACAGCATCGTTGTATCACAAGAACCTGTTGCTACGAATGAAGGAACAAATATTGCGATGAGAAATTTGTTTTTTAATGTACCGGCACGAAGAAATTTTTTAAAAAGTAATGCTTCTGAACTCAGGCACATTGTCGATGAATTTATTCGTGTTGCCATGTCATTTCCTGAAATATTTTTTTCACTCTCTTCCAATGGACAGGAAATTTTTCATTTAGAAAAAGGATCATTAAAGCAAAGAATCATACAAATACTCGGAAATAATTATAATGCAAAACTTGTAAGTGTAAAGGAAGAAACCGATTACCTCACAATTTATGGTTTTGTAGGTAAGCCGGAAACTTCAAAGAAGACCAGGGGTGACCAGTATTTTTTTGTGAACAATCGTTTTATTAAAAGCCCTTATCTCAATCATGCAGTAATGAATGCGTTCAGCGATATGATTGCCAAAGACAGCTTCCCTATGTACACTTTATTTATTGACCTCGATCCCTCAAGGCTCGATATAAATGTGCACCCTACCAAGCAGGAAATTAAATTTGAAGATGAGAAGATCATTTATGCATTTATACAATCCGCAGTTAAGCATGCGCTTGCTCAGTACAGTGTTACACCTACATTAGACTTTGAACTGGATCATAACATTCAGCATACTGATGCGGTAAGTAAGCCATTTACTCCGGAGAAACAATTTACCGCAACCGGCTCGTTATTGTATAAAACTTTTACTCAAAAAAACCAGGCTCATTTTATTAATAGTAAGAGTGATCTTGAGCATTGGGATGACCACTCATTTACCCTGAAAACAAAAGATAGCGTGGCTCTTTCATCTCAACAAAATGGAGGTGAAGAAAAAAATCAGCAAAATAATTTTCCATCTTTTTTAAAAGAAGCCCCTCTTTCAAAAAAAAATAAAAAGCCGTCGTCAGACGAATTTGTGCAAGTGCATAAAACTTTTATTATTGCTCAGAACGAAAATGGATTTATTGCTATTCACCAGCAAAATGCTCACGAGCGTATTTTATATGAGCGATTTATAAATGCTATGAAAGGCAAGCCTCTCTCAATTCAAAGAAGCCTTTTTCCAGTAACGCTTGAGCTTACTCCTGCCGATTCTGTTTTGCTTAACGACCTGTTGTCCGATCTTTATTTATTGGGCTACCAGGTTGAGCCATTTGGCAATAATACATTCGTAATACAAGGTTCTCCTGCAGATGTTGTTGATGGAAATGAAAAAGTTGCGCTTGAAAAAATGCTTGAACAGTACAAGCATTTCAGCATGGATGTAACATTTAATAAAAGAGAAAAATTATTACGCTCCATGGCCTGGCAGCAATCAGTAAAAGCCGGAACCTATCTTTCACGAAATGAAATAAAAAACCTGGTGGAAGATTTATTTACCTGCGAAATTTGTAATACTACGCCTAATGGCAAACCTGTTTTCCTGGAATTTAAAAAAGAAGAACTAGAAAAAATGTTTGGAAGATAGGTCTTCAATGTACGAAGTATAATGTGTGAAGTATGATGTTATTACAAGCTTCTTGTCAATCGATCATTTAATGATTAGGCCATTATGGAAAAGCTTAAATTCACTATTGACTAATGACCAATTAGCAATCAAACATTAAACTTCTCTTTCCTGTGCCCTTAACCATCTCTCTGGGATTTTATTATTGCTGGCGAATAAATAATCATTGTAGCTGCAGGCGATCAGTTTTTGGTTTGGCAACTGCATCCACCACCTTCCTGTTTTTTTACTCTGGAGAAAAACCGTATCTATTTCTGCAAAGGCAGTATGAAATTCATTGAAACTTTGCCTGTCCTGGAGTTCAGCTTCCTGCCGGCTCCTGCTTTTACCATCAATAAAATACCAAAGCATTTGGGCAATCTGGAGTGCAGTAAGGTCTCTTTCGTCCCGTTCAGGGTTATATCCATAAATGCCTACTGATGAAAGCACCGGGCTTAAACCGGCATAACGCATAAGATTACACGCTTCCTCGCCGGTAAAACCGTTTGCGCTGCAACTGCTTGCCGGGGCATCACTGTGTTTAATTGCTGCAATGTCAAAGCTTAGCATCTGAGAATTTCTTATTACAGGCTCCATTTCTTCCAGGTGCTCTTTAGCCGTACCCACACGATAACAATCGAAACGAAGTTTGTCCATTGTTTCAAGCATGTGTGGATGTACAAAGTAGCTTTGAAAACCTATATGGTTGTAATGCCTTATAACATTCGGTTCGCTTGTGAGCATTTCCAGCAGAAAGTTTTCATTTCTCGCCTGTGATTCTCCCATAAGATCAATAGTAGCATCAATAACTGTTGATTCAATCACCTGGTTCAGATCTTTATAAGCATAATATTGCCCGAGTGTATTGTCGTGAGAACCGCCAAGAATAATTATTGTTTTATTTAATTGTAACAATTCTTTCATGACAATTTTTATTGCGGCATAACTATCAGAAATTGAAGAGCCGCATTTTATGTTTCCTATGTCAGCAATAGAAATATCCTTGTGCCAGTTATGTAATTTATAAAGCTGTGTACGTACTGCATCAGCAGCATTTGTATTGGCAATAAGCCCCTCACCCCGAAATTCATTTACTCCCACGATCACAATATCAACGCCAGCTATTTCCGGAATTTCCTGCTCGTAAATTTTTATAAATTTTGCAAACTGGCTATCGTTATATTCCCGGTCATTACTTAAAACAGTCATGTTTATCGGCAACAGGTATTCATTCAAATCGTTCATTAATTTCATTTGAGCAAACCTAAAAGATTAAAGCCACAATTAAAATTTGAAAATCTTATGTGATCTTTTTTTTAAGCGTTCTGGCTTATTTTTGTAAAATGGAAAATTTAAAGGAGATAATTGAAAACTCCAGGAAAGAAATAGAAAATTTTTCCTCATCAGGTAATGGCCATGCAGAAGAATTTCGCATTAAATTTCTTGGCACTAAAGGCCTGATAAAATCACTGATGCCTGAGATGAAAAACATTCCTGCAGAGAGCAAGCGGGAAATGGGCCAGGTCTTGAATGATCTTAAATTATTGGCAGAAAATAAATATGAAGAACTAAAGAAGACCAACGGCAACCGGCAGCCGACAACTGCAAGTTCACCAGATATTACTTTACCTGGCGATTCCATGCCTGTTGGCAGCAGGCATCCGATAAGCATTGTAAGGAACAGGATTATCTCCATTTTTCAACGCTTAGGGTTTGCAGTTGCTGAAGGCCCTGAAATTGAAGACGACTGGCACAACTTTACAGCGCTAAATTTACCGGAAGATCATCCTGCAAGAGATATGCAGGATACATTTTACGTTTCGCAAAACCCTGACTGGATGCTGCGTACACATACAAGCAATGTGCAGATACGGGAGATGGAAAAGGGAGTGTTGCCTATAAGAATTATTTGCCCGGGACGTGTGTACCGAAATGAAACTATAAGTGCAAGAGCCCATTGTTTCTTTCACCAGGTAGAAGGATTATATATTGCGGAAGAGGTTTCCTTTGCTGATCTAAAGCAAACGCTTTATTTTTTTGTTCAGGAAATGTTTGGGGAAACTATTAAAATTCGTTTCCGGCCTTCCTATTTCCCTTTTACAGAGCCAAGCGCTGAGATGGATATTAGTTGTCTTATTTGTGGAGGCGTGGGCTGTAATGTATGTAAGCACACCGGCTGGGTTGAAATTCTTGGATGTGGAATGGTGCATCCCAATGTGATGGTAAATTGCGGTATAGATAACAATAAATATTCGGGATTTGCATTTGGAATGGGTATTGAAAGAATAACTATGCTTAAATACCAGATTAAAGATTTGAGGCTTTTTAGTGAGAATGATTTGAGATTTTTGAAACAGTTTACGAGTGCTGTGTAAAATTTTATTTTTTATAAATAGAGATTCTACCATACATAATTATGACCATTACAATTTGTGTTTGCGGAGCAGGAACTATGGGAAGCGGTATTGCACAGGTTGCAGCACAAAGCGGATTCAACACAATACTTTTTGATGTAAATAAAACAGTGCTTGAAAATGCAAAAAACAACATAAAAAAAAATCTTGACTTTTTAGTCAATAAAGGAAAAATTTCTTCGGCGGAAAATACAGGAATATTTCAACGCATTCAGTTTACTAATGATATAAAAGATTGTTTTGCGCAAATAATCATTGAAGCAATTGTAGAAAAGGCATCAGCAAAAATTTCTCTCTTTAATGAACTGGCACAATACAATAATGAAGAGACGATTTTTGCAACTAATACCTCTTCACTTTCAATTTCAGAAATACAAAAAGAAATAATTTTTCCGCAAAGAGTAGTTGGCATGCATTTTTTTAATCCTGCCTATATTATGAAATTAGTGGAAGTAGTAAAAGGTGATCAAACAGATCAGGAAATTGTGAATGCTATTTTCAACATTTGTAAAGACATGGATAAGTTACCTGTTACATGTAAAGATTCGCCGGGGTTTATTGTGAACCGTATTGCACGGCATTATTATCTTGAATCCTTAAAAATTGTAGAAGAAGATATTGCCTCTTTTGAAGATATTGATACCATTTTAGAAGCGTCCGGTTTTAAGATGGGACCATTTAAATTGATGGACCTTATTGGCATGGATATTAACCTTGCGGTTTCAAAAAGTATTTATGATGCATTCGATAAAGCAGAACGTTTTACTCCATCTGCACTGCAGGAAGAAAAAGTTAAGAATGGAGAGTTGGGTATAAAAACAGGAAAAGGGTTTTACAACTATGAAAATAAAATTGCTCAGTAAATTCTTTGCAATGGAATCGTTCTTTCATATTAATCATCTTTCATTTTGACAGCTAAGACGGATAGGGAAAATAAAAAGATCCTGGTAACAGGGGCTGCAGGCCTCGTGGGCGGAGAGCTGTTGAAGCAATTACTTGAAGAAGGTTATGACGTTACAGCCATTTACCATTCCGCTCCTCTTAGTCTAACTCATCATAATTTAACAACTGAACAATGTGATATCCTTGACACAATGAGGCTTAATGAAATTATGCAAGGCACTACAAATGTTTATCATTGTGCCGCCCTTGTTTCTTTTGAAAAAAAAGAAAAATACCGCTTGCTAAAACTAAATATTGAAGGAACGGCTAACATAGTGAATGCATGCCTTGATGCAGGAGTAGAAAAACTTATTCATGTTAGTTCGGTATCGGCATTGGGCCGCATACGAAAAGGCGATGTTATAACTGAAAAGATGAACTGGACAGAAGAAACCAGTAATAGTATTTATGGGAAATCAAAATACCTGGGAGAGATAGAGGTATGGCGGGGCATAGGCGAAGGCCTGCAGGCTGCAATAGTGTGCCCTTCACTTATCCTCGGAGGAAATAATTGGGATAGCGGATCATCTGCAGTTTTTAAATCCGCCTGGAATGAATTTCAATGGTACACAGAAGGTGGTGGAGGTTTTGTAGATGTAAGAGATGTTGCAAGTGTAATGATTTTGTTAATGAACAGCGAAATAAATAATGAACGTTTTATTTTAAGTGGCGAAAATTTATCTTACAGGGAAGTGTTTACCTCAATTGCAAAATGTTTTAATAAAAAGCCCCCTCATAAAAAAGTGACAACGTTAATGACAGAAATAGTTTGGCGCCTTGAGGCTTTAAAAGCGGCTTTTACAGGAAAAAAATCTTTGCTTACAAAAGAGACTGCGCAAACAGCTTTGACAACAGTTTATTTTGACAACAGCAAAATTTTAAATGCCTTGCCTCGTTTTCATTTTACACCAATTATTGAAACCATTGAACATACATGTGCTACTTTAAAAGAAACCTACCATCTTACTTAAGTTAATCCCTCTGAAATCATCATCTATGAAAAAAAGCCAAATTAAATTTTCTTCTTTTTACAGTTTATCTAACAAGAACAAAAAAATAGTTCATAGTATAATAACTGTTTTTATAGCTTGCTTTCTCATGTGTGGAACAGTTACATCTCAACAATCTTATTATACAGTTAAGGGTAAAGTGATTGATAAAAATAATAAAACTCCGTTGCAGGGTGCCTCCGTATTTGCACAAAACACAACTTTTGGAGTAGCATCAGATGCTGAAGGAAATTTTACTATTAAGCTACCAATAGGTGGTTACTCACTCGTGATAACTTATACGGGCTATGAAACTGAATCCATGCGAATAAGTAATAGTAATGCCCAGAATGATAATCTCGTAATTGAAATAGGAGCCCAGCAAAAATCGTTGGAAGAAGTATCTGTAGCTATAAGCAATGAAGTAAAGGATGGCTGGGAGAAGTACGGCGTTTTCTTTACAAATAATTTTATTGGCCAGACAAAATTTGCAAAACAAACAATTATTAAAAATCCTGAAGTACTGCATTTTTATTTTAGCAAAAAAAGAAATCGCTTAAAGGTATTAGCAAAGGAGCCACTTACGGTTGAAAATTTGGCCTTAGGATACTCATTAAAATTTGCGATTGATTCTTTTACTTATGAGTATGGCACCAATACAAATTTATTTGTAGGCTATCCCCTCTTTGAGGAAATAAAAGGAACGCCTGAACAACAGGAAACCTGGGTAAAAAACAGGTCTATAGCTTACAAAGGATCTATGCTTCAATTTATGAGGAGCCTGTATAATCGTACCCTTTCTGAGAATGGATTTGAGCTCCAGTATATTGTAAAAAACAATGATGAAGAAACTACTATTCCATTACAAAATTTGTATGGCGCAATCAATTATGATAAAGACGATAGTACTAATACAGTTGAATTTAAACCAAACCAATCAACGCTTGCCGTAATCTACAACAAAGTAAAACCCGAGCAGGCGTATCTGGATTTTGACCAGGCAGCAAATAAAAATTTTCAGATTTCAACCTTACTTTTTGCCCCGGGTGAATCAATTGTTATAGAACAGAATGGCTATTATTTTGACCAAACAGATATAACCACAAACGGGTATCTTGGTTTTAAAAAAATAGCGGATATGTTGCCGTATGATTATTCGCCAGAGTGAGATGTTTGGTATGGACTATGATTTTGAATATGCATTTCAATCATAGCCAATCACTAAATCAATTTAATCATAGTTTAAGATTCTTCACCTTTTCCCAAATTTCCGGAAGCCGCTTAATTAAAACAAGCTCTTTTCTTTTGGTATAAAATTCCTGGATAGGAGTTCCCCAATAAGACTTGTTGCCTTCTATACTGGAGGTTATTCCAGCCTGTCCCATTACAACAGCATTATCACCAATATTGATTGTTTTATTTACTCCTACCTGTCCCCAAAGAATAACGCCATCGCCCAAAGTGGTGCCGCCTGCAATGCCAACCTGTGCGGCAATCAGGCAATTTTTTCCAACTATAACTTCGTGGCCCAGGTGTACAAGGTTATCAAGCTTGGTTCCTTTTCCAATTTTTGTTTTATCACTCACGCCCCTGTCTATGGTACAGTTAGCTCCTATTTCCACATAGTCTTCTATTTCTACATTACCACAGCTTTGCATTTTTTTATACCATACTTCACGGTTTTTTTTTGTGTTCATATAAAAGGCATCACTACCTATAACAGTTCCGGAATGAATCTCAACATTATTACCAATAACAGTATGATCATAAATAGTAACATTGGGGTGAATGATGCAATTATCCCCGATGCTTACATTGTTTCCCAAAAAAACATTAGGCATTATTGTAGTGTTCTTTCCAATAGCTGCTGTATCACTTACCATTTTTTTTGAAGGAGAAAAGGGAACAAAGTGATTTACAATTTTGAGATAGGCTTCAAATGGGTCATCAGTTATAAATAAAGTTTTTCCTTCAGGAACTTCTGTTTTTTTATTTATAATAATAAAAGTTGCCGCACTATTAAGGCAGGTATCATAGTATTTTTGGTGATCAACAAAAACAATATCCCCTTTCCTTACTTTATGAATTTCATTGATGCCAGTTGCTGATGAATTTGCATTGCCGGCAATTTCAGCATTTATAAATTGCGATATCCAATATGCCGAAACAGGTGAAGGAAATTTCATAAAATTAATTATGTACCAAAGATAAAGATTGAAAATTGTAAAAGTTTTGAAGTGATTTTTTAAAAGTTTTGAAAAATTTTAGAAAAAATTTTTTCTAAAAAAAGTATCAATTTTATACTGCTTAATTATTTCATTATAATGTTGGGGTCATTAGAATTAATAACAAATAAAAAAATATGCATAATGGAATTTCTTGAAACTCTTGTGCAGTGAGTGTTTCAAAGGTTACTATATTTTTATTTCTTTAGATGAATAAAAATGATGTTGAAAAAAAAGTGAACAAGCCCAAAAAATTTCTTGAAATGCAACCACGCTTATCCACAACTCATCTTAGAATGTTGATAAAATAATGCAAGAAAATTTTCCAGTTAGAAGAATTTATTTTTAATATTGTGTAGGAAATTTTTTTTCCTGTACTTACTAACCCATCAATATAACAAAGCCCGTGCATTTCAAAGACGGGCTTTTTTATTTTTATCAACTGCCGGAGTATAATTATTTTATTATTTTATTTCAAGAGCTGTTCATTGAAAATTAGCAAGTGTTCCTGAACTATTTAAAATTTGTTTATAATTGGTCTTATAGAAAATAAAAAATATTGCTCTTGTTTTATTTTGTGCCATCAGTCTTATATGTTATTGTAAAAAAGATGGTATTGAAAAATTGCATGCAGGTGAAATGAAAATGCTATGTCAAACAGAATTGTATAACTTGCTACATAAAAAAAGATAATTGACCATGTTAAAATCAATGACAGGTTTTGGAAGATCTGAACAAACCATAAATGATAAAACATTTTTGGTTGAAATAAAGTCTCTTAATGGAAAACAACTCGAAATAAATTTAAAAATTCCTCCGTTACTTAAACCCTACGAGTTTGATATAAGAAACCTGCTCCAGGAAAAATTGATGCGTGGCACGGTTGAATGCCTTATAGTTATAAAGCAAAATGGTTCGTCTAAACCAGTGGTTATAAACACTGATCTTATAAAAGCATATTATAATCAAATAAGTGGCTTGGCTTCAGAACTCTCTATTGATACCAACTCTGTTCTAAGCGCATTATTAAGACTGCCTGAAGTGGTGTCTCCCAGCAATGAAATTCTTGGAGAGAATGATTGGGAGGAGCTTAAGAAAGTTTTGGATGCTGCTATAAAGGAATTAACCGGCCATCGTATTGAAGAAGGGAAATCACTGGACAAGGAATTGCGCCTTCGCATAAAAAATATCAATGGACAGGAAGAAGAAATATTAAAACTTGAGCCTAAGAGGAAAGAACGTATGAAAACCGAATTGGTACAGTTACTAGAAGAAAATGTAGGTAAGGAAAATTATGATGCCAACAGGATGGAGCAGGAGCTTATTTACTATATTGAAAAAATTGATATCAGGGAAGAGCAGGTTCGTCTCAAAAATCATTGTGAATATTTTACAAATATTATGGATGATAATGACGAGGCAAAAGGAAAAAAGCTTTCATTTATTATACAGGAAATAGGCAGAGAAATAAATACTACAGGCTCTAAGGCATATGATTCTGATATACAAAAATGTGTCGTACTTATGAAAGATGATCTTGAAAAAGCAAAGGAACAAATCTTCAATGTCCTATAGTCCTGTATTAATATTTTAAAAAGAAAACAAATTAATTTGCAAAAAAATTATTTGAGAAAATTTATTCCAATCTTACTGTTAACCTTGCTATCAGCATCCTGCATTAAAATTGATCAGTTTGAAAAGACGGTGCAAATACCTTCCCGTGAATGGTTTTATAATAACACACCTGCTTTTACTTTTAATATTTCAGATACTAATTCTTCTTACAATTTATATGTCGTTCTCAGGCACACTGATGCTTATAATTACAATAACATCTGGCTTCACCTCAATACTCAATTCCCCGGCGACTCTATCCATTCTCAAAATATAAATCTCAATCTTGCTAATGATGCTAAAGGATGGGAAGGAACCGGCATGGATGATATATTTGAAGTAAGAAAAAATATTAGCCGCGGGCCTGTGCCATTTAATAAAGCTGGTAGCTATACATTTTCTCTTTCACAACTAATGAGGGAAAATCCGTTGAGAAATATCCTGAGCGTAGGAGTTCGCGTGGAAAAAGTTAAGCTTCAACCATAAAAAATGAAGCTTCAAAAAACTTCCATGAGTAACGCGATTTTTATTTTCAATTTTAAAGTATGGCATACCTGGAGTCGCTTAAGAATAATTTTAAAATAAAAAAGCTTCGCACCATTTACATTTTGTATTGGTTTTTACTTACCTATATACTAGCTGCCCTTGTTTTTTGGTTCATAGCTCTTAATCGCCAAAATAAAGAAATTACCCGGTACAGGCTGGATATGATTGATGTAAATGATGAGAACCATGACTTAAAAGAACGCACTATTCAGACTTCTAAAAGCAGGAAGACAGCTCAATACCTTGGTGAGGGAATTGCTTTTTTTTTATTGATAGTTGCAGGGGCGGTGTTTGTTTTCAGAGTTATTAAGAGGCAATTATACCAGTCCCAGCAACAACAGCATTTTATGATGGCGATAACGCATGAACTTAAAACTCCTATCGCTGTAACCAAACTCAACCTGGAAACATTACAAAAGCGAACACTGCATCCGGAGCAGCAACAAAAGCTTATTAGCACGACTATACAGGAAGCTGACAGGCTCAATGCACTTTGTAATAATTTGCTTCTTACAAGCCAGATTGAAGCGGGTGGGTACAACATCATTAAAGAAAAAATTGATCTTTCAGCTCTGGCAAAAGCATGTGTTCATGATTTTATAATTCGATACCCATTTAGAAAAATTGAAACTAAGGTGGAAGGAACAACTTTTGTTTGCGGGGATAGCATGTTGCTGCAACTCGCTGTTAACAATCTTTTAGACAATGCAATAAAATATTCCGGTAAAGAGGACATAGTTTTGTTAAGAATAGATAGTTTAAAAAAAATTACGAAGCTTCAGATCATTGATAAAGGCCCGGGCATTATTCCGGAGGAGAAAGGAAAAATTTTTGAGAAATATTATCGTGGAGCAAGCAGGCAAACAAAAGGTACAGGCCTTGGGCTTTATCTTACAAAAAAGATTGTAGAGCAACATAACGGAAGTATACAGGTTGCCGATAACTTACCCCAGGGGAGCATTTTTGAAATAAATTTTACCGTCCTAAAAAATTATTAAAACCAACTTATGCAGCAAAAAAAACTTTCGATCCTGCTTGTAGAAGACGAAGAAAATTTGCAGGATGCGCTCAGGTTAAATTTTGAGATGGAAGGGTATGAAGTTACTTCAGCATATGATGGCGCCGCAGCTTTAGAAGCAGTCCAAAATGAATATTTTGACCTTATTATACTTGATGTAATGTTGCCGGAGATTGATGGAATAAGTGTGTGTGAAAACATAAGGCTTAGCAATACGGAGATCCCTATATTAATACTAAGCGCTAAAATCAACAGCGGAGACAGGGTATTGGGACTAAAAAAGGGAGCTGATGATTATCTTACCAAGCCATTTGATCTTGAAGAATTATTATTGAGGGTTAATAAACTTATTAATAAAAGCAAGCGTATCTCTGCGAAAGAGCAGATTGCAGAAAAATATATTTTTGGGCGAAACAATATTAATTTCAAAGCATTGGAATGCACAAATGTAGAAGGCGAAAAAATCGCTCTTACAAAAAAAGAAGCGATGTTGCTTAAATTGCTAATTGAAAATAAAAACGAAGTGGTAACACGTGAAAAAATTTTACAGGCCGTGTGGGGTTATAATGTTTATCCTACTACAAGAACGATTGATAATTTCATTTTAAGCTTCCGAAAATACTTCGAAGAAGACAGCAGAAATCCCAAATACTTTCACTCAGTAAGAGGGCTTGGATATAAATTTACTGAAAACTAATACCACCTTGATTTACATTTAGGCCAAAAACCTGATTGGAAATCTTAGATGGTATTATGCCAATAGAAAGAAATTTGACTTTGAATACTATATCATTTCGGTATAACTACTTTTTCACACACCTGCTTATCAAGAAGAGCAACTACTTCCGAAGCTTTTTCATATACAACCTGTAAATGGTTGGAATTAGATGGCGGTGCATATACATTCAATTCTATTTCATCCAGCAATGATGAAAGCATAAGTGAAGTGCCAAGTCCAACGTTATATTTATCTAATTCCTCCACTAATCTTTTTTTAGTAAGTTCCTCTGCAGGTACTTTAAATTTTACCGTTAAATATTTTTTAAGTGACGTGTCCAGTACATTGTAAAATTCAATCTCATTTCCATCGATTAGTTTACCATGAACTTCCTTTAATGGATTTTCAGGAATTATAAATTCATGTAAGGATTCTTTAGCAGAGGCAGTGTTACCTAACTGTGACGATAGTGTTTTCGATAACTCTTTTTTATTTTTTTGTACAGCTTTTTTTCGCACCGTAATAAATAAAAATGCTATGAGCAATGCAAATCCCCCAATAAAATAGGATCCATATTTTGTCCATAGATCGGTATCAGGGATTTCTTTTACTTTTTCATTTTTCGCATAAATATTTTTTGGATTCCCTTTACCCTGGGTAACCATGACCGTAAGAGGCTGCGTGTGCAGTGTTTTATATCTTTCTGATGTGGGATCAAAAAAAGAAAACGATACAGGGGGAATGATATAGGTACCAGCCTTTGAAATCGTAAACGCGTAAGTAAAAGTTTTACTTCCCTTCATTGGTACAGAAAATTTATCAATATCGCCTGTCACTTTCGCTTCATAGCTATCAATTTCCCCGGGCCAGTTTATCTTAGGTGAGTTTATTAAATGTATGTTTCCTTCGCCATCAAGATTTATTTTTAAACTTCCTGCATCATCTGTTGTAATATTCTTTTTTTCAAGAGCAGCACTTATGGTGAAATGCCCAACAGCTCCTTTGAAATCTTCAGGCTTGTTTTCCAAAGGCAAAGGCTTAACTGTAATTTGAACAGGCTTACTTTTTAAAGTAACATGCTCTTCGATAACTGAATTTTGAGGTGAAGCTGAATTAGCAAAATCCTGTAACATATCAAAAAACATATCTCCTTTCTGTGCTCCTGCATAATCAGATTTAATAAAAGTCACTTTATTATCTGCTACCACTGGATCGAGTGTAATGGTTGCTGGTTGCAGTGGATATAGCTGGACTTTACGAAGAGTGTAAACATTGTAATCACGTCCATTATATTTTTCAACCTTTACCGAATTATTATTAGTTAATTCCAGGTCACTTACAGAAAAGCCATTAAACGATGGAGCATTTGTAATAACCGATTCCGAACGCAATCTTGTATATAATTTATAAGAAGCAATAAGTGGTTCACTTGTATAGCAGCTTACTTTATTTACATCGAGCTTTATGAAAAGATTTTTCTGCACTTTGTCGTTTACATTTTCTCCTTTCTTCAAAATGTAATCGTCAAACCGATGTATAGAAGGTTCAGGAGTGAAATCAAAATTCATATTTCCAAAAGGAGATAAAGAATTACTTCCGGAGCCAGATGCAGACGAATTGGAAGAGCCATTGGTTACTTCAACGTTTATGGGATTAGTATAATATGCCTTACCATTTACTTTTGCAATTGCCGCCCCTATCACGTATTTGCCGGTACTATTTGGTTTTAAAAAAAAGCCTATAGCAATAAATTGATCAGTTTTTCCATTTACAATGCTCATACCGCTTTGCTGATTAGGGCCACTTACAATACTAAAGTTTTTAAATGATGGAGGAATAATTGTTTCGATTTCAGGAGCATTCTCAACCATAAATTGGATTTGCAGGTAATCATTTTTGCCAATAATATTATTTGGACAAACGGCAGAGAATTTTATCTGGGCAAACGAATAATTACCCACACAAATAGTGGTAAGAAAAAACAAATAAAATAAAAAATTGGCAGCGCCTGTTTGTAAAGATTTAATCATCTAATCCGCAATAATGTTTCATTACAAATTTACTTCTAAAAGAAAAGGAATATTGGATGAAAAAACAACCTGCTGTTAAAAATTTTTTAAAAGCATCTTCATTAAGGCATATCTCCCGCTTGTGGCCGTATTATAATATCTTCAACGCATGCCTGGGGCGACAACCCGGAAGCTATAAAAACCATTTCAGCTATATCATTTACTTCTAAAATTCTTGAAGGCTCAATATCAACTCCTTCCCAGGACGAAGTAAGAACCGCACCGGGATAAACAGCTGTTACTTTAATATTATAAGGCTTCATTTCTTCGCGGAGGTTTTTGCTAAAACCCATTAATGCAAATTTACTTATACTGTAGGAGCCTCCATTGTTATACGCCTGCAATGATGCAATAGAACAAATATTAAAAATATGGCCTTTCTTTTTTTTCATCATAGAGGGAAGAAGCATCCTGGTTAAATAATAGGCGCTGTATAAATTTACGGCTATCATTTTCTCAAGGCTTCCCTCTTCTTCATCGTACACACTTCCCGGTATAAATTGCCCTGCATTGTTAATAAGAACATCAATTGAAATCTTTTGACTGAGAAGCCACTTCCCAAAATCAACTACTTCATTTTTTTGAGAAAGGTCTGCTACAAAATATTTTATAATAACAGCCGGGGTTTTAGTTTTGATTTCACTTACAAATTTTAAGAGATCATTTTTATTACGTGCACATATAAGTACCTGGTTTCCCGGAGCCGAGAATTTTTCAGCAATTGCTTTTCCAATACCTTTGCTTGCACCTGTTACAACAATATTCATGACCTTATTCCGTTGAATAAAAAAATCCGCTTGCACGACAAATCTAAAATTTTAAATCTGAAAGAAGAGGAAAATGAGACTATTGGCCTGGCAATTAAAGAACAAAGTATAGAAAATGAAAATATAGGAATGAAAGAGACTACTTCAAAATACCGGCATCTTTTTTTCGACCTTGATCACACGTTATGGGATTTTGATACTAATGCAAAAGAGTCCCTTGCTGAATTATATAAAATTTTTGAACTTGATCGAAAACTGATTATGCGGTTTGAAGAGTTTTATGCTACTTACTCGAAGCATAATACCATTTTGTGGGATCGTTATCAAAAAGGGTATGTAACAAGTGAAGACTTAAAGTGGAAGCGTATGTGGCGCACATTGCTGGATTTTAAAATTGCAGATGAGACTTTAGCAAAGGAAATGAGTATTCAATTCCTGGAAATCCTTCCCACTAAAAAGAAAGTTTTTGATTACACTTTCGAGATACTTGAATATCTAAGGCAGAAAAATTATTCTATTCATATTCTTACTAATGGATTTGAAAAAACACAATGGAGCAAGCTTAATAATTCAAATCTTTCCAAATACTTTACTCATGTAATTACTTCAGAAACTTCCAATTCTGTAAAACCAAAGAAGGAAATTTTTGAATATGCATTGAATAAGACGAATAGCATACTGGAAGAATGCATCATGATTGGAGATAATCCTGATGCAGATATTCAGGGTGCTATCAACGCCGGGATGGATACCATTTTTGTAAATCATATAAGAACAAATTGCCTTTTAAAGCCTACCTACACAATCCATCATTTAAGGGAATTGGAATCCATTCTTTAAGACCTGATTATAATGCGCCTTCGGCAAAAGTATCTCCCTGATTAAGATCACCGGTTTCAAATCCTTTTTTAAACCAATACATTCTTTGAGCTGACGTACCATGGGTAAAAGCATCTGGAGTAACAGTTCCCTGAGCTTCACGCTGCAGGCGGTCATCGCCAATAGCATTGGCTGCATTGAGAGCTTCAGAAATATCTTCCGGATGAATCACGTTTTTCATTTTTTGATCATAGTGTGCCCAAACACCTGCATAAAAATCGGCCTGGAGTTCCAGGCGAACTGAATATTTATTGTATTCTCCTTCACTTACCTGTTGCCGTATGCGATCCATTTTTTGTGTTATACCTAAAAGGTATTGAACATGATGGCCAACCTCGTGCGCTACTACATACGCCATAGCGAAATCACCAGAGGCATTAAATCGCTCTTTAAGCTCCTGGGCAAAAGAAAGATCGATATACACATCGTGATCAACCGGGCAATAAAAAGGCCCTGACGAAGAACTTGCATTTCCACATCCTGAGGTAGTACCATCCCGGAATAAAACAAGAGTCGGGACACTATAATTTCGTCCCATATCTCCAAATATTTTAGACCAGACATCTTCTGTATCTGCCAAAACAACTTTTACAAAATCGGCCTCCTTATCTTCAGCCGCTTTCTGTTCAGTTGTCATTTCCTGTTGTTGGCCTTTAGGTAGCGCCTGTTGCAGATCACTGACATCTCCTCCTCCCAAAAGGAATTTTGCCAGTAAAAAAATAACACCGATCAATCCGCCACCAACTGCTACATGGCCTCCTGTAATTCCTCTGCGGTCGTCAACATTAGAGCTTTCTCTTCTTCCTGACCAGTCCATAATTGTAAGTTTTAAAGATTAAATATCAATTCAGTTTTAAAGGGAATGAAAATTTGGTGCCATTATTTTATTCCTGCCTATTAATTCAATAATACAATTGCAAAAGCTTAAAAAATTATAAGAATGATACCTCTCCAAATGTACTTAGTTATATTAGCTCAATGTTGCTTCCATCGAAATATCGGTGTTTAGCAATTTTGAAACAGGACAATTTTCTTTGGCATTTTTTGCACTTTCCTCAAATTTCTCTTTACTAATATTTGGGATTTTTGCTTTTACAGTAAGGTGTGATTTTGTGATAGCTCCATCCGCTAAAGTAATATCACATTTGGTTTCAATTTCATCGGCAGTAAATCCTCCTTCCTGCAAAACAAAGCTCAACTTCATGGTGAAACAACCAGCATGGGCTGCAGCAATAAGTTCTTCAGGATTGGTGCCAACGCCATCTTCGAACCTTGATTTGTAAGAATATTGTGTTTTATCCAGCACAGTACTTTGAGTGCTTAATGTGCCTTTTCCTTCTTTGCCTGATCCTTGCCATACGGCTGTTGCATTTCTTGTCATGATTTTTAATGTTTATTGGTTAAATGGTTTATTAGTTTATTTGTAAGAAACTGTCATCGGTCATGTTTGTAACTGTTTTGTCAGTCCATCTTTCAATGCGTCTTTTAATCTATCTTATTTCTCCCTTTAGGTGATAGGGATGTCTTATTCAGGAAATTCGGACGAAGGTACTCTAACAATTCCCCTGCCATTTATAAGATGCCACGTTTTAAAATCCTGCGGGGCATCAAGGCCATCTCCATTAAGAATATGTGTCTTTGTTCTTATGCGAACAGGTTTGTCTGTATAGAATTCCTGCCCCTGCCTTGACCGGTCCCAATATAATTCATCACAATAAAGTGTATCGCCTTTTGTATTAAAAACAACCACACTGTCTCTTAAAAAAACCTTGCTTTGTGTTTCTATATATTTTCCATAATGGGCATCCATCTTACTTTCAATAATCAATGAATCATTATAAAAATCGGTATGTACGGTTTTTGTAAACTCTATATAGGGAACAGTATCCTGGTGGCGTAGCATAAATGGTGCACTTAGCCTTGCCTTTGTTCTATCGCCAATACTATATACAATATCTACTCCTTTTGCTTCTTCCACACCAATTCTTTTGGAAGTAATAGCATTTATCTGGTCAAGAGAATTTTCACAGGCAACAATAAAAAAGCAGCTTGTAGTAAGAGCTGCTTTAATTAAATACCTATGAAAATCGTTATAGACCATCTTTCATTTTGAAACAAAATTAATTGAATTTACGCCTAACGAACCAGTTCCTGTCGCTCAAAGAAAAACCAACACCTACTTTAAAAGTATTTTCTCTAATGTTATTACTGTTGTTTCCACGGTTACCATATTCCAGGGAAATATTCATAAAACTATATTGATAATCATAAAAGTTGTGCCTCAACTTTAATGGGAAAGTTCCACCAACGCTTACTGTATATACAGGCAAATTATTATCTGCGAATATATAATCCTTGCCAAAAGAAAACCCTGCCCTATATCTTACATTATTAAAATATTTTGGAGATCCATCAGGAGCAGGGAAATATTGAATACCTAATTTACCCAACCAGCTACTTTTTACAAGATCTTTCTGGCCAAAAAAACGATAATTGTCCCAATTGGTAGTTTCATAATCTGCTCCCAATAACATATGTTCTTTTTCAATTGTAAACCCAACACCTACAGTAGCCGGTAATTGTACTTTTCCGGTTTGATTATTGTTTTCGTACACGCTATCAATTTTATCTATACTTCCGGAAGTTGCATTATAGTCGAATGTTTGTACTTTATAATCTTTTGAGGCAGCAAATTGCCGCTGCAGATTTCCATAAGCACCAAATCTTAAAGTGCCCCCTTTTATTTTTAAACCATATTGAATTCCCGCATTAAAAAATGCTCCGCCAAACCTGGTTTTAGTATCATAGTCACCTTTATAAAAAGCTACTGAATCAATAAAAGCTATTTTAGTATCATAATTTTTTTCGCCAAACAAATAACCTGTATTGAAGCCGATATTAAAATTTTTTATCCTAAGCCCCGTGCCAATAAAGGCTTCATTAACGCCTCCGCTTCCTTCATAAATACTTGCTATACTGTCAATGGAAGTTCGGGATAGTGCATTTATTTTATAGCTAATCTTACTTATTGGCTTCAGCCCAAAGGATAGTCCCCAGGATACTTTATTTTTTTCCGCCTTTTTATTATCACTAAGCAAAGGAAAAGCTACCTGCAGGTAAGAAATAATTCCATTGTTTGATTGATAAGTTCCTATAGGATTCAGGCTTTTAATAATTCTACCATCGTATTCAACGCCTACATCCAATGTTGTATAAACAATCGTGCTGTAAGAAGCCGGATTGATATTATTAATTGTAACCGGATCAGTAAAACCCGCTGAGACGCCCCCCATTCCCCGGTTAAAAATATTCCCGGCGGGGACAAGATTTCCAACCCCATAACGTGAGTAAGGAGAATTTTCCTGTGCAATGCAAAACAACGGTAAAGCGGCCAGCAATAAAGAAGTAAGTTTATATTTTGGTATCATGATTTTGTTCGCTAATTGCATACAGCCCTTTAAAGATCAGGTCAGGGTCGGCAAATATCTTATTTTTAAGGAGATGGGCAAAATAGGGGGTATCGCCCCCGGTTAAAAGCACGTTAAAGTTGCTAAAGAGTTCGGAGTATTTATCAATAATTCCATCAATTTCTACCGCTATTCCAAGTAGTACTCCACTTAAAATGTTGGTACGGGTATCATAACCTACTAAAGGAAAATTCCAATCAGGTTTTATTAATGGCAGCTTTGCTGTATAATGATTCATAGCCTTAAAACGCATTTCCATACCCGGAGAGATACTACCACCCAGGAAACTATTGTATTTATTTATAAAATTGTAAGTGATGCAAGAACCCGTCCCTATCACTAAATTATTTTTTCCTTTATGAAAATGAACTGCGGCGGCTGCCAGTGCGAGCCTGTCTGCTCCTATAGTTTCTGGCTTGCCCACAGGTGTGGTAAAAGGTAATTTGCTTAGGGAATTGAGTTTATGAAATTTAGTTTTTTCTGATAAAATTTTTTCAATATCGGTATCATGTTCAATAACAGATGAGAGAATTGATTTAGAAGGATGATACTTAACCAATAAAGCTTTAATAGTTTTCTTACTTCCATCTTCCATTTGAACTACTTCAAGGAGCTGATCGCCGGCGAAGTGGCCGCATTTAAGCCGTGTATTTCCAAAATCAAAACAAAGAGTAGAATCATTCAATATATAAATATTTCAATTTTGACCAGGAAATATGCTCAATCGATTGCCAAAAATATTATGGAATATTAAAAGCACTTAAATTTTTAAAATGCCCGTTCAGCTTTATTTTTTCTTTTAAAGATTCCATTTCGGCAACTACTGGCAAAACTTTTGCCAGATGCCTTTTTAAATATTCCTGTCTTTGCAATTCATTCATAATAGAAAGCAGTTCGTATTCGCCTTCGAGTGTAAGGCCTGCATGATGCGCCACATCATAACTCCATAAATTTTCTTCCTGCTTTGAAAAAGGCTTTGATACATTTAGTAACCTGTGAAGTTCTTTTATAGCAAGTATCACTTTATCCATTAATATTCTTTTACCAAACTCCTCGTTTTTCAGGTAACTCACAATTGCGCCATTATATAATTTCCCAGGTACCTCTTTTATTACTTCCAGTATTCGTATTATACTTTTTCCTTTGGTTTTGATATCCATTTCCCCGTTTTCATAAATCTTTGAAATTTCAATTATTTCTGCCAGGCTTCCTAATTCACTCATTTTATTCTCAATAACCACAGGTATACCAAAAGGTTTTTTTTGCTCATGGCATTCATTAATTAGTTGTTTATATTTCGGTTCAAAAATATGCAGGTTTAGATCTTCGCCGGGATATACAACAATTGCCAATGGAAATATGGGAACAAAGTTGGTCATAGATACGTATTTATAATAAACATATTTATAAAATAGTCAAAAATTTAAACAAAAATAAAGATTCGAAAAATATTATGAAGTCATTCATTTCCAAACCGCTTGAATGCGAAAAATTTAATGGGATTAAAGTGCCTGAATACACACAGCTGTGGATGGTTTGAAAGAAGGCTCATGATAGTATTGCCTGGTTTCTATAGTTACTTCCAGGTTATTTATAGCCTTTTTTAAATATTTTTTTAAATTTTTTCCATCTTAATGCCCATTCGGCCAAACGGGTTTGAATTTTATCATTCATATTGGGCAAAAAAGCATTTCTACGTACGAATATTGTATCGCTTTTATCCTTGTACCAAATTGCATAGTTTTCATTAATCATCCAGTTTTTAATCTCAGATAAAAATGGATTTGTATAATATTTTCCATGTGTTTCAACAGAGATAACTGCCGGGCGGCTTTGCAGATATTTGATAACATACCACTCGCATCCTTCAACATCTACACTAAGCAGATCAATAGAGCCGTCATCAATATCCGAAAAAATCATGCAGGGGACCTCAAATGTATTTTCTTCACTTATCTTGTATTTTTCATTAATAATCGCAGGGCTCGACGCCACCGCATTTACAAACGTGGATCCACCCGCCTGCGAAAGTTTTATTGTACCATTTGAATCCCAAACTGCTACCGGAAAAAGTTTTACATTATATCCTTTGAAATAATCTTTTATTTTTTCAGCCGTTACTGGATCAGCTTCTACAAGGGTTGCACGTACACCATCTTTTATAAAATCCAGGATGTTAGAAGTTTCAGGAAGGTATACGCCTACTTCGCATACATGATGGAAGGTAATATTCCTGCTTTTTAACTTTATATATATTTTTTTTAGAGGTTGGTAGTTCATAATAAAAATTGTAACGGCTAATAAAAAATCAAAGATTAAAACTCAATATCAATAAATCTTAATCCAGGTTTAATAAAAACTCACAATAATATAGATTTAAATTGTAATCACTTTATTGAGATAATATTGGTGAACTTTTAATCAAAAATATTCCATCGAAACAAAATAAAAAAAACCGGGGCACTAATTTGAAAATTTGCCGCCTAAATTATGTAACTGGGATTTGTTATTTACCATGTATGCATTTAAAAAAATTTGTTTAGTAATTTCCTGTTTTCATTATATAATTAATTTACAGAGCCCTTGAAAAAAAATCTATCACATATATTAATAAGTCGCACAGATGGTATTGGAGATGTCTTATTTACATTACCCCTTGCAAAATTTTTTAAACAATATTTTCCTGGTACAAAGATTAGCTTCCTTGGGAAAAATTATACACGCCCGATTATTGATGCCTGTATATATGTAGATGAATTTATAAATGCAGATGATTTTCTTAACAATAAAATTTATTCCAAAATCTCCAGCCTGGATGCTATCATACATGTATTTCCTGTTAAGTCAATTGCAAAGCGTGCCAGGCAATTAAAAATTCCCGTGAGAATAGGAACTACAAACCGGGTATATCATTGGTACACCTGCAATAAACTTATAAAATTAAGCAGAAAAAATTCTGGCCTCCATGAAGCACAACTCAACCTGAAGTTATTGAAAGCTTTTAATATCAATTGTGACTTCTCTCTCAAAGAAATCGGAAATTCATTTGGATTAAAAAAAATACAACCTCTTCAAAAAAGATTTGCTGATTTGTTAAATAAAAAAAAGTTCAACCTGATCATTCATCCTAAAACAAATGGAAGTTCCAGGGAATGGGAACTGAAAAATTTTATTGAGCTTATTAAATCACTTGATAAAAATCGCTATGAGATTTTTATCTCAGGAACAAAAAAGGAAAGAGAATTACTACAACCTTTATTTGATACAGCAGGTGATGTGGTAACAGACATAACAGAAATGAATCTTGAAGAGTTCATTTCGTTTATAGCTAATAGCGATGGGATGGTAGCGAATAGTACAGGCCCTTTACATATAGCCGGAGCTTTGGGTAAATATGCTTATGGAATTTTTCCACCATTATTGCCAATAACCCCGGTAAGATTTGGGCCATTGGGCGATAATGCAAAATCATTTGTAATTGAAAAAAATTGCAGTGATTGTAGAAATAATGCAATAGAATGCGCATGCATACAAAAAGTAGATCCACTTTGGATAAAAGCAGCATTGGATAAAGATTGTATAGTGGCTTTGAGACAAAAGAATTAAAGAAAGTAAAATTTATTATTGCAATAAATTTTAGACTTTAAAATTTTTTTGAGGAAGAAAAATGAAATAAGGATTTATACTGATGTTATTCATTAATACCTTGTACTTTAATTCAAAATATTGATTAAAATTTAATAACCTGATGAACATGTGGAATGCTCATTTGAAAAATATAGAGCAAGGCGATTTTCGTTCTCTTGCGAGAATCATTTCTCTTATAGAAAATGAAGCGGAAGGATATGAAAATTTCATGAGAGAATTACCATACTCTTCTGCAAAAATTATTGGCATAACCGGTGCACCAGGTTCCGGTAAAAGTTCTATTACAGACGCCTTGATTGGCGAGATGATTGCAGGTAAAAAAAGAGTAGGCGTACTATGTGTTGACCCTTCTTCCCCCTTCAACAAAGGAGCTTTGCTTGGCGATAGAATAAGAATGAGTGAATGGTATAATCATCCTGATGTTTTTATTCGTTCGCTTGCAAGTAAAGGTTCACTTGGAGGTTTGCATCCAAAAATAATTGAGATATCTGATGTAATGAAAGCTTCAGGCTTCGATTACATTATTATTGAAACGGTAGGCGTAGGCCAGAGTGAAGTTGACATAGCCGCTCTTGCAGATATAACACTGGTGGTGCTTGTTCCTGAAAGCGGTGATATAATACAAACCATGAAAGCAGGCCTTATGGAAATAGCGGATATTTTTGTGATCAATAAATATGACAGGCCGGATGCGGATAGTTTTTATAACAATCTCTCGCAAATGCTGGCACCTGTGTTTAGTAAATCGGAAAAAGAAGTTCCAATATTTAAAACAATTGCTTTGCATAAAAAAGGCATTGATGATCTTTACAGAAAGATTTCAGCATACAATACCAATTTTAGCGAATCTAAAAAAGTAGATCTGATTTTTGAAAAAGTATGGTCAATTATCCAGGCTGGGAAAATGAAAAGTATTGACAAGGGAAAATTAAAAAAGGAGTTGTCAGTTGCTATTACAAAGGACGATTTTAACCTGTATGGTTTTACTAAAAATTATTGATGAAAAATGCGATCAGGATGGGCGATTACCTTTCCACCATTTATACCCGACTACACCAATTGCAACATAAGGGATAAGCATCATATAAATAATTCCTGTATTAAATCCCCGTGCCGGCTTATCTCCCATTTGTTGAACAGACTTTGCACAAATAGAACACTGTGCGTCCGCAGTCTTTACATTAATTAAAAAATAACTGCCGATTAAAAAAAATATAAATAGTATTTTTTTCATTTACTTATTGTAAAGGTAAGCTCAAAATTCTTTTGAGAGTCCTTATTATGAAATCTATAAATAGAAAACTAAACCGCTTCTACCTGTTGAGATTTTTGTGTCTTTTTTCTATCGTCTTCATTAAGAATTACTTTACGCATACGAATCACTTTAGGAGTTACTTCTATACACTCATCCTGTTGAATATATTCCATACATTCTTCAAGGCTCATTTGTGTCTTGGGAGCAATACGTGAAGCATCATCACTCCCGCTTGCACGATGGTTTGTCAACTTCTTCGGTTCTGTGGCATTTACAACCAAATCGCCTGGCTTAATATGCTCGGCAATTATTTGACCTGTATAAACTTCTTCTCCGGGGTCAACAAAAAATCTTCCCCTGTCCTGTAATTTATCAATGGAATATCCTGTTGTTTTTTCCTGATTTTTGGAGATTAATACGCCGTTACCTCTGCCTGGTATGAAACCTTTCCATGGTTTGTATTCAAGAAAACGATGTGCCATTACAGCTTCACCCGCAGTATTAGTAAGCATGTTAGAGCGTAAACCTATGAGCCCCCTGGAAGGAATTTCAAATTCAAGATGTTGTATATCGCCCTTACTTTCCATTATAATCATTTCGCCTTTACGCTGGGTTACCAGGTCAATTACACGTCCGCTATATTCAGCAGGAACATCAACGACAAGATTTTCATAAGGCTCACATTTCTTTCCATCAATAATCTTTGTAATTACCTGTGGTTGCCCTATAGTAATTTCATAACCTTCCCGGCGCATAGTTTCAACAAGAATGCTCAGATGCAGAATTCCGCGTCCATATACCATAAAACTTTCAGCGCTATCAGTCGGGCTTACACGAAGTGCCAGATTTTTTTCGAGTTCTTTTTCAAGCCTGTCTTTAAGATGACGTGAGGTTACAAATTTTCCATCCCTGCCATAAAACGGAGAATTATTAATACTAAACTGCATATTCATCGTCGGTTCATCCACACTTATAACCGCTAAGGCTTCAGGATTATCAAAATCTGCAAGGGTCTCTCCGATATTGAACCCTTCAATACCAACAACAGCACAAATATCACCTGCCGAAACTTCACTTACTTTCTTTTTACCCAGGCCTTCAAACACATATAATTCTTTTACCCTGCTTTTTTGTGCACTACCGTCAAGCTTCATTAATGATAGAGGCTGATTTTCTTTTATAGTTCCCCGGGCCACTTTACCCACTGCAATTCTTCCTAAAAATGAAGAATAATCCAATGAAGTAATTTGCATTTGCAATGTTCCCTTAGCTGTAGATGGAGGAGGAACTTTTTCAAGAATTACATCAAGAAGCGGGAAAATATTATCAGTCTCGGTTAACGATGTGTTCATCCATCCATGCTTGCTGGAACCGTAGATTGTGGGAAAATCAAGTTGTTCTTCTGTTGCATCAAGGTTAAAAAATAATTCAAATACAGCATCATGCACTTCATCAGGCCGGCAATTAGGCTTGTCAACTTTATTTATAACTACAATAGGATGCAAATGAAGCTGAAGGGCTTTTTGCAAAACAAAACGGGTTTGAGGCATAGGGCCTTCAAAAGCGTCAACTAACAAGAGAACACCATCAGCCATTTTTAGTACACGCTCTACCTCACCACCAAAATCACTGTGACCGGGCGTGTCAATTACATTAATCTTTACACCTTTATAAGTAACTGATACGTTTTTGCTAAATATAGTAATACCACGCTCCCTTTCAAGATCGTTGCTGTCCATAATAAGTTCACCAGTTTCCTGGTTATCCCTAAAAATATTAGTGCTATGTAGAATTTTATCAACCAATGTGGTTTTACCATGGTCAACGTGGGCAATTATTGCGATGTTTCTTATTTCCATATTCCTTAATTTTCTAAAAGCCAATTAACAGGCCGGATTTTTTTAAGTGTGCGAAGGTACGTTAATTCAGCTTGGTTACAAGGAGAAAACTATAGTTAACACAAAATTTAAACGTTTAATGTGTGTCAAAATTGCCAGAAAAATTCTGGAATCTAATTTGATAATCTCACTTATAAAATTTTACAATGAAAAGAAAACTTCCTTCTCTCAAGACCTGTATAATATTGGACATTATTGGGTGTTTAAGTTACCTGGTGCTTCCTTTTGGCCCGATATGGGCATTTCTTTCAGGTGCTATATTTTATTTTATGTTCGGAAAGAAATTCGGAGTGCTTGGCGGTATCTTTTCTTTTGTAGAAGAGTTGCTTCCCGGTATAGATTTTATACCCACATTTACAATAGCGTGGTTTATAAGAAAACATGAAATAGAAAAACTTCTGCTTCCATCGGCTAAATAAAACATTATTTATTTTCTAATGTTTATCTGCAATAAAAATAAGTAGTTTTAGAAATACTAAATTTATTGCATGAAAAAATATTTATTCTTGTTAATTTTTATTTCCAATTATTCCTTAGCGCAGGATAGCATTACTATTAAAGACATTAATGCTGCTGAAAAAATTATTAGTGTTCAATTTACTGAAGCTAAAGAAGATTCTTTGTCGGGTGGATTAAGGGATCGGTCGAAAGAATATGACAAAATGCACCGCTTTTCGCTCGACAATTCTGTTCCAATGACAATGGCTGAAAGCCCTCTATTGCCTTACATGAGCTTTACTAAAAAGCAATTATCTGTAAATTTCAATATTCCTTCCGGCATAAATCTTCCAGCGAACAAAAATGAGCTGGCCTTTTATTCAATACCCCAGTTGGCATCTTTAATAAAGAATAAAAAAATATCGTCTGTCAATCTTACAAAGTTTTTCATTGACCGCTTAAAGAAATATGGAGATACCCTTCAATGTGTAATTTCTTTAACGGAAGCAATGGCATTGCAACAAGCTGCCGAAGCTGATAAAGAAATTGCTGCAGGAAATTACAAGGGGTTACTTCATGGAATTCCTTATGGGTTAAAAGATTTATTTGCGGTAAGGGGAACAAAAACAACATGGGGTGCTGAACCGTATAAAAACCAGGTAATAGATAATGACAGCTATGTTTATACAAGGCTTAAAGAGGCGGGTGCGGTACTTATTGCTAAATTAACTTTAGGTGCGTTGGCTATGGATGATTATTGGTTTGGCGGCCGTACAAAAAATCCCTGGAGGATGTTAGAAGGTTCCAGTGGGTCTTCCGCAGGCTCAGCAGCAGCAACCGTTGCAGGTCTTGTTCCTTTTGCAGTTGGTACAGAAACATATGGTTCAATTATTTCCCCCTCCACAGTTTGTGGTGCCACAGGACTGCGCCCAACATTTGGTTCAGTAAGCCGCAGCGGGGGCATGACACTTTGCTGGAGTCTTGATAAAGCAGGCCCAATTTGCAGAAGCGCAGAAGATGCAGCCATTGTATTTAATTACTTACATGGTACAGATGGTAATGATGCGGCTGCTGTAAATATGCCTTTTAATTATACCGGTAAAGCCGATTTATCAAAAATGAAAATTGCTTATGCAAAAAATTATTTTGGCAAAAAAGATACATTGGGAAATGAAGATGCAGTCCTTGATGTGTTTAGAAAAGCAGGTGCACAATTAATCCCTGTAGATTTTCCTGATTCAGGCATTTACAATTTTGATATTATTGGTATTATCATTGGCGCTGAAAGCGCTGCAGCATTCGATGGCTTTACAAGAACTGGGCTTGACGATAAAATGACGAGGCAGGGTAAAGGTGAATGGCCCAACTATTTTCGTGCAGCGAGATTTATTCCGGCAGTTGAATATATAAATGCTAACAGGCACCGTTACCAGCTTATTCAAAAAGTAAATGAAGTTGTAGAAAAATATGATGCCATCATTTGTCCCACATGGGTTGGCAACCAGGCAGCCATAACTAACTTAACCGGCCACCCGGCTATAAGTATGCCTACGGGGTTTGATAAAAATCATTCACCAACTAGTATAACATTGGTAGGGAAATTATATGATGAAGCAACATTGCTTGCTATCGCAAAAGTTTACCAGGATGCTACACAATGGAATAAAATGCATCCCGAATTTTTTAAATAGGTGAAGACTAAAAACCCTTCCTGGTTTGAGTATAAATTCTTATAGTAAACAAAATATAAAGATTTCAATTTTTACAAATAAAATTTACATGATGATTAAACTGTTCACTACACTCCTATTTTTTTTTATTACCCAATTTTTATTTGCCCAAACAAAAAATATTACCGGCTTCTATGAAAAAAATGTTGAGAAGCAACTTAGCTTTGAATCTTCGTTTGATAAAAATTTAAGCAAAGAAAATATCGGTGAAAGTATTAAAAGGCTTTCCGCAAAACCACACGCTGTAGGCTCCCCGGCCGGTAAAGAAAATGCTGAGTATATTCTTGGCCTTTATAAAAAGTGGGGCTGGGATGCACAGATTGAAACTTTTCATGTATTGTTTCCAACGCCAAAAATGAGATTGCTTGAAATGACTTCGCCAACGACATATAAAGCATTACTGAAAGAACCTGCTTTAAAAGAAGATGCAACGTCCGGGCAGCAGGATCAGTTACCAACCTACAATGCATGGAGTGCGGATGGTGATGTAACTGCGGAATTGGTATTTGTAAACTATGGCTTACCGCAAGATTATGAAACGCTGGATAAAATGGGTATTGATGTAAAAGGTAAAATTGTTATTGCAAAATACGGCCATAGCTGGCGGGGCATAAAGCCAAAAGTAGCCCAGGAACATGGTGCTATTGGCTGCATTATTTATAGCGACCCGATGGATGATGGATATTTTGCCGGAGATGTTTATCCCAAAGGAGCATTTAAAAATGAGTACGGTGTTCAAAGGGGTTCGATAATGGATATGGTAATTTATCCCGGCGATCCATTAACCCCTGGGGTAGGCGCTATGGAAGATGCAAAAAGATTAGACAGGTTGAAGGCGCCTAATCTTTTAAAAATCCCTGTGTTGCCCATAAGTTATCATGATGCCACTCCATTGCTTGAAGCCCTTGACGGCCCAGTAGCGCCAAATGACTGGCATGGAGGTTTGCCTTTTGCATATCATATTGGTCCAGGTAAAACGAAAGTCCATTTGAAAGTTGCCTTCAGTTGGGATATCGTTTCCTGCTATGATGTAATTGCAAAAATACAAGGCGCAAAATACCCTGATGAATGGATTATACGCGGTAACCATCATGATGCTTGGGTAAACGGCGCTAATGATCCTATCAGTGGCCAGGCGGCACTGCTAGAAGAGGCGAAATCGATCGGCAATATGTTAAGCACAGGCTGGAAACCCGATCGCACTTTGGTTTATTGCGCATGGGATGGTGAAGAACCTGGGTTGCTTGGCTCTACTGAATGGGTGGAAGAGCATGAAAAAGAGTTGCAGCAAAAGGCAGTTGTTTATATAAATTCCGATGATAATGGCAGGGGTTTTTTATATGCGGAAGGCTCGCATGCGCTCGAGCCGTTGATGGACGAAATTGCAAAACAGGTTATTGACCCGCAAACAAATGTGAGTGTTTTTGAAAGAAGAAAAGCGGGCAGGGCAATAACAGCAAATAGTACTGAAGCAAAGAAAAAAATATTGGATGAAAAAGAATTGAAACTTGATGCGATGGGTTCTGGTTCAGATTATTCTTCTTTTATTCAGCATGCCGGTATTCCTGCATTAAACATTGGCTATGGCGGTGAGGACCAGGGAGGCGAATACCATTCTATCTACGATTCTTATGATTTGTATGTAAAATTCAAAGATCCTGGTTTTAGTTACGGAGTTGCCCTCGCAGAGACAGCAGGCCACACAGTTTTAAGGATGGCTAATGCGGATGTATTGCCATTTGATTTTACCCATTTGTATAAAACGATTGATGAATATTCAAAAGACCTTGTTAGTCTTTTACAAAAAACAAAAGAAACTACTGAAGTAGAAAATCAAATTATTAAATCGGGTGGCTATAACCTGGGCGAAGACCCAACAAAAAAATTAATCAACCCCATAGTAAAAAGTGAAGTGCCTTATCTTGATTTTTCTCCATTGCAAAACGCGTTGGAAGCTTTGAAAAAAAGCACGGATAGTTTACAATCAATTTTTCAAAATAAAATTAAGAGTAATAATGTAAGCGCTTCTTTTAACCAGTCACTTTACCAGGCCGAACAACAATTACTGAATGAAACAGGCTTGCCACGAAGGGGCTGGTACAAACATACTTTGTATGCGCCGGGTTTTTATACAGGGTATGGTGTAAAAACAATGCCTGGTATCCGCGAAGCCATTGAACAAAGAAAATGGCAAGAGGCCCAGGATCAAATTAAGGTAGATGCGAAAGCTATCTATAAGCTTGCTGACTATTTAAATAATTTATCGGCAACAAATAAGTAGTCAGTTAATAATTTCTAATTAAAATTTACATAGCTATCATAACTTTCCATTTCCTCTTTCAGATGTAAATTGCATATCCCTATGCCATTCCAACTTAACTCATCATATAGACCAGCAGGCGATCAGCCCCAGGCCATTGAACAATTAACCAGGGGAATTTTAGAAGGAGAGAAATACCAAACTCTGCTTGGTGTTACCGGCAGTGGTAAGACTTTTACCATGGCCAACGTAATTCAAAATGTACAGCGGCCTACATTGGTCCTTACTCATAATAAAACATTGGTTGCACAATTATATGGAGAGTTCAGGCAATTTTTTCCGGATAACTCAGTAGGGTATTTTGTTTCTTATTATGATTATTACCAGCCTGAGGCGTACATGCCTGTAAGCGATGTATATATAGAGAAAGACCTTAGCATAAATGAAGAACTTGATAAATTAAGACTGGCAGCTACCTCCCAGTTACTAACCGGCAGAAGAGATATAATTGTTGTTGCGAGTGTAAGCTGCATTTATGGAATTGGTAATCCTAAGGACTTTGCTGAAGGTGTTGTAAGGATAAAGGAGGGACAAACAATTAGCAGGCAAGGATTTCTTCATTCGTTGGTCAATGGCCTCTATTCAAGAACACAGGGCGATTTTGCCAGAGGCACTTTCAGGGTAAAAGGAGACACCGTTGATATCAATCTTCCTTACATGGATAACGGTTACCGAATCACTTTTTTTGGCGATGAAATCGAAAGCATTGAAACGCTTGAACTCAGTACCGGCAAAAGAATTACTAAAGTGTATGACGCGGCTATATTTCCGGCAAATTTATATATAGCGCCAAAAGATAAATTGCAACAAATACTTTACGAAATACAGGATGAAGCTGCCAGGCAAACTGACTATTTTAAGAGCATAGGAAAATACATAGAAGCACAAAGAATATCAGAGCGGGTGAATTATGATGTTGAGATGATTCGTGAGCTTGGGTATTGCAATGGCGTTGAAAACTATTCAAGGTTTTTTGACAGAAGAGAACCAGGCACCCGTCCTTTCTGTTTATTAGATTATTTTCCAAATGATTTTTTATGTGTGATTGATGAAAGCCACCAGACGATTCCACAAGTAAGTGGAATGTATGGAGGTGACCGGTCAAGGAAATTAATTTTAGTTGATTATGGGTTTCGTTTACCCTCGGCGTTAGATAACCGGCCGCTCAATTTTAATGAATTTGAGAGCATGCTCAACCAAACTATTTATGTAAGCGCTACCCCGGGCGACTTTGAATTAGAAAGAACAGGGGGCGTAGTAGTGGAGCAGGTTGTAAGGCCTACCGGTTTATTGGATCCTCCAATTGAAATACGCCCATCTGTAAACCAAATTGATGACCTGCTCGATGAGATTGATAAAAGAGTCACAAAGGGTGACCGGGTGTTAGTAACCACGTTAACCAAGCGTATGGCAGAGGAAATGGATAAATACCTGCACCGTATCAATATCAAATCAAAGTATATACACAGCGAAGTCCATACATTAGACCGCATAGAAATTTTGAGAGAGTTGCGTCTTGGAGAAATAGATGTATTAGTTGGGGTAAATCTTTTACGTGAGGGCCTTGACCTTCCTGAAGTTTCTTTAGTGGCTATTTTAGATGCAGATAAAGAAGGTTTTTTGCGAAATGAAAGATCGCTTACCCAAACTGCGGGCAGGGCTGCCCGTAATGTTGAAGGTCTCGTAATTTTTTATGCGGATGTTATGACAGAAAGCATGCAAAAGGCAATAGATGAAACGACACGCCGGAGGGAAAAACAGGTTGCTTATAATATTGAACACAACATAACACCCACAACTATTAGAAAATCCATTGAACAAATAATGGGTCAGACTTCTGTGCTGGATATTAAAGGCAGTACTGCATCTCCTTATGCTGCTGATGACCTCATAACTATAGCTGCCGAAGAACAGGGAGAATACCTTACCGCAAAAAAAACCATCCCTCAAATTGAAAAAACAATAGCTCACGTCAAGCGCCAGATGGAAAAAGCTGCCCGTGATCTTGACTTCATGGAAGCAGCAAGGCTGCGTGATGAAATGTTTAGGATGCAAAAGGAACTGGAAGGAATGAAGTAGCGTATAGTTGTGGGAACAAAAAAGGAAGATTTTCAAAACCTTCCTTTTTGATTATAATATCAGGTGTATAATCTTTTTCCTGGTCTACTACTATGAAATTTTTGTTAGCCAGTCCAGTTTAAATATTGAAGGGAAATTTATTTGACGTGGCCTTAAATTATATATCTTAGCTTTTGCTGATTGCGCTTTCTTCGCTCTTACTGGCGCATAGTTAGCGGGCAGTTCATTTATTAATTGCTGTTGTATTAGCTTATCTGAAATCATTGCAATTTTACAAGCTTTCGCGAAGTCAGTGTGCATTCCGTATGTGTCAAGAATAGGTGGAAGATCTTTATATTCCGGGAACACCTGGAATTTTTTTACGAAAAAATAGGGATTGCCGTTAACTGTTCTTACATACGCTGAGTAAATATTTTCCATGTCAAATGTTTTTTGAGGTGAAACCTTAATAACAGTTTTGCATGAAATATGGAAATATACCAGAAGGTACGAAATTAATAATTCAGAGGATGGAGTTGATAAATGAAATTAATAAACAGGAATGATAATTCAAAAGGAAACGGGAAAGGAGGTTGTGTGTAAGTTGAAACAAAGGTAAAGCTTTTTTTCTCCAGATGCAAGCACCACGTTTAATTTAGGATATATATACTATGTTGGGGTTCTTTTAAACTATAATGGCAAAATGGGAATCTATTTTAAAACATAATTTATTTACTTGCCTGGCTGAACCATTTTCCCACAATGAAGAGAATAAATAAAAAAGCCAGGGAAGTGACAAAACTTTCCTGACTTGCAAAATATTTAATCTTGAACTACGTGATCGGTATCACGCGCTAAATTGATTACTTATCAATTTTATTTTTAACTTCTCCTGTCTGGGTATTTACTTTATGCTTATGCATTACCCCATTTTTTTCATGCTTGACTTTATACCCGTTATGCTTCTTATGCTTGCTGAAAGTGTTATGCACTTTTTGAACAGGTGTGGAAGTCTTTTTTACTTTGTCCTTACTATCCTGGGCTTTTGTAGTAAGTCCAATGCTCATTACAAGAATTAAAATTGCAAATAGTTTTTTCATTGTTTAAAATTTTATATAACAATGTAGATACTAAATAGACTCTAACCAAAAACTTTCGAATACTTTACCAAATAGTTTTGAAATGAATGATGTAAACCTGCTCATCGTAAATATGAACTAAACATTACGAAATGATATATAACAATAAAAAGTGTTTTGAGGAACAAAGTCAATGCATCCTTAGCCAACCTTCAGTCCATGAATATACGCCGCACTATCTCTAAACGTACCAGGTTCCATTTCTACAAAAAAGTTTTTCACTCCACCGGTTTTGGCGGCGGCAAAAAATTCCTTCCAGTCAATAACACCCCGGCCAACTGGCACTTCTTTTTTATCAGCGGTCCAGTCTGATAAGTGCGCTGAAATAAATCTTCCCGGGTATTTTGTAAAGTAGGTGGAGGCTTTATAACCAAGATTGATGACTTCTGTTTGGAATTGCATTTTAACAAGGTCAGGATCAAAACGGCCCATTAATGCATCGTAGATAAGTTTACCATCCAGCATTGCAAATTCAAATTCATGATTGTGGAAACCGGCTTGCATACCGGCCTTTTTTATTTTGTCAGCGGCGATGTTTAGTTTATCAGCAGCAGCGAGATAATCATTTAATTTAGCTTCTTTTGGTAACCAGAACGTGGAGCATATCATTTGTGTAAGCCCTAACTGGTGTGCAAATTCAATAGTGGCATCAAGTTTATCAAAAAGTTCACCAGAACCAAAGTGGCAGCTTGGGCAGCTAAGGCCCGCATCATTAATGATGCTGTGCATGTCCGAAGTTTTCATATTTGCCAGCGGTCCAAATCCAATATCTTTATAGCCTTGCGGAGAACACATTTCTACAAGCTGGTAACCCTGGGCGGAAACCATTTTTAATGTTCCGGCAAAATCTTTGCCGAGCATATCTTTTACAACCCATGTTTGAAACCCAAGTGGAATGTCGGATGCTGATGCCTGTGCAAGCAGTTGCTTTGGTAATTGTGATAAAGCAAAAGCGGCGCCTAAGCCCATGGTAGTTTTTCCAATAAATGCCCTCCGGTTAATTTGTTTCATGATAAGTAGGGGTTATATATTTGCGGGATCCCATCCAGCCCTGTATTCACGGTTTAAATATTTGTTTGCGTCAGATGCATTGGTGATCTTCTTATTTGCGGCATCATATTGTAACAGCTTATTTGATCTTAATGCTACTGCATATAAATTTACCGCTTCTGTTATCGCTTCCGCTTCAGCAAAATTACCCGGATATTGTTTCCCTGTTTTACACGCATCAACAAACAATGGTAAGGCTTCAGAAGTTTGTTGCACCTGGCTCCGTTTATCCGTATTTACATTGGCAGGATTATCCATCTTTTTACCGGAAATAATCTGTGGATCCTGCACATTAAAGCCTGCGAGTATCTTACCCTTATCACCAACAAACATCATTCCTTCCTGCGGTAATTCTTTATTGTTCATCACTAGTTCAACAGGTATTGGTGGCCGCATGCCTCCATCGTACCAGCACAGATCCACTGCCGGCCTGTTGCCATTTGCAGGATATTTAAAACGTACAGTGCTGGCCATTGGGAATGAAAAATCATTATTGACCCGGAACGGAACAGCACCATTAAAATCGCAAACATGGCTGCGATGGGGTTCGATACTTATCGGCGATGTTAGTTGTAATGCATTAAAAACTGTCCAAAGGCTGTAATGGCCCATATCAGCCATAGAGCCTCCGCCGAAATCGTACCAGCCCCTGAACACCATATTAGTATAGTTGGGATGGTAAGGACGGTCTGCTTCCGGGCCAAGCCATAAATCCCAATCGAATCCATTTGGAACAGGTGGCTTATCTGTTGGAAGCTCAGGATATTGCGGCCATACGGGACGGTTAGTCCAGTTATGAACTTCTGTAAGTGTGCCGATAGCACCTGCATTTATCCATGCCATCACGGTTTCCATGGAGCCATTTGAATCCCACGGAATCAAATGGGTGATTACTTTACTGTTCCTCGCCATTTCAATTACTTTCTTTCCTTCCATCAACCGGTTAGACAGTGGTTTATGCACGAGCACATGCTTACCTCTTTTTATCGCTGCCATACAAAGAATACCATGCAGGTGATCAGGGGTCATTATTTTAACTGCGTCAACATCTTTTTCTTTTTCCAACAACTCACGTATATCTGCATAGGCTTTGCAACCTTTATATTTTTGTTCGGGGTGAACGTTTGCATAAAAACTGTCAACGATAGATTTTCCATTATCTCTACCGCCGGGAATAATACCGTCTCCACCGGGAGTCCAGTTTTGATCATTAATGGCTTTACGAATTTCATCTCTCAAATAAGTTGTTCCCCAGTCTTTATACCCAATTGCTTCTTTATTGGGATCGCAAACGGCAACTACCTGTATCTGTGGTTGAGCGAGCAAAGGCAATAGCTCTCTTATGCCTTGTGTGCCTACGCCTATATAGGCCAATGTAATTTTATCGCTCGGGGCAACATAGTTTTTTCCACCAAGTACGTGCCTTGGCACAATGGTGAAAGCTGCGGCAGTGGCTGCAGTCAACTCCACAAATTTCCGCCGGGACATCTGCGAATTTTTTAAAGGAATGTTTTCGGAAATTTCGTTTTCAATTCCTTTTGTTGAAACATTTTGATTAATGTCTTTTTTCATATAGAAGCTTTTATCGTGAGAGAGTTTATGATATTTATCCGGGAAAGAAATAGTTTTCTAAAAGTAAGAACTTTCCAAATAGTGTTGCCTAAAGTATTTAGGATACCTGTTGAAATATTTTTTTTCTGATATAATTATAAACTTTTCGTGATATATCGAAAACTTTTTCTACTGATCAACAGTCTTAAATGTTACACGATCCTTTTGCACCCTGGTTTCCAGCCTGTTCATAACTATAGTCATAATTTTACTCAGTAAGAATTTTAATTTTTGTCGCTGTATACTTATAAATGTGGTATTTGTTTTGATTCAATCGACCAAATAATTTATATGAAAGCAATCATTCTGCTCGCTACTTTAAAAAAACAAAGCTTATCAAATACGCAAACACTTGCTGAATTTTTATCAACGCATTTAAAAGCAAAACATATAGATGTTGAAATAATAAAGCTGGTTGATTATAACATACTGCCCGGCACTTATAATGATATGGGCGAAGGTGATGAATGGCCCGGCATTTTAAAGAAAATACTAAATGCTGACATTATCATTTTTGCTACGCCTATCTGGTGGGGCTCGCATTCTTCTGAAATGCAAAAAGTAATTGAGCGTCTGGATAATTTGCATGATGAAATTTTAGGTGGTAAAAAATCAAGGCTTCATGGAAAAGTTGGTGGTATAGTAATCACAGGCGATTCAGATGGGGGTGAACAACTGATTGGTATTATATCAAATTTTTTCAACGCCATTGGAATTTTATTACCGCCCTATGCAACACTTACAGTGCTGGCCAAAGAGCAGGAAAAAGATGCCAAAACAACCCGTGTCCAATTGATGCAAAAATACAGATCAAAGCAAACCAGTAAGGAAGCTAAAACAATGGCAGCACAGATCGCAAAATATGCAGCGATAAAAGAAATTAAGAATTAATCTCAAAAAGAAATTATCCTATTTTTATTTTACAAATTACTTCTTCAAATACGCCGGCCTCGCCTTCACCATCTTTTTATACACTGGGCAACTTTCAATATGTGCTCCTGCTAAGTATCCTGTGCTCATCAAAAATTCATTGACAATTTCACCACCGGTAAACCTGAAAGTGGCTTTAAAAAGCTTTACCCATTCTTCTTTTGTTTTTGGATGATGATGTTCTATCCATTTTTTAAAAGAACCATATTCTTTTTGAATTTGTAAGATTGTTTTTGCATTCTCTATCGCGGCATTTATTTTTAAGCGGTTGCGGATAATGCCTGCATCATTCAGTAATCTTTCAACATCTTTTTCATTGAAGCCTGCAACTTTCTTTATGTTGAAATTCTTGTAGGCTTTCTTAAAGTTTTGCTGCTTGTTTAAAATGGTGGACCAGCTAAGGCCTGCCTGGTTTATCTCCAGCACCAGCCGCTCAAAAAGTTCATCATCATTATCTATAGGAAATCCATAAGCGGTATCATGATACACACGATGTACGTTATTTTTATCCATTGTACTTACCACGTCGCAATAAGATGAAGCCATGAGGTTGATTTATTTTTATGTAATTAATGTGCTTCTAAATTAATTAATTATTAACCTTGTTATCTTTAATTAAACCAATAAAAATAAACTATACTATGCCGGAGAAATTTGATTGCAGTAAAGAATATATACTTCAAGATGATCGTGTGCTGTTGCGCCCTCTGCAACAGGTCGATTACATTCACCTGTTGCCATTCGCCTTACATGAGCAAGGCCTTTGGAAATATTCATTGGTAGGAGCAGAAGGTGAGGAAGGCCTGCAGAACTATATGAACATTACTTTAAAGGCAAGAGAAGAATGCAAAGAATATCCTTTTATTGTTTTTGATAAGAGCAGTAATGAATATGCAGGCAGCACAAGGTTTTATGATATACAAAATGATTTACAAACATTGCAGCTCGGCTACACCTGGTATGGAAAAAAATTCCAGGGAACGGGTTTAAATAAACATTGTAAATACCTGCTTCTCACCTTTGCATTTGAGCAAATTGGTATGGAAAGATTTGAGCTAAGAGCTAATAACAATAATGAAAGAAGTATTGCGGCCATGAAATCTATCGGCTGTAAAGTAGATGGAATTTTGCGCAGCAATATGCCCACACGTGAAGCAGGAAGAAGAAGAGACAGTATTGTGCTGAGTATTTTAAAAGATGAATGGTTTGGTGAGGTGAAAGAGAGGCTACGGAAAAAATTATGAGTTCCTTAAAATTGCTTTGTTTTGCTCAAAAGTATTTTAAATCGCTTTATTTAAAATTGTATGCAGGTTGAGTTTCCAATATTTTTCTGAGTGATAGCCAGTTTGTAAAATTACCTGCAACCGGGAATGTAATTTTTTTACTTGCCAAACTAATTATTCCGCCTGTTGCTAGCCCTCCAATACTTCCTAAAAAACCACCCAGAGTGGCCGCCTCTCCTTGCGTTAATGAAAAATCGTAATTGAAAAGCGGGCAAAATGTACAATTTGGATCAGGGGGAGGTTGGGGAGCAGGCTTTTTATAAGTCGCAAGGCCTGTGATAGTTCCGGCGACAAAACCTGAAACAACACCAACGAGAATGTTGTGACCACCGCTTCGCCTTGTTCTTATTTCCTGAATGCCGGAATAAAAAATAGTGTCATTTTGGTTGTGGCTAAAAATGATTATTGCTGAATCTGTAACTCCTGCGTAAAAACCACGGACAGTTTTTAATTTACCGCTTTGATATACACGCATAAAAGTTTTTTTCTGGGCGTCTGCATGCTGGATGAAACAAAGGGCAATAAAAAGAAGTGATATTTTCATAATGAAGTAGTTTTAAGAATACTTTAAAAGATGAATATGGAAATCATTTATCAGAACTGAATAGTTTGATCCACCTTTCCATTTGTAATTTTTATTTGTTGTTGATTTTTATTTATTAGAGTTAGTTCAAAGGTCCCTTTTGCCCGACAAAGCTGGTATTGATGCGTTGCTCCCGTCCAGGGATCAGTGCTTGACTTCACTTTACAATCCGAGAACGAAATATTTAAAGTACCTGATTGATAGATATAAACCTTGACAGAATCAGTTGGCTGGGGATTACTAAAATTATCCTGAATTGATAACTGGCAGTTCGGTTCAGTTACATTAATCACATCACTCCCTGTTTCAAGGTAGGCACATCCATTTCTTATGAAAAATATTCTGCCTCCAAAAACCGAAGGCATATCAATAAAAATTCCGGGACCCCCATTTGTATTTATAGCTGCTGCATTGGTAACATTATTGGTTACCGTTTTATTATAAACAATTCCGTTGTATTCAAAAGTAAACTGATCTTTAGAATTGTTATTGCTCCCAGAATCTTTTCTACAAGAGCAAATTAAAAACATACAACATGCAGATATGATAACGTTATAGATTTTCATATTATTTTTTGAATGTTTTTAAACAAAAAAAACGGTGCCTTTGAAAGCACCGTTTTTTTTAGAACTAATTGCAAACCGGTAAAGGAGAAGGATACGAAGTAATGTAAACATTATTCTTCCAGCAATCATTTGTTCCATTACCATCCCACAAGAGATCAACGCCTGGCAAGGGTAGTCCGGGAGGAGGAGCAGTGCCGTTATTTACCAGTGTATTGTTTATAATTTTTGCCCCATCAACATTTGGTTCAATATCAGCAAAAGCTTCCGGCGGAAGACCGGCAAGGGCACCCAAAATAATAGTGCTTACAGTTGCTATGCCTGTAAAATTATTGTTGGTGATTTTATTATTTTTTATAACAGCGTTATCAACACCCACTAAAAGAATACCTGCACCGCTTGGAACAAAAGCTTCAAAGCCACCGTTAGGGTTAGCAAAATTTACATGATTGTTCTTCTCAATATTGTTGTCGGCCACTAAAACATTTGAAGATGTTTTAATAGTAAGTCCGGGTAATAAAACCAATAATATCCCTGACACATTATCATAGGAATGATTTTTCAATACGGCAACATTAGAACAGTTTTCAATTTCAATTCCGTTTACATTGGCAAAAGCTTCGTTAAACTGAACAGCCACACTATCAGACTGGCCCACGTAAATCCCGGTATCCGTATGGCCGGTAGCAGAGCAATACTCAATAAGTCCATCTTTGCAAAAAAGAGGGAACAACCCATACTCGCCATTATTTATGGTAATTACATGCGATAGCACGAACCTATCCACATGGATCATGAAAACTCCGTTCTCTTCAAAGTTTTGGACAGTTACATTCTTTAATACGAAGCCGTCTCCGTTATCTGTAACTGAAATTCCATTATCCTCGTCTCCCGGATTCTGAATAATAACTTTATCACCCGCAAAGCATGCTAATCCAATCAAGCTGATTCCTGGTTTATCTACCTTAACAGCTTCACTATAGGTGCCTGATTCTATTAGTATGGTTGCTCCAGGGTTGGCGGCATCAACGGCTGCTTGTATTGAGCCGCCCTTATGTACAACAATAACTTTTAACTTACCGTGACCTGTATCATGATCATTACACGGGGGAGAATAATCTTTCTTACAGCCGGTAATGAGTACAGCAATTGTAAATACAAGAATCAACAGTCGTACATTCTTAAAGTATAAAAATTTAGAATGCCGAAGTGGAAATAACTTTTTCATTTTAGTCTCCTTTTTTAATTTGAATAAATAAATGTCCCGCTTCCTTGCAGGTTGAGAGGCTGAGTGCAATAATTTCAAGGTGTTAATTAAAGGATTGAAATAGTGTCAATAGGGGTAAATAAGCTATAAATAGTACTAAAGATTAACATGGATACCCACCGCAAGAAAATTACCCTTATAATGAAGTTGCTGTAAAAGAAAAGTTGATTCATTTTTTAGCACCACACTTGCTTTTCTTCTATTCTTACCCGATGAAATAAAAAATGGAATGCTTGACGCCATACATACACCGCCAGCCAAAAGCAGCACCGAACCCGTTTGCAAGCTAGCGCCAAGCTTATCTATAGATTGCGATCCAACATTATCTACGACGTTTGTGCCTATAACTGCGCCGGTAATGGCCAATCCTATACCTCCTCCCAGGAAAACCCATGCAATGGTTTTTTGGTTGCGTGCTTTTTTCAGCAGCAGGTCATAGCCGGATTTAACAGGGATTGGTTTTGCAGTGTCAAGTTGTGCCTTGGTTTCTGCTATCATTGTAAAAAAACAAAACAAGCTGACAAGTATCCTTTTCATAAAAAAGTTAAAGTAATTAATTTGTATAATGTCTTTTATGTGAAATTGTAATAGAATGATTTCTCTTCCTAATCGATAAATACTAATTGGTTTTTTGAATTATTATTTTTTGTCAATAGCTCTTAGTGCAATGCACTTGCTAAGTAAAAAATCATAAAGCTGCCGGGCCAGGTTATTTTGAAACTTGAAATTTGAAAAAACGAAAAATGTTTTCGATGTTTTCACTAAATGTTTTTTGAAAAGGAAGAAAATATACTTCTATAACGGGCATCTGCATTTAAGGTGGTATGAAAGTAGACCTCTTTTAATTTTTAGTCTTCTGCAATCATTGGCAATTCCATTCTGGCCGGATTTCTTTATTTTGTGCCAATCAATTAATAAAATCTTGTTATGAAAAGAGAAACTACTTCATGGTACAGTCCATCCCTTGATAAAGACATGCCTATTGTAACTTATGGAGATTATGGCTTTGCACTTTTATTGGTGCCAACGGCTGCTGCAGATTACCTGGAGTATGAACGTTTTCAATTGATAGATTCTATAGCGCCCTTTATTGATTCGGGCAAGGTGAAAGTATTTTCTATAAACAGCATCAATACAGAAAGCTGGCTAAATAATAATATGCAGGGTGAGCACAAAGCAATCCGGCACAACCAATTCAATAAATATGTTTTTGACGAAGTAATTCCTTTCATTAAAAACAATACCTCTTACGACACGCCCATCATTATTAGCGGGGCCAGCTTTGGCGCCCTGCATAGTATGAATTTATTTTTAAAACGACCTGATCTTATTAATGGCGTAATTGCCATGAGCGGTGTTTACGACCTTCATGAATACACCAAGGGATTCAATGACGACCAGGTGTATTTCAATTCGCCCGAAAATTATTTACCCGGCCTCACAGACGAATGGTATTTAAATAATATCCGCAGAAGCCATCACATACATATACTTTCCGGTAGTGGCGATTATGAAGATCCCGGAGCGGCGGGTAGGTTTGCAAAAGTGCTGTACGACAAGGGAATTAACTATGAACTGGATATTTGGGGAACCGATATGAAACACGATTGGCCTACATGGAGAGCCATGCTTCCGCATTATTTGGGAACAAGATTTTAGAGAAAACCAGCTGATATATTTAATGGCATTTAGCATTTAAGTTTAAAATCAAAAATTACTTTTACCCAATGGAAAAAAAGTTATTTCTGCTTGATGCAATGGCGCTTATTTACAGGGCTTATTATGCTCTTATACGCACCCCGATAATTACCACCAAAGGGAAAAATACTAATGCGCAATTTGGCTTTACCAATACTCTATTCGATTTATTAAGCAAAGAAAAACCCACCCATCTTGCAGTCGCATTTGATACATGGGCGCCTACTGAAAGGCATACAGATTTTGAAGCATACAAGGCAAACAGGCAGGAAGTGCCGGAAGATTTATTAATCTCAATCCCTGATATAAAAAAAATAATCGAGGGTTTTAATTTACCCGTCGTTGAATGTGATGGTTATGAAGCCGATGATTTGATTGGAGGGCTTGCGCAGCAGGCAGAGAAAGAAGGCTATGAAGTTTACATGGTGACTCCTGATAAAGATTTTGGTCAACTTGTTACTGATAAAATAAAAATTTATAAACCCGGCTACCAGGGCGGCAAATTTGAGATAATGGGGCCAAAAGAGGTGTGCGATAAATGGGGGATAAAAAATGTAAGCCAGGTAATTGATATACTTGGTTTGATGGGCGATGCCGTTGATAATATCCCGGGTATTGCAGGTATCGGTGAAAAAACAGCAGCCAAATTATTAGCGCAATATGAATCAGTTGAAAATGTGTTGGCAGATGCAGAAAATATAAAAGGTTCCCTGGGTGAAAAGATAAGAGCCGGAAAAGAAGCTGCTATTATGAGCAAGAAACTGGCAACAATTATAACAAATGTGCCCTGCAAATTTCATGAAGAAGATTTCAGGGTAAAAGCTTACAATACAGAAGTGCTGAAAGATCTTTTTGCAGAGTTTGAATTTAAAACTTTAGGTAAAAGAATTTTAGGTGATGAATACAATGTGTTTGTTGTTGAGAAGCAAGTGATACAAACTGATTTGTTTGGCAATGCAATGGAAATACCGATTCCAAAAGCAGAAGAAGAAAAGCCCATTGAAGAAAAAGCGGGCCTTGCAGCAGATAAGAATATCAATAACACTCCACACAATTATTATCTGGTTGAAGGCGACGAAGCCATTAATGATTTAATACAAAAATTATTTGCGCAAAATGAAATTTCATTTGATACAGAAACAACACATGTAGATGCAAACGAAGCAGAGCTTGTCGGTCTAAGTTTTTCATTCAATGATGCCGAAGGTTATTATGTTCCTTGTCCTGCAGATGAAGAAGCAGTGATTCATACACTCAATCATTTTAAAGAATTGTTTAATGATGAATCAAAAATATGGATTGGGCAAAATATAAAATATGACCTGCTTGTACTTAAATGGTATGGCTTTGAACTGAAGGGAAAAGTATTTGACACCATGCTTGCTCACTATGTAATTGAAAGCGAAGGCAGACGCAATATGGATTTGCTGAGCGCTCAATACCTTGGTTACCTTCCCGTTTCTATAACAGAGTTGATTGGAAAAAAAGGGAAAACACAAGGCACTATGCGTGATGTGGAAGTGGAAAAAGTAAAGGAATATGCAGTTGAAGACGCTGATATAACAAGACAATTAAAAAATATTTTTGTTCCGCATTTAAAAACAAAACAGGTTGAGAAAGTTTTTAATGAAGTAGAAACGCCGTTAGTCAAAGTGCTGACAGATATGGAATATGAAGGCGTAAGAATCGACATGAATTTTTTAAATGTTTATTCTGGAGAGTTAGAGAAGGAAGCTGCAAGATGCGAGCAAAGTGTCTTCGAACAAGCTGGAATAAAATTTAATCTTGCTTCACCTAAACAATTAGGCGAAGTATTATTTGAAAAGCTTCAGATAGATAAAGGAAGGAAAACGAAAAGTGGCCAGCATTCAACTGGTGAAGATGTATTGATAAAGCTTGCAAAAGAATATCCTATTGTTGACGATATTTTAAACTTCCGTGAGCTCACCAAACTGAAATCAACTTATGTTGATGCCTTACCTCAAATCGTAAATAAAAAAACACAACGTGTACATACCTGCTATGGACAGGCAATTGCTGTAACGGGAAGATTAAGTAGTAACAATCCTAATCTTCAAAACATACCGATAAGAACTGAAAGAGGAAGAGAAATACGAAAAGCATTTATTCCAAGAGACAGTGACCATGTAATTATCTCTGCTGACTATTCACAAATTGAACTTAGGATTGTTGCAGCCATAAGTGGTGATCCGGCTATGTGCGCTGCTTTTAAGGAACAGAAAGATATTCATACTGCCACTGCTGCCAAAGTTTTTAATGTAGCAGAAGATGATGTAACCAAAGAAATGCGTTACAAAGCGAAGAGCGTAAACTTTGGAATAATCTATGGTCAAAGCGCTTTCGGGCTTGCAGAAAATATTAATGTAAGCAGAACCGAAGCAAAAGAAATCATTGATGCGTATAAAAAAGAGTTTGCCAATATCCAGAAATATATGGATACAACTATTAGCTTTTGCAAAACTAACGGATATGTTGAAACGCTGATGGGGCGTAAGCGGTGGTTAAAAGATATTAATTCATCAAACTGGACTGTACGTGGCTATGCAGAACGCAATGCCATCAACTCTCCTATACAGGGTACCGCTGCCGATATGATAAAGCTGGCTATGATTAAAATTCATAGTGAATTTAAAAGGCGTAATCTTAAATCGAAAATGATCATGCAGGTGCATGATGAACTTGTTTTTGATGCCCTTAAAAGCGAAGTGGAAGAAATAAAACCCCTTATTATTGAATGTATGCAAAATGCTTTGTTATTGCCGAATTACGTACCTGCCGATGCAGAGGTGGGCGTAGGTGAAAACTGGTTGGAAGCGCATTGATATTAAGTTAGAACTTCATCATGTATTTATCTACCCAAATTCTTTTTTTTCTTAAAAACCTTGATTTAAAAACTGAGCTTCCAAACGAAGTGGAAGTGATGAATCCGTTTAAAGACAACTATACTTACCGTATCTGCAAGAAATTTTACAACAAATTTTATAGCGACAATAATATCCGGCATTTAATACTAGGCATTAACCCCGGAAGATTTGGCGGGGGTATAACCGGCATTCCCTTTACTGATCCTTTGCGGCTTGAATCGGTTTGCGGCATTGAAAGTAATTTTCAAAAAAAGCAGGAGTTAAGTTCTGTTTTTATTTATGAAATGATTGCCTGCTTTGGCGGAGCACATTCTTTCTATAACCAATTTTATATTTCTTCAATATGTCCCCTGGGGTTTACAAAACATAATAAAAATCTTAATTATTATGACGACAGGGTTTTGGAAAACAATGTTAAAAACTTCGTGATTCAAAGTTTGAGGGAGCAATTGAAATTTGGTATTAACTGTAACATAGCTTTTTGTATGGGTGAAGGTAAAAACTTTGCGTATCTCTCAAGGCTAAATAATGAAATGAAATTTTTCGAAAGGATTGTTCCTTTGCCACATCCTCGTTTTATAATGCAATACAAACTAAAAAAGAAAGATGAATATATTGAGCGATACCTTTATGAATTGGGAAAAGCGGCAGGTAGTAAGAACTAGGTATCAGGAAAAAACAAGGCATGAATCCAACTTTAATATATTGTTACGATGCATATTGCGGATGGTGTTATGGATTTAGTGAAGTCATGAAGAAAATTCATTCGGAATATAAAAGCAAACTGGAATTTGAAGTGTTATCAGGCGGCATGGTCTTACCGGAAGAACCGGTTTCAATTGGTGCTACTGCCAAATATATTGAAGAGGCATATAAGCGAGTAGAAGAAATAACGGGAGCAAAGTTTGGTGAAGATTACCTCTGGCATATTAAGCATCCTGAGCAAAGTGACTGGTTTCCTAACTCTGAAAAACCTGCAATTGCCTTATGCATTTTTAAAGAGTATTTTCCCGAGCAGCAAGTAAGCTTTGCATCAGACCTTCAATATGCTTTACACTTTGAAGGCCGCGATCTTACCGATGACGAAGCCTACCGGCTGCTTCTTGAAAAATACAATATTGACGCTGAAGATTTTTATGGGAAACTGCACGAAGAAGAATATAAAGAACAGGCGCATTATGAATTTGCCTTATGCAAACAATTAAATGTAACTGGCTTTCCGGCAGTGTTTATACAAACCAGTGAATTAAAATTTAATATGGTAGCGAGAGGCTACACAGATTATGAAACGTTAACAGAACGGATCAATGCTCTTTTGAAAGAAGTATCCTTGCAGTAGTAAATTTTTTATCTGCCTTTCATTTTCTTTTTTAAAACCTTTACGATTTTATTATAATCGAGGGTAAGCTTTATCCAATACTCCAGTTTCTTTTTTGTATTAAGCACCTTCTCATCTACAAATAAAAAACCTTTCATTGTTTTGCCGCCATGTACCATAGGCATACATCCATCCATTTCTAATGCTTTATCAAATTTATCCGGGTCTATCCGCACCATAATATTCTCCTGCTTTATACCCACGCACATTTTATCGTTTACCATAAAACATAATCCTCCAAACATTTTCTTCTCCTCAATATTTTTTTCTGTTGCTGCAATTATTTCTCTTACTCTATCGGCAAGTTTATCATTGTATGCCATATTTATTTTTTTTTTGACGGGAATAATAAAAATCAACTTTCTGTCATGGAGTAAAACTGTAGTATGTTATTCAAAAAAATTTGTATTAAAAACAAATGGATTTTTCACTACAAATATTTTTCAGGAACTGAATGCAAAGCAATCCTGTTTCCTTCAGTATCCAGGAATACAGCCATAAAACCATATTCAGGTGAGATTTCTGTTTTGGGAACTAAGACTTTTCCTCCTGCATCTTCTACTTTATCCAAAACATTTTTTACATCGGGATTGCCATTAAGGTATATCAATGGGCCCTCTGTTGCTGAAACCTTGTGAAAGGCGCCACTATCAACAATGGTTCCGCCAACACCATTCATTGGATCATCAAGGGGAAACATGCGCATTTTCATATTGGGCAAGTCCATAGGCTGCATACTGATTCCAAAAATTGTTTCATAAAATTTTTGAGCTCTGTTAATGTCTGTTGATGGTATCTCAAACCAACTGATAGCATTCTTCATAAAAAAAATGTTTAGAGATTATAATGGAGTTTTTGTTTCTTTTAATCCTTTGCTTTGAAAATATTTGAGCAATTCTTTTGAATCATCTCCACCTTTCTGTGCATGATGAAGAAAGGTAAATCCATGAGGGCCGCGTGCATTGAGATATACAGGAAAAGCATCAAGGTAAGGTTTTACAATTTCGGTTTTCCCTAACATTGTTAATACAAATAAATTAGTTCTTGCGCCGGAAGCTATAAGATAATTCGCAATTTCCTTATTACCTACATGGCCTGCTCCTTCCAATGCAGTTTCAAAATCACCGCCTCCCCAATCCCAGGTAGCATATAATAAAGTAGGTATTTCCTGTAACATCGCTTTTACTTTTACAAGATCGCCGTGCCCTGCGATAACAAAGTCCTTTACTTTATCCGGAGGCAGCTGATCAGTTAATAGTTGTTTGCGTATATCATGTGATTCAGCTAACAATATCGCAGGTACAGTGAATAGAGTACCTGAACTGACAATAACTTTTTTAAGGAATTTTTTTCGCTGCATGTTTTCTCTTAAAGTTCTAAAAAGTATTTTGAAGTTCGATACCGCTTATAAAAATATTTTAAACAATTTTTCAAAAGGACTTTAATGAAACAGGGTTTATTTATTTCAGCCCCAAAACGATTAAAATGATTAGTATTTTTAACAAGGGAAAACCCAACCTTTCCTGAATTAAATGTTTCATATTCAGAACCTCTATTTATTTTTCATTGCTTCTCTCTTGCTCAATCTCACGCCCGGTAATGATATGATCTATGTTGCATCGAGAAGTATATCTCAGGGAATTAAGGCCGGGATAATATCTGCTTTAGGTGTGTTCATTGGATGTTTTGTGCACATCATTGCTGCAGTATTTGGCTTGTCAATTATAATCGCAAAATCAGCTTTTCTTTTTGAGCTTATTAAATATCTCGGCGCAGGCTATTTAATTTATCTTGGTATAAAAGCTCTTATAACCAAATCAAATTTCAATAAAAACATCACCACGTTCCCGCCGGTTGATAAATGGAAATTACTAAAACAAGGAATTATTACAAACGCTCTTAATCCTAAAGTGGCATTATTCTTTTTGTCATTCCTGCCGCAGTTTATTCAGGTTGGTTCATCACTTTATAAAGTTCAGCTTTTCTCTCTTGGGCTCTGGTTCGATCTTCAGGGAACTTTCATTCTTATCATAGTCGCATACCTCCTCGGTAAGACAAGTAACTTTATAAAAAATAATGAAAAGTTCTGGAGGATTCAGGAGAAAATTACCGGTATAATTTTGATAGGGCTTGGTATTAAAGTAGCATTGTCCGCAAAAAAATAACAATTCAATAATCATCCTCATGAAAATTTATCAATACCTGCATTTGTATTTAGGTTGCAATACAAACCTGGGCAAATTGATAGGAGTAAATGAAAAGTCATATTTCATTCGCAGTGAAGATGGAGAAATTATTGAGAGATCATTTTATGATCAACCTGAGGTAAAATTATTACTGAGAAAAATTTCGGACCTAAACATTGAGGAAAGTGCGGAATTGAATAGAAAGGGTCTTAATATAGGCCGCCCGCGGGGTTATAGTTTTTCACCCGACGCTATATTGTATCTACTCGCTTTACGAATTGATTTATTTAATTTGATTGCAGAAGGATTGGCAATAGATATGAACTAATGATCATTTTTATCTGGTGACCAGGACTTGTATTAGTGACTTTTTAGTTTCGAAAATCTTCTAAAATGATTGATGGGACGAGAACCGGGCCAAAGCAAAATGTAAATATTGTAATAAAGTAATCCCTTTTTTAGCTTCTCTTGAACGGGTGTTCTGGAAAGATTAAAATAAAAATGATCTTTAATTATTAAAACTCAAATAATACATGGGCGAAGCAGAGATAGATCCATACCATGATACAATTAGTATCACTTCGCACATCATCACCTACGGGAATGCTGCTGATGAAAACCTTACTGCATTAATACGTGAAGAGATAGAAACAATGTGGAATGAGCCAAAAGGAAGGGTTTATATAAAAGGAAAAAAGTTTATGGTAACCTTTAGCGTTAGTGCAGAATTGCAGCCGTTTATTAATATGGAAGCCATTTACAATAATACCGATCCCCGGAACAATTATTTTCGCATAGAAGAATATGCTCATGGAAATATATCTTTTGTAGATGGGCTGGGTTGTAACAGCGGTTATTTTAAACTCGAAAATTTATATGCAGGTTCCACAACTGCTGCTCATGAATATGGGCACACACTTGGTTTGGAACATCCCGTTGATATAGATTACAGGGGCAAAGGTGTTCCCGGCATCATGTACCCGAGGGGAACTTTAGTTGATCCACAATTTCAATATGATCCAACCAAACCAGCGGGAGTTACCGGGGGAACGATGCACCCCATGTACAGAAAAGTTTCTGCTGAAGATATATTATCGCTGAAATGGGATAAGCTTAGATTCAAAAATCAAAAATCAATAATTGGCGACTTTAGTAATGTTTATCATTTAGATCATAAGGAGATAGGATTTGAAGACACTTAATTGTCGCAACGATGACATACACACTAATAAAACAGCTAACCTAAAAGCTATTTTTTGGGAGACGAGCATTTGTGCGTTCTTTAATCAACTCTCTCACTTCATCAATATTTATTTGCTCAATCACTTCATCGGGAACATCAATTGTAAATACAAATCAGGAAGCAGTAACCGCAGTTTAGGAGTTATGCGGTATCCGTCAAATAGTTTTATGAATTGTTGTGCTATTATTGGCAAGGGGATTTTCAGGTTTTGGTCTTTTTTATGATCAATACCAAATGGGAAAATTTAATAATTAGTAACATAAACATCCGGGAAAATATCTATCAGGGCAAATGAGACGGCACAGTTATTACCAATTTCAGGCTTTTCATTTTCGCTTCTACAATTTTTGCACTGTTCAATGATCTTTTTCGTAATTGCGATTTTTAATTGCAATGGCTTGATAATATATTTTATGAATACAAAAATTAATCCTGCATTAATTTTACCATAATGAAGTTACAATAGATACTTGAAAACAAATCAATAATCCGAAGAAGGCTATGTGTTTATCAACTTCAAAAATCTTCTTCAATTTCATATTTTGTATTGAAGGGTTTTGAGTTGAAATCCGCTTTTGGTAATTTTTGTAAATTTGAAAATGAAAGCAAGGGATGTAATTAAGATGATTGAAGATGATGATTGGTTTTTGGTTAGACAAAAGGGAAGCCATAAACAATACAAACATAAAACGAAGAAAGGGTTAGTTACAATTGCTGCACATAAAATGAATGATGAAATTGCACCCGGAACTTTAAACAGTATTTTAAAGCAGGCACAAATAAAAAAATAATGAGAAAGTATTTAGTGGTTTACGAAAAAACAAAAACAGGATATTCAGCTTATGTTCCGGATCTGCCCGGAGTAATTGCTACAGGCAAAACAAAGAATATTATTGAGAAGAATATTTTTGATGCCATTAATTTCCATCTTCAGGGATTAAAGGAAGAAAAACTTCGTATACCTAAAGCCTCTGCAAAAAGCGAAGTCTTTGTTTTTGCAGTGTAATCTATCAGATTACTCTCATGTTTGCGCAAGAACAAGGTATGCCTTTGTGCCTATAGCGCAATTACGAATCAATCATTCTAAAATAATTATATCAAGCAACCCCATTCTCCTGAGTGTTCCTTTCCCCGTCGAATCGCAGCTGTATACAAATTTTTTTTTATCTTTTATGCAAATTCCAAAGCTTTTGCATCTAAGGGTAAAAGAAGTTTATGCATTCCTTCCTTCGAATTAAAGATGCCCGGTATTTCCAGATAGTTTTTCAGGCCGTCTTTTTATTATATGGAGTCCTTTACCTGCATCGGGCAAATGAGGGAATGTGCTTTTTATATTATGCGGCTGCCTGCCTGGCAACCCAATTTCTTTTTGAATTGATTCAGAATAATTTTTCGGTGGCCTCGCCAGGATTTTGGAGCAAATTTTACAATGGCTCCAAAAGCGCTCTCATCACAGCGTTTGGGTTATGCCTGTTACTTAAAACAAACCTTTGGTATGTATGTGTATTGGCCGCTTTTATTTCAATAGCCGGTAAATATATTTTTCGTTACAACAAAAAACATTTATTCAATCCGTCTGCCCTGGGTATTGTGGCCACCATTTTATTAACGGGTAATGCATGGATAAGCCCGGGCCAGTGGGGCAATGATATTGTTGTAATGTTTGGTGTTTGCTGTCTCGGTTTTATTGTAGTTACAAAGGTTCAAAAGCTCGATGTAAGCATTGCGTTTCTTGCAACCTATATTTTACTTTTATTCACAAGACAGATATTGTATTTAGGCTGGCCACTTGATTTTTTTATACAATCAATTACTACAGGCAGTTTATTGTTGTTTAGTTTTTTCATGATCAGCGATCCTAAAACTGCCCCGGATCATAAAACAGCAAGAATTATATGGGCAGTGCTGATTGGTGCAATATCATTTTACTTAACTGCATTTAAATTTATAAATGCAGCTCCTGTGTGGGTATTAATATTGTCGGCGCCTTTGGTGCCATTACTGGATAAAATATTTATTGCAAAAAAATTTCAATGGGCTTTATCTCAATCTTCTCCACATACAAAGCTCTTTATGGTTGAAAGTTCTAAGCCGCTCTCTTTTGGAAAGGAGTTGGGATGAGGTTAGATAAAATTTATTACAAAAAAAATAAAAATTATGAAAAAGAAATTATTAATCATCCTGGCAATCATTGCTGCTTCAACTATGTTGTATTCTTTTTGCGGATTCTATGTAAGCAAGGCAGACGGCGCATTAAAAAATAAAACTTCACAGGTGATTCTTGTGCGTGATGGAAACAAAAGTGTAATTACAATGTACAACGATTTTAAAGGGGATGTGGAGGATTTTGCAATGGTTGTGCCGGTGCCGGTAGTCCTGCAGAAAAATGATATTAAAGTAACTGACAATGATATTTTCCAGCGCCTGAATGATTATTCTGCCCCAAGGCTTGTAGAATATTTTGATGAAAATCCGTGTGAGATGAGAGTTATGGAAGATAAAGCTTTCAGTATGGCGCCAATAAGCAGATCAAAAAAAGATGAAGGTGAACTTTATAAAAATAAATCTTTGGGCGTTACAGTTGAGGCCAGTTATACAGTTGGAGAATATGATATTTTGATTCTTAGCGCTAAGGAATCATCAGGATTAAAAACATGGCTTACTGACAACGGCTATAAAATTCCTAAGGGAGCGGAGGAAGTTTTGGAACCTTACATCAAAAGCAATCTTAAATTTTTTGTGGTGAAAGTAAATCTTAAAGAAAAGGAAAAAGCAGGGTTGGAAAACCTGAGGCCCATCCAGATTAAATTTAATTCACCAAAGTTTATGTTGCCTATTCGCTTGGGTATGGCAAATGCGGATGGTGACCAGGATATGATCATATATGCTTTTACCAGGAAGGGAAGAATTGAAACAACCAACTACCGTACTGTTGCTGTGCCAACCGGAAAAAATATTCCGTTATTTGTACAAAAGAACTTTTCTGATTTTTATACTAACTTGTTCATGCATCAATGGAAAAGAGAAGATGAGCGAATTGCTTTTCTTGAATATGCATGGGATGTCAGCCCTTCAAACTATTTAAAGTGTGATCCGTGTGTAAGCAATCCACCTGATTATAATGATCTTAAAACTGCAGGTGTATGGTGGCTTGGAAATAATAATGAAGATTATATAAATGGAAGAGAAGCTGGTGGCACTGCGTATTTTACCCGGCTGCATGTAAGGTATAACCGCAGCGCATTTCCACAAGACCTTTCTTTCCAGGTAACACCTAATACCGAAAATTTTCAGGCGAGATATATTATCACTCATCCTGCAACAGGCAATTTTAATTGTGCAGAAGGAAAAAAGTATTTGAGAGATTTGAAAGAGCGCCGGAGAAAAGAATTGAACATGCTTGCATCATTAACAGGAAAAGATACAGGCGATTGGGATATAACCTTGAATGATGAAGAAAATATGAATATATCGGCTGATGTTAGTTACAGCAGCCTGGCACAATTACCCTTGGATGAACTTACAAAAACAGAAAGCAATTCAAGTGAAAAAATTATTCTTGGCTCTGCAGTTATTTTAGTATGCATAACTGCTGTGAAATATAAGGCCAATAAAAACTAAGTTTTTTATAATATTTAAGACGCATAGCCTGTATATCTTTCGAAACACATGTTCCTGTAATCACTGAGAACTATTGAAAAAAAATTATCCACGATAACCTTTATAAAATAAGAAAGGCTTGCCTCAAAGGCAAACCTCTCTTTTTACCCTAAATCATCCAAACCTTAAATACTTCCGCCACTTTGGCTATTGTTTCTTCTTAGAGGACGCAAAGAAGGCTCTACGTCATCTTTAAATTTTTTAAACTGATCTTCATTAAAAATGCCCTTTAGTTTTTCATCGCGGTCATTCGTCATTTTTTCAAACTCACTGCGATCTGGCCTGTTGCCGCTGGCTCTCGCATCTTCTCTCATTTTATCCTGGGCTTTGTAAAAATCATTTAGAACTGCGCTAGTTTTATCCTGTTGTGATTTATCGAGCTTAAGAGAATCCGAAATTTTTTCCATTGCAGATTGAACCCTTTCTTCAACGGTCTTTCTTTGAAAGCCTTGCTGTGCATTTGTAGCTGTAGATGTTGCAATAAGTAAAGCAACAATCATAATGATCTTTGTTTTCATTTGTAAAGTGTATTTGTTTAGTATTTAAAAATGGTTTTTTTGTTAAATACGGAGTTGTTGAAATTTTCTTTTTTCAATGATCATGTGAGCCTTTTCCCGGCCGCGAAGTCATTCTTATAATTAATTTTTTTATTGCCGAATCAAATTTTGGTAACTGCTCCTGAGTACAAATTTTGCGGGCCCTTTCAAAATGCCTGAACATTTGGATGTCAAGATCTTTTTGTTTTGTTCCGATTAACGCTGCCCTGGTATTTATGACCGAATCTGAAACAGGCCCCGTGTAAAGAAGATCATACAATCCAAATTTTGCATTTCTTACATCATTAAATAATGGGTGCACTTTTTCTAATTGCGCTTTACGCAATACCTGGTATTGATCGAGTTGTTCTTTTGTAAAGCCAACATCTTTTTGTAAAGATTTTGAGAAACGACCTTGATTTTCGCTTGATAAATCTTTACCGGCAGGTTCGTTTAGAAATATAAAAAAAATTAACATCACAACATTAGTTAAAAGCAGGAGGATGATAATTGAAATAAGTGATTTATTTTTTTTAGTATTATCCATTTTGCTTTTTATTTTTCCAGTTCGTATAACCCTAAAGTAACCTCGCTATACTCATCTGCTGCGGCAACTTCGTTATTGGTTTGTAAATATGATTGCCTGGAATTAATAGAAGTGAATATTACCGCGAGGTTGATCATTATTATAAGGCATATGCATGCAAAAGCAATTGCGGGCCTTGCAAAAAATGAAAACAGTTTATTCCACATATTTTTTTCATTCAACATCCTGGCCTCAAGCCTGGTGAAAAAATACGGAAGTGGAGATACCTTCTCAATATTGTCAATGCTATGCAAAACATCTTCAATTTTTCTTTCCATAAAATTCTCATCCATTTTCATATTTTATTTAGACGATTTTTTTAATTAAAACCTGCGCTCAACAATGAGACCCCGCATTATGATACAAGCAATTAACCCATATTCTTTAAATAATAATTTTTCAAAATCTTTTTTAATTTATCTTTTGATCTTTGCAGCAATGCATCTACTGCGGCTTCGCTCAGGTTCATAACTTCAGCAATTTCTTTATAGCTTAAATTTTCCAGTTTGCTCAATATAAAAGCTGCTTTCTGATTTGGTAATAATTGTTCAATCGCTTTAAAAAGAATCGCTCCGTTTTCTTTATTTTCAAGATGTATACCCGGGTGAAAAAAATCCGGCGGGTCTATAATCTGTTCTTCATTTTTTCCATAGATGCTTTGAACGAAAGCAAATCTTTTTTTTCTATTTTTTTTTCTTATGTGATCTGTTGTTTTTGTGATTGTGATGCGATAGAGCCACGTTGAAAATTTGGATTCACCCTTAAATGAAGAGACGGACTCATACACCTGAGTAAACACTTCCTGGGAAACATCTTCTGCATCTTCAGCGTTTTGGAGAATACCTAAGGCAGTATTATACACCATATCCTGCCAGGTATCAACGAGTGTTTTAAAAGCAATCCTGTCTTTTTTTTTTACCAGTTCTATCAGTTCCTGTTCATTCAAAATAAATTATTTTATGCTAATTAAAACCCATTAAAGTTTCCTCTTCTTTCCATTGGGTTAGGTGTAGACGAACTGACCTTGCTGCTCCCAAAGTTCTTTAATTTGTAGGAAAACGTTAGCATAAAATATTGTTGCAATACCTGGTTTCTCACATCTTCTATATACGATTCCGTTACATTACGGTTAATGCTTTTATTTTGTTTTAAAAGATCAAAAACTGATAATTTTAATTCGCCTGCCTGGTTCTTTAAGAACTTTTGGCCAACTGCAATATTCCACAGCCAGTAATTTTGATTAAATCCATCTGTTAAGCCCTTATAATACTGGTTGGATAAATCGTTCTGTAAAAACAATCCCTTTTTTGAAAGCAGGTTTGCGGTGATGCCCGCGGATTGTACGAAATAGTTATTATTCAGATTGGGTTGAAGTGTGTTTTTTACCACGTTGATATTGCCCGCATAAGAAAGAGTGAAATCGATATACTGGCTAACATTACTTGCCAGCACGGCACCCAGGTTGTAATTATAATTGTTCGATGTGTTTGATACATTATTTATAAACCCTGGAAGTTTTGAATAGCTAAGGCCTGCATTAAAATTAAGATTTGATTTTATAAATTTCAGAGGTAAGCCAAATGTAAAAAATGACCTTGCATTTATATATCCATCAAGGTTTACAGGTTTTGATATTTGAGAACCTTTATAAAGGAATATTGTGTTAGTTAGCATTGAATCCTGCCGGGCTGTGTAAACAGCATTAGCCACATAATCTTTAGTAGTTTGAAAAAATAGATTTGCAAAAAAGCTTTGGCCCTTAGCACTATTCGTATAAGTGTACCGGGTAATAAGGTTATTTGTGTATTGTTGTTTCAAATCAGGATTACCTGTCGTAAAATAAAACTGGTTTGAATTATTGATCACATTTTGCAACTGAGTTACTGAAGGCGGAGTTACTGAAGACCTGTAAATAAGCCTCAGGTTGCTTTTTGAAGAAAGCTTCAATCTCGCCATGGCATTGCCAAGTACATTACTGAAAGATTTATCAATTTGAGTAATCTGCGGAAAAACCTGGTTACTTTTAAGCTCACTATATTGATAAGATACTCCGGCAGAAATCATATTATCCCTGTCGCCAATACGATAGGTGATTCCACCGTTTTGTGAATTATAAGTGTTGTCAAATTTATTACTGAGGCTTGTATCCAGAATAGAATATTTAGAATTTGCATTATCAAAATTTAAAGTCTGCTGGTCTGCATGATTATTTTGAAAAGAAGGATTATAATTGAATTGCAACATAGCTTTTTTTCCTACAGGCTCAGTATAAGCAAGATTGAAACTATATTTATTACTATTAGTTTGCTGGCCAGAAAGTTGCTGAACGGTATCAATTAAAGCAGCATTTAATTTGTAAAAAGTGTTATAAGCAGTAAGATAATTTTTCCCGTTCCTATCATTAAAATTTGTATTGAAACCGAACGAAATACTTCTGCCTCTTTTCGAAAAGGCGTGGCGAAACAAAACTCCATTGCTTATGTTGTTGCCGGAAGTATTGCTATTTATGTCGTATTCAGTTTTACTTAAAATATTTTGCGGGTCAATAGATTGCACTCCCGAAACTGAACTGTTGGATTTATTATTTTGAAAGTTAAGGCTTGATGTTACCAGCAAAGAATTAGACGAATCAATTTTATAATTCATTCTGAAGTTTATACGGTTATTATAATCCGAGGCATCGGAAGTAGTATTTTCATCATAAAACTGGCTGGAATCTTTAGTAATAAAATTTTGCCTGTTTACACTTTCGTTGTTGGATGTGTTACTGTTATTGAAAAAATAACTTGCCGTTACGTCAACTTTTTTACTCCACTGGTCGCTATAGTTTATACCAAAAGCATTTGTTTTACTTATTCCATTTTGCTGGCCTACTAAAAAATTATCAGAGTTTCCGCCACCTCTAAAATTCCCACCGCCTCCGCCCGCATTTCCCCCACCGCCACGATTTCCACCGCCACCGCGATTATTGCTACTGGTAACACCTAAAAGATCCTGCGAAGAAAAATTTTGCTGGTTTACATTATTAAAAAGGCCAACTAGTGAAATTCTCCTGGCATTATTAAAAAAACTTACATTACCACCTGCGGTATATCTATTATCGGTACCATAACCAGCAAACACTCTTCCAAAATTTCCATTATGCATGCTAGCCTTGGTTACAATATTAATTGACTTGGATGTATTGCCATCATCAAAACCGGTAAGTTGCGCCTGGTCACTTAATTTATCAAATACCTGTATTTTATCAATTACCTCACTTGGGAGATTTCTTAAGGTAGCTGTAGCATCATCTCCAAAAAAGTCTCGGCCATCCACGGTAACTTTTTTTACTGTTTCTCCCTGTGCGGTCACAGCTCCTTTTTGGTCAACCGTTACACCAGGCATTTTTTTAATAAGGTCCTCTGCGTTTGCATCAGGGTTTACTTTATATTGATTGGCCGAATATTCAAGTGTATCATTTTTTTGTTTCACGGGTGGTGCTTCCCCGCTTATAACTACGGTAGTTAATGTTTTAGCACCTTTTGAAATATCTATTATTCCGAGATCATTATTTATTTCGGAAACGGAAATAATCTGTACATACGTCTCATAGCCAACAGATGTTGCTGTTAAAGTATAGTTGCCTTGAGGAACCTGGCTGAAAGTAAAAATCCCTTTTGAATCAGAGGCTGTTGTGAGATTTGCATTAGTTGTAGTAGAATCTGCCGATGAAAGTTGTATGGTTACATTAGGAATTGGCGTTTTTTCAGAAGCATCCAGTAAGGTGCCCGTAATAGATTGCGCATGTATAACTGTGCAGAACGTTACAGTAAAAAAAAGGCTTAAAAAAAATCTATGCATAAAATCTTTTATTAAGCTATTTGACGAGATTCAAGAATAAAACCTTTGTATACAAATAAATGTTTCTAACTCTTATATGATAAATTCAGGCACTTTATTAAATTTGTATTCAATATTTACTTACACAAAATTTGCTTCATGAAAAAAATTACAATTATTATTTGCACATTATTGAGCACAATTTTTTGCAAAACAACTATTGCCCAGGATCAGGCTGCAATGATGAAGGCCTGGCAGGATTATATGACTCCCGGTGAAGTACATAAAATGCTTGCTGCAAGCAGTGGCACCTGGAACGAAGAGGTAACTACGTGGATGGTTCCGGGGCAGCCGCCCACAAAAAGTACCGCTACCGCAGAAAATACAATGATTATGGGCGGGCGATATCAGCAGACCAAACATACCGGTACTTTTAATGGAATGCCATTTGAAGGAATGAACCTGTTGGCATATGACAACGCTAAAAAGATTTTTATGAGCACCTGGATAGATAACATGGGTACCGGTATTATGAATTTAGAAGGAAAGTGGGATCCTGCAACGAAATCAATAAATTTTACAGGAACGACAGTTGAGCCATCAACCGGTAAGGATATGAACGTAAAGGAAACTTTTTCAATAGTAGATAACAACACCCAAAAATTGGAAATGTATGTTGTGAATGGTGGACAGGAAATGAAAACAATGGAGATTATGTTTAAGAGAAAGTAATCAAATTGGCCATATTAATATTCCCGGAAAGAAATTTCCGGGTTTTTTATTTCATTAACATTACTAAAAAGCATTTCTATTATCTTGCACTTCCAAAAACAAAAGCTAATATGGATTATAATAAGATTGTTTCCGTTACAGGTCTTACAGGATTATTTGAACTTCTTTCTTCCAAGTCAGATGGAGCGGTTGTACGCTCACTGGAAGATAAAACCACAAAGTTTGTAAGTAGCCGCCAGCATAATTTTTCGCACCTGGAAAGTATTGAAGTATTTACCACAAAAGATAATACCAATCTTGCTGAGCTTTTTACGCAGATGAAAAAAAGTAAAGAAAAAATTCCTGAAGCCAGTTCGGATAATAAAATGCTAAAGGCTTATTTCGAAAAAGTATATCCTGATATGGATTTTGAAAAGGTATACGCAAGCGATATGAAAAAAATGATAAAATGGTTTCAGATAATTGAGAAAAATAAAATTGAGATAAAAATTAAATCTGCTGAAGAAACCGATGAGGCACATGAAAATAATAAAACAACCAAACCGATACAAACAGCCCATGTAAAAGATATGAAGCCACAAAAATCTGCAACAAGAAAAATAGAAAGCAGGGGAGTGAAATAATTGAAAATGGATAATTGACAATTGATAATGCTCATGTGGCTATTGCCTGAATTTCTATAATCTGATACCTTAAATATGATTGAAGCCTCCGCTAATATAAAAAAAATAAAGAGAAAATACATTCCTGAAAATTTAATTGTTGAGAACTGGGAAGTTATAGAACCTTATTTTAAAGAACTCTTAGTAAGGGAAATCGCCTCAAAAAAAGATCTTGAGAAATGGCTGGCAGATATGAACGAACTGGATGCAATAATTAATGAAGACTTTAGCTGGCGCCAAATACGGATGACATGTGATACAACCGACAAAAAGCTGGAAGAATCTTTTAACTTTTTTTGCATGGAGATTCATCCAAAGATCCAGCCTTATGCTGATGCACTTAATAAAAAGCTGGTTAATTCTCCTTTTGTAAAAGAACTTGATGCTCCTACGTATTTTACTTACCTACGTACGGTGAAAAAAAATATCGATCTTTTTCGGGAGGAGAATATTCAGTTGCAGGCTGAACTTGCAGTGTTGCAACAAAAGTATGGAGTGGTAACAGGTAAAATGGCTGTAGAGGTAAACGGTAAAGAGTACACGCTGCAACAAGCCACAAAATTTCTTGAAAGCCACGACAGGGATTTGAGAGAAGAGGTTTATAGAAAAATAAATGAAAGAAGACTGCAGGATAAAAATGAATTGGATGACTTGTTCTCCCTGTTAATTGAAAAGCGCCAGAAGGTTGCTGAAAATGCAGGATATGAAAATTACAGGGATTATAAATTCAAAGAACTTGGAAGATTCGATTATGCAAAAGAAGACTGCTTTCGTTTTCATGATTCCGTAAGAAATCATGTATTGCCATTGGTGAATAAAATTTACTCCCATAAAAAAATAAAGCTATCACTTGATAATCTTCGCCCCTGGGATGTAGAGGCCGAACCAAAAGGTACAAAGGCACTTACTCCTTTTACAACAGGAAGCGAACTACTTCAAAAAACTATCGAATGTTTTACGCAGATTCGGCCATTCTTTGGGGAATGCCTTGAGCAAATGAATGCCATGAAACACCTTGACCTGGAAAGTAGGCAGGGTAAGGCGCCTGGTGGGTATAATTGTCCCCTCGCAGAAAGTGGCGCACCATTTATTTTCATGAATGCAGCAGGGCAAATGAATGACTTAACTACCATGGTTCACGAAGGTGGGCATGCCGTTCATTCTTTTCTTACCCATAGCCTTTCTTTAAATGCATTTAAAGAATATCCAATGGAAATTGCAGAAGTTGCCAGTATGGCAATGGAGCTTTTTAGCATGGATCACTGGGATGTTTTTTTTGAAAATAAAGATGATCTTAAAAGAGCGAAAGAGCACCAGCTTGAAAGAACTATTACCATATTTCCATGGATCGCTGTTATTGATAAATTTCAACATTGGCTTTACGAAAATCCTAACCACACAACTGGAGAAAGAACAGAGCAATGGCTTACCATACTCAACGACTTTTCTGATGAGGTAATAAATTACACTGGCCTTGAAAATTACAGAGCGTATGGTTGGCAAAAACAATTGCATTTATTTGAGGTCCCTTTCTATTATATTGAATATGGGATCGCCCAATTGGGCGCTATTGGAATGTGGATGCAATACAAAAAAAATCCGGAACAGGCGCTGGATAATTATATGAAGGCTCTTAGCCTTGGGGGTACAAAAACATTACCGGAACTCTATAAAGCAGCCGGACTTACTTTCGATTTTTCTGCCGAAAATATCAAAGCGCTTATGGATTTTGTGAATGAAGAGATGGAGAAAATAAATGAATGAATTATCGGCAATTTCCTCATCATATTATTTCATGCTGCTTTTTCTAAAATGATTTATAATTACATAGTTTCTACAAAGCGGCGTTAGTTCAATTAATAATTTAGTTTCTTTGCCCAAAGTTTATTGTATATGTGGAAACGCCTTGCGAAATTTGTTTTGCAAAACAAATATGCTTTATTGATTGTATTGCTTGCTGCTACGGTTCTTATGGCTTTCTATGCGAGTAAAATAAAGCTTAGCTATGAGTTCGCTAAAGCCATCCCGGTAGATAATCCAAAATATAAAGATTATCTCAATTTTAAAAAGAAGTTTGGGGATGATGGGAATCTTCTTGTGATAGGCATTCAAACGGATAGTTTTTTTTCACTCAATAATTTCAAAGCTTACAGGGAACTAAACACAAGCCTGAAAAAGGTACCTCACGTTGAAGATGTGCTAAGTGTATCAAACGCTGTTGATCTTCTAAAAGATACCGCATCTCAAAAGCTAAATGCAACGCCCATTTTTCCTGAAGGTAGTAATACACAAGACAAACTTGATAGCGATAAGGCCCTTTTTTATACATTACCGTTTTATAAAACTCTTCTATATAATCCTTCAACAAAAAGTTATTTATCGGCAGTACGTATTAATAAAGACGTGCTAAATTCCTCAGGGCGTACTAAGGTTATTAATGACATTATTAATACAATAAATACCTATACTGCCAAAACAAATATCCCAACACACATAAGCGGTTTGCCATTAATACGCACACAGGTTGCTGACAGGATTGCCCGCGAAATGAAATGGTTTACAATCGGGTCACTTGCATTGTCTGCTTTAATTTTATTGCTGATGTTTCGCTCGGTAAGTACTATGATTTTATCACTACTGGTTGTAATTATTGGCGTAATATGGAGCATCGGTATTACTTATCTCTTTAAATATAAAATTACATTGCTTACTGCCTTAATACCACCACTGGTAGTGGTAATCGGCATTCCTAATTGTATTTATTTTTTAAATAAATATCATTCTACGTATAAAAAAACCGGTGATAAAAAACAGTCACTTATTGATATGGTAAGCAAGATGGGCGTGGTTACTCTTTTTTGTAATTTAACGGCGGCTATAGGCTTTGCCGTATTTGCTTTAACCCAAAGTGCTATTTTAAAAGAGTTTGGGCAGGTTGCAGGGCTTAGCATTATGCTGATCTTTGTAATTTCATTTATTCTCCTTCCTTCGGTGTTAAGCATTATGCCGGTGCCAGGAAAGAGACAGCTAAATTATCTTGATGTAAAATTTTTTACCAATATATTATCGGGAATCGAGCAATGGGTATTGCACTATAAAACTATCATTTATGCGGCCACGCTATTAGTTATTGCTATTTCAGTATTTGGGATTTCTAAATTAAAGACCGAGGGGTTTATTGTAGATGATCTGCCCAAAACTGATAAGATTTATATGGACCTGAAATTTTTTGAAAGCAATTTTAATGGTGTTATGCCCCTGGAAATAATTATTGATACAAGAAAAAGATATGGCCTTGCAGGTTCAAGAATTTTGCCGGTACTTCAAAAAATGGATTCACTCTCTGCTTATATAATTGCACAAAAAAACATGAGCAGGCCACTCTCAATTGCAGAAGGAATTAAATTTGTAAAACAGGGATTTTATGAAGGTGACTCCTCAAATTATACACTTCCCAATTCTTTTGATGCGGCATTTGTGGGGGAATATCTTAAGCCTTCAAATGATAGTGGCGGAACAAATAATCTTACCAAACTTCTTTCCGGTTTTATAGATACTGCACGGCAAACCACAAGGATGAGCATTACCATGGCGGATGTAGGTACGAAAGAACTTCCCGGAATATTGAAAGGTATAAGAACCCGTGCTGACCAGATCTTTGATACTTCAAAATATAATGTCACATTAACAGGAGCGACTATAACTTTTTTAGAAGGAAGTACATTTATTATTAATGGCCTTAAAGAAAGTATATTATGGGCATTTCTGTTTATTGCTTTTTGCATGCTGTATTTGTTCAGGTCTTTAAGAATATTGATATGCTCGCTTATTCCTAATGTTATTCCGTTAATAGTTACCGCAGGAATTATGGGATGGAGCGGTGTAAGGTTGAAACCATCAACAGTACTTATTTTTAGTGTGGCTCTTGGAATAGCTATAGATGTTACTATAAGATTTTTGGTAAACTATAAACAGGAATTGCCTGCTAATAATTATGATGTGAAATTGACCGTATCTGAAACAATAAAGCATACAGGCCTGAGTATTTTATATACATCCCTTGTGCTGATTGCAGGTTTTGTGATATTTTGTTTTAGTGGTTTTGGCGGTACTCAATCTTTAGGTTGGCTTACATCAATCACGTTGCTTACCGCCATGTTAACGAATCTTGTATTACTTCCCGTACTTTTACTCACTACCAGCAAAAAAAAATTTATTGATAAGGCATAATATTATAGTTGGAGGATATCTATCAATTAAGAATTGTCGCTGTGGAAATTATTCCTCATAGGCTGAAGGTAAAACATTTTAAAATCGTTGAAATACCTGCTGGTATTAATTTTACAATTAGGCATAAACTTTTCATTAAATATTTTTTTATAATCAAAACATTTTTCTATGAGGCCAATATGGACGGGGGCAATAGGCTTTGGCCTGGTAAATATCCCGGTAAAAATGTACAGCGCCACTCAATCCAGCAATCTCGATCTGGATATGCTGGATAAGAAAGATCATTCTAATATCAAGTTTCAGCGAATTAATGAAAAGACAGGAAAAGTAGTTACGTGGGAAAATATAGTCAAGGGATATAAATTAAACAACGATTATGTAGTTCTTGATGATAAAGATTTTGAAGCTGCCAGTGCTAAAAAAACAAAAACTATTGAAATATCAGACTTTGTAAAAGAAGAAGAAATTAGCAGCCTTTATTATGAAACTCCTTATTACCTGGAGCCGGATAAATCGGGCACAAGGCCATATGAATTAATAAGACAGGCGCTGATAAAAACTAAAAAAGTAGGTGTTGCCACTTTTGTTATGAGAAGCAAGGAAAGCCTTGCTATTTTGAGACCGGATAATGATGTGATTGTTTTGAACAGGATAAGATTTGAAGAAGAGATAAGAGATACGGATGAATTGGTATTGCCAAAAGACACAGATGTAAAGCCAGCAGAATTAAAGATGGCCATTTCACTTATTGACCAGCTAACTGCAAAATTTGATATATCTAAATACAAAGACACCTATAATGCAGAGCTTTTAAAATTAATAAAGGCAAAAGCAAGTGGAAAACTTATTAAGGCACCTCAAATGAAAGTTGTTCATAGTAAAACAAAAGATTTGATGGAACAACTGAAGGCAAGCCTTGATGTAAAACGTAAAAAAGCATCCTGATGGCACTTACCCTTTATAATAAAAAAAGAAATTTTAAGGAAACTTCAGAGCCTTCAGGGAAATTAAAAAAATCTGAATCGAAACTTGCATTTGTAATTCAAAGGCATAAAGCGTCCAGGCTTCATTATGATTTTCGGCTCGAAATGGATGGTGTTTTGAAAAGCTGGGCAGTGCCTAAAGGACCTTCTTTAAATCCAAAAGATAAACGCCTGGCAATGATGGTTGAGGATCATCCTTATGATTATAAAGATTTTGAAGGGATCATTCCCCAAGGTAATTACGGCGGAGGTATTGTAGAGATATGGGATAGCGGAACTTATATCGACATTGACAATTCTGAGAGAGACGTAGCGATAAAAAAGTTAAAGGCCGGATTAAAATCGGGAGATTTTAAGTTCCAGCTTTTTGGTAAAAAATTAAAAGGAGAATTTGTATTAGTTAAATTAAAGGCCAAAGAAGATAATAGCTGGCTACTTATTAAACACAAGGATAAGTATGCAGTTGATAATGAGTATAACAGTGAAGATGAAACGCCAAAAAGTTCTCCTATAAATAAATGGCTTTCTGAAAATAGAAATCCAGTCAAAAAAAAAAGTACGTAGCAACCTCAATAAATAAAGGAAGAAAGCTTAACACTTTTATAGAGCCAATGCTGGCAAAAGAAACCGAAGATCCATTTGATGATAAGGACTGGCTTTTCGAAATCAAATGGGACGGTTACCGTGCAGTTACAGAGAAAAATAAAAATAACATAGCACTCTATTCAAGGAATGGAATCACATTTGAATATACCTATCCTATTGTTGTAGAGCAATTAAAGATAATAGAGCAAAATGTAGTTTTGGATGGAGAGATCGTAGTATTAAATGATGAAGGCCATCCCAGTTTCCAGTTTCTTCAACACTATTCTGAGAATACGGACCGCCCGATACAATATCATATTTTTGATCTTCTTAGCCTAAACGGCCACGACACTACCGGGCTCACTCTTGTTGAAAGAAAAGAATTACTTCAAAAAATTATTCCTGAAAATGAAGTGATCAAATATTCCGATCACATATTTGAAAACGGAAAATCATTTTTCAAGGTTTCAACGGATAATAACCTCGAAGGAATTATCGCTAAAAAAATAGATTCAAAATATTATCCCGGAAAACGTACCACTGAATGGCTTAAAATAAAAAATCATAAAACCCAGGAAGCAATTATTGCCGGCTATACACAGGCAGGAGGCTCACGAAAATATTTTGGAGCTTTAGTTCTTGCTTCAAATAACGATAATAAACTTACTTATATAGGCCATACAGGCACGGGTTTCAACCAGGATTCTTTAAAAGAAATGCATGAAATACTTCAGCCTCTTGTGCAGGAAGAATCACCATTTAACGAGAAAATAAAAACCAACATGCCCGTAACATGGGTGAAGCCTGTATTGATATGCGAAGTAAAATATTCAGAAATTACTAATGATGGAAAATTAAGACATCCTGTTTTCATGCATTTAAGAGAAGATAAAAATTTAAATGAAGTAACCATGGCTAATCCCAAACCGGTAAAAAAACCAAAGACCATAGACGTTAAAATAAAAGAAATTAAGAAAGGAAATGATAGTAAAGCGGATAATGATAAAATTTTCACATTTGGAAAATCTAAATTAAAAGTAACACACTTCGATAAAATTTATTTTCCTGAAGATGGCGTAACAAAGGGTGATGTTGTTAATTATTACATTTCCATCGCAGATTATATTTTGCCATATCTCAAAGGCCGCCCCGAATCTCTTTTAAGAAACCCTAATGGTATTCACCAAAAGGGATTTTTTCATAAAGATGCAGCAGGTGATGCACCTTCATTTGTAAAGAGTCAAAAAGTATATTCGGAATCCAATAATAAGGATATTGATTATATCATCTGTGATAATAATGCTACTCTTACCTATCTCAATAATCTTGGTTGTATCGAAATCAATCCGTGGCATTCTACGATTGAAGCGCTTGATAAACCGGACTACCTGATTATAGATATTGATCCATCAGATAAAAATACTTTTGAACAGGTAATTGAAACGGCTAATGTAATTAAACAAGTTCTTGATAAAGCCGGAGCCCCGGGATTTTGCAAAACCTCAGGCGCTTCAGGCATGCACATTTATGTACCTACAGGAAAAAAATATACCTACGAACAAGTAAAAGATTTTACCTGGCTAATATGTATGCTCGCTAATAACGAATTGAAAGATTTTACCACACTTGAAAGAAATCTTCAGAAGAGAGGAAATAAACATATCTACCTCGACTATCTCCAAAACAGGAAAGGCCAAACTATTTCTTCTGTATATAGTTTAAGGCCAAAACAGGGAGCCACTGTATCTACACCGTTGTTGTGGAAAGAAGTAAAGAGCGGATTATCACCCAAACAATTTACCATACACAATACGGTGGAACGCATAAAAAAGTCCGGGGATATTTTTAAAGGAGTTCTTGGTAAAGGCATTGATTTAAAAAAATGCCTTAAAAATCTGGGAGGCTAGTGTATAAAAAATATCTTCATCATTCATTTGAAAACCGCTAAGCATCTTTTAAAAGAATTTTTTATGAAAGCCTTACTCGTTTTAAATATTGATGAAAAGAAAGCAAAGCTGCTGAAGCAATATTCTAAAACGAGAGGGCTAAGTATTAGAAAAACTATAGAAGAAATTATTGATAAAATAATCAGTAATAATTTAAATATTAAAAGTAAAGCCTAAAACTTCTTAAATGAATTTCATATAATCATATTGTTTTCCCAGGATTTCTTTATCATCAGCTCCAAGCCATTTATTTAAAACTGTTGCGTAAACATTTTTGAAATCAACTGTATGCTTTAAATCACCATCATTCAAGTCGTTGAGATCGGGCATCGCATTAAGCAATCCCTTTTGCTTTAATCCGCCACTGATAAAAAACATATTATTTGCAGTTCCATGATCTGTGCCGCCACTGGCATTTTGTGAAACCCTCCTGCCAAATTCACTAAAGGTCATAACCATCACATCCTGGAAGCGATTGTTATCTTTTAGGTCTTTCACAAAAGAAGCCATCGCATCGTTCAATTGGGTAAACAATCTTTTCTGCTGATTTTCCTGGTTTACATGGGTATCAAAACTGCCAAGGCTCACATAATAAACTTTAGTGTTAATATCGCTCAGGATTAGGGAAGAAATAGTTTTTAAGTTCTTTCCTAACTCAGTTGCAGGATATACAGTAGAAGTTGGATGCAACTTGCTTTGCTGAAAAATATAATCGGCACTACTCAGTGTCTCGCTCAAGGTTTTATAGAGGTAATCAACCGTTTCTTCTCCTTTTTCATGTGATGCATTTATGTCTTTAAAATATTTTTCATGGCTGGTATTGTATAATCGCTTAGGATCTTTTACTGCGAGCCCTTTATTGTTTTCGCCTTTTAACGCAAGGCTCAATATATCGTCCACTTCAAGGGCCTGCGTTGGTTTACCGCAATCACTGCATTGGGCATCAAGATAGCGCCCAAGCCAGCCTGTATAAACATATTTGTCGCTGTCGCTTCCACTTTGCCAAATATCCATACTACGAAAATGTGAGCGGTCAGGGTTCGGGTAGCCCACACTGTTAATTATACCCAGGTTTCCATCATCAAAAAATCCTTTGAAAACTTGTAACGCCGGATTGATGCCTACTTCATCTGTAAGCGATAATGCTTTATCTTTTTCAATTCCAAGCTTTGGCCTGGATTTATAGTAAATATCATTTCTTACAGGAATCACGGTATTGAGCCCATCATTGCCTCCGCTGAATTGTAATACAACCAGCACTTTATTTCCAGGCGGCACCATAGTTTTTCCATCAAATGCTTTCAGAAACTTTGGCATCATTAAAGATGCAGTTGCCAGTGATCCTATTTGTAAAAATTCTTTTCTTTTGAATAACATTAAAAAAAAATTAAAAATGAAGAATTAAAATGTCTTGCATTTATTTATAAACATATTGGATTAACATAATTGATATTCAGGCGTGCTCATTAATTCGACAATTGTTGTCTTGATGTATGTATCTCTCGACTGCTTATCAATATATTTATCAATAACATTCGGGCTTATAATGCTCTTTGTTTGCAGCACTACATCACTTATTTTTTGTAAAAGATGTTCCTTTGTTGTTGTCGCAAATACTTTTGTTATTGCAGCCCAGTCAACCGTTACATTTAATTGCCTTGCTTTGGCATTTGCGTCAACACCTTCCTTTCCCATCATAGTATCATCGTCATCTTTGGGCTTCACAGCAAAGTCATCAGCAACTGTGAGAATTTGTGGAATTCTCATTCTTAACATCAATGCACTGCTGTCAATCCAGTTTTTTCCACCTGGCCAGCCTGCAACGTTTGGCGGGTAAAATAGTATTTGCCCAAGCGCCCTTTGAAATAATAATTGTGCTTCAGGCTGCACAAGTTCCATTGGAATAAGCCTGCGTATGCCTGCTAGCAATTCTATGGGTGATTTAATCCGGTTGCCCACATTTTTGTCAGTATAAAACCAATCGCTTGTAAATATATCAGCCAGTAATTTTTTTATATCATAGCCACTTTCATAAAACCGGTCTGATAGCGATTCAATTTTAGAATCATCAGGTGTATCATTCACAAAATACCGGTACACTTTTTTAGTGATGTATTTAGCAGTTTGCTTTTGCTCCAGTAGCATATTAATGATATCATCTCCATCAAAATTGCCAGTCTTGCCAAGAAAAGTTTTTTTACCTGTATCATGAAGAAAAGGCCTGTCAACAAATTCGCCTTTCAAATTAAAACCCCAGCCAGTAAAAGCTCTTGCACCTTCTTTAATATCATTTTCAGTATAATTGCCGCGGCCCATTGTAAAAAGTTCCATCACTTCCCTTGCGAAATTTTCATTAGGATGTTGTTTTTTATTTTGCTGATTGTTAAGGAAGGAAAGCATTGCAGGGCTCTTGCTAACCTCCTTTAGGAGATCTCCAAAATTTCCTAATGCATTTTCCCGTATAACATTTAAGAGCTCCTGCTGAAAAAAAATATTTACTACCCTACATGCAAAATGACCGTGCCAGAAAAGGCTCATTTTTTCTCTCAATTGTGCTTCGCTATTTATCATTTGGCCAAGCCACGTGAGGTTTAAGCTTTTAAGATCTTCAACAGATTGTTTGCGAAGCATTTTCTTTTCATCCTTACTAAGCTTTTCCATATTACCAATATCCTGTACACCTTTTACAAGTCCGTCAAAAGAATTCCTGGCAACATCTAAGTGCTCAGGTTTTTTTGCAGAAGTTTTTAGAAGAAGCTGGTATAAATCTTTTGGAGAAACATCGGGAAGTTCATTTACATTTTCAGCCATTGGGCCAAATGCAGCCCTCCATAACAAATGCTGATTTTTCAATTGATTAGATATTGCCATATTATATTCTTAAACTAAAAATTGTACATGCTGGAAACGCAACGGTAAATAAGACTTAAAAAATTATTGAGGGTTTAATAACCTTATTTCTTATTAAAACAAACTACACTCTTAGAAAATTATTGCAGTAAAGATTATTTTAACGCCACTTTAAAGTGAGAAGGTTATAGCCTGGTTCTTTGTTATGGTTTAAGAAGAAAAAAATTCGATTGTAAGATTATAAACAGCCAGGAAGACTAATCAATTTTATCAGAGCCAAAATATGCATGCAAAGCCTTGGGTAAGTTTACGCCTGTTTCATGCTGGTTATTTTCAAGTAAGGCTGCAACGATTCTTGGTAAGGCTAATGAAGAGCCATTCAATGTATGCACAAGCTGGGTTTTACCATCTGTATTCTTAAAGCGAATTTTCATTCTGTTACTTTGGAATGTTTCAAAATTACTTACAGAACTTACTTCAAGCCACTTTTGCTGTGCTGCACTGTATACTTCAAAATCATAAGTAAGCGCAGAGGTAAAACTCATATCTCCGCCACACAAACGCAAAATGCGATAAGGTAATTCAAGGTTTTGCAAAAGTTTTTCTATGTGCAATACCATCTCTTCAATAACATCATAGCTTCTATCCGGATGAACAACCTGAACAATTTCAACCTTATCAAACTGATGTACCCTGTTCAATCCTCTTACATCTTTTCCATAGCTGCCCGCCTCGCGTCTAAAGCAGGGAGTGTATGCTGTCATCTTTAGCGGCAGGTCTGTTTCTTTTACAATCTCATTTCGAAAAATATTTGTAAGAGGCACCTCTGCGGTTGGTATTAAAAAAAGGCTGTCTTCATTTACAAAATACATCTGGCCTTCTTTATCGGGTAATTGGCCGGTACCTAATGCACTTGCCTCGTTTACCATAAGCGGTGGCTGGTATTCAGTATAACCAGCAGCCACATTATAATCCAGGAAATACTGGATAATCGCTCTCTGTAATTTTGCTCCTTTATTTTTATAAAAAGGGAATCCACTCCCTGTAACTTTATTTCCCAACTCAAAATCAATGAGGTCATATTTTTTCGCAAGTTCCCAATGAGGTATAGCGCCATTATATAATTCAGGTTTGTTCCCAATCTCTTTTACAATTTCATTATCCGCCGGGGTTTTGCCTGGTGGAACACTTTTATGTGGAAGATTCGGCAAACTCAGGAGATCACTTTGCAAATCTCTTTCTACTATTTCAAGTCTGGCAATTAAAGGGTCAATTTGTGCTTTGAACTTTGCAACTGCTATCTTTTTTTCTTCAGCCAGTTTTTTCTCACCTTTTGACATCAATTCGCCGATTTCACGGGATGCAGCGTTTATTTTTGCCTGTATTTCATCATGTTCAAATTGTAATGATTTTCTTTCACTATCAAGATTCACTATAAGATCTATTAAAGAAACATCCGTAAAATTTTTTACAGCCAATCTTTCAATAACTTCTTCATGATTATTTTTAATGAAATTTACCTGTAACATATTTTCAAAATATAAAATTAAAATACCTTTTTCCGTTTCAGCCGCAAATATAGCAATGTGTAACATGCTATCCTTTTGAAATTAGTTTTAGAAACCGGCAAAAAAATTTTTGATTTAATTTTGTTGAATGCAGAATGCTAATGATGATTTGCAGGCACGTTGGTGGACACTGGAAGAAAAATTTATGGCAAGATTTAACAAGAAGCCGGACGTAGAAGCAATATTATTTTTAATCGGTATCCAGGAAATTGGGAATTTTAAAAAAAAATTTTCGAAAGAACAGAAGCAGGATCTGATGCATGTGGCTATTTGTTCACTTCTTTCACAAAGTGAATATTATAAAATTGATGGACATGATAATGACGGATGGCCTCATTTTATACAATTAAAGCCATTGCCTCAATTTAATATGGTGGAACAGGAAAATTTTTTAAAAGACCATATTTTGCTTTACTTTGAAAATATCGGGGAACCATTTAAAGATTTTTAAAATATCCAATGAAAATTTTTTTTTATTTCATTCTTGCAATTAGCCTGGGAGCATGCTCAGCTTCAAAAAGAGCGACTGTGGTACCTGTAAAACCTGTTCAGGTAAAACTTACTACCGATTCGGGTGTTATTATATTAATGCTCTACGATAAAACTCCGCTACACAGAGATAATTTTGTAAAACTTGTAAGGGGGAAATATTATGACAGTCTTTTATTTCACAGGGTTATAAATAATTTTATGATACAGGGCGGCGATCCTGACAGCAAAAATGCTAAGCCCGGGTTACATCTTGGAGAAGGCTCTTTGAATTATACCATACCTGCTGAATTTGATACATCCTTATTTCACAAAAGAGGTGCATTGGCGGCGGCAAGAGAAGCTGATGACATCAATCCTAAAAAAGCAAGCAGCGCTACTCAATTTTACATTGTAGATGGGGAAACTTTTACGGATAGGCAATTGGATAGAGTAGAAGAGAAAAATAAGATACACATCCCTCAAAGCCATCGTGAGTTTTATAAAACCGTAGGCGGAACTCCCTTTCTTGATATGAATTATACCGTTTTTGGAGAGGTAATAAGTGGAATGGATGTAGTTGAAAAAATTGCAAATGCACCAAAAGATCAAAATAACAGGCCCCTTCATGATATAAAAATGCAAATGACAATAATTAAATGATTGTGTGAGGAATTGAGATAAAATATTAATTTGCAAGTAATCATTATAATTTTTAAAAATAAAATTTCTCATGAACTTCCCGGAAAATTTGAAATATACTAAAGATCATGAATGGGTTTCCATTGAAGGCGATATTGCAACCATTGGTATTACAGATCATGCACAACATGAACTGGGAGATATAGTTTATGTTGAAATTGAAACAAAAGGGAAAACACTTTCTGCAGATACAGTTTTTGGAACGGTAGAAGCTGTAAAAACGGTTAGTGATCTTTTTTTGCCTGTTTCAGGAACAATTACTGAAGTAAACAAATTATTGGAAGCAGAGCCTGAAAAAGTAAATACAGATCCTTATGGGGAAGGCTGGATGATTAAAATGAAGGTTGATAATCCCGCTGATGTGAATAGTCTTATGGATGCTATGGCATATCAAAAAGTGGTAGCATAAAGAATACACATGTTGCAAAAAGTATCTTTTAGAAAATTTCTGCCAGGCATAGCCTGGTTTTTTATTATAATGTTTCTTACATGCCTCCCTGGTAACGATCTACCCAAAATTGGATGGCTCAATAAAATCTATTTTGATAAATGGGTGCATATTGGAATGTTTGGAATTCTGGTCTTTTTATTCAGCCTTCCATTTTTTAAAACCTATTTACCAGCGGCAAAAAAAATAAATTATTTTTTATGGATTACAATTACGGCTAGTTTATGGGGCCTCGCAATCGAGTTCATTCAAAAGTATTTTGTTGTTGGGCGTAGTTTCGATCTGCTTGATTGGGCTGCAGATAGCATAGGCGCTTTCGTTTCATTTTTATATTGCCGTGGCCGAATCGGAAAAACTTCATCAATAATTAGATTGTAATTATGAATTTATATTATGAAAATTATTAAGTACTAATATTTGAGGTAGGGCGTTTAATTATTTGCTGAGTACGGTAGTTTTGCTCTCTAAATTTTAAAATTATACATTTGCTTTATGGAAAATGTTGAGAACATGGAATACAATACGACACGTAACCACCTTGAAATACGGGAATACGGTCGCCACATTCAAAAAATGGTGGAATATGTGTTAACCCTTGAAGACAGGGAAAAACGCCAAAAGAATGCATATGCACTTATTGAACTTATGGGGTTTTTAAACCCTCATCTGAAAAATGTAGAGGATTTTCGTCACAAATTATGGGATCACCTTTTTCTTATAAGCGATTTTAAACTGGATGTTGACAGTCCTTATCCTATACCAACCCGGGAAACTTTAAAAGCCAAGCCCGAAGTGCTTGGATATCCTAAAAGATACCCCAGATATAACCACCTTGGCAAGAATATCGAAATCGTAATTGATAAAGCACTCAAGGAAGAAGATGGAGATAAACGCCAGGGATTTGCTAATGCCATTGCATATTATATGAAGCTTACATACAGCAACTGGCATAAAGAACTGGTTCATGATGATAATATACAAACGGAATTAGCGGCAATTACGAAAGGAGAACTTGAATTTAATAATCGCCCGTTTGTAAAACATCGTGCAGATAACAACCGCGAAGAATTTGTTAGTGGCGGCGGGAAATATCGTAAAAATTTCGGCCCCCGAAATAACAGGAATAACCAGGGAAGAGATAACAGAGATAATAGAAACAACAGGAATAAATATTCCAAAAAAAGATATTAAAATATTTTGATAAATTATTGCCCGGCCATACCTATTGCCGGGTTTTTTATTTTATAGCCTATTCATTAATTAAGTGTTTGACCATAGCGATTTATTGGCTTCTTATCTTTTCAATTTCAGTTATCAATTATCAAAGTATCCATGCATCTTTGCATTCTTTACTATTTGAAATAATTTACACATGGGTTCATTTGAAGTTATAGGGGGTAAAAAACTAAAAGGAGAAATAACTCCGCAAGGAGCCAAAAACGAGGCTTTACAAATAATTTCTGCAGTGTTGCTTACGGCAGAAAAAATAACTATTCATAATATCCCGGATATTATTGATGTAAATCTGCAAATTGAATTGCTTGAAGGGTTAGGCGTAAAAGTTGAAAGAATTGACAGGCACACCTGCATTTTCCAGGCCGACAATATTAATATGGATTACCTGGCCTCACCCGAGTTTAGAAAAAAAACCGGGCGTTTGCGTGGTAGCGTTATGCTTGCAGGGCCCATGCTTGCGAGGTTTAAACAAGCGTATATACCAAAACCAGGTGGGGATAAGATCGGGCGCCGTCGATTGGATACCCACATCATTGCATTTCAAAAGCTGGGAGCAGAATTTGATTATGATGATAAATCTTTTTTTCACTTGCATGCGATACAACTTAAGGCAGCAACTATGCTTCTTGATGAGCCGAGTGTAACAGGAACAGCCAATATTATTATGGCTGCCGTGATGGCAAAAGGCATTACCACAATTTATAATGCAGCATGCGAACCCTATATTCAACAGCTCTGCAAAATGCTCAACAGTATGGGTGCAAAAATTTCTGGTATAGCCAGCAATATGCTTTTCATAGAGGGGGTAACTGAATTATCAGGTACTTCGCATACCATACTTCCTGATATGATTGAGGTAGGATCTTTTATTGGGCTTGCAGCTATGACACAAAGTGATATCCTTATAAAAAATGCCGGGATTAAACACCTGGGTTTAATTCCCGAAAAATTTCAACAGCTAGGCATTGAACTGAATTTTAATGGAGATGATATCCATATTCCTGAACAGGACCTTTATGAAGTACAAACTTTTTTGGATGGTTCGGTACTTACCATTTCAGATCACCCGTGGCCAGGTTTTACCCCAGACCTCTTGAGCGTTATTCTTGTGGTAGCTACCCAGGCAAAGGGAAGTGTGCTAATTCACCAGAAAATGTTTGAGAGCCGTTTATTTTTTGTAGATAAAATTATTGAAATGGGTGCGCACATTGTGTTATGCGACCCTCACAGGGCAGTGGTAGTAGGGCTTGAGAGAGAATATGATTTAAGAGGCATTGAAATGAGCAGCCCTGATATAAGAGCAGGTGTTGCCTTATTAATAGCCGCATTGAGTGCAGAAGGGAAAAGCATTATTCAAAACATTGAACAAATTGACAGGGGTTATCAAAACATTGATGATCGCTTAAAATCGTTGGGGGCAGATATTGTAAGGAAGTAAATTGGTTAATTGGTTGAATGGTTTTGATTGATAAGCTAACAGGTGAAAGGTTTTTTCCTGATGCCTGATACCCGCTACCTGATACTTATTTAATGGAAAAAATATATAATAAAATAATTCTTGTTACCGCACCTTCTGGAGCAGGTAAAACTTCCATCATTCATTACCTGATGCAAAAGTTTCCGCAGCTTGCATTTTCAGTTTCTGCCACTACAAGGAAGGCCCGGGAAAACGAAAGGGACAGCGTGGATTATTATTTTATTTCTGAAAAAGAATTCAAAGAAAAAATCCATCATAAAGAATTTCTTGAATGGGAAATGGTGTATGAAGGAAAATATTATGGAACTCTGAAAGATGAAATTGAAAGAATATGGGCACAAAATAAGATTCCGATACTTGATATAGATGTTCAGGGAGC
>JBBSEV010000009.1:0-106406 GCA_038239385.1 Chitinophagales bacterium
GATCCGCAATTTTAAACCAGCTTATTTTTTTTTCATTCAATTCAATAATATGAGTTCTGTCAGGAGCCTGGGTAAGTAATTCTTCCTTTACTACATCATATAGCAAGAGCACATTTTCATATAACATATTATTGTAGAAAACACTACCAGTTTCAAAATTTTTTGAGAGGAAAAAAGGATGGCCTTCATTAAATACAAAAGGATAATAAGTATTATAGGCATATTCACTGCCATTATACAGCCCGGTTTCCGGGGCTAAGGTCTGATGATAAACACTTATCGCTGTATGTAACGAAGAAAGGGCAGAAGAGGTATCTGGAATAAAATTTTGAGAAAAAACTTTATTGACATTTAATAAAAAAGTATTCAATAAAAATATTGCAGTCAAAATAAAACACTTCATAAGGCGGCCTTAAATTCTTCTTATTACTAAGCAATTTAATGAAATAAATTATTTCATAGCATTTGCCTTGGTAGAAGTGTTATTATTTTTAATGTCTATAATCTTACTTTATATGAAATATCGTCATCGGAGTGGGAAAATTAGTTTAACCAGGAGCTTTGAATTCCTGGAAATAAGCTCAATTCCTGGAAAAAAGCAGGCGTTATTGATAAGCCTGGAATAAATTTTTAAAAGTGTCAGGCTATAGTCTGTTACTTATTTCCTGATCAAACTAAAAGCTCATTCGAAACCTGATCTACAGTTGTTCAATTATTAATCTTTTACGGGATCCACTATAAAATAGTGCCTGCAATCATTAATGCTAACTTCATCCAGTGCGTCAATGAAATTCTGGTAAGTGCTTTCGGCGGTTGGTATAATTATAAGGGTTAGTTTTTTTCTATCAATGTGGTTTTGTAGCAGGCTCTTTTGTTTTTGCTGTATAATATTTCGAATTGAGCCAAACTTTGCAAACTTAGTATCTTTAACATATCCGTCATAATAACCAATGCTGTCATTATTTTTTAAAATGAATGTAAGTGTGGTTAGGGCTTCTACTAAAGTGCTGTCTGGAGAATCTTTTGGCAGAAATAATTTCATTTCCTTTGGTTCTTCCAGTGTTGTAGTCAAAATAAAGAACGTTATTAAAAGAAACCCGAGGTCAACCATAGGTGTAAGATCAACTCTTATGCTTTTGGGCATATATTTTTTGCCATTTCTTTTTGAAGTAGAAATTATTTCTGACATACATAGAATTTATCTCTAAGAGATTAATTAAAATATTTTCCATAAAAATGACAAATGAACTTTTATTATTTATAAGACTTGCTTAGATTGCTGCCGGTTTTTTTTGGAAATCTTCATAGCAAATGTTGTGTTAGGTTTCATTTGAACAACGAGGTATCTTAATGCTTTAATTTATTTCATGAAAAAAATATTTATTTCCTTTTTACTTACAATTTGTATTATGCAAAATATGGAGGCACAGCAAACGATTTCTTTATATGAAGGCAATGTGCCCAACAGTAAGCCTTACGCTACAAAAGAAAGATGGGAGCCGCAGGATAATGGTGATACAATCGTGCGCCTGATTTCTCAGCCAACACTTACGATTTTTTTGCCCGAAAAAGAAAAAGCAACGGGCGCTTCAGTTATAATTTGCCCTGGTGGCGGTTACTGGGTAGCTTCTATGATTAAGGAAGGTTTTGCTGTCGCGAAGCAATTCAACGAATATGGCGTTGCGGCCTTTGTTTTAAAATACCGTATTCCCAATGATTCATCGATTGTGAACAAAAGCATAGGCCCACTTCAGGATGCTCAACGGGCTATTCAGCTTGTGCGCCTGCACGCTGCTGAATGGAATGTAGATGAAAACAAAGTAGGTATTATGGGATTCTCTGCTGGAGGGCATGTGGCTTCAACCGCCGCAACTCATTTTCAGCACAGCTACATTGAGAATGATAGTAAAATAAATCTGCGGCCTGATTTTGCTATCTTTATTTATCCCGTAATTAGCTTCCAGGATAGTATAGCACATTTTGGCTCGAAGGCTCAGCTTATAGGTAAATGGCCATCCAAAACATTAAGTGACTCTTTCTCCAATGAACTACAGGTAACAAAACAAACGCCACCAACTTTTCTTGTGCATGCCAGTAACGACGATGCTGTGCCCGTAATGAACAGCATTGTTTACTATGAAGCTTTGCTACGGTTTAAAATACCAGTCGAAATGCACTTATATAAAAGCGGGGGGCATGGTTTTGGAATGAAAAATCCGACTTCAAATGATCTTTGGATGGAACGCTGCAAAAACTGGATGCAAAGTATGCGATTGATTCCGAAATAAACGAGGTGGCAATTACAACAAAAACCGGCAATTTTTTTTCACAAATATCCAAGCTTGTTATTGATAATATTATTTTCAATACTTACCTCCAATGAATAAAAAGAAAATAATCCTTCTTTGTTTTATCATTGCAAAGTTTGTATTTCAATACCTGCTTATAAATCCTGCGTACGACTTACATCGTGATGAATATTTACACCTCGATCAGGGCAACCACCTCGCATGGGGTTATATTTCTGTTCCTCCTGTTACTTCATGGATTTCCTACCTTATTAAATTATTAGGCAACGGAGTCTTTTGGGTTAAATTTTTTCCTGCACTTTTTGGAGCATTAACTATTGTAATTGTTTGGAAAATTATTGAAGAGTTGAAAGGAAATTTATACGCTTTGATTTTGGGATCATTTGCAATTCTGCTATCAGTTATTCTGCGAATAAATATTTTATACCAACCCAATTCTTTTGATATTTTCTTTTGGACATTGGTATATTTCACCATTATAAAATACATCAACACAGATAATTCGAAATGGTTGTATGCTTCGGCGCTTGCTTTAGGATTTGGCTTTTTAAGTAAATATAATATTGTCTTTTTAGTATTGGGTTTGTTACCTGCTATTTTACTAACGGAGCACAGGAGAATATTTCTGAAAAAAGAGTTGTATATAAGTATCGCGATTATTTTAATAATTGTATCGCCTAATATCATATGGCAATACAAAAACGATTTTCCGACACTACACCAGTTGCAGGATTTGTCCAGAACGCAACTGGTAAATGTGAGTCGATTTGAATTTATTAAAGAGCAACTCATATTTTTTATGAGCTCGTTAATTATTATAATAGCTTCCTTTATTTCATTATTATTCTATCAGCCATTCAAAAAATACAGGTTGTTTTTGTGGAGTTATTTTATTTGTATGCTTGTATATATTTTATTAAAAGCAAAAGCATATTATGCGATTGGCTTATACCCGATACTAATTGCGTTTGGTTCTGCATACCTGGAAAAAATATTTGAAACAGGCCGGAGAAAATATTTAAAGCCTGTATTACTTGTATTGGTTATTGGCTTATCGATACCATTTATTTTAATAGGTTTTCCCTATAATAGCCCGGAGCAAATTCAAAAAATAAGTAAGCGCTATAAAAAGCTTGGCCTTTTGCGATGGGAAGATGGCAAAGATCATAACATGCCGCAGGATTTTGCAGATATGCTTGGCTGGAGTGAGATTGCTCATAAAGCAGATTCAGCTTATAGTAGCCTCGAAGACAAATCTCATACATTGGTTATATGTGATAATTATGGACAGGCCGGAGCTATCAATTATTATTCAAAATTCAAGAACATTAATGCAGTCTCATTCAACGCTGACTACATTAACTGGATACCGCTTGATGAGGAAATCAAAAATCTTATTCTTATAAAGGAAGCGGAGGATGGTGATAGTTCCGTTGCTAAAGTAAAACCCTTGTTCAATTCATTTAAGTTAGTTGGCGAAAACGAGAATCAATATTCCAGGGAAGAAGGCACAAAAATTTTCTTATTTGAAGATGCAAAAACCGGTATAAACAAAATAATAATTAAAAAAGTTGAAGAGTATAAAAAAGAATTAATTAAATAACCATAATTTAAAAAAGCTTTCTGGATACTTTTACTATTGCAAGTATGTATTCCCGGTAACGTCTCCTATTACGGAGACGTTACTAAGAATAATTACCCCTTTTAACCCATTATTTTTTATATAATTATTTAGCCTTTCAAAAATTATTTGGTTGCCTGTTTAAGTTTCGGCCTGGCATATATTTTTCCGATAACAGCCGAAAAGTAATATTAATATAAATATTTGATTCTAAAATTTATTGCAAAACCATTTTGAGTATTTGGTTTGTATTTTTTATTTAACGGTTTCATTTGATGGGGCCACGCAAAATGCAAAATATTTATACGCGTGATGCTGGGGGGGGTATGTCAATTCCGGTATTGAGAAAATTTAGGTAAATAATTTTCTTAATTCCTTTCTTCGAGCTATTAGAATTTTTCTTTGCGTAGCAGAAATATTTTCCTTCCACGCTTTACAAAAAAATTTGCTGTTGACACAGTCGATTGAAAGCCCCGGCTTTATAATAATACCAAACTATATATTTTCCTGTGTGCTTTATTCCAGGATCATCTTCCATATATCGTCGACTGTTTCCAATACATTAAAGCTTTTTTTAGCTGCTGCCCTGCTAAAGTTTAGCAATGAATGACAATTCTCAATTGTAGAATCGGGAAAAACAGTCTCAATAATATTAGTGTTGATCAATAATTCAACATTGTCTTTTTGTGTTACTTTAATAAATTGCGCCATATTTATTTTTTGTGAGGCTAAAATACTAAACCATCTTCATAAGCATTTTTAATAAAATACTGGTTAAAAAAATTAATTTAAATTCTAAATTAATTAATCATTTTTGTACAAGCCAGATATCCATTGAATCCTCACAAAACATTTTACAAATAAAAGCGCTAAAGGATATTTACTTCATGAGAAAAATCTGCTTCATTCTTTATATTATTGTATTAATAACCGACCTGTCATTTCAATCCTTTGCTCAATCTTCTATTCAATATAATTATGCTGACGATCCTTATTTTGCCACTAATTATACTTTTGAACTGGGAGCCTCTGTAGGAATGATGAATTGTTTAACTGATCTCGGTGGGCGAAAAGGTAATGGCAAAAATTTCACCAGGGATATTAATTTAAAAAACTCGCAATTTGCCGGAAGTATTTATTTCAGTGGAGCTTACCGGTATTTTATAGGTGTGAGAATTGAAGGAACTTTCGGCAGGGTAAAGGCGGGTGATAATGTATTAAAAAGAATAAGCGCTTCTTCGCCTTACAGGTATGAACGTAATTTAAGTTTCAGAAGTACCATTAATGAAATGACACTGGTGACTGAAATTCAGCCGTTATATTTTAAACATTTTAAAAAAGGCCAAAAACTTCCAAGGTATTCACCTTACCTGGTTGCAGGAATTGGATATTTTTCTTTTAATCCAAAAGCAAAAATAAAAAAAAGCTGGGTTGAGCTGAAGCCATTAAGTACTGAAGGAGAGGGATTTTCAGAGTATCCTGACAGGAAGCCTTATAAATTGAAACAAATAAATTTTCCGTTAGGTTTAGGAGTTAAATACAAAGTTTCCCCAAGTATTAATGTGAGTTTAGAATGTGTTTCCCGTGTTTTAAATACTGATTATCTTGATGATGTAAGCACCAATTATATTGACAGGGAAGTATTTTCCAATCATTTTACGGGCACGAGACTTACCCAGGCTTTGCAACTAAACGATCGCAAGCATGAATTAGATCCTTCGCTCACCACTGCCGTTAATGAACAAAGAGGTAATCCAAATAAAAATGATTCCTACTTTACTATAAATTTTAAGCTGGGATATTTATTCTAAAATTTCTTTATTTTTTGTATGCAAAAATCGTAGAATTATTTATTGAAACCGGCATCTTAACAATAGAATTTTTCAATCATTAATCTGAATGCTACATTTCAATGCATCTTTTTCAGTAAATTAGAATTATAAAAGCGGAAGTAGCTCACCTGGTAGAGCGACAGCTTCCCAAGCTGTAGGTAGCGGGTTCGAGTCCCGTCTTCCGCTCAACGATTGTTAATGATGCGCTTACCGCCTTTATAATTTTATAATTTTTATTTTCTTTTAATGTTTCCAAACTAACAAAGCTGCATGAATCATCTCCAGTTAGCAGATTACATTGTTTACTTCATTTATTTTATTGTAGTAGCAGGCTATGGATATTGGGTGTATCACCAGAAAAAAGCGAAGGAAATGGATTCAAAAGATTTCTTTCTCGCAGAAGGCTCGCTTACCTGGTGGGCTATAGGCGCTTCACTCATTGCTTCAAATATTTCGGCAGAACATTTTATTGGCATGTCAGGTTCAGGGTTTGCATTAGGACTTGCCATATCTTCTTACGAATGGATGGCTGCGGCCACACTTATCATTGTGGCTATTTTCTTTATACCTATTTATTTGAAGAATAAAATTTTTACTATGCCGCAATTTTTATCACAGCGGTATAATGATACAGTAGCAACGTTGATGGCGATCTTTTGGTTACTCGTTTATGTGTTCGTAAATCTCACTTCAATAATTTATCTAGGTGCGCTGGCAATTAATTCAATATCAGGTATCAGTTTTGAATGGTGCATGATTGGCCTTGGCATTTTTTCTATTATCGTAACATTAGGTGGTATGAAAGTGATAGGCTATACCGATGTGATACAAGTGCTGGTACTCATAATGGGAGGGTTGGTAACCTGTTACCTTGCTCTTACTCTTGTATCAGAACACTTTGGTTATGGTGGAAATATTCTCAAAGGCTTAAATGTGATCAGGCAAAAAGCGCCTTCACATTTTCACATGATCTTCGATAAATCAAATCCTTATTATAAAGATCTGCCGGGCTTATCTGTTTTAATAGGAGGCATGTGGATCAACAACCTGAATTATTTTGGCTGCAATCAATATATCACACAGAGGGCACTTGGAGCAAGTTTACCCACTGCACGAAAAGGACTTCTTTTTGCCGCATTCTTAAAACTATTAATCCCCCTGATTGTAGTAATTCCTGGGATAACGATGTACGTTATGTATCAAAACGGGATGTTTCAATCTGAAATGATTGACATAAATGGTGTCCTCAAACCAGATCACTCTTATCCAACTCTTATGAATCTTTTGCCGGCAGGCTTAAAAGGACTTGCATTTGCTGCTTTGACTGCTGCGATAGTCGCTTCTCTTGCAGGTAAAGCGAATAGTATCTCCACCATTTTTTCGCTGGATATTTATAAAAAATTTTTCAACAAAAATGCGTCTGAAAGGAAGTTGGTGAAGGCGGGGCGCATTACCGTAATAGTTGCTATGGTTCTTGCGAGCCTGGTGGCACCTGCTTTAAGAAATTTGGATCAGGCTTACCAGTTTATACAGGAGTATGTTGGTTTTATATCTCCCGGCGTATTGTCAATTTTTCTCCTTGGATTTTTCTGGAAAAGAACAACTTCAGCTGCTGCACTCACTTCTGCGATACTTACCATTCCACTTTCTACTGTGCTTAAATTTCTCCCATTATGGACAAATGGTGCCTTCCCCAATTACCCTTTTATGGATCGTATGACCCTGGTTTTTATTATACTCATACTTTTAATGGTTGTTATGAGCCTTGCTGCCAGCAATGGTAAGAATAATCCAAAGGTACTTACAATAGATGTAAAAATGTTTCGAACATCACCCGGGTTTCTGGTGGTTTCAACTATCATCGTCGGGATACTTGCAGCTTTATACATAGTTTTTTGGTAGGAGTGGCTAATAATTAACTCTTAAAGGAGCTTCATGGAAATTGCTCACAAGATTTTAATAAACAATCTTTTCAACTTATATTTATGCAACGAAAATTGTTTTTATATGAGGAATACAAACTTGTTATCTAATAACGAAATAAACCCCCTTCAAAATATTGAGCAATGGGAAGATGATGTGCTAACCCGCTATCCCGTGGCGGGGCAAAAAGCAAAGGCTAAAGAAGAATTCCGCAATTATCAAAGTTCAGAAAAAGATGCCACGGTTCGTGAGTTTTATCGCCTCAATCATACCTATCAAACGTATGAATTTGTAAGAGGGAAGCAGAAAAAATTTCTCCAATTTAACCGCAAAGAAATGAGGCCATGGAAGGCAATGGAATTTTTAAATACTCTTGTAGATGACAGTGATCCTGATACCGACCTTGATCAGCTGCAGCATCTTCTTCAAACAGGGGAAGCCATTAAAGCTGATGGACATCCTGATTGGTTTGTACTGACTGGTTTTATACATGACATGGGTAAAGTGCTTTGCCTTTTTGGCGAACCTCAATGGGCAGTAGTGGGGGATACTTTCCCTGTTGGTTGCCGTTTCTCAGATAAGATCGTATACCCCGAATATTTTGATGCCAATCCTGATATCAGGGACAACCGGTATAATACAAAGTATGGCATTTATAAACCTAATTGCGGCCTCCGTAATGTTCACATGTCCTGGGGGCATGATGAATATTTGTACCATATAGTAAAAAATTATTTACCCGAGCCTGCACTATATATGATTCGCTACCACTCTTTTTATTCACAACATCGGGAAAATGCCTACGAGCATTTGATGGATGATCATGATCTTGAAATGTTCGCATGGGTAGATAAATTTAATCCGTATGATCTTTATTCAAAAAGCCCAACGCCACCTGTAGTAGCAGCATTAAAGCCATACTATGAAAAGTTGCTGGCAAAATATCTTCCGCAGAAAATAAAGTTATAATTCTCATTATATTCAAGGTAAGATTGATTGCATTTTTTCCTCAGCTTTATTTTTAGCATTCATAATTGATTTAATAGCCTTAATCAAAACAACCAACTTTTTAATTGGATTGATAAATATTTTTTTAAAATTGGGGTTACTTATGAATCAATTTAATATACGATTCAGTAAATTAAAATACATATCTTGAATACAGATAATGGCAGCCTTATTCAATAGCTGAATTCATGAAATGTTTAACCAATCTTACCGATCCAGTTTATGTGCCAAAAGAAAAATTTAATCAATACGATAAATTCTGGCTGAAAATAATAAATGATAAAAGAGATCTTCCTTTTATTTATTTGCTCACAAGAATTCATGTAATAGTTATCGTTACAGGCGTTATACTTTGTACTCCATTGATGAAAAATTGGGCCTGGTGGGTAGTTGCGATTCCTTATTTCTATGTTTCTCAATTTTATTATAAAGGCAGGTTTGGTTTAATGTTTCATTGCATTTGCCACAGGAAGCTTTTTAAGAAAAACTATCAGTGGATTCATACTTATATTACCTGGATTGTTTGCCCGTTTTTCGGCCATAGTCCCGAAGGTTATTTTAGCCATCATATGGGAATGCATCATATCGAGAATAATATGCCGGAAGATACAAGCTGCACAATGGGTTATCAAAGAGATAGTTTGAAAAGTTTCCTGCTATATTTTTTTAAATTTATAGCGGTTGGGGCAAAAAATACTTTTCTATATCTCTATTACCGTAAAAGAAAAAAATTATATGAAAGATTCTCAGCAGGAGAAATTTTCTATTACATTTTTTGCATAGCCATGTGTTTTGTAAGCCTTAAAGCTGCACTGCTTGTGTTTGTAATTCCGTTGTTTTTTTGCAGACTGGTAAGTATGCTGGGCAACTGGACACAACATGCATTTGTTGATGTTGACGATCCTGAAAATTCCTTTAAGAATTCTTTGAATTGCATCAATACTTCTTATAATCAAATGTGCTGGAATGATGGATATCATGTCATTCACCATCTTCGTCCCGGCATGCATTACACTGAAATGCCCAAGGAATTTCTAAAGCAAAAAAATGCCTTTGCTGAAAACAAAGCCATTGTTTTTGATAGTCTTAATTACCTCCACATTTTTGTATACCTTCTTACAAACCGCTATGATAAATTAGCCGCCAACCTTGTAAATATTAATGGAATGTTTGCTAACGAGGAAGAAGCTATAAAACTGATGAAAAGGCGTACTCAAAAAATAAGTTTGTGAGGTTTGGTTTTCTTAATTCAGCTGCCTTGTAATATCATCAAATGCGATAATGTCTTTTCGTGGTTAAACAATATATTTATTAAAAATTACTGATGGAATTTCTAATCATTATTTTAAGCATTGGCTGCCTGGTACTCTTAATAACATGGGGTAAGGTCAATCCTTTCCTCGCTTTCTTAATTGTTTCAATTATTTCCGGTCTTTTCCTGGGTATTCCATTTAATAAGATCGTTGCTTCCGTTCAGAAAGGAATAGGCGATACATTAGGTTCATTGGTTGTTATTATTGTGTTGGGCGCTATGCTTGGAAAGCTGGTGGCTGATAGCGGTGCAGCACAAAAAATTGCTTCAGTAATGATGAAAGCTTTCGGAGAAAAATATATTCAATGGGCACTTATGGCAACCGGCTTTATAGTCGGCATACCTTTGTTTTACGGTGTTGGATTTGTTTTGCTGGTGCCACTTTTATTCTCTGTTGCATATCAATATAAATTGCCTGCCGTGTATATCGGCTTGCCAATGCTTGCAGCTTTATCAGTTACATTTGGCTTCCTGCCGCCGCACCCAGCGCCTACCGCACTTGCTGTGCAGTTCAATGCTAATATTGGCGTTACTTTAATTTATGGTTTGATTATTTCAATACCTGCCATTTTAATTGCAGGGCCTTTATTTGCGAAGACATTAAAGAATATTCATGCCGTTCCGCTGGAAACTTTTCATGGAAAATCTTTATCTGAAGATCGTTTACCCGGCAGCGTAAGCAGTTTTTTTTCTGCGCTTTTGCCGGTCGGGCTACTTATGATAGCTACTTTGTTGATGTATGTTGTTCCCAAAGAAATAATGTTGAGCAAGATAATTTCTTTTTTAGCCGAGCCTGCTGTTGTAATGATTATTGCCCTGACTGTAGCCACTTACACTATCGGCGTAAAGCAAGGTTTTACTATTAAAGAGGTTATGTCAATCTATACAGAATCTGTAAAAGATATCGCAATGATCCTGCTAATTATAGCGAGTGCAGGGGCATTGAAACAAGTACTCATAGATAGCGGTGTAAGTGACCAGATCGCCTCACAATTGCATGAAGTAAATATATCACCACTATTACTCGCATGGATCATCGCTGCTATTATCAGGATATGTATAGGCTCGGCTACAGTTGCAGGTCTTACTACAGCTGGCATCCTTGCACCAATCATATCACAAAGTCATGTAAACCCCTGCTTAATGGTTTTATCCATTGGCGCCGGAAGCCTTGCATGTTCACATGTCAATGATTCAGGATTTTGGTTGTTCAAGGAATACTTTAACCTGAGCATAAAAGATACCCTACGTTCATGGACTTTAATGGAATCAATTATTTCTGTGGTGGGACTTGGCGGTGTATTAATTTTAAATCTCTTTGTATAATCATTAAAATTTAATTCGTGGAAAATAACAACGCTTCAAAAAAATTTGAACAAACAGGATTAACACTTCCGCCTGCTCCAAAGCCATTAGGAGTTTACAAGCCATATCTTATTGATGGAAACCATTTATATGTTTCGGGGCATGGGCCTTTTAAAACTGATGGCACATTGATCATCGGTCAAATAGGATTAGATATGGATATAGAAGAAGGTAAAGTGGCTGCGCAACAGGTAGGCTTATCTATTTTATCCACTATAGTGAATGGTATTGGTAATCTTGATAAGATAAAACGTGTAATAAAAGTTTTAGGTATGGTTAACTGCACAGCAAATTTTAAAAAACATCCATACATTATAAATGGTTGTAGCGAGCTTTTTAAAAAAGTATGGGGAGAAGAAAATGGAGTAGGAGTTAGAAGCGCAGTTGGAATGGGTTCTTTACCGGACAACATTCCTGTTGAAATTGAAGCATTATTTGAATTGTATTAATGGAGAAGACTATGATAAATGAATGGTATCATATCAAAAATATTAATGAAATAGATTCACCTGCATTGGTAGTATATCGGGATAGAGTAGCCGAAAACATAAGCATATTGATTTCAATGATAGACGATGTGAGGAGACTGCGGCCACATGTAAAAACACACAAGGCAAAAGAAGTTGCCGGGTTGTTAATGCAGGCGGGTATCAGTAAATTTAAATGTGCTACAATTGCTGAGGCTGAAATGCTTGGGATAGCAGGCGCACCTGATGTATTATTGGCTTACCAACCCATCGGTCCCAAAGTGAATCGGTTCATTCATTTGATCAAAAAATATCATGGTACAAAATTTTCATGCCTGGTTGATAATATTGCTGCTGCAAAAAAAATAAGTGTCCTTGCTGCTGATCATAATTTAAAAATACCCGTTTACATTGATTTAAATATTGGTATGAACAGAACGGGAATTACTACCGGGGATTCAACAACTGAATTATATAAATCATGTGAAAAATTAACTGGGATACAACCTGTAGGATTACATGCTTATGATGGCCACATACGCATTGCAGATATCGCTAAGCGCACCATTGAGTGTGATAAAGCTTTTGAGCCCGTTCTTGAAATTCAACGGCTTTTATTTCATGATGGTTTTGCTGAGCCAATAATCATTGCAGGTGGTTCGCCCACATTCCCTGTTCATGCGAAAAGAAAAAATATAGAATGCAGCCCGGGTACATTTATTTATTGGGACAGGGGATACCAGCAATCATTTGAAGAACAACATTTTCTCACAGCGGCTTTAGTTATTGCCCGTATTATTTCTTTACCAGGTGAGAGAAAATTATGCCTTGATCTTGGACACAAATCAATAGCTGCAGAAAACAATCTTGACAACCGTGTTTACTTTTTAAATGCTCCCGGTTTAAAATTCATAAGTCAAAGTGAAGAGCACCTAGTCGTAGAAACAAGCGATGATCATTCTTATAAAATTGGTGAAGTATTTTATGGATTGCCTGTGCATATTTGTCCGACGGTTGCCTTGTATGAACGTGCATTAATAATAGAAAATAATGAGGTATCCGGTGAATGGAAAATAATTGCCAGAGACCGGAAGATCAATGTATAATTGATAATTATCAATGAATAAAAACAAAGTAAAAAATATAATAGAAAATTTATCAATTGTCAACTATCAATTTTTAATTAAAAAAACATGTTTATAATTGATGCCCATCTTGATCTTGCCATGAATGCGATGGAATGGAATCGTGATCTTACAAAACCTTTGCATGAAATTAATGATAGAGAAAAAGAATTAACTGACAAACCCGATAGAGGCAATGCCACAGTTTCACTACAGGAATTAAGGAAAGGGAATATCGGTTTAGTAGTTGCTACGCAAATTGCGAGATATGTAGCGCCGGATAATTTGTTACCTGGGTGGAATTCACCCGAACAGGCATGGGCGCAAACGCAGGCCCAGATTACATGGTACAATGCAATGGAAGAAGCAGGAGGAATGATACAAGTAAATAATTTAACATCCCTGGAAAAACATATTAGTTTATGGAATAACGAAAATAATAATCAGCAAAAACCAATTGGTTATATTTTAAGCCTTGAAGGTGCAGATTCTTTAATAACGCTTCATCATCTTGAAAGGGCATATCAATATGGTTTAAGAGCGATCGGGCCTGCACATTATGGCCCCGGCCGTTATGCAAATGGTACAGATGCAACCGGAACAATGCATGCAAATGGGTTAGCATTGCTTAAAGAAATGGAGCGGCTGAATATTATCCTTGATGCAACGCATTTATGTGAGGATGCTTTCTGGCAGGCGCTTGATAATTTTAATGGGCATGTGTGGGCAAGCCATAATAATGTACGTTCATTAGTGAATCATAACCGGCAGTTTAGCGATGAACAAATAAAAGCTTTAATTGAAAGAGGGGCTGTTATTGGTGGTGCATTAGATGCATGGATGATGGTTCCCGGCTGGGTGAGGGAAAAATCAGTTCCTAAAGAAATGGGTTGTAATCTCGAAAAGATCATCGATCATTTTGATCATATTTGCCAGCTTGCGGGCAATGCTTTACATATCGGCATTGGCACCGATCTTGATGGCGCCTTTGGGCGTGAGCAATGCCCTTATGATTTGGAAACAATTGCAGACTTGCAAAACCTTCCTTCTTTATTTTACAAACGAGGTTACCCAAAAGAAGATGTTGAAAATATTATGCATGGCAACTGGTTGAGATTTTTAAGAAATGCATGGAAGTAAATAGTCAGAATTATGATGCGGTAACTAAAAAGCTGCCGGTTTTTTTTCGAAGCATTAAAAGCCTTGTGTTGATGGCTACGACTGAGAAATCTCCGGACTTTTAAAATGAGTGAAGAAATATTTTTTTCTTAATACAAAATTATAGTTCCGAAGATTTCCCCCTTACGTTGAAATGAAGGATTTTTTTTTAAAAATGTTCGATCAATTCAAATAAATAATCGTTGAACTCATTACTTTTAATTAATAATTGAAATGATACTACATGATAAAAATGGGTGAATACAATGTACTTAAAGTAATCAAAGAAAAACCTATGGGAGTCTTTCTTGATGATGGTGATATTGGCATTTTATTGCCCAAACGTTTTGTGCCTGCGGGTACAAAAATCGGGGATGAAATAAGAGTTTTCCTATATCATGATGGTGAAGACAGGCCGATTGCTACGACCCAGCAACCTTATGGAGTGTTAGGTGATATTGTAAAACTGAAAGCCGTAAATGTAACTCACCAGGGAGCTTTCTTAGATTGGGGTTTAATGAAAGATCTTTTCATTCCAAAATCTAAAATACAAAGTTATATGCGCCCAATGGGTGAGTATCTTGTGAAGATTGTAATGGATGAGCAAACAGGGCGAATAGCTGCCACAGAAAAGCTGGAACCGTTTTTATCTAATGAAAACCTTACCGTACAAGTAAAAGATGAAGTAGAATTAATAGTTTACAGGAAGACTGACATCGGCTACGAAGTTATCATCAATAAACAACATAAAGGTGTTCTTCACTTCAACGAAGTGTACCGAAATATTGAAACTGGGGATCGCTTCACCGGGTTTATAAAAAATATTTTGCCTGAAAATAAAATTGATGTTGCCGCCGGAAAGCCAGGTTACAACAGGGTTGAAGATGAATCTGGAAAGGTGCTTAGATTATTAAAAGAAAATGACGGCTATCTACCTTATCATGATAAATCTTCTCCTGAGGATATTTATTCATTCTTTGGCATGAGCAAAAAAACATTCAAAATGACAACCGGTAATTTGTATAAGCAGCACAAATTATTGCTCACTAAAACAGGAATTCAATTGATTGAAGAATAAATTTTATATCGTTAACATTAAAATTGCAATGTAAAAGCAGTCCCTTCACCTTCTTTGGATTGTACATGAATATTTCCTTTGTGAAGCATCATTATTTGCTTACAAAGACTTAGCCCGATGCCACTTCCATTTTTCTTGGTACTAAAAAATGGAATAAAAATTTTATCCATCACTTCTTCCGTCATTCCATGGCCGTTATCGGTTACCTTTAATACAACTTTCTTATTATTCAATGTTGATGCTGATAAAATAATCCTTGGCTCGGGCCTGTCTTTTACAACTTCCATTGCATTCACCACCAGGTTGATTAATACTTGTTCTATAAGATTGCTATCAGCATCTAATACGAGGGCAGTATCCTTCAGAACAATATCCATTTCAATATTTTTCTGTTCCAGGGTCGGTTGCATTAGCTGGTAAAGGCTTTCAAAAAGATCTCTTACATAAATCTTTTTTAAATTAAGCGTAGTAATTTTATTAAGATTACGATACGTTTCGGCAAATTTTAATAGCCCTTCGCTTCTTCTTTTTATCGTATCAATTCCCAGTTCCAGGTCATGAACAGCGGCGGATTTATTGTCCATGTGCATCACCGATTTCTCAAGCCTATTTTTGAGCGTATCGGCCAACGATGAAATAGGTGCTACCGAATTCATGATCTCATGTGTCATTACTCCAAGCAATCTTTGCCATGCCTGTGATTCACTTTCATCTAATGCTTCGTTGATATTTTGAAATGCAATTAATTTAAATTTTTTTCCTTCTGTCGCGAAAGCAGTAGCCGATAATAATACCTTGAAAGATGCTTTTTCAAGATGTGCTTTGGCAACTTTTCCTTCGCCGGGTTTCAGATTAATTATATCATTATATAAATCATTGTCACGTTTTGCCAGCGAATGAATAGTTTTTAAATAAGGCAATTGCAACATTTGCTTTAGCGACTCATTCATCCACATTACTTCACCCGATTCATTCTCATAAGAAAGAATTCCTGTTTCAACAAGCTCAAGAATTTTTTGCAGGTATTGATATTGAGTCTCTTTTTCTTTGCTTATAATTTTAAAAGTAGAGTTGATCTGGTTGAAGCCTTCACGCATTGGCTGTAATTCAGAAGGAGCATGCTTCACATCAAAATATCGGGAAAAATCACGGTAATGGACTGACTCTACAAATTGTTTTATTTCATCCTGCGATTTATGCTGAAACCTATACAATTCTACCAGTTGGTAAATGATAACTGGAATAATTAATGCAAGGTATATATGCCAGCCTTTCAGTATTATGAATGCAGAAATAAAGAGTGTAGCAAATAAAAATATCACTCTTACTATTATTCTAAGTTCTAATCGTTTTAGCATAAGAACCCCCTGCCTCCCTAAAGGGGAAATGAAAACCAACATCCTTATTCTGTAGAAACAAGGAGGTCAGTTAAAGTTTTATAAATTGTTTTATTAATCATTTTATTATTAAGTGTAAATATGAATGGTATTTTTCAAATTCCAAGATACCAGGATGTCTAATCTATTGCGCAATCAATCTGGTTACACCTTTAGGAATAGGGTTATATATCATACTTACTCAACCTCCTGTATAAAGCAGTTCTTGTAAGCCCTAGCTCTTTTGCAGCCCTGCTGATATTACCATTGTGTTTTTCGATAACCCTCAATATTGTATTTTTTTCTACCGTATTTAAATTCAGGTCTGCAGGTTCACTTTCCTGCAACACTTTAGATTCAATAGGAGAAAAAATAAGATCAGATGATGTAAGTTCCTTTCCATCGGACATAATCACTGCACGTTCCATTGTGTATTGCAGCTCACGTACATTCCCCGGAAAAAGATATTGTTTAAGTTTCTCAAATGCTTTTGCATCAAATACAGGTTCGGGTTTTAAATATTTGACTGCATACAGTTTTGCAAAATGCTTAGCAAGCATGATGATATCATCTTCTCTTTTTCTCAATGGCGGAACAACTATCTCAACGGTATTTATCCGGTAGATAAGGTCTTTCCTAAAACGGGCTTCATTTGCGAGCTCGCCAATATGAAGGTTGGTAGCACAAATGAGGCGAATGTTTACATCTATTGCCTGGTTGCTTCCTAATCGTGTTACCTGCCTGTTTTGTAAAACGCTTAATAATTTTGCCTGCTGTTGTAAAGAAATATTTCCAATCTCATCAAGAAATAAGGTACCTCCGGCTGCAGCTTCAAATCTTCCTGCCCTATCTTCGTTGGCACCTGTAAATGATCCTTTCTTGTGGCCAAATAATTCACTTTCAAAAAGGGTTTCAGTTAATGCACCTACATCAACTTTTACGAAAGGTTTTTCTGAACGGAGAGACTGCTGATGAATTGCTTTTGCAATAAGTTCTTTTCCAGTGCCATTTTCACCGAGTATAAGAATGTTCGCATCCGTAGGTGCGATTTTTTCAATTTTTAAAAAAATATCGTTCATTACTTCCGACTGGCCTAATAATTCTTTACCAATTACCGAATCCCCGGCCGGAACCACTACACCTAAAGCTTTACCTTTTTTTCTTAAAGTTTCTTTAATAGTATTAACAAGCTTTTCATTATGCCATGGCTTTATTACAAAATCGGATGCGCCTTCTTTCAATGATCTCACGGCAAGGTCTATGTCGCCATATGCGGTAATCATAATCACCGATGCATCTGAGCCAAACTCTTTAATTTTATTCAACCAAAAAATGCCTTCATTGCCTGTATTTATAGAACTTGTAAAATTCATATCAAGCAGGATAAGGTCAAATGATTGTTTTGATAAAAGCCATCTGATGTTCTCCGGATTTTTTTCGGTTACAACTTCTTTTACTTCCGTTTTCAGTAATAACCTTACAGCAGTTAATACATCAGTATCATCATCAATAATTAATATACAGGCATTCTTAAGCAACATTTTTTATAAAGTATTATTTTATCAATAACTTGTTATTTTGGATTTTAATAATAGTTGAATAAATCTTTTACTAAGATTTACCCCTTCTTTTCGGTTCTTTAAAATATAATAGCTGCAATTATACCATAAATATAATAGCATGGCAATTAATTTTTTATGCAAAATTCCTCTTAAGTAATTGTATCGGAACCGAACACTTGCTGTATGAATGTGTAGAGATAACATCCTATTAAATTAATCCCTTCAAATACAATTACGATTATGTTTCGTTTTCATTAATATCCCAACTTAAGAGCTTAAAGATTTCAAAAGCTGCCATCCATGTAATACTGGCGCATCAAATAAAATTTACCTTATTTTTATTTTCAAATCAATTCTCATGACTTTTAAAAAATTAGTAACTTTTATATTAATGGCTTTATTCATTTTTTATGTTAAAGGCCAAACAGTAGAAAATACTTCTTATACAACTTCGTCCGGAGAAAAAGTTTTAAGGCTTGAAATGATAGTACCTGTTGATAAAAAAACAGCATGGAATTATTTTACAAAAGATGAATTACTAAAAAAATGGATTGCGCCCTTAGTGCATATCGAATTAAAAACCGGTGGTTCCATTCTAACCAATTATAATAAAGACAAATCGCTTGACGATAGTTCCAGTATTAGACTTGGCATCATTAATTATCTTGATGAAGAATTGATCACTTTAAAAGTAAAGCTCAACGATAATTTCTCACAAAAAGTTCAGGGCGAAGATGGAAACCTGCAGGAACTTATTCAATTCATTAATACAGGCAATGGAAAAACAAAAATTATTTCTTCAATGATCGGGTGGGGAAAAGGAGAGGACTGGGATAAAACCTATTGCTTTTTTGAAAAGGGAATATTTGGACCTACGAAGAATTGTATAAAGCGGTTAAATAATTTTTAAGTATAGATAGTTTACCATTTCTTCACGCCTTCACACCGTAATCATTCTTTAGTATCCTTATCTGTATCAAAAGCGGACACTAATTGTATCACTAAGGAACATCTCCTCAGCTTGGTTTGCTGTAACTTATTGACAATCACTAACGTTCAAACATGGCACCCTGTTAATAGTATATTGGAAGCAAAGTGTTTGTATTTTCTCGTAACATAAAGGATCCCGGCTTGTTCTGGAAGCTTTTTAAAAAAATTAAAACTTAAAATAAAAATTGTGGACAGGGTAATTGAAAAAAAATATTGGTCAAAAAAAAGAATACTAACTATAGCAGGAATTCTTGGCGTAGTGTTATTAATTGGAGCAAGCTATTATTTTACATCCGGCAAAAGCAGGTTGAATGTTGATACGGAAAGAATCACTATCAGCGAAATAAAAAAAGGCGCCTTCCAGGAATTTATTCCTGTTAACGGAATAGTGCTTCCTCTTACAACAATTTATCTTGATGCGGTAGAAGGCGGAAGGGTTGAAGAAAAATTTGTAGACGATGGTGCCGTGATGAAAAAAGATCAGCCAATTTTGCGATTGTCAAATACGGATCTGCAACTTGGCCTTGTAACACAACAAACCAACGTGTACAACCTGCTTACGCAAATGCAGATTTCAAAAAATGCGGCACAGCAAAATACCGTGAGTAAACTCAATCAAATGACAGATGTTGAAAGCCTGCTTAAAGAAGCGGAGCGTGTTTATAAATTAGATAAACATTTGTATGAGGAAAAGGCGATTGGCTCCCAGGAATATCAGAAAGCGCTGAATGATTATAATTATTTATTACAAAAGAAAAAGCTTACTGATACAATTTTACAACAGGATTCTACCTCTAATCAGCAACAGGTAACCCAGGCCAGGCAATCATTTGAAGGATCACAAAATGCATTGAATGTAATGCGTCAAAAAGTGGGTGATCTTATAGTACGTGCGCCTATTGATGGGCAATTAACATCCCTGGATGCCGAGATTGGGCAATCAAAAAATAAAGGAGAGCGTCTTGGCCAAATTGATGTACTAAGTGGCTATAAAGTAAGAGTAGACATTGATGAACATTATATTTCCCGCATTTTTATTGGGCTCAAGGGTCATTTTGATTTTGCTGATAAGACCTATTATCTCATTATTAAAAAAGTATATACTCAGGTTACTAATGGCCGTTTCCAGGTAGATATGGAGTTTGTAGGACAAGCACCACAGGGAATACGTCGGGGTCAAACACTTCAAATTTATTTGACATTAAGTGATGAAGTACAGGCTGTGTTGTTGCCAAAGGGCGGATTCTACCAGCAAACAGGAGGCAATTGGATATTTAAAATGAGAGAGAACGGAAGTTCGGCTTATAAAGTTGACATCCAGCTGGGGCGGCAAAATCCTGATTACTACGAAGTATTGCAAGGACTAAAGCCCGGAGAAAAAGTAGTAACATCAAGCTATGAAAACTATGGTGATATGCAGGAACTGGTATTGAAGAAGGAATAATGGAATAAATCTTTAGCCGCATTTTTACTGGCAGGCTTTAGGAAACAATAAAATTGAAAACGTAAACGAATATCAACAAATCATTCACTAATTAAGTTATAATTCAAAATCAAAAAGCAATAAAACAAACTGTTATGAATAAGTCTTTTTTATTTCGCCTGGTTACAATTACTTTTTTTTGCCTGGCTTCGCTTGCTATAAAAAGTGAAACATCAATTTGTAATATGAAATGCAGTTCTATTAAAAACAATAGTTTAATACTGCAATCATCAATTCTTATTGAAAAGCAGTCTATTCCTGCTTATCCGTATGAAAGTTTTTTTATAAAAATTTAATAACAAAAAAGATCAAATCTAAAAAACAAAAAAAATGATCAAAATTTCTGAACTCGAAAAAATTTATCGCACTGAAGAAGTGGAAACCGTTGCTTTGAATAAGCTTTCATTTGAGGTAAAGCAGGGAGAATTTGTAGCAGTAATGGGCCCGTCAGGCTGCGGTAAATCGACCTTGCTCAATATTGTGGGATTACTTGATGACCCTGATGATGGAAGTTTTTTATTCAATGGAATTGAAGTTGCGGATTTTAATGAACGTAAAAGAGCCGACTTGCGCAAACGCAATATTGGTTTTGTATTCCAAAGCTTTAACCTGATTGATGAACTTACTGTTTTTGAAAACGTAGAGCTTCCTCTTATTTACCTTGGAGTAAAAAGTGATGAAAGAAAACAGCGTGTAGAAAAAGTTCTCGATAAAATGCAGATAATGCATCGCCGCAATCACTATCCACAGCAATTAAGTGGTGGGCAACAGCAACGGGTAGCCGTAGCAAGGGCTGTAGTCAATAATCCAAAATTAATTCTTGCGGATGAACCTACAGGAAACCTTGATTCATCTAATGGTAATGAAGTAATGCAATTACTTACAGATCTTAATGAACAGGGAACTACTATAATAATGGTAACACATAGTGAACACGATGCAAGATATAGCCATCGTATTATAAGAATGCTCGACGGTCAAGCCGTTACGGAGAATATATTGGTGTAAGCTCTCCAATATTCCTTCTTAACTTCAGGTTAAAAAAAGCATGGGCAAATTTAATAGCAGCCTCACGCCTGCACACTCAGAGTTTATAACAAAGCAGCACCTGTTCTTTGTCGCAACAGCGCCCTTAAGTGCAAGCGGTAGAATTAATCTTTCACCAAAAGGATTGGATTGTTTCAGGGTATTGTCTAAAAACCAGGTGGCATATATGGATCTTATCAGCAGCGGTAATGAAACATCGGCGCATACCCTTGAGAATGGACGTATAACATTTATGTTCTGTTCTTTTGAAGGATCACCCAATATTCTCAGGTTATATGGAAAGGGATTTACGGTATTGCCAGGTACGGAGGAGTGGAAATTATATTCTCCGCATTTTGAATTATATGCAAGTACGAGGCAGATTATTGTTGCCGATATTGATCTGGTACAAACCTCCTGTGGCTTTGGCGTTCCGCTTTTTGATTATGCAGGCGAACGTGATATTCATTTTGAATGGGCAGAGAAAAAAGGAGAAGAAGGCCTTCGTGAATATGTTCTTGAAAAAAATTTAAAAAGCCTTGATGGGTTAATTACAGATTTGGGGTTGAAGAAATAATTGACATTGAATATCACAAGTATTATTTACTTAAAATATAAAATTATTATCTGCAACAATCGTTATTCCTATCGCCCCCCGGTTCTATAAGGCGGGGAAGGATTTAAGGTAAGAGGAGTAAACCCAAGACGCAGGGGAGAATCTGGAGGGCCGGATGCCGTATGAGCCTGCAAAGATGCCGATATGCCTACTGTTTTTATAACACGATTTGGGGCGTTATTGATCAAATAACTTACATAGTGAGCACCTGCAACAGCCGAATCTGAATCTGGTAAAGGAACAAAGTAAATATCAAAAGTACCATCGATGCCATGCGACTTCATTTCTTCAACATATAATATCAATATGCCTTTATATGCATTCTCCAGCCTTTTTTTATCATGCCGTTTGGTTTTTTTAAGTTTGAAAGGCGCTAAGACAGGCCTTCCATCAGCATCAAAGGGAGTACCTTTTAATTTATAAGAGGCGAATAGCGGCTTTTTGTACTTAAACACAAAGCTGGCAACGTTGTTATCGTAATATTTTACAATGTCTTCTTTTTTGATAGTTAATATGCCATAGTTTTTTCCCTGCGCCTCTGCAGTGGAAAACATAAAACTAAGGAGGAATAAAAACACCAGGCTTTTTAGATTCGTATTCATGACAGTAAATTTTGGGAAATGGATTATCTAAAATAACATCTATTTCTAATATCAAAGAATTTTATTGAAAGCCTTTTAAAATTTTCGGATTTAATATTTTATGTTCAAAGTGCCTTTACTAAATAATTGAAGAGAACATAGTTTAAAGGAAATTATGCAGAGGAATTCTTTCTCTGCGGTAAAACTTTTTTGGAATTGATGCTAACCAACTATTGCACCGGCTTGTACTTCATTGCCAACAACTCTACAAGAACAGAAAATGTCTTTTTATTATAGTTTATTTTCTTTGGAACTGTTGCAGTAAAAAGATAGAGAATTTAATTAAGAAATAATAATCCGGGCTCAACAAATTTTTATTGAGTTTTTGGATAGAAGAGATTTACTTTAAGAAGGGATTCGTTGTTCATTCAAATATTTTTTTTAAAAAAAAATTATTGATTTAACTTAACAATAGATTTACGATAAGGCTTGTATTTAAATATTCCCCCAGTTTTAAAATAGTCTTAAAGCGTTTTAGCAGCTTATTGTTGATTCTCCAAAAAGAAGAAATTTCATTCTTAAACTTATAACATGAAAAAACTATTTACATTTATCGCAATTATTTTTTGTTTCCTGCAGGGGGTTGGACAAGCAGGGCAGCCCGATCCTTTATTTGGAACGAGTGGAATGGTTACAGCCGACCTTGGGGCAACTACCGTTTATAAATACAGTTCCATTGGACAACAGGTATTGCCGCTAATAAATGGAAGCATGTATATTATTGCAGAAGGTAATGGAAGCAATTCTTATATTGGCAGAAGGCTTCCGGATGGCTCTTCGGATTTAAGTTATGGCAATAGTGGTTTCTCCAAGGGATTAAATCTTGCGGCAACTCATTCAGTGCTGCAACCTGATGGGAAAGTTTTGCTGGCAGGAAGATCCTTGCAGGGTAACTACCAGGTAGGTATTGCACGCTATAATGATGATGGCTCTCTTGATAATAGTTTTGGTGGAGGTTTAAAAACTTTCGATTATGGAAATGGAAATTATTCTGCTGCCAGGGCAATAGCTTTGCAAAATGATGGAAAAATAGTAATAGCAGCTGAATTTGTATATGGCGTTAGCTTTTTGCTTGCACGATATAATACTGATGGTAATCCGGATAATAGTTTTGCCGGAGGTACCATAACAATTGACTTTCAACCTAACTCTATAGCCATACAAAACGATGGAAAAATAGTTGTGGCCGGCTCGATGAATGGTAGTGATTTTGTTCTTGCCAGGTATAACACCGATGGAACTCCTGATAATACGTTCGCCGGCAATGGAGAACTTTCAATTGACTTCAATACTTTAGGAGATGTAGCTTATGCAGTTACCATTCAAAGTGATGGCAAAATCGTAGTGGGCGGCTTTGCAGACAGTGGTACAGGTTTTGATTTTGCCCTTGCGAGGTATAACCCGGATGGAACTCCTGATAATACATTCGATACTGACGGAAAGGTAACTACTGCCTTTAGTTCCAATTCGCAACTTAGTTCGCTATATGTGCAGCCTGACGGAAAAATTGTTGCTACCGGCATTACTTTTTCAGCCATTATTCCTCCTACTGCCATTGCCAGGTATAATGTGGATGGAAGCCTCGATAATACATTCGATAGTGATGGTAAGCTGATAAGTGGCATTACACCTTTCCAGGTAACTGCTAACCCGGCTGCAGTACAAAGCGATGGAAAAATATTAATAACTGGTTACAAGTTTGTCACGACTAATTTTTTTACAATTACCCGCTATAATATTGATGGAAGCCCTGACAATTCATTTGATAGCGATGGAATAGTCATTGACCAGGTGGCAAATTCCAGTAGCACAACACAATTTACACAAAGCGGAATACAACCGGATGGTAAAGTCATAGCTGGTTGTTACGCGTTAGATAGTAATAATACCAGCCATCAACTCAGCGTGCGTTATAATAGTGATGGAACTCTCGATAGCATCTTTCAGGGATTTGTACCAATTCCAGGACTAAACTCAACATCTGTTTTGCAGCCTGATGGTAAAATAGTACGTCTTGGAGGTTTTGGTTTTGTGAGGTACAACATTGATGGAACACAAGATGTTTCATCTCAAAATGTAGTAATCGGAAATGGAGCAATCGGTAACGCTGTGGCTGTGCAAAACGATGGAAAAGTAGTGGTGGCAGGATATATCTATACCACAACGGTGGATCCGTCACAAACTTATAATAGTATTCAACTGGCTGTAGCCCGCTTTAATGCTGACGGAACATTAGATAATAGTTTTGGAAGCGGCGGAATCATCATTGGATACTTTGATATTTCAGCGTATTCAAATGAAAGAGGTACTGCCGTTGGGGTTCAAAGCGATGGTACTATAATTGTATCAGTCAATGAAGACTATCCCATACGAAACCCTGATCCCACAGGACCTATGGAAATTAAAGAAGTACATTTATTAAGTTACAATAGCAATGGGATATTCAACAGGACTATAAATTATTTTCCTGACATTCAAAACGGCGGCCCTATATTTATCCAAAATGATGACAAAATTTTGTTTGGAATAAATGGCCAGTTATCACGCTACAATGCTGATGGCAGTAATGATAATTCATTCCATAAAGCAAACATCTCCCTATCAACACTCAGGCAAAGTGACGGGAAAATAATTACGGGTGGCCCCGGTTTCCTGGCACGTTATAATACAGATGGCACGACTGATAGTTCATTCGGAAACAACGGACAAGTAACTTCAATCAATTATTATATAAATGAAATTAGCATTTCAAACAATAAATTATCCGCGGCAGGCTATATCCAAAAAGGCCAAAGGACGAGCGGTGTTGTTGGCGTATACTTATTAAGTAGTTTGCCCACATTCACCTGCATCACTTCCCAAATCGTTTCCACCGATAAAGAAAAATGTTCAGCAATTGTAAGCAACATTGATCCGGTTACGAGCGGGGGTAATATATCTATAAGCTATATACTAACAGGTGCGACTACCCTAAGCGGTACAGGAAGCGCAAGCGGCCTCATATTCAATAAAGGAATTACAACAGTTACTTATTCGCTGGTGAGTGATCCTTCAGTAAGCTGTTCGTTTACTGTAACAGTAAATGATACTGAACCACCTCGCATTTCCAGGATTTATGCACTGCCATATATTTTATGGCCAGCCAATCATACGATGCGATATGTTTATTTATTCTATAGCACAAAAGATAATTGTGGGGCCGCTGATTGTAATATATCGGTAACAGGCAACCAAAATATCTCAGGCGATTGGGAAATTGTAAATAGCCATCTGATTAAATTAAGAGCTGAACGTGATGGCAGAAAAGAAAGAGTATATACTGTTTCCATCACCTGTACTGACGCTTCAGGAAATACTACCATCAAAAGCGTAAGGATAATTGTTCCCAGGTTAGGAACTAACGGAAACGGACAGGATATAAAGACCGAAAGCGAACCTCAGTTTGAATATGTGAAAGGCTTTAACATTAAGGCTTATCCTAATCCAAGCAGTAATTATTTCAACCTGCAGGTATTATCTAATAACTACAATGATAAAATAAATCTGAAAGTATATAATGTAAGCGGCAGGCTCTTTGAGTCAAAAAATGGAATTGCCGGAGGAAAAACTCTTATGCTGGGAGCAACTTTAAGAGAAGGTATATACATAGCAGAAATACAACAGGGAAAAAATATTCAATATGTAAAGCTGATAAAAATGACAGATAAATAAATTCAAAGATTGGTGAGTCATTATACTAACGCTGGTGTTTTCCATTATACTGTGTGCCCTTTTTATTGTAATTCTATCACAGATGATAAAAGATAGAGTTAAGTGACAATAAAAAAGGTAAAAAACTTACTTCAGTATAGCTATCATGGTATGAAAATTTATAAACCCGGAATACTTAACGACACCAGGCTTCCTACTTCAAATCTAAAACATTAGAATTGATTCATGCTCCATGCATGGTACGGGCATTCATCATTTTGTTTCTATCACATTTTCGGGCGGTTTAATCACATTTAAAAAAAATGTTTGTATTGAAGGATTAATCTTGCTGAAAATAATTTTTTATGAAAGTAAGATGGAGGCAACATGAGATAACATTGGTAAGTATTGTTTTCGTTATTGTGGGCATTGCTTATTTCCGGGACTTATATATTACAGATCCCTCTCAATATGCAGGACCCTTTATTAATAATCACGTTCCTTTCAACTTGTTCAGGAATGTTGTATTGCCTGATGCAGGAATGGGAATATTGATTTATTGCGCTTACCTGTTTATAAACTTCTTTACGATTCGCCGTTTCCTTTCTCCGAGAAAATTTGAAGTAGGCACTTCAAAGATATCCATATCACTAAAGAAAATATCGTTGCAGGGAATGGGCCGTAAAGTTCTTAAAGGATACTTAGGGTTAATTATCCAGGCGGCATTAATTATTTTATTGCTTGGCTCAGCATTGAACGTTGCCACTTATTATAAACATGAATGGCTTTTCCATTACCCCGGATTTTCCTTCTTTCCAAAAAAAGGTTACAATCCAAATTCCCAAATCGAGCTAACAGGTGCTTATGGAACAATATTCATGATTATGATCTTTTATTTTTTGTATCTATTGCTGCGGGAAGGGGTTATTAATTTCATTGAAGGATCAGATAACAGAAGGGCGTTTCGTACTTTGATATGCAACCAGGTTACTGTATGCATGGTTTATTATATTGTGCTTCCGGTCTTTTCAATTTCATTCAATTTCATTCATGATCATGACTTCTATCCTGCGTATTTCCTGGTTACGCCTGCTTTGTTTTTAATGTATATGAGCAATATGTATTGGTTGTTTCCAATGACGAATAGTAATTCTTTTTTCAGGAAGAAAACAATTTTCCGTTTGTTATTGTCTTCTTTTTTGTTTTCATTTCCCATGGTTGTTCTTAAGCCTGAAACCCTGGCAATCGCTTTTTTTTACGGATGGGCATTTCAGTTGTTTATTAGTACGCCTCTTACATGGTTATTATACCAACAGCAAAAAGATAAAATATTGCAATTGCGTGGAACAGAAAAAGCTTTGGTAAAATCAAAAACCGATCTTCAATTCCTGCGCTCACAGATAAACCCGCATTTTCTTTTTAATGTGCTCAACACATTGTACGGAACGGCCTTACAGGAAAACGCAGAAAGAACCGCGACAGGGATTCAAAAGCTTGGAGATATGATGCGTTTTATGCTTCACGAAAACAATCTTGATTTTATTGAGATGCGTAAAGAAATTGAATACCTGGAAAATTATATATCCCTGCAAAAATTACGCACACAATCTTCATCGTCAATTGTTATAGAAGATAATATAAGGAGCCAATATTGCAACCATAAAATTGCGCCTATGTTACTAATTCCTTTTGTTGAAAACGCATTTAAACATGGCATTAGCCTGAAAGAAAATTCATGGATAAAAATCAATCTTAGCTGCGACGAAAAAAATATTTTTTTTGAAGTGAGTAATACCATGCATGTAAAACCGGGAGATGATCCTGAAAGCGAACGATCAGGTATTGGTTTTAAAAATGTAATAGAACGCCTCAAATTATTATATCCTGGTAAGTTTCAAATTTCTGCAAATGGGGATGGAAAAGAATTCTTGGTAAAACTTTCTATTCAGCCATAAGTGCTAATAATAAAATTAAAAAATGATAACATGAAAAAAATATTTGTAATTGTATTGATATTAAGGTTAACACAACCTTTGTTTTCCCAGGATACAACTGTTAGAAAAATAGATGAATTGATAACTGCATATATTCAATCGGGTAAATTCAACGGCTCCATATTGGTTACCCTACATGGAAAAATATTATTGGAAAAAGGATATGGTTTTAAAAATATTAAGGAAAATACATTTAATGATGCTCATACCATTTTTCAAATAGCTTCTGTTACCAAGCAATTTACAGCAACTGTAATTTTAAAATTGGTTGAATTAAAAAAGATGTCACTAACAGATAAAGTGAGTAAGTATTATCCTGATTTTCCAAAGGCCGATAGCATCAGTATCGAAAATTTGCTTACGCATACATCCGGTATTTCTGATCATTCAAAAGATACCAGTTTTAAGATTTATAACAGCTCTGACGAACAAAAATTTTTTGCTTCAATGAAAAATAGGGAGCTTGATTTTTCACCTGGCACAAACTGGAATTATAGTAATTCGGGATATATTCTGCTGGGATATATTATTCAAAAAGTCTCCGGCATGAGCTATTACGAAGCCGTAAAAAAATATATTTTTATTCCTTTAGAAATGAAGAACAGTGCATTTGATTTTATTCATTTAATCAGTAAGGATAAAGCTACCGGCTACTGGTCTTTTCCTGAAAACGATTCAGCAGAAAGTGCAACCCTCATTGATTCATCAGCCCCACGTTCAGCCGGGGCTATTTATTCAACAATAGGTGACCTATACAAATGGCACGAAGGTCTTCAAACTTATAAAATAGTCAGCAAGGCATTATTAGAAAAAGCATATACGCCATTTAAAAATCATTATGGATATGGATGGATGATTGATTCTCTTTTCAACAAACGGGTTATTCATCATAGTGGTGATATCTGGGGTTTTAAATCTGATATTACCAGGATTACAGAAGATGATGTTTGCATTGTTTTGCTGAATAATATTGAAAGCCCGGATTTAGGAATAATTACAAAAAATATACTGGCAATTCTTTATCATCACCCATATCAATTGCCGGCAAAAAATGAAATTAAACTGGGTCACGAAATACTAAAAAAATACATTGGTTCTTATGAAATGCAGCCCGGAATGGTAATAGAAATAACACTCGAAAATGGACACCTTATGGCTACAACGGACCATAAGGAAGAATTATATGCACAAAAGGAAAATCATTTTATTGCAGATAGCGGAGGCAATCAATTAGAAATAGAATTTGTAACTGATGAAATAGGGAAAATTGATAACTTATATTTTTATAAAGAGAAGCAAAAAATAATTTGCAAAAAAATTAAATAATAGCGGATCAATAACTTTTGAATAAATATCTTTCCAATACAAATGCTTAAAGCAATAGCCATAGATGATGAACCTGTTGCGCTGGATGTTATCAAAAATCTTTCGGCTAAAATAAGTTTTGTTGAGGTGGCAGCTTTTTTCACCAATGCCTTTGATGCGATAGCTTATTTGCAGCAGGAGAAAATTGATCTTATTTTCCTGGATATAAAAATGCCTGATATTTCTGGGATAGATTTTTTAAAATCTATTACCAATCCGCCAATGGTAATATTTACTACCGCTTACAGTGAGCATGCTGTGCAAAGTTTCGAGCTAAACGCCATCGATTATTTATTAAAACCGTTTTCCCAATCCCGGTTTTTAAAGGCCTGTAATAAAGCATTCGATCAATTTGAATTAAGAAAAAATACCGGCGCTTCTTCACCAGCGTATGTTTTTATTAAGAGTGGTTATGAACAAGTACGTGTAGAGTTGGATGATATTTTATATGCTGAAAGCAATGGTAATTATATGCAGTTTGTATTGAAGAAAAGTAAATTGCTCTCAAGGCTTACCATGGCTGAAACAGAAGCATTGTTGCCGGCTTTGGATTTTATGCGTATTCATCGCTCTTATATTGTTGCCAAAAAACACATCAATAAAATTGAAAAGACTACCGTATGGATAAACGAAACAGAACTTCCTGCCGGAGCAAGTTATTTAAATGAAATTGGAAAATTTATCAAAAAATAGGCATGGTAGATTTTTTTAAACTTGCTGGCTATATTCATTAATAATTTATTGTAGCTTTCACCAGCTAATATTGAACGAATTTTTCTTATTAAAAATGAAGAAGCATCTTTTAATACTGATTGCGATTACAATAATATTTCCTGCCTGCGGCCCATCACAAAAAGTGAGGGATCGAAAAGAAAATGCCCTGTTTAATAAATGGATGCATCATTCCAAATCGCAATTAGTACATCAGTGGGGGAGACCTGATAGCGTGGTTAGTGACGGTAAAGACGGGGAGATACTTATATACAAGGAGGGCATAGATTATGTGAGTACCATGAATGAAAATTATACCGGAACTCAATATTCTTTTCGCAAAGAAATGTTTGTAAATGCTGATAGTGTTATTTATTATTGGAAAGCCTGGAGAAGAAAATGAAAGCAATAAGCAGGTAATATTTTTTTGAATATTAAATGGATATAATTAAAACTTATATAATGAAAGCCAAAATATCCTTGTATGATAATTATTAAGCCAGAAGAAATTATAAGTTCATAGTTATGAGTAAAGGCAGCGTGAAAACCATAATTTTAATAAAAAAGTAAACACTTATCATTCCCTGTATATTTGGTTCTAAATAATTTTCATCTTAATGAAACCTCTTAAATTTTTATTGATCAGTTTGCTGGTGATTAATATTACCCATGCACAAACGAATGTTACCGATACTACAATTGCTGCCATTAATTTAAAATCCTCAGCAGAAAAAATGGGACGGCTTTTTATTGAAAAAGACTATACACAATATGTAAAATTTATACATCCAAAAATTTTACAAATGGCCGGAGGACAGGCCAAAATAATAGCATTATTAAAAAAGTCTCTAAAGGATGTAGAAAGCCAGGGGATAACATTTCAAAATGTAGTAATTGGTTCCTCTTCTAAAATAATTACTACAAAAACCGGCTTGCAATCAGTAGTGCCACAACTTCTGCAACTCAAAACTAAAACCGGCTTACTGGATGCCACTTCTTATTTAATAGCCACCTCCGCCGACAAAGGTAAAACCTGGTATTTTATTGATACCAGCGGGAAAACATTAGCGCAAATGAAAAGTGCTTTCCCAACATTAAGTGATGAACTGGTTATTCCTGAAAAAAAGCCACCGGTAATGCATAATGATTAAAAATTTAGCATGGTTACATAGACTCTCTATTCTATTGGCAACCTCTTTGCATTTTCCTTCAGCCACATTTCAAATGTTTGCAATGGAGGATTTAATTCCCTCGGGTAATTTATATCACGGTCTGCAGAAAATTCTTTTTCAAACTCCTGGTAATATTGAAACATAGTTTCTGCCGGCAGATATTACCCTAAAAATCTGCCATAGCCAAATAGTCCGGGGAAGATTATACCCCACAGAGAACCAGTGCTTACAGCATGTCGAAGAGTTACATTGTGGCTTTTGACATCCACAGAGGTAAGTATCCGGCCTTTTGGAAGTTGTTGCGCAGCATAATACAGCGCAAGATGGATTTCATTATTATTTGTGGCTATCACCATTAATTCCTTTACCGGAATTACCATGCTTTCATTTGAGCCTGTTGCATTGGCAAATTTCCATTCCCGTAATACTTTTCCATTCTCATCTTTTATCGCGATACTTCTTCCTGTTCCAGTGAGGCCACAATGTTTGTAGAAGATCACCAGGCGATCGCTTGCATTTGCTTTATCAAACTCAAGGCTTTTTATATTTAAAGGCTGCGTTACATATTGCCTGAGAAGAAGTTTGTTGTTAAGATAAATTTCATAACTGTCACCTCCGGCTTTTGCATTAAAAGTGAAGAGAGATAATAAAGCAAATGAGCAAGCTTTTATGATTACTTTTTTAAGACTTAAGTGTTGCATACAAAATGTTTTTAAATTAAAAATGTGGTTATAAATTCTTCTGTAGCAAAACAAAAAAATTGTATTGTTTATAAATTATTCATTTGACAAAGGGGACAAAATACCTGATGATTTGCAGCATTAGGTGCAATTCTTATCAAGGAATAAGAGGAAAATTTCGTGTAAAAGCTTTTTGTGTTGGAGGGAATCAACTATAATCATTGGCACAGATTATAATAGAAACGCCAGGACGCGTCAGTCAAATTAAAACATCTGGAAACAATAATAGTAATATTATTTACCGGGGTCAGTTAGTGTTACAGGCTGCAAGCGGTAAGCATTTACATATTTTCCATTCTGTTGGGCCGGAGTCCACTTAGGGCCGTTTTCTATTGCTTCAATAGCAACTTTTGCAAGCCTGCTTTTTTTCATTGTAGTAGCTTCCACTTCACTTATGTTGCCTTTTTTATCAACGATAAATTTTATTATACAGGTGCCAAAATCTTTTTTACGAAAGCCATCTGCATTTTGGGTAATCTGCTTTGTTATATACTTTGTCCATGCAGCCGCGCCGCCAGGAAAGGATGCTTCAACTTCCACTTTACTAAAAGCGCTGTCATTTTTATCGGGTGTACCAGTCGCAGTTGTTTGAGCATTAGTATTATTAAGAAAAAGTAAAGCAAGTAATGTAACAGATAGTGTTTTAGATGATATATTCATAGAGCGTTCGTTTGATTTTTTAAACAACAATGATAGTAATATTAATTTGTAAAAAATTTACTTTTTAAAAGTTCCAACCTATGAAGTGAAATGAAGTCGCATATTTTATCTATATGTAGTATTAAGTTAGTAGATAAATTGCAGTTACTTTTTTCTCATTTACATTTGGAAAGTTTTTAAGTACGACATATAATAGTAATGATTGCTAATATTATTACCAATTAAATTCCTCATATGAAATTATTTACTTTACTCATGCTGGTTGGCTTTTACTCCACCTGCGATGGCCAGAATAATCCACTAGGTGTTTTTGAAAAGAATGCTGATATAGGTAATCCAAAACTTGCAGGCGCTACCCGTTATGATGCGGCTAACCAGGTTTATTATATGAAAGGAAGCGGCTCTAATATTTGGTTCAACAGGGATGAATTTCAATATCTATGTAAAAAAATAAATGGAGACTTTTTGCTTACAGCAAATTTTGCCTTCCTTGGTGAAAAGGGAAATAACCACAGGAAAATCGGATGGATGATAAGGGAATCCCTGGATGAAGGCGCAGCAAGTTATAATGCAGTAACGCATGGAGATGGACTTACCGTGTTGCAGTGGCGCCCTTTGAGAGGTGCTTATATGAGGGATCCGCAGGAAGAAATATTTTTCGCAAAAAAAGTACTCTTTCAAACTATACAACTCGAGCGTACAGGTAAAACGATAACAATGCGGGTAGCAAACTTTGGAGAGCCACTCCAGGAGGTAGGTTCCACCGATATGTATGCCATGAAAGATTCCGTATATGTTGGCTTGTATATTTGCTCACACGATTCTGATAAAGTTGAAGAAGCGAAGATGTGGAATGTGCGAATAGATAAACCCGTTAGTAACCGATACAGCCCCAATCCGCAAACTGTATTGCCAACCAGCAGGGACGTTTTAGGTTGTCGTATGGAAATAATGGATGTTTTTAATGGCGAAAGAAAAGTAATACATGAATCATTAGGTAAGTTTGAAGCGCCTAACTGGATGCCCGATGGAAAAAAGCTTTTGTTTAATGAAAAAGGTTATTTGTACACAATTCCAATAGAAGGCGGCACACCGGAAAAAATAAACACAGGCTCTGCAGATAATATCAATAATGATCATGGCATTTCTTTCGACGGAAAAATGCTTGCCATCAGTAATTCACGGGCAGGCAAGCCGGGTGGAGGATCTACTGTTTATGTACTGCCTCTTTCAGGAGGTGAGCCAAAATTACTTACTGAAGAGACGCCGTCTTACTGGCACGGCTGGGCGCCAAATGGAAAGGATGTTGCCATAGTAGCGCAGAGAAACGGCAGCACTATTTATAATCTGTATAGAGTTTCAGCCGGCAATGGAGCAGAAACCGCTTTGACAAAAAATACAACGGGCCATGTAGATGGCCCCGAATATTCCCCTGATGGAAAATATATTTATTACAATGCAAACCCAACCGGTACCATGCAGATATGGCGTATGAAGCCGGACGGTTCAGCAAGGGAGCAGCTTACCTTTGATGAGCGCCATAACTGGTTCCCGCATATTTCCCCGGATGGAAAGTGGATGGTGTACATTTCTTTTCCAACAGATATAGAACCTAACGGCCATCCATCTTATAAAAAAGTAACGCTTAATTTAATGCCGGTCGCGGGAGGTGCTCCAAGAGTTATCGCTTATTTGTATGGAGGGCAGGGTACCATTAATGTAAACTCATGGTCGCCCGATAGTAAACACATTGCCTTTGTAAGTAATTCAGAAAAATCGCCATAATAGCCGCCTGTTTATAACCTGTCGGTAAAGTTTTATATTAATTGAATAATTTTAATAAAAACTGGTACTATGAGACAAGTATTTTTTTCATTTTTAATTGCCCTGTCTTTTGGTTTTATTCTTCCGGTTAAAATATCTGCTGCCGATCATACCACTTTAGCCATTGGAAGCCAGGCTCCCGATTTTAACTTACCGGGTATTGATGGAAAAAAATATTCCCTTTCTTCCTTTAAAAATGCAAAAGTCCTGGTAATTGTGTTCACCTGCAATCATTGCCCAACTGCACAGGCTTACGAGGAAAAAATAATTAAACTTACTAAAGAATACAGCTCACAGGGCGTTGCTATAGTTGCCATAATGCCCAACGATCCAAAGTCTGTTCAGTTGGATGAACTTGGCTATACTGATTTGGGAGATTCATTTGACGAGATGAAGCTGCATGCTAAAAGAAAGCATTTTAATTTTCCCTACCTATTCGACGGTGCCACTGAAACCACAGCTATAGCCTATGGGCCGGTTGCAACACCACATGTTTTTATATTTGATAAAGATAGAAAGTTAAGATACCAGGGCCGTATTGATGATGTAGAAAAGCCAACTGCAGTGCCTAAAAATAAAGATGCACAAAATGCCATTGATGCGTTGCTTGCTGATAAAGAAGTAGCCACCAAAACAACAAAAGTATTTGGATGTTCTATCAAATGGGCGGAAAAAGAAGACCTCGTTGCAAAGGCTGACAAAGAATGGGCGAAGCAACCTGTATTACTCGATGCGATTGATGAGGCAGGCGTAAGAGACTTGCTAAAAAACAATACTGATAAGTTGCGTTTAATAACGGTTTGGGCTACATGGTGCGGCCCCTGTGTAAATGAACTCCCGTCATTTGTAAGCATAAACCGGATGTACAGGCGAAGAGATTTTGAATTAATTAGCATCAGCGCTGATAACCCTGAAAAAAAAGACAAGGTGTTGAAGACTTTGCAAAAACTTATGCTTGCCAATACCAATTATTTATTCAACAACGATGATAAATATAAATTGATAGAAGCGGTAGATCCCAAATGGGCAGGTGCCCTTCCCTATACAATTTTAGTAGAGCCCGGAGGTAAAATAGTTTATGCAAAGCAGGGAACTATTAACCCAATGGAAATGAAAACGATGATCGTGGAAAATAAATTAATGGGGAGGTATTATTGAAGCCTTAGTGGGTTTTATGGTAAAATATTCTTCAATTCAAAAGTACCAAATTGAAAACTGTTTGAAGCCTCGCTTTTAGCATATCATATTTACATTGAAAGTTATGTTGCATGGCAGACAGTAAAGACAGGTAGTTAATAAAAATGCCCTTGTAAACAAGGACATTTTTATGTGCTGTTCAAATTAAGATACATGGAAAACCAAACCTTAATTTAAGCTAACACGTATCAATAGGGTTGGGAACATTGACCGCTTATTGCTTTTATACGGTCCTGTTAACTAATTTCAAAATAATCATTATAACAGCAATAACTAACAGAACATGAATTATTCCGCCAGTGTAAAAACCACCCAAAAAAGAAATTGCCCAAATGATTATTAATATCACCGCGATGATATACAAAATGTTTCCCATAATAAAATGTTTAAAGAGTAAATAATAATGTTCCTTATAAATAATCCTGCCAAAATACTGTTGTATTAAGAAATGCTTTTTTGAGCATAGTCAATGTTCACACAACGGGAATTAAACTCCACAATCGCAATAAAGAAGCGCTAAAATTATATTACCCCCATCACCACTATAAGCAGAATTTTTATTATAATAAATGCAGCAATGAAATGTTTTAAGAAATGAAAAGCTATTGTCGCTAAAATAATCCCGTTATTATATAGCTTTATTGTTAGCGTCCAAGTATACGGCCAAGTAATCCTCCTGCGTTACCAAAACCCCTGCCTCCACCTAATAAGCCGCCCAGTAATCCCCCAGCTCCGCCTCCCCCGCCAAAGAGGCCACCCAATCCACCAAGCAAGCCACCACCACCCATTAAGCCACCGCGTGTATTGCTTCCAAGTATACCACCTAAGAGGCCACCACCACCGGTTCTGTTTCTTCCACTTAACATTCTGGCAAGTATAATAGGTCCAACTATGCCAAGAGCGCCTTTTAATAATGAGTTGCTGTTTATACCCGCACTCTTAAGCTTATCTCCAAAACCAAGACTATCTAAAAAATTAGAGGGCGTGGTTTTTTCTGATTGAATCGCCTCAGCATGTTTAGGAGCCTCTTCAATAGCTTTTTTTGTAAACTGGTCAAGTACTGAAAATTGCTGTTGATTAAGGCCAAGATATTGAGAAATCTTTCCAACAGTTTGTTCCTCTTCTTCAGAATAATCCTTGTCTGATTGGGCGAATGCAATAAGATCACTTATCAGTGAAAACCGCAGGTCACTTGTTTTTAATACATCAAGAAAGCTATGTAAATCATCATCAGTCACCGGCGTAGAAGCGACGTGCGCTATTAATTTGGTTTGATCGTCAGATAAATTTGCTGATTGACATAATGCGTTTATATATTCTAATTCATCTTCACTGGCATTGCGATCAGCTGTAGCAAGAGACGCTATTGCGCCGAGATAGGCGCCTTTTTCCAGGTCGCTGTACCCTTCAAGAATTGTGGTTGTTTGTTCCATAAATTATGTATAAAGATTAAATAATAATGATACAAGTTGTAAATGGAAAATCATGCCATACAATACAAAATCCTATGGAAATGAGAACGATGATCGTTGAAAATAAATTGATGGGAAGGTGTTATTAACGGTTCAGTAGAAGTTTTCGGTAAGATATTTTTCCATTCAAAAGCTCTTAAATGGAAACACGCGAAAAAATGATAGTCCGTTAGAGGCGAAAAATAAACAGCAATCTTATAATTCGATATTTTTTTGGTTTTATTTATTTGGAACAGTGCTTATAACATTTAGCTTACTTAGAGAATTTAAAAAAATTGATAGGATATATTTCTAATTTCTTAGACCTGGCAAGTCCTCCTCTTGCAAAATTATCTGACTACTCAATGGACGATGAAGTATGTTGACTTAACAAAAATTATTAAATTTGGAATAAGAAAAAACTCTTGAGAAGAGGAAAGGTTCAATTCTCTTTGAATCTATGTTTTGTCACTTGTAAAAACCTGGTAGAAATATTTGATGTTGTCAGTGTCGCCGTAATGAAATCTTTTAAATGCTTTCGCTATTGGGTCAATAATATTGCCGTTTGGAAGTTTTACTACAATTGGCATCATACTTACTCCGTCTGGCAAATTTGCTTCTTCTTGTCTAATCCAAATTCCATTGTTATTGTTTACCATCACTTGTCCAACATAGCTGCCTGTAACGAATATGGTTTCAGCAAAATCGTTTACAGTCAGTCCTTCGTCTCTAAATCGTTGTAAGAATTTATCAACGAAATCTAAAGTGTCTACCGAAAAATCAAGTTCCGTATTTTCGGTTTTTTTTACTGCCTCAACAAATTGTTGAGCAAATTTTATTCCGTTGTCAGGCGTAGGTGTAAACTGAAAATTAAGTCCTCGTGTTGGCATAGGACCGCTGTCAAGATTAGGTTTCTTGTCTTGCCCGCCAAATATTTTTTTGAAAAAACTCATAAATTTAAATGGTCTTGTCTATTGGCACATAACACTTAAATATATGACACTGCAACGAAATTCAAAACAAAACATCAGTACCCTCCTTTAGTTTTGAAATATTTAAATTGGAAATGAAATACTCCTTCGGTATACGCTCTTAAGTAATAATGTCTAATAATTATTATTTCTCTATTAAGAAATACCGAACTTTATAAAAGAAAAAAAAGCTAAATAAAAGATTCGGCGAGCATAAGGCTATTGCTTTGAACCGATGATGGATATTGCTTTGAGTAAGCCAAAATAATTATCGTTACTTTCTACCCGCCGAGTCCTCTGCGAGAGACTCGGCTTGGACCGAAAATATATTTTTCCTTACAGAATGATTAAATGAATAAGGTACAACGATTATCTTAATCCTGTAACACATAATATAGAAAAAATTGAAACAATTAAGGCCAGTATAAACTGGCCTTAATTGCCTAAATAATGTTTTAATATTCTAAAACTATTGTACCATCATAATAAAATTTTGCCGATGAGTAATAATGTCATTGGCCGAAGACCAGGCCACTCAAGGATATGATGTGTGGCTTACTAATAATTCAACGAACACCCACGGAGAGGAAAATACTAAAAGAATGAAGATTAGTCCTCGCTACAAATGAGGACTAGAAAAGGGAATATAGTTTTTAGTCCAATACGCTTTTATAAATCCCCATTTATCTTCTTTGTAGGTATGCACTGTATCAATAGCTAATGTTTTAAGAAGGATTTTCTTTTCACCGAGAAGTTTGTTAATGTAAAGTCCATCTTTTATTCCACTGTTCTCACATTCTCTGCCGGAAATATTTGCAAGTCTTATAGCCTTGTAGTCTTTTATATAAAATAAGTCGCTGTCCCAATTCATGTCAGCACAACCGCTCTTGTGGTAGGAATAATAATACTTTGTCCCGCTAATTTTTTCAGGAGCAGGGAATTTTTCAAAGTCTTTAATTTGTCTAAAGGACTTTGTTGCCGCAACGTAAAGTAACAGGTCAAATCTTTCAGGAGTATTACCTCCCTTGTCCAAATAGATGTCTTTATATCCATCTCTGTTGAAGTCTTTAAATTCCCATGTGAAATAGTCACCCGAATGTTTCAAATAAGTTTCATTTTTAGAATTCAATAATTGAAATCCATTTGGCGTTAAAAAACCATTGTACTTTTTGGATTGAATTGTCACAGTCTGATATGAATAAATTGATGTGTCAATTTTTGTCCTTTTATTTGTTTGTGCAAATAGCGAAAAAGAAATTGTCAATAAAAGAATGTTTGATATTGCTTGGAGTGTTCGTTTCATAAAGTTATAGACAACACTTAAATATATGACACTGCAACGAAATTCAAAACAAAACATCGGTAGCCTCTTTAGTTTTAATATATTTAAGTTGGAAATGGAAATCCATTCGGTAGACGCTCTTAAGTAATAATGTCTAATAATTATTATTTCTCTATTAAGAATTACCGAACTTTATAAAAGAAAAAAATCTAAATAAAAGATTACCTGCTTGTAACCTTTTTCAAAAAAGAATAATTATATCGGTACTGTCGTGACCGGGATATTAATATGAGAGCAAAATTATTTTATGTAATTTTTTCATTCTTCATTGTTGCCTGTACCTGGTTATCCTGTATGCATAATAATGATAGTAAAGAACCTGCATTACCAGATGTAGTAAGTTATAATTTTCACATCAGGCCTATCTTATCTGACAAATGTTTTAAATGCCACGGCCCTGATGTAAGTAAGCAGGAAGCGGGCTTGCGGCTTGATTATGCGAAGTTCGCCTATTCCCCTCTTACAGAAATGAAAGGTGCTTTTGCAATAGTTCCCGGCAAGCCGGAGCAGTCTGAATTATTGAAGAGAATTTCTTCAACTGACTCGTCCTATATGATGCCTATTCCGGAATCACATCTCGGTGCGCTAAATTCTTACCAAATAAAATTATTCGAAAAATGGATTAAGCAGGGTGCAAAATATGAAACCCATTGGGCCTTTATACAACCTAAAAAAAATCCATTACCAACAATAGAAGATAAGGCATGGCCAAAAAATGAAATTGATTATTTCATCCTCGCCAAACAGGAAGAATCAGGGTTAAAACACAATCCTGAAGCTGATAAAGAAAGGCTGCTAAAAAGAGTTTCACTGGATCTTACGGGTTTGCCACCATCAGAAGAAATGATGAATAAGTTTATGACAGATAAGAATCTAAAAGCTTATGAAAATATTGTTGATGAATTATTAAATACGCCTCAATACGGGGAAAAGATGGCGTTGCATTGGCTGGATGTAGCCCGCTATGCAGATAGCTATGGTTACCAGGATGATAATGTGAGAACGCAGTGGCCTTGGCGTGACTGGGTCATACATGCATTTAATAAAAACCTGCCGTACGACCAATTTATAACGTGGCAGATCGCGGGTGATATGTTACCAAATGCTAATAAAGAAGAAATACTGGCAACTGCTTTTTTTCGCAATCATAAGTACACGGAAGAAGGTGGAATCATTCCCGAAGAATATCGAATCGAGTATAATATTGATAAGACAAAAACTTTTGGCAGAGGCATAATAGGGCTAACTGTCGAGTGCGCTCAATGCCATGATCACAAATATGATCCCATTTCTCAAAAAGAATATTACCAGCTCTTTGCTTTTTTCAATAATAGTAAAGAAGAAGGGTTTGAAGGCGATGTAAGTGTGTCTAAGCCTGCAAAGAAACCATTGCTTAATATAGAGAAGCAAGACCTTCAAAACCTGCTTTCATTTCTTAATAAAATTGATACAGGTAAGCTAACGGTATCGGTTATGGGTGATCGTGATACGCTTCGTAAAACATTTATATTAAACAGGGGCGTTTACGATCAGCATGGAATTGAAGTTTTACCTTCAGCCCCAAAATCTGTATTATTTTATGATACCGTAACCTTACCACGTAACCGCTTTGGCCTGGCAGAGTGGACGGTTAATAAAAAGAACCCTCTTACTGCCCGTGTTTTTGTCAATCAAATGTGGCAGGAAATTTTTGGAAGAGGGCTTGTAAGAACTTCCGGAGATTTTGGTGCGCAGGGAGAATTACCATCACACCCTGAACTGCTGGATTGGCTTGCTGTTGATTTTATGGAAAATGGGTGGAACATAAAAAGGCTGATGAAGCAAATTGTAACATCTGCAACCTACCGCCAATCGGGAAGCATAGTAGAAGACAATTATAAAAAGGATCCTGAAAACGTTTACCTGTCTCATGCGCCGCGGCTAAGAGTTCAGGCTGAATTTGTAAAAGATATTATTTTAGAAAGCAGTGGCTTATTGGTGAAAAAAATCGGAGGGCCAAGTGTAAAACCTTACCAGCCCAAAGGCCTATGGGAAAGTGCGACATCAGGTAGGGGAGAACTGGCAACCTATAAACAGGATAAAGGCGAAAGCCTTTACCGTCGTGGGATGTACACTTTTATTAAACTTACGGTGCCTCCACCAAACATGGCCATTTTTGATGCAAGCAACAGGGATCTTTGTGAAGTAAAAAGACCTGTTACAACAACACCATTGCAGGCATTAATGATGATGAATGATCCCACGGTGTTGGAAGCATCAAGAGTGCTTTCACAAAAACTTTTGGAAGAAAAAAGTACAATGGATGAAAAGATCACAAAAGCTTTTCGCAAGATCATTTGCCGTACACCCGGTAAAAGAGAACTGGATATTCTAAAAAATTATTTTGCTGAACAATTGCTGGAGTTCAGGCAAAAAAAATTAGATGCCGCGGCTACGATTAATGCGGGTGAATATCCTGGTGATAGCAAAACAGATGTGAATGCAACAGCAGCATTAATGAAGGTGATTAATACAATTTATAACATGGAAGAAGCTATAACAAAATCCTGATCATGAATAAAGAAATCCTGGAACACAGTCTTGGTATTAACCGCCGTAAATTTCTTTCAAAACTAAGTTTGGGAATTGGAAGTGTTGCATTAGGTTCTTTACTGATCCCTGATCTTTTTGGAAGCAATAGTGAAGAAGAGATTTTGAGTTCAGGGCTTCCGCAATTTGCCCCTAAGGCGAAAAGAATTATTTATTTATTTCAAAACGGTGCTCCATCGCAACTTGATCTTTTTGATTACAAACCAAAATTACAGGAAATGTTCGGGCAGGATCTTCCTGCGTCTATCCGTATGGGTCAGCGCCTTACCGGTATGACAGCTGATCAGAAAAAATTTCCTTTAGCCGGTACCGTATTTAAGTTCAATCAATATGGGCAAACAGGTGCCTGGATGAGTGAGTTATTACCACATACTTCTAAAATTGTGGATGATCTGTGCATAATCAAAAGCATGTATACCGAAGCTATCAACCACGACCCGGCGCTTACTTTTTTTCAAACCGGGGCACAGGTTGGGAATCGCCCAAGCATGGGTTCATGGCTTAGTTACGGGCTTGGAAGTGAGAATAAAAACCTTCCTGCATTTTGTGTTTTACTGTCAAAGGGAAAGGGGAATGGCCAGGGCGTTTATTCTAAATTATGGAGTAATGGGTTTTTAGATTCTGTACACCAGGGCGTGCAATTCAGCAGTGGAGAAAACCCGGTGCTTTACTTAAACAACCATGATGGCATTGATAAAAATGACCGTAGAAAAATGCTGAATGTTTTAGCTGAGTTGAATGAAGAATCTTTTAAAACAACTGGTGATCCTGAAATTCATGCAAAAATTCAACAATACGAATTGGCCTATCGCATGCAGACTGCCGTTCCTGAAGTTACTGATTTAAGCAAAGAGCCGGAAGATACTATTAAGTTATATGGCCCTGACTGTCTTGTTCCCGGCACGTATTCTGCAAATTGTTTACTCGCAAGAAAATTATCAGAGAATGGTGTTCGCTTTGTACAATTATATCACCAGGGTTGGGATGCCCATGATAATTTACCAGGACAAATTAAAGGACAGGCTATGGATACTGACCAGGCTTCTGCCGCATTAATAACTGATTTGAAACAACGGGGTTTATTGGATGAAACACTTGTGATATGGGGAGGTGAATTTGGAAGAACAAATTACTGCCAGGGAAAGCTTACCAAAGATAATTATGGCCGTGATCATCACCCACGTTGCTTTACAATATGGATGGCGGGCGGCGGTGTAAAGCCCGGTGTATATGGCGAAACAGATGAATTTGGATACAACGTGACCCAAAATGGAGTACATGTTCATGACTTTCATGCGACGGTATTGAACCTGATGGGAATTAATCATGAAAAATTATTGTTCAAGCATCTCGGCAGAAGATATCGGCTTACCGATGTTTCGGGAACTGTTGTGAGGGATATTATTGCTTAAGATATTAGACACGAATTTTAAATCGCGAATTATGCAACGCAGAAATTTTATAAAAAATACATCACTTGGTATGGCTGCATTAATAATTAAACCTTCCATGCCTTTCCGCGAAGATCTTATTCTTGGGCAGGGTAGTAAACGCTATAAAATTGATACGCATTGGAGCAAGGCAGATGTTGCAAAGTACCCGGTAAATGACTGTCATGAAATGATACAGGATAGCAAAGGGAGAATTTTATTGCTCACCAATGAAACAAAAAATAATGTTCTTATCTACAATAAGAAAGGCAAATTATTAACGACATGGGGTAATGAATATCCCGGCGCACATGGCTTAACATTGTTTGATGAAAATGGGACTGAAGTTTTATTCATCTGCGATAACAAGCGGCACCAGGTAATTAAAACAACCATTGATGGGAGGGTATTAATGGTGTTGGATTATCCAAAAGAAACCGGTCAATATACCAAAGCAGAAGAATACATTCCAACAGAAACTGCGATTACGCCTGATGGTGATATATATGTTGCCGATGGATATGGAAAGGATTTTATAATTCATTACGATTCTTCCGGTCGGTATATTAATTATTTTGGAGGAAGAGGCAATGAAGAAAAACATTTATTAAATGCACACGGTATTTGCCTTGATTTTAGAAACAATGGCCTTCCAAATTTAATTGTAACATCACGCCAGCAGAATGCTTTCAAGCGTTATACATTGAAAGGAGAATACATCAACACCATTTCATTGCCGGGAGCCTGGGTATGCAGGCCTGTTATAAAAGGAGATTACTTGTATTCAGCGGTTTTGCAAACAAATTCACGACAGGGGCAAAAATCAGGATTCGTAACCATATTAGATAAAAATTATAAGGTTGTTTCCAACCTTGCAGGTTCACCGCCAAGCTATGTTGATGGCAAACTGGATGATATGTATCAAACCATACCATGTTTCGATTATCCTCATGATGTATGCGTGGACGAGGAAGAAAATTTATATATCGCCCAATGGAATTCAGGAAAAGTATATCCATATAAATTATCGCCTGTTATTTGATGAAGAAATTATTTTTACCCAGGGTTGCCGGGCTTGCACGAAAAAATGAAGCATACTGTTCCATTGATGAAATAAAAATTTATTAAGCGAATGCAACGCTGGAAAAATATAATTTTTAATATCACATTTGCACTTAATATCCTTTTGTTATTCCTTTTATTATTTGATAACAGGATGCAAATACCTGCATGGCTGCAGGTTGTTGGAAGAATGCATACCATGTTTTTACACTTCCCCATTGTTATGCTGGCTCTCTGTATTTTCTGGGAGTTATTTTCAGGATACAAAAAATTATATGTAGGTGTAAAAGCTGAAATTGGAGACGAATTAATATTAGCTGCTGCCATCACTTCCGTGATCACTGCTTTAATGGGATTATTTCTTTCAAGGGAAAGCGGCTACACCCCTGATTTGTTGGTGTGGCATAAATGGGGGGGCGTTTTTATTTCATTTCTCTCTTTGTTGTGGTATGTTTTCCGCGTAAAAGTCCGGCAGATAAAACCGGCATTATTAACTACTGCCCTGGCAGCTATGGTAATGATAATAGTAACCGGCCACCTGGGAGGTAACATAACTCACGGACAGGATTTCCTGTTTGCACCTGTTAGTGCTGAAATACAAAAGCCGGCAGTATTGTTTGAAGATGCCGAAGTGTATGCGAATATGGTACAACCGATTTTGGAGACAAAGTGTATCAGTTGCCATAATTCCCGTAAAGCAAAAGGTGAGCTTATTATGGAAACAAAAGAATTGATTTTAAAAGGAGGGAAGGATGGAAAATTATGGGATTCAACACAAAATGATTTTGGCCTGATGATGCAAAGAATTCATTTGCCTCAACAAAGCAGAAAGCACATGCCCCCGCAAGGCAAGCCGCAATTGACTGATGAAGAAACTGAAATTTTATACAGTTGGATAAAAAGCGGCGCTGGCTTTACAACAAAAGTTTCATCATTACCGGAAAGAGATAGCTTAAGGTTATTGGCTGCCCCATTATTTCAAACAATAGAAACGGATGATTACACCTTTGCACCTGCTGATGAGAGCAAGATAAATGCATTAAATAATAATTACCGCGTGGTTCGCCCGCTGGCTATAGGCTCACCGGCATTAGGAGTTGAGTTTTTTAGTATACAAAAATTCAAGCCGGAACAAATAAAAGAATTACTTGATGTAAAAGAGCAAATTGTTTCACTCAGTTTAAATAAGATGCCGGTGAGTGATGAAGATTTAAAAACCATTGGACAATTTACAAATCTCAGGAAGCTTAATTTATCATTTACGAATATTACCGGTGCAACATTATCTGAATTAACTAAGCTGAAAGAATTAAAGCTTTTGTCTTTATCAGGAACAAAAATTACATCCGCAAAGTTACCATCATTGGCAGCTTTGCCAAAGCTTTCTCAATTATTTGTATGGAACACTCCATTATTGCCAGAAGAAATAAACAGGCTTCAGCGACAATTAAAAACTACCCTCATTGAAACAGGGTTTAAAGGTGATACGGTTGTCATAAAATTAAATCCTCCCGTAATCGAAAATGAAGAGCAGGTGATTACGCAGCCGGTAGCGCTTAAATTAAAACATTATGTAAAAGGTGTTACCATTCGTTACACAACAGACGGCAAAGAGCCCGATAGCACTCTCTCGTTAATCTACCAGGATAAGGTAATGCTGGATAAAAAGCAAACCATAAAAGCGAAAGCATTTAAGCCCGGCTGGATATGCAGCGATGTTGTTGAAAAAATATTTTACAAAGCCGGTGTTGCGCCGGATTCAGTTCAATTAATAAATGCTCCCGATCCGCAAAATAAAGGGGATGGCGCATTAACGCTATTTGATGGAAAAACCGGCAGTCTCAATTTTCGTGATGGAAAATGGCTGGGATACAGGGTTCAACCAATGGAAGCATTTTTTTATTTTGATACAGCAGTGAGCATTTCATCAGTTACCGTTAGTAATATTGTAGATATAAATAGTTACTTAATGCCGCCGCAGGAAATAGAAGTATGGGGAGGAAAGGATAAGGCATCAATGCATTTATTAAAGCGTTTGCAACCGGCGCAACCCACCAAAGAGAAGCCTCCATACCTCATAGGTTACGATGTAAGCTTTCACTCCTCAGAACTTAAAATTTTAAAAGTTATTCTTAAACCACTTGCCAAACTACCGGCATGGCATAAGGGCAAAGCTGATAGGGGATGGGTGTTTGTAGATGAAATATTTTTTAACTAAGAAATATTTTTCTAAAACACTTAAGATTTGAGCTTATCAAAGATTTATTCGCTGGCAAGTAGCAATAATGCGAGTGATTTCATCGACTTTGGCGAATTGACAATGGGGAAAAAAAAGCTATAAAAAGCTTCATTTAGCAGACAAACAAAATTTACCGGGTAGCAATTATTGTTCTTGATTTAACTTTCCGTTGATAATAAAAGGAACAAACAGTTTGGTTGCTTTTTGTAACCTTTTGTCAAATTTTTTTGAATCTGTTCCATTCTTATATTCTCCAAATACCTGGAGAAGCTTATCATAAACCTCAGTTTTCGCATCTTCTTTAAGTAATTTTTTCTTTTTTTCTTTAACCGTCTTACCCATATAATGAATTTTTTGGTGAATTAATTGCCCTAAAATTAATGCAATGATAACATTGGCAATGTTAAGTTTTCAAAGAAATGGCCTATTTCAATAATTTTTTCTATCAACATATTTTAGCATCCATTGAGTAGTTAGCTATTTTTTGTTTAGTGCCCGCCTTTCTCAAGAGTGATGTATAACCTGGTGCTAAACTTTCTTAGACTTACAGCCAACGCCGCATCTACAAAGCTCAAATCATTATCATTTTACTTCCCTGAAAGATTTTCTATAAAAAAATTTGCGTAGTTAAATAGCTACATTTATATTTGTAGTCAAATAACTACATAATGAATTTAAGACGAGACGTATTCCAGGCCATAGCAGACCCAACAAGAAGGGCTATACTTCTGTTGGTTGCTTCGCAATCCATGACAGCAGGTACAATAGCGGCCAACTTTGACACTGCAAGACCTACAGTTTCAAAACACCTGCAAATACTTACCGAGTGTGAATTGCTTAAACAAGAGCAAAACGGCAGGGAAATTTCTTATCACATAAATGCAAAAAAAATGAAAGAAGTATCCGACTTCATTGAGCCATTCCGCAAGATGTGGGATGACCGGTTTAATAAATTAGAAACAATCATGAAAAAATATAAATCAAAAAAATAGAATAGCATGGAACAAAAAACAAAGATCAATGCCGAAGACGGCAAACAGGAATTATTTATTACAAGGGAATTTGACCTGCCCCTGGAATTATTATTTAAAGCGTATGAAGAGCCAGACATTGTTGAGCAATGGATGGGAACGAAAGTGCTGAAACTTGAAAATAAAAAGCACGGTAGTTATCAATTTGAAACAACTGATCCTAAAGGAAACAAACATGGGTTCAATGGCACTATCCATGAGTTTGTTCCGAACCAAAAGATCACCCGGACATTTGAAATGGAAAATACGCCTTTTGGCATTCAGCTTGAGTTCCTCGAATTCAAAAAACTTACTAACGACACCAGTGAACTCAATATGCATGTAGTATATAAATCAGTTGCACTCAGGGATCAAATCCTGCAGTTGCCCTTTGCGCAAGGCATAAATATGGCACATAAGCGTTTACAAGACATTGTTAGTAAATTAAATAACATATCATGACTAAGAGAAACAAAATTATCTATTGGATTGCTACGATCTGGCTTGCCTTAGGAATGGTATCAACGGGGGCAGTACAATTATTTAAAATGAAAGAAGGACAAGGCGGCGTAGATATGATTACACATTTGGGTTATCCTGTCTATTTTTTAACCATACTTGGTATCTGGAAAATTTTGGGAGCTATTGCAGTAATTATCCCTAAATTTCCTTTGCTGAAAGAGTGGGCTTATGCAGGCTTTTTATTTGCTATGTCTGGAGCGATATTTTCACATACTGCAGTTGGTTCCGTGAATGAAATATTTCCTTCGCTGCTGCTGCTAGGCCTAACTGTGATATCATGGTATTTCAGGCCTGCTGATAGAAAGATTATTTCAAATAATTAATAAATAAACAATATGAATCCTAAAGTTGATTTTTATTTTAGTAAAAACAAAAGCTGGCAGAAAGAAATAGAGCAATTGAGAATGATTGTTCTTGACTGTGGACTAACCGAAGAATTGAAATGGGGTGTTCCTTCTTACATGTTAGAGAAAGCTAACATCGTTTTGATACATGTGTTTAAAGAATACTGTGCGCTTTTGTTTTTCAAAGGCGCTTTATTAAAGGATAGTAATGATATTCTAATTCAACAAACAAAAAATGTGCAGGCAGCACGCCAGATCCGCTTCACTAATCTTCAAGAGATAGTTAAGATGAAAGCTACCTTGAAAGTCTATATCTATGAAGCCATTGAAGTAGAAAAAGCCGGGTTAAAAGTGAAGTTAAAAAAGACCGCAGCATTCAACATGCCTGAAGAATTTCAAAAGCAATTAGATAAAAAGCCTGCCTTGAAAAAAGCATTTAATGCATTGACGCCGGGTAGGCAAAGAGGATACCTACTGCATTTTTCTGCACCCAAACAATCCAAAATCCGGGAGTCAAGGATTGAAAAAAGTATGCAGGATATTTTTGCTGGAAAGGGATTAAATGATTAATAGAAGAAAAAAATAAATGAATAAGACCCTATCAAATAATCTAGAGATGGAAGAAGCACAGTCGATAAGTTTTTTAAAGCAGATTAAGACTAGTATCAAAATGTAGAAAAACTTGAGAATTACATAAGACAAAAAATACAAACGACGTAAAATATCATCACAACTACATGATTGAAGCAATACGAATAAAACTTTTTGGAAGCCAACCATCAGCTAGTGTAACAGACAAAAAGCTTGACTGGCTAATTCAAAGAGACTATGAAAGCAAAGCTCCTGAAGTAAAACAAAAATTGCAACGGATTACAAGTGATACCCATAAGGGCAAAAATAGAATTTCTGCCGCTATTTTAAAACTTTCTAATAAAGACTGTTATAAGATTGATTACTATGTTGCAATGAGTAATTGTGACTTTAGAGATGTCATTTCACAGGCAGAATATCCCAGATATTCTAAATTTGGTTTTGCTGATTTGGAAGAACAAAATGTGAAACGCATTTATCTGGAGGACTGGACGGAATATTCAAAGTGGCTAAATAAATAGATAATTATAAAAGTATGAACAACATAAATAGCAATAAAAAGCAGTTGTCCCCAGAACAACATGAAGAACTACTCAGCAAACTAAAAACCCGTTTTGAAAAAAATATCAACCGTCATAACGGTCTTGCATGGCCTAAAATACAGGCAAAGCTGGAAGGTAATAATGAAAAACTTTGGTCACTCAATGAAATGGAAATAACTGGGGGTGAACCGGATGTTGTTGGTCATGATAAAAAGACGGACGAATACATTTTTTATGATTGTTCAGCGGAAAGTCCTAATGGTCGTAGAAGTCTTTGTTACGATCGTGATGCGCTGGAGTCAAGGAAAGAAAATAAACCAAAAGATAGCGCAATTAATATGGCTGTTGCGATGGGTATTGAACTTTTAACTGAAGAGCAATACCGGGAGTTGCAACAACTTGGAAATTTCGATACGAAAACATCAAGTTGGATAATTACACCTGCTGCTATTCGAAAACTCGGAGGTGCGTTATTTTGTGATCGCCGCTACGATACTGTCTTTGTGTATCACAACGGTGCAGATTCTTACTATGCGGCCAGGGCGTTTCGTGGCTTGCTAAGGGTATAAATTTTGCACACACAGCGAAGTGGGTGTTTTCTGTTACCACTATAACGTACTGAAATTGACAACAGAATTCATAAAATATACCACTACAATTTTTCCAGGTAATGCAAAAAGCACCTACCTTCAAAAACTCAATACATAAAAATTTAAACCCCAAAAAAATGAATAAGATTATAGTAAAAGATGGTACCGAAATTTATTACAAAGATTGGGGAACAGGGCAACCCATTGTTTTTCACCACGGCTGGCCTTTATCAGCAGATGATTGGGATGGGCAAATGATGTTTTTCTTAAAGGAAGGTTTTAGAGTTATTGCTCATGATCGCCGGGGACATGGAAGATCAACCCAAACTTCAAACGGGCATGACATGGATACTTATGCAGCAGATGTTGCTGAACTTACACGGGCGCTTGATTTAAAAAATGCCATCCACGTTGGCCACTCAACCGGGGGTGGAGAAGTTATTCGCTATGTTGCAAAACATGGAAAAGACCGCGTAGCTAAAGCTGTATAGATAAGTGTGGTTACCCCTTTGATGGTGCAAACTGACAATAACCCGGAAGGTGTCCCATTATCCGTATTCGATAAAATACGCCAAAGTACAGCTACACAACGGGCGCAATATTTCCAGGATTTTACCATGCCATTTACGGATACAATCGTGAAGGAGCAAAAGTATCGCAAGGCATCAGGGATAATTGGTGGCGCCAGGGAATGATGGGCGGAATTAAAGCACATCACGATGGCATTAAATCTTTTTCAGAAACAGATTTTACTGAAGACCTTAAAAATGTAGATGTGCCGGTACTTGTTTTGCATGGTGAAGATGACCAGATAGTTCCATTTCACATTTCCGGGGCAAAGGCTGTAAAGCTTTTAAAAAATGGAAAGCTTATTTCTTACCATGGATTCCCTCATGGAATGCCAGCAATAGAAGCAGCGACAATAAATAAGGATTTTTTGGCTTTTATTAAATCCTAATAAAAAAATAAAAACTCAGCAACGTATCCGTTAGGGTACGTTGCTGAGAAAAAATTGAATTATATATCGTCTACTTATTGCCGTTAGAGTCTGATGCAGGTGCTTTATCTATCAAATCCATAAACTGGTTAAGTTTGGGCGTAATGATAATTTCTGTACGCCTGTTCCTTGTTTTACCATCGGGTGTATCGTTAGCGGCAATTGGATTGTATTCGCCACGCCCGCCGGCGGTAAGGCGTTTCGGATCCACTCCATAATTATTTTGCAGCGCCTGCACTGCTGAAGAAGCTCTCAGTGCGCTCAGGTCCCAGTTGTTGCGAATATTGGGTTTGGCGATAGGTACATTATCGGTATTACCTTCTATCAACACATCGTAATCTTTATAATCTGTAATAATCTTTGCGATTTTTGAAAGTGTAGCTCCTGCCTTATCTGAAATTTCATAGCTACCGGATTTATAGAGCATGTTATCTGAAAGAGAAATATATACCACGCCTTTCAACACTTTTACATCCACATCCTGCATTTCATCTTTGCTTAGTGACCTGGTAAGGTTATTAGTAAGTACCATATTCAGTGAGTCACTCTTGCTTTTGGAAGCTATCAGTTCCTGTATATATTTATTTGATGAATTAATCTCATCTACTAATTTCGAAATATTTACATTACCCTGGCCGGCAGAGGTAAGGCATTTGTCTAATGCCGACTGTAGCGATTTAACATGCTCCCTTTCTGCATTTATTTGTTGCTGCAATCCTGAAATTTGAACAGTAGCCTTGTCTAAATTGCTTTTACATTCCTCTCCTTCCCTGGTAAGCTGGCTGTTTCTGTCTTGCAGGCTGTTGTAACCTGCCTGCAGCAAATTAAACTTTTTCGTACTTATGCAACTTGTAACACTTGCCATTGCTGTTATAAGCATAATTAAACTAATATTAATTTTCACGTTTATAGATTTTGGTTAATAAATAATAACCTTTTAAACAAAATTTTAGCCAAGATTTGATTTGGACTAAAAGAGTTTCCAAAACACACTTGCTACCGTAGCAAACTTCGACATACAGAAAACCTCAATTAATTGTCCGCAACAACTTTAAATAATAAAAAAGTTACCGTCCTGATGTTCCCCACTCCCCACTCTGGTGCAGATATGCAGCCAAGATTAAAACGTTGGAGTATTTGTGCCAATGAATAATGATTGCCACTTACAAAGCCATCGCTCAAATTTATTGAATAAGCAGAAAATATAAGTTTGAGGATAATGATAAAATATATTTTGTAAGCTTTGCCATTACATACGGTAATTGACTTGCACACTAACAGGCAGGTTTTTTTGTTAGTAATGAACATTGAATGTAAAGAGGCTTTAGAAATTATAAAGTTGGAGAACTTAATTGTATAAAGTATTTTCAATGGCACAGATATCTAACCGTACAAAAACCCGGTTGTATATCTGCGCCGGTACGGGGTGCCATATAGTTAAGTGTTGTGCGTCATTTTGGACAAACGCTTATTAATTTAAATTTACACAATGAAAAAAAGCATCTTCATCATTTACATCTTGACATCTGTTTGCTGTTTTGGACAAGCGGACAAACCATTAGTTCAAAAACCTTTTATTGAAGTTACAGGGACTGCATCAAGAGAAGTTATTCCAGACAAAATTTTTATTTCAATTATTTTGAGTGACAAGGTAATTGACAATGAGAAGTACACAATTCAAGAACAAGAAGACAAATTAAAAAAGGCACTTACTAAAATAAACATTGACTTAAGCAATTTGTTTTTATCTGATGCAACTTCTGAAATTACTAAAAACAAAAAGAAAGAAACAGGTTTTAAAGTAACAAAGGAATTTACATTGCAAGTAAAAAATTCTGACGAAGTATCAAAAGTTTTTAAAGAATTGTATACGATCAACATAAAAGAAAGTTCAATATTTAAAACGGAAAGTTCAAAAATTGACAGCTTAAGAAAAGAAGTAAGAATTTCCGCAATTAAAGCAGCAAAGGACAAAGCTGAATATTTATTAGCAGCAATTGGTGAACAAATTGACAAGCCAATAGAAATTCGTGAACAGGAAGATATACCTTATTACAGAGATAATTTAAGCAACTCAACATTTAATATTCGACTTAACGATACAGACAATAAACCGACTGAAATAAATTTTCAGAAGTTTACAATTAAGTTTTCTTACTACATCAAATACGCAATAAAGTAGACAGGAAAAAAAACGAACAACAATAAAAAGCCTGGCAAAAAACTCACTAACACAACGCACCATCAGTGATGCTATTTAGAAATATCTTTAAAGTTGCTTCAATAATTGATTCCCGAAATTTTCATAATCAGCGTTCTTTGCTTCTTTAGCAAGTTCAATAGTTTTCAAGGCGCTTTCTTTTGCACCTGCTTTGTCGCCCATCGCTTTTTGGATTCTTGCTTTTTGTAAAAACATAAAAAATGCCTTTGGATTTTCAGCAGTTGCCTTGTTTACATATTCCAGTGCTTTTGCATAATTTTTATCATAATCATAATAGAAAGAAGCTGCCTGGAAATATGGTTTTTTATCGCCCTGCAATGCAGCATCTAACTGTGTGCGTATACGCTCCTTTATATTAATAGTAATAGGAACTGCCACATCAGCATTGCCCCATTTTAAATGAAGCTCACAACTTTCATTTTTAAGATTGGTAAACTGCATGGTAAAAGTTTCTATCCTGTCTTTCACCACCGCCACCGGAGCTTTATAATGAAGTACATCATCGCTTTCTTTAAAGCCATCACTGCCGGGATAAGCATTTCCTTTGCTTAGCACCACATCCCATTGGGCTTTGTTGGGTATAGTGTATAAAACATAACTTCCGGAGTCCAGCATTTTGCCACCGATAGATACGCTGTCGCTGAAATGAATTTTTGTTGCAGCATTTGCGCCCGTTCTCCAGGGTTTGCCCAAAGGTACCAATTCACTGTGTTCCCCAAAAAGCTCACGGCCTTTAATACCCGGGCGGCTATACGTTAATTCTATTTTGCCCAAACCGAAATCCTGTACGATAGTTTGTGCAGGGCTTGGCGCAGGCATAGTTACCTGGGCTTTAGCCCTTGCAAAAAAGCTAACAGTAAAAGCAATAATTAATAAAAATTTCATAATCATAATTTGTGCAAACGTAACAAAAGAAAAATGAAATTTTTAGGGAATATTATAATATCGGTACAATGTATTTACTTAAATATAGAGCAAAGATTAAAAGGGTTGGCGTATCTGTCCCAATGAATAATGATTGCCACTTACAAAGCCATCGCTTATATATTGCATGATCATAAATATAAGTATAGCGACGATGATAAAATATATTTTGTAAGGTTTGTTATTACCAACTGAATTAACTTGCCTATCGGGCTTTTCGCAGGATATGCTTTTATAATAGACGGTTAGCTCAATGAAACAAAAATCACAATATATAATGAAATGAAAGATCCCTGGGTTGAGAGATGGAACGAAAGATATAGTAAAAGCGAATTCGCGTATGGCGAACAACCCAACAATTATCTAAAAGACCAGCTGGAGAAGTTAACTGTGGGTACTATACTTTTTCCGGCAGAAGGTGAAGGTCGTAATGCAGTTTATGCGGCCACACTTGGATGGATAGTTTCCGCATTTGACATAAGCGTTGAAGGGAAAAATAAAGCCCTGCAACTCGCAGAAACTAATAATGTGAAAATTGATTACCAGGTTGGTGAATTGCAGACATTGAATTATAACACGGAACAGTTTGATGTAATTGCACTAATTTATGCGCATTTCCCCGCAGCGATTAAATCCTTATATCACAAGACAATTGACAAATATTTACGCAAAGGCGGCCTGATTATTTTTGAAGCATTCAGCAAAAAACATATTGACAATATTAGAAAAAATGAGAAGGTTGGCGGGCCGAAAGAAATTGAAATGCTGTTCTCGATAGACGAAATAACATCAGATTTTGCAAACTATGATTTTAAAGAATTAATAGAAACTGAGATTGAACTAAGTGAGGGAATATACCATAACGGAAAAGGTTCTGTGCTAAGATTTGTTGGACAAAAAAAATAAACTCCCCTCGCTGGCGAAGATATGCAGCTGTGCCGAGATATTTTTACGAACCTGTTTATCGCAAGCTATAAATATTATGAAAGAAACTTTATTCTTAATAACGTTTCATGCAATGGACGTTGATTTTCTCTCATTTGTTTTGTTCTTAAATTTTTATCTTCAATAAATGAAAACCCAATCAGTCTCTTTATTTGTTTCTAATGCTGTTGGATCAGTTTCGGGCGAGTATATTATTCCTCAAAAAAATACTTGCATCATCACGATGGCACATGGGGCCGGTGCAGGTATGAACCATCCTTTCATGACAGCGCTGGCAAGCTCTCTTGCAGGAAAAAATATGGCAACACTTCGTTTTAATTTTCCATTTATGGAAAACAAAAAAGGAAGGCCTGATGTTCCGGCTGTTGCTCACAAAACAATTGAAGCAGCTATTGGCCATGCTCATAAAAAATTCCCTTCTCTCCCTCTTTTTATAGCAGGAAAATCTTTCGGCGGCAGAATGAGCTCACAATACCTGGCAGCTCATCCGGATGCACCGGTGAAAGGAATCATCTTTTATGGATTTCCATTACACCCACCCGGCAAGCCATCAATAGAACGTGCCGAACATCTAAAAGATGTAAAGCAGCCAATGCTTTTTCTCTCAGGCACACGTGATGAATTTGCAACCATTGGCCTGATAGAAAATGTTTGTTCATCACTAAAGAATGCTACGCTTATAAAAATCGAAGGCGCTAATCATGGATTTAAAGCAGGCAAACAAAATACTATGGAAATGCTGGTAAATTTTACAAACGACTGGATCGGGAAACTTATCAAAAATTGAAAACATTCCTGGAATTCGTATTGGCATTTTGCGCCCTCACAGGTGTTCCCTAATTTCATTTATATAAATGTGTGTAATACTTTTAAAACTTTCATAAATTGACAAAGCTTTTCGCGGTTCTATCGTTGGCAATATTTTTATTCTCCTGTTCAAATAATGACCGGCAACAAAATCGCAACTTAATTAAAGACACAACTATTGCTATCGCCAAAAATAAAAATCCAGCTAGTTTGCCAGTTGATAGCTTCTTTAAAATAATGGGGAATTCAGTTATAATTTTACCATTTGAAATAGGCATTAGCTTAAGTCCTAAAGCTGAAAAAAAACTTGCAAAAGGCAAGGAAACACTAATTGTAGATGTGTTTTTTACCGGTACACCCAAAGACAGCTCCCAGGTAAAAATCGAAGAAGATGGTTCATTTTATGTTGCATCTGCCAGAAAGGAAATTTTTTATGGACAAGTTGCAAGATTTGACAGCATAAAGTTTTCTAAAAAGATTTATGACCAACTTGCAGAAAAAGATATTGATTTAAATGTAAACGTTTACAGCGGGCGGAAATCTTCTCCAGACAATTTAATTAACTGTGACCCCTTATTCGATAAAATAAGTAATGTTGTAAATAAAAAATTTACACTTAAGGGTAAGCTTATTTATGGAGACGATTAAGAGCTATAAAACATCATCTTGTAGATACATTACTTGGAAAAAAGTATATTATTAATAATCACCACGATTGTTTTTGTTTATCTTCTTTGCATAAATCTTTTAATTAGTAGCTAATTTTATATAAATAATACTCAAAAAGCAATATTGAAAAACTCAAAATGATTATAAGGCTTTTGTTATTCATGCAACAAAAATCAGTGCATTTGCTTATTCTTACCCCAATTGGTTAACTTTAAAAACTAAAATTTGATCTTCTAATAAACTGCTTTTCCGATGGCTACTATTTTATCCAAAGATTTTGAAAAAGAATTGCAGCTTTCTCATTTTACCATTGAAAATTTACAGGAAGCTGTGATTTGGATGAATGCATCCGGTGACATTTTCCAGGTAAATGAAATGGCTTGTAAAATGTCTGGCTATTCAAAAAAGGAATTGACGGGCAAGCACATTATTGATTTAAATCCTACTCCTGTTGCAGCAGATTTCCCCGTGTATTGGCAAAGACTAAAAAAAGAAAAAAAAGTTACGATAGAAACCACGCATAAACATAAAAACGGCAGCCTTTACGATATTGAAATTACCAGTAATTATATTGAATATGATGGCCAGGAATTTTCCTGTACGCTAGTTCGTGATCTCAGCAAGAAAAAATTGGAAGAAGAATTATTGCGGATTATTTCCGAGGCTACATCCAGCCTCATAGGAAAAGATTTTTTCATTGAGCTTGCAAAGCATATCACTTTTACTCTTTCGATGAAATATGCGCTTATAACAGAATGTGCCAACAATGAAAAAACCAGGTTACGTACGCTTTGCTATGTACATGGTAATGAAGTGCTCGACAATATTGAATATGATACCAGGGAAATCCCCTGCGAAATAATTATGCGTGGGGAGGATTTTTTTATGAGTAAGGATGTGCAGAAATATTTTCCAAAAGAAAAGGGAATAGAATCATATGTAGGCGTTCCCATTCTAAGCCCTGTAAGCGGTGAAGTAATAGGCCATATAATTGCAGTAGATCCCAACCCTGTGTCAGCATCTAATAATCAAACAGCGGTTCTTAAAATATTTGCAGCACGTGCCGGAGCAGAGCTTGAGCGTATGAGAATGGAAAACGAACTTGAGCACAAAAATCGTGAATTAAAGAAACATCTTAATGAAATTGAGCTCTATCATATTACTATGAAAAATCTGAGGGACCAGATTTTCTGGGTCAGTAAAGATGGGAAATTTATAATGGTGAACGATGCCGTCACCCGCTTATCTGCTTACACCGTAGATGAATTATTGAAAATGTCAGTATTCGATTTAAATCCTTCACTCACAAAGAAAAGCTGGCAAAAGTCGTGGGATGAAGCTCGTGAGCAGGGCCAGGTTATACATGACACTGTTCATCGTAATAAGTATGGAGAAAACTATGAGGTTGAAGTAACCAACAATTTTATAGCACATGATGGCATGGAATATTTCTGTAGTTCGGTACGAGATATACGCAAGCGAAAAATGGAAGAACAATTACTCAGGATCATTTCTGAAAATACCGCAGGGATAACTGGTGAAAAATATTTATTAGAATTGGCAAAATCGGTAACCTCCACATTAGGCGTAAGATATTCTATGGTTTGCAAGTATTCCAATCCTGAAAAAACAAGGCTTAAAATGGTTTCATATGTAGACAAACAGGAAGTGTTAGAAGGATTTGAATATGATCCTATTGGTACGCCTTGTGAAATAGTTATGAAAGGAAACGATTTTTTCTGTTCTGAAGATCTTCACACATTTTATCCAAGAGAAGAGGGGATCAGTTCGTGGGTTGCTGTTCCTATCTACAGTCCATCAACCGGTGAAGCGATTGGAAACATTGGCGCTTTTGATAAAGTTGCTATGGGGAAAAATCAGAATCAGGCTGATATCTTAAGAATCTTTGCAGCCCGTGCCGGTGCTGAAATGGAGAGAATGGAAGCAGAAGAAAAACTAAAGATCGCCAATAATGAATTGAAGGTTTTACTAAGAGAAAGCGAAGAAAGGTTCCGGGATCTTTTTGAGGAAGCCCCGATTGCTTATGTTCATGAAACGCTCGACTCAAAATTTATAAAAGCAAACCGTGCTGCATTGAGAATACTTGGGGTACAGCCGGAACAGGTTCCTTTTATGAATGGTAAAATGATGGCGCCAAATACACCAGAAGCACAACGACGTATGAAAGATGCATTTGAATCGGTAGGAAGTGGAACCGATACAAGTGGTGTTGTGTTGGAATTACTCCGTGAAGATAATAAGCAGCCAATATGGATTCAATGGTGGTCCAACCCTGATGTTGGTGGGAAATTTACCCGTACTATGTTTATTGATATTACTGAACAGGTACTTATGGAGCAGGAAAAGGCAAGGTTACTGGCGGAGAACACTTACCTGCAGGAAGAAATAAAACTCAATCACAATTTTGATGAGATAATAAGCAAGAGCAAAAGTTTCCATAAAGTATTGCAGCAAATCGAACAGGTTGCTCCAACAGAAGCAACTGTTTTAATTCTTGGCGAATCGGGTACTGGTAAAGAATTGGTGGCAAGAGCGATACATAATATTAGTAATCGGGGTAGAAGGCCTTTGGTTAAAATTAATTGTGCTACCCTTCCTGCTGCTCTTATTGAGAGCGAACTATTCGGGCATGAGAGAGGAGCCTTTACAGGTGCAATGGAAAGAAAGATCGGCCGCTTTGAATTAGCCGATGGAGGCACTATTTTCCTGGATGAGATTGGCGAATTGCCTGTTGAGCTTCAGTCAAAATTACTTCGTGTATTACAGGAAGGAGAATTCGAAAGGCTGGGTAATCCAAAAACATTTAAAGTAAATGTGAGAGTAATAGCCGCCACCAACCGCAATCTTGAGCAGGCTATAGAAAAAAAGGAATTTAGGGAGGACCTCTATTATCGCTTAAATGTTTTCCCCATTATTTGCTCACCTCTTCGTGAGAGAAAAGAAGATATACCATTACTCGTTAAGCATTTTTGCCATAAGCATGAGCCAAGAGTTGGGAAGAAAATTACTAATGTTTCTACTAAAGCCATGGCGGATTTAGTTGCCTATAACTGGCCCGGAAATATAAGGGAATTAGAAAATGTAATTGAAAGAGCAATGATACTTAGCCCCGGAACTATACTTGACGTTGGCTCCTGGCTGCCGGTTTCAAAGACTACAGATGCTAACGGTAAGGCTTACATCCAAAAGCTTGGAGACGTAGAAAAGGATCATATCATAGAAGTATTAAACAGCACCAATTGGAAAGTAAGCGGGGAGAAAGGCGCAGCAAAAATTCTTGGATTAAATCCCACAACCTTAGAAGCCCGGATGAAAAAGCTGGGAATAAAAAGAGCCTCACATTCATCAGGTACTATTTAAATCAGGAAATATCTTCCTGTAATTTAATGTAAAAGAGAATTCGATTGTATTCGGCGCATGTAGTTTGTGAAGACACAAGCTACGCTGGGTCCCTATCAGTATATCACTGCTAGAAATGTGATTTTCAATATTTTTCTTTATAACTCTTGTTAATATTTCTACTCAGCATTTTGGAATAGCGTACAGTTGTTGGAACAAAAATTATTTTTTTGGCCTGTATAACGAATGTCCCCATTAATACGATTCCTATCACCCAGTTTAATAAGTTTTGATGTTGCGTGATTTGAGAAATAAAATATGGTCCGCCCAAAATAAATACCATAAAGCCAAGTATAGTACCTGTTCCAATGCCACTTACAAACCAGTTATATTGAATAGGTTGTGGTTCAAGAATTTGCTTGTTAAGTAATAGGGTACTCCAGCCCATCCAAAAGGGAATGTGAAGAGGATTAGTAAGGCTGAGCAACACTCCGGTGAAAAACGGATGAAGAGATTCTGTTGGCAAAGAGTTTGAAAATTCCCTCATTTTATATGCAGCAATAATACTGGCCATGGCTACTACAAATAATAGTCCCGTAGTAATAAGTTCTAAAAAAAAGAAAATTTTATGGCGGCGGGCAAGCCAACCCATTCCAACTAATGTTACACGTACAACTATTATTTCTACGACCATTGATCCGGATGCATAAATAATTCCGGCTCTTATGCCCTGTTGTATTGCAATATGAGTCGCAGTAAGGTTCATAACACCAAGGGGCAATGAACCAAGAAAGCTTATAATCATTCCCCAGGAAAATATTTGAAATAATTTTTTCATAAGAAAGTCAAAGTTTGTTTTAAACTATTGTCCATCATCTTTTCATAGCGGCTGTTTTCTTTTATCATTTGCAAACCTGAAGAAAGGCTCATATAGGGAATTCTATTTTGTGATTTACTTATTCTGCTGATACGGGATAGAATATTTAAATGTCGTATGATCTCTTTCCATGCGAAGAAAATAGAATGTTTAGGATCGTATATGTGGGTAGGCTCGCTGCCGGCACCGTTTAATTCAATGATAGAAAAATTTTTCCCCTGCCGTAATTCTTCCCAGGCATTATATTTTATGTCTAATCTTCCAAAATAAAAACCGTCAATTTCTTTACAGGCTGCATCCATTGATTGGGTAAGCGTTTCGTCAATCATATCACTTGCATCCAGGAACTTTGCGCCCCTCGCATGATTGCCGTAAGGCACAAGCAAATACTTTTCACCAGCGCCTAATATTATTTTTAATTCATCTTTATTAGTCTTCCTTAAAGTTGCTAATTGCAGTATAAAGCGTTTTTCTTTTTTCAGCAATTCTTCAATTGATAACTTTCCATCACCTTCCACTGTTAGAAATTCTTTATGAACAATTCCTGAAATATGGCCGTTCTTTTCATTTGGATAACGATAATAAAATATTCCTGCTTCATTTTCATAAGGCACAAATTCCTGTAATAAAAAATCTACCTGGCTGTTTTCAGCATACTCAATTACCTCATCAATAGTATCAAGTTTCTTTACACCCCTGCCTCGCCCACCAATATCTGGTTTGCCAATAAGTGGAAATGAACATGCATGATGTGAAATTTCTTTTAAAATGCCATCCGGGTTTGTGCCTGCTCTAAAGAATAATGTAGCTGGATAGTATTGCTTTGGAATCAGGTCATAAATTTCTTTTTTCGATTCAAGCAAAAACCCCCCGTTCTTAATAGAAGGATTAGAAGTATTAAAGAAGAAAAAAGACCGCGATCTTATGCCGAGCCACACCCAATACAAATAAACCGGTGCGTACACAATGTGAAACGGCCAGTACTCCCAGTTAAATAATTTTATAAAAAATGGGCGGTGTAAAATTTTCGTAAACATAAGTCCGGGCTTAATAGAAGGCTTCATCATGTAGTGAGTAGAGGAAATTTATTTCTTCTTCTGAAACTTTATTTTCTTTCAGGTCAAGGTATTTCATATTACCTGTTTCGTTATCTAGTGAAATACTCGTAACACTTACAGTAGATATCAATCCATCACGATCTATTTTTAAATCATTTTGTTTGTCACCTTCTCCCGCAGATTGATGGAAAAATAAAATATCTTCCTGCGTAGGATTAGGATGCTTATTTAAAAATGCTGCAAACCATTGCTCTCTTTTTTTGGCAACATTTGCATCGTATAAAGTAGATGAAGACCAGATGTAATGCCGGTTCTTTTTTAATTGTGCACAATGCTTAAGCGCGCCGTCCCACCTACATTCATAAAGAAAATTATCATCAAATACCACAAGAGTAAATGGCTCAATCATCGATAGGTTCATTCGTGTAAAAAACCTTACCGGGTTAATTGCCTCAATTATTTCCAGCAAAATTTGACCGCGGCTGTTTTTGTAGCCTGGACTGGAATTGTGCTTAACAAAAGCTCCGTTTAATAACACTGCGGCATTTCCGTTTTCATGCAGGGCAATCCACGTTCCACCTGCGCTCGCATCTTTTGGAAACAGCAATTTGCTTTTGCCAATAGTATAGATTGTAGGAGGAACTGCATTTTTACGGCTATATTTTTCATCCCGGTTTGATGTAAGAAAATATTTATTTTTTATTGGGATAAAGGTTACTGTGCACATTCTTTTCGATATTTTATTGTGGAAGATGCTACGCCAAATCCATCGGGTATGGTGATGTGGGAAACTTCATTAATGCCAACTCTTATCAAAGCCATGTGGTGCACAGTGTGCTCAAGGTTATAAATTATTTCTCTATAATAGTTGGTTGGTACAGCTACCATTGATGAATGATCATCGTAACTTGCTTCAAGTGCCAGGCCCTTGTTTTCTTTATCAAGATTATTCGCGATCATTTGCATCAGTTCATCTGCGAAATCTTTATCAGTCTCTATCCTTAAATCTCTTTTTCTTTTTTCATAATTCACTATGCCTGTTTCATACCCATTAAAGAGGCAGATGTACAATTCAATCACATGCCGCACATGCTGACCGATGGTTGCATTGAATAAAGTTTTACTTGGCTGTGTATATTCCGCTTCGCTTAATTTGCTTAATAAATCATTTAATTGACCTAGTACATTTTTTATTGCTTCACTGAATTCCATAATACTTTTTTTAGATTTTTTTTAAGCCTGTTTTATTGTGTCAAATAAATATGTGAGATCTTTCCTGTAAATAAATGTGAGCAGCGCACATGAAATAAAAACTATAACCGCATAAGTAAATAATAAAGCATCACCATCGAAAACAATTCCCAATTTGGTTAAATGAAAATAAATAGCGCCGGACATTAATCCAAGCCCTATAATGGAACCTATGATTGTTGTTCGTGGAATTAATATCAGAACAGATGCAACTAATTCCATGATTCCGGTTCCAATTCTTCCCCAGGGCTCCATCCCAAGCATTGTAAATAATTTCACAGATTGTGGATCTGCAGTGAATTTAAAATAGAGTGTCTGCAACATAATCAATGCGGCTGCTATGCGTAAAGCCCAGGTGAAAATTGCCATACTATTTATTTTCATGATTAAGAAATTGACTTTTTATGTGAGCTTTCTTTTGTGTTATCTATTATACGAAGCAACTAATAATAAGATTTGCCTAAGAGTTAAAACTTTTACAAAGCTACTTCAGGAATAATTTTCTCATGTCGGCTGAGTGACAAGAATTGAAACATCTTTTAACCGATCAGTCTTGTAATGGATCTGATTTTTTTGTTACCCTTTTTAATTCCATTTTTATCATAGGCAATTTATTAATTGATAATCCCAATAAATTCTCCCAAAATAATGGGAGTTTCCCAACCCTTTGGGAGAAATTTTGAAGCAAGGTTTTAAAAATATTTTTTCAGAAAATTTTTATAGCATTTACTGTACAGGATTTCATGGATACCAAAATATTTTAAAAATAATCTGGCATATCCATTGGCTGTATATAACCCAAATTAAAAAGGCAAATGAATAAAATGATAACTCAAAAGAATTTCAAGAAGCGGGTTTTAGAGAGCATGGCTTTATCCCTGGTTCAATTTAAAACTGAATGGAAAGGAAGTTGCCAGATTCTTTCAATGATTTACGATGACCTCGCAAAATCTTATAACGGAAAAGCAAATTTTTATACGGTTGACTTTGAGAACGAGGCCGCTTTGGTTACTCAATATGGTGTGGTCGAATCTCCAACGATACTTTTTTATAAAGATGGAATACTAGTGGACCATGCCATCGGCTTAATACCCAAAAAAGTATTGATCTCAAAGATCGAAAATGCGTTATCAAACTAATAATAAAAAAAATAAAATCACAATTTAAATATCAAAACTATGTGCGACGAAATAAAATTTGTTTACCTGAAAAGTCATCCACTTTTCTCAAACCTCACAGACCAACAAATAAAAGATGCTGCACAACTGATGAAAGTAAAAACAGTGTACCGCGGTGAATTTTTTGATTATGGTGCAGGTCCTTTCAGCAAGCTTTTTTTACTTATCAAAGGAAAAATAAAAATTACCTTGAGTGATGATATGGATAATGAGCTTGTGAAAGATATACTTACTGCCCCGGATATTTTTGGTGATCTCAGCCTTGAAGGGCGCACATCCGCAGATGAATATACTGAAGCGCTTACATCCAATACGGTAGTATGCTCTTTTAATGTTGAAGATTTTAAGAAGATTCTACAGGATAATATTCTTCTTGCACTCAACTATGCCAATATAGTTAATAACAAATTAAAAAAATTAGAAGGCCGTCACGCCGACCTGGTATTTTATGATGCCAAGGCAAGACTGATCCGTTTTATTAAAAATTGGGCAAGAACAGACGGAAGCAGGATTGGTGATAAAATTATTTTAAATAATTATTTAACGCATAGCGAGATTGCGGGAGTAATTGCAACTTCACGCCAAAGTGTAAACGTTCTTTTTAATGAGCTACGCGATTCAGGCCTTTTATTTTATAACCGTAAGCGTATTGAGCTTAATAATCCTATGTTATGGAATTGAAAGATATTTTTTATATACTGTCAAAAACATGACAATTCAATCTTTTATCGTACGATAGTTTTGTATCCCATTGAAAATAAGATGAATTTTATATACGCTTTTTTAAAAACTTTCGAAAAGCAAATCTCCGAACCTTCGGATATACCTTAATCAATTTTTAGAATTATAAACTATTCAAATCAATTTATCAAAATGGAAAAAAAATTACAAGGCCAGGTTGCAATTGTTACAGGAGCCAGCAGTGGAATTGGTGCAGGTGTCGCTAAATCCCTCGCAGCCGCTGGCGCAACTGTTATTGTGAATTATCCTGTTGCATCAAACAAAGGAATGGCCGACGATGTTGTAAAGGAAATTACCGATGCAGGAAACAATGCTACAAGTGCACAATGCGATGTAAGCAAAGAAGACGAGGTAATAAAAATGTTTTCTGATGTTGTGAAAGAGTTTGGAACCGTTGACATTTTGGTGAACAACGCTGGCTTGCAAAAAGATTCTCCCTTTGATAAAATGACTTTAGACCAATGGAATTTTGTTCTTGGAGTAAATCTGACCGGACAATTTTTATGCGCCAGGGAAGCCATACGTGAATTTTTAAGAAGAGGTGTTGATGAAAAGAAAAGTAAAGCTGCGGGAAAAATAATTTGTATGAGCAGCGTGCATGAAGTAATTCCATGGGCAGGCCATGCAAACTATGCAGCAAGTAAAGGTGGCATTATGCTTATGATGAAAAGTATTGCGCAGGAATTTGCACACAATAAAATCCGCATCAACAGCATTGGTCCCGGAGCTATACAAACTCCCATCAATCGTGATGCATGGGATACTCCAGAAGCTCTTGCATCCCTGCTCACATTAATTCCGTACAAGCGGATAGGTAAACCTGAAGATATTGGTAATGCTGCCGTATGGCTTGCAAGTGATGATAGTGATTATGTAAATGGTACTACCTTATTTGTTGATGGAGGGATGACTTTATATCCTGGATTTACTACAAATGGGTAAGTCAATTCTTCCCTCTCCTTTGAGAGGGATTGGGGTGAGGCTACTTTTAAAAATTTAATATTATGCAGGAACAAAAAAGATTGCAGGAAGACAAAGACAAAAAAATCAACTGGAAAAAATGGGGTCCTTATGTAACAGACCGCCAGTGGGGAACGGTACGCGAGGACTATAGCGAAAATGGAACCGCATGGGAATTTGTAAGTCATGACGCTGCTCGTAGCAAGGCTTACCGCTGGGGTGAAGAGGGTATTGCTGGCATTAGTGATGATCAGCAATTGCTTTGTTTTGCTCTTGCGCTGTGGAATAAAAAAGATCCCATTATTAAAGAAAGATATTTTGGTGTTACCGGTAATGAAGGCAATCACGGAGAAGATGTAAAAGAGTTGTACTACTATTTGGATTCTACGCCCACGCATTCTTACATGAAGATGTTGTACAAATATCCGCAGACGGCTTATCCTTATGAAGAGTTGATAAATGAAAATAAAAAAAGAGATAAGACAAAGCCGGAATATGAATTGATCGACACAGGTATTTTTGATACAGATAAATATTTTGATGTATTTGTAGAATATGCAAAAGCGACTGAGAATGATATACTAATTAAAATCACTGTACACAATCGCGGCACTGAAGATGCTTCATTGAATGTGTTGCCAACCACATGGTTTCGCAATACATGGAAGTGGGGTTATGATGATTACAAGCCACAGATGATAACCTCAAACGGTAACAGCATCACCATTAACCATAAAGTGCTGGGTAATTTTACATTGTATGCTGATGGTAAGAATGAAATACTTTTTTGCGATAATGAAACCAATAACAATAAACTATATAGTACAGAAAATACATCTGAATTTTTTAAAGATGGAATCAATGAATATATAGTAACGGGAAACGAAAAAGCTATTAGCAAGAGGGAAGGCACAAAAAGTGCAATGAATTTTGATATAACAGTTAAGGCCCAAAAATCAGAAACGATAAGGCTGCGGTTAACAAATGAAAAAGTGAATGATGCTTTCGATGACTTCGATAGTATTTTCAAAAAACGTTTAGAGGAAGCGCATGCATTTTATTATGAATTGCAAAAAGATATACAATCAGATGACGAAAAATTAGTACAGCGCCAGGCACTTGCAGGCATGTTATGGAGTAAGCAATTCTTTTATTATGATGTTGCCCTGTGGCTAAATGGCGATCCGGGGCAACCTGAGCCATCTTCATCAAGAAAGAGTGGAAGGAATAATGAATGGGCCCATCTTAATAATGCTGATATTATTTCCATGCCAGATAAATGGGAGTACCCGTGGTATGCTGCATGGGATCTTGCTTTTCATTGCATTCCGTTTGCAATGATAGATGCCGAATTTGCAAAGCAACAACTACTGTTACTTACAAAAGAATGGTATATGCACCCTAACGGGCAGTTGCCTGCTTACGAATGGGCATTCGGTGATGTGAACCCGCCTGTACATGCCTGGTCAACATGGAGGGTTTATAAAATTGATGAAAAAAATAATAACGGCAAAGGAGACCTAAAGTTCCTGGAAGGGGTGTTTCATAAACTACTGCTCAATTTCACGTGGTGGGTTAATCGAAAAGATGCCGAAGGAAATAATATTTTCCAGGGAGGATTTTTGGGACTGGATAACATAGGGGTTTTTGACAGGAGTGCACCCTTGCCGGAAGGTGGCCGCATGGAGCAGTCTGATGGAACGAGCTGGATGGCTATGTTCTCTCTCAATCTTATGCGCATCGCCTTAGAGCTTTCTAAATACAATCCTGTTTACCAGGATATGGCCACAAAATTTTTCGAACATTTTTTATATATCGCAGGCGCTATGGCAAATATGGCAATGGACATGGGCGGCTTATGGGATGAAGAAGATGAATTCTTCTACGACGTACTGAAGATGAATAATAAAAGTACCAAATTAAAAGTTCGCAGCATGGTTGGCCTTATACCCATGTTTGCTGTGGAAGTATTGGATCATGAGATACTGGAAGCAGTTCCTGAATTTGCAAAAAGGCTTGAGTGGTTTTTAGAGTTCAGGCCGGAACTTGCAAAGCTTGTATCACGCTGGCAGGATAAAAATGAAGATGAAAAACATTTGCTGAGTTTATTGCGCGGCCATCGCATAAAAAAAATTCTGCAAAGAATGTTGGATGAAAGTGAGTTCTTCAGCGACTATGGAATACGTGCTGTTTCAAAATTTCATAAAGACAGCCCTTATGAATTTATTGTTGGAGAAGAACGCTTTAGCGTAGCTTATACGCCCGGCGAATCTACAACAGGTTTATTTGGCGGAAACAGCAATTGGCGCGGACCTGTATGGATGCCGGTAAATTATTTATTGGTAGAAAGCCTTGAGCGTTTTTGTTATTATTATGGAGAAGATTTTAAAGTCGAATGCCCAACCGGTAGTGGGGTTTATATGACTTTAAGTGAGGTGGCCAATGTAATTTCCAAACGTTTAGCTGGGTTATTTCTTAGAGATGAAAATGGAAAACGTGCCTTCCTCGGTGATAATAAAAAATTGCAAAGCGATCCCAATTTCAATGATTACATTTTGTTTTATGAATATTTTCACGGAGATAGCGGCAGAGGCGTTGGAGCATCCCATCAAACAGGATGGACCGGTTTAATTGCAAAATTATTGCAGCCAAAAAGAGAGGAAAAAGACATTGCGAAGAAAGAAGAATTGGCTTCCGAAGTAACCAGCTAATAATTAGTTTTTCATATAAAAAAAACTCTAATACTCCATGGCCCTCTCCTCTGGAGAGGGGTTGGGGTGAGGCCAATAATGTTACATCTCAATAAACAAATCCTCGAAAATTACGAACAAGCCATACAAAATGAATGGCTTGAAACCAACGGGCTCGGCGGCTGGAGCGGTTCTTCAGTTACAGGCTGCAATACCCGGCGTTATCATGGTTTGCTCGTTGCAGCGACTGTGCCACCTGCAGAGAGAATGGCGCTCGTATCAAAATTAGATGAAACGATTATTGCGGGTGATGAGAAATTTGAATTAGGGACGAATAATTACGGACAGGTAATTTCGCCAGAAGGTTATCATTATTTAACATCATTTGCAAAAGATTTTTTCCCTGAATTTGTTTATGATGCAGGCGGCATAAAGTTGAAAAAAACAATTGCCATGATTCATGGAGAAAATACGGTTGTAATAATGTATGAAGTATTGAAAGCATCTGAATCTTTTACTCTTGAATTGCTCCCGCTGCTTTCAGTAAGAGGCTATCACAGCATGATGCATGCCAATGAAGCAATTAACAGGCATGCTTCTTATGATAATAATATTTTTAAAACAAAAGCTTATGAAGGAACCCCTGATATATTCATCAAAGTTCCCGGTGGTAATTATAACGCAGACCCCCAATGGTTTTATAATTTTAACTACAGCGTAGAACAATACCGTGGACTGGATTTTATTGAAGATCTTTTTACTCACGGAAAATTTACTATTGAATTAAAGGAAGGAGATTCAATCGGCATTATTATTTCAACTGATGATCCTGCAAATAAAGATGCCAATGAATTATTGCTAAGAGAAAAAGAAAGAAGAGAAGCATTACTAAAAGGCCAGCCCAATGATGAAACACTTCATCAATTAATATTAGCCGCCGACCAATTTATTGTAAAGCGTGGTGAAGATTTAAAAACCATAATCGCAGGATATCACTGGTTTACGGATTGGGGAAGAGATACGATGATATCCTTGCCAGGACTTACTTTAAGCACCGGCCGGTTTGAGGATGCCAAGAAAATACTTTCCGCATTTGCAAAAAGTGTAAGCATGGGCATGTTGCCCAATCGATTCCAGGATAATGGAGAAGCTCCTGAATACAATAATGTAGACGGCACGCTTTGGTATTTTATAGCAGTGTATAAATACCTGCAGCAGACAAGCGATCAGGATTTTGTGCTAAATGAAATTCTGCCTGTATTAAAAGAAATTATTGACTGGCATTTTAAAGGAACCAGGTATAATATTCACGTAGATGAAGATGGGTTGTTATATGCAGGTGAAGAAGGACAACAACTAACGTGGATGGATGCACGGATAGGAACCTGGGTGGTAACGCCACGCATGGGAAAGCCGGTAGAGATACAGGCGCTCTGGTATAATGCCTTAAAAATATTTTCGGAATTATTACAATTGAACAACCAGGAGAATGATGCTTCGCTGGTAAGCATTAGCGCTGAAAAGGCAAAGCAAAGCTTTGCAAATAAATTCTGGTATGAAGAAGGAAATTATTTATATGATGTAATTGATCCTTCGGGCGCTCCTGACAATTCAATAAGGCCGAACCAGTTATTTGCTATCAGCCTTCCTTTTCCATTTATTGAAGGTGAGCAGGCAAAAGCAGTTCTTAAAATTGTAGAAGAAGAATTATATACTCCTGTTGGTTTAAAAAGCCTGCCGAAAACTGATGCACATTACATTCCTGTGTATGGTGGCGATGCATGGCACAGGGATTCATCCTATCATGAGGGAACGGTATGGAGTTGGCTGCTGGGGCCATACATAGACGCTATAATAAAAGTAAAAGGCGACGAAGGCAAAGTTGAAGCACAAAAAGTAATTGATGATTTTAAATATCATCTTAATGAAGGTTGCATTGGAAGCATCTCAGAAATTTTTGACGCAGAAGCACCACACCACTCACGGGGATGCGTAGCGCAGGCATGGAGTGTTGGAGAAGTGTTGCGGGTGATTAAAGAGTATGAGTTGTATGGAGTGAAGGAGAAAAGTAAAATGGGGATTGAATTAAGTAATGTTTAGGCATATAACGGTACAGCTTTGCGCAGGCGGGATAATAGAATAACGTCTGCTCGTAACTGTAGTCAAATTTATAAATAAAAGTTCATTGTTATGACTATTGCTCAACCGAGTTACGTCAGATGGAACTATGGTTGAAACATGTAATGCTGATTGTTAGCAGGGCAGCCCCGCTTGTGCAAAACTGATTTGTTAGCGGCAGGCTAATCTTCTCGGAATTTTTTTTTCAAGTGATAAATGTATGCGACTTCCTTTCCTGGTAGCTTTCCTTCTTCTTCCATAAGCTTAATATTAGACAAATTGAACTGTAGCAGATTTCTGAAAGATGAAATAAATTCTCCTGAATGCAAAGCCATGAGCAACCCTGCTCCAGCAGTAACTATTAACTCTAAAACTGTACTGTTATATTTTAACTTATGAAGTTTAAAATGTTTCATGTAATCGTTGTACAAATACTCATATTCGTCTTTGATATCGCTAAGACTACCTGAAGAATTTGAAACTTTGTTTACCCAATTTATTAATGCTAAATACTTATTTTTCACGTTGTCATCAGTTCTAAAGTCAACAATCTGTTCCCATGGGGTGCTGATATCTGGCGTTGGAATATCGTTTAATAAGAATTGTATCACACTACTCCTTTTTTCTGCTTGCGTAGGAGGTGACTTTTCTGGTTGCAAAGAATACGATGCATTTGTTCTCACGGCCGGATAAAAGTCGCTTTCAGATAGCTTTTGCAAAGCAATGGTGTCTAATCGAATTGAAATGTCATGAGACAGAAAAAAATTGTGCAAGGCTTGCATCCTTACTTGTTCAAGTTCTTCTGCACTGGGAGAATATTCGGTCTGGTTAGTGGAATTCTTCTGAGGTATTAACTCCATGAATTGTTTCATCAAATTGCCCTCCTCACTATCCTTATTAGCATTTTCAAACTTCGCAGGAATGAAAGGATAGGGTTTAACTATATTCTTTTCTATTAAAAATTGCCATACTGATTGCGTGTACTCTATTGCTGTTTTATGTTCACTCTGCGAACTTGGATGAATAGTCATTAGATGATTTAATCGGCCTTCATCAACATAAATACTATCGAAAAAAAGGGCTAATCTTTTTAAAACAGGTTCTTCAACAAATTCAGTGAATGTAACTTGTGGATAAACGATATTCTTTGCCATTAGCTTTTATTTACGAAAGTTAATAAAAAAACCTTCGTAAATACAGCTTGCACGGAGTCATTTACGAAGGTTCCTGGTGTTATAAACGACATCTCTCCATTTGCATATACATTGAATTTGTATAAAATGAACGGTTCTATCAAAATCGTCCCGGGGATTGTTCTTTATTTATTAATGATATCGTAATGATTCGGGGGAAACGATTCTTCGGCTTGAATCTTCTGATATTTTATGACAGACGAATTATTATTTCTTGTTAGCAGAAACCTTAAGAGTTCCACCATTCATGTTTAGATTATATCCTAACTGGGCATACACCGGAATTGTTGGATCGTGTTAAAATCCTGTTTTACTGATTTTCCTAATTTTAGATAAATATCAATTTTCTTTCGTGAAAATCCTGCCTGGATGCCATAGCAGAAATTCCCCCGGTTATAGGTTCATATCAATGGAACATTCGCAATAACGAGGAAGACAGGCAGCCATCACCTACATAAAATGATGCGGTCAATTCTTATTTGCCCGCGGCTCTTTCAATGAACCCACCTTTTCAGAATTATTTATTTTAAACCTTAAAAGAATAGCCGTCGCGGTATTGTCTCTTTACAAACTGGTTGGCGTCATCAAAGTTGGTGATCTTCATATTTTCAGCATCCCACAATAATTTTTTTCTGCCGGGGAAGTTGCCGGATGCATCCTTTAGATTCCAGCTGCGAAGTGCAAGATTAGCGAACAATACCGTTTCAGTAAGCGGGCCTGCATAGTCAAAATTGGAACTTGTTTTACCTTTTCCAAAGCCTGCAATACAAGCATTTACCCATTGCGCATAGTGCCCATCCTGGCCGCCCGGAACTCTTTCTACTTTTTGCGGTACATTCACACTTTTCGTTTTTGAAGTAGGTAATAATGTAGGGTCGTCACCATAGCAGCCACACATCATTTTTCCCTTAGTTCCTTCAATGATAGCACCGCCATCTGAGTTGCCCATTTCTTCATTGGCACCTAATTCTTCAGGGCGCTCAGGACGTATGTTGCCATCCATCCATGTAAGCGTTACATCAGGCTTGCCATTCTTTCCGGGGAATTTCATTTTTATGGAAGATGCCACAGGGCAGCTTTCAGGATGATATGCGGGTGTCCACATTTTTTCATATACATCAGCCACGCTGCATTCTACCTCTGCCGGGTACCCGAGACCAACTACTTTAAACGCTGGATCGATAATATGGCAACCCATATCGCCTAAAGCGCCGGTGCCAAAGTCCCAATAGCCACGCCAGCTAAACGGTACAAAGCCATCATGATATTCATGAAACTGTGTAGCCCCAAGCCATAAGTTCCAATCAAGTTCTTTAGGTATTTCATCTTTGGTTTTAGGATAGCCTGTTCCCTGCGGCCACACGGGCCTGTTAGTCCAGCAATGAATGGTATGCGCATCACCTATAAGGCCTGCGTTATACCAATCTTCCATCAACCTTACACCATCACCCGATGAACCCTGGTTGCCCATTTGAGTAACTACTTTATATTTTCTTGCCGCTTCTGTTAAAATCCTCGCTTCATAAATATCATGGGTCATTGGTTTTTGTACATATACATGCTTGCCCATTTGCATCGCCATCAATGCAGCAACGGCATGCCCATGATCGGGTATAGATACTGATACTGCATCAAGATGTTTACCTTCCTTATCCAGCATTTCCCTGTAGTCTTTATAATAAGGTGCTTTGGGGAAAGCCGCTCTTGTTTTAGCAGATGAACGATCATCCACATCACACAAGGAAATGATATTGGCGTTTCCCGATTTAAAGAAATTAGCAATGTCACTTTCACCTTTACCACCCGCGCCAATAGAGCCAATATTAAGTTTATCACTGGGAGCAACAAATCCCCTTCCCAATACATGACGCGGTATAATCGTAATACCGGCGGCAACTAAAGAACCGTTACGGATAAAATTTCTCCTGGAAGAGTTCTGTGGTTTTTGATCATTCATACAGCAATGTTTTTTTAATTAAAAAGATGATTTATTCGAATTAGATATTTCAACCTAAAGGGCATTAAAGTTAAGAACTTGTCTGTATCGGGCTGACATTTTTTAATGAGGCGTTCCAGATGATTATGCAATATGAATTGAAGAGTGGAGATGTAAAGTCGGAAAGAGGTGCTGAGTGAAGTTTAGTTTATATATGAAGCATTTGCGACCATCTTTAAAATTTAGTTCAATAAATTTTTTAATTCTAAATCATCTTTTGCGAGGAAATGTAAACATTGAATTGTTTCATTATTCAAAGCGGTTATATCTGCTCCGGCTTTTAAGAGCAATTTGATACAGGGCACCTGGTGATAGGTGTTAGATTCATCGCCTGTCATTAATGGCTGAATTGCCCACACGAGGGGCGTACTGTTATAAGATGTGTCATGTTGATCAATTGTTCCTTTTTCCCGGATCAGTCTTTCTACCAATTTATCTCTTCCGCAAAAAGCCGCCCAATGTAAAGCTGTAGCACCATCCTGCCTACCGGCATAATGAATATCTGCGCCCTTCTCTATATAAAAAATGCCTAATTTTTCTGCATGAAGGCTGGCGGCTGCAAGGAGAGGTGTATCCTGGTTTTCTTTTGTTTTGTCTCCGTCAATATTGGCCCCAAAGTCTAAAAATATTTTTGCAATTTCAATGGCTTCTTTATCGGTAATCTTTTTTGCAAATACGGCATCGCAAATTCTATGCAGGGGATGAGCCTCGGTTGTACATTTATTATCGTAAGGTATCGTGATGCCTTCATTTGCAAGGGTTGGATTATTTGTAAGTAACTGCCTCATCCCTTCATAGTCCTTATTTTCAATGAGTGTTTTTATTTTGTGTTTCATAGCATTTTTTTGATGCTTTCCAGGCATCCCTGCCACCAATATTTTTTGAGATTTGTACCACTCCTAATTGTTGTCAAGCCAGCCCCGCTTGCACAAAATGATCGCTTGCTGGCAGTAACCTTTCTTTCTCCCCATTAATGTTTTTGCATATCCACAAGTCCTGTCAATTTAAAAATCATAACAAGAATGACAGACGCTAAAACAATTAAAACCCACCAAACACTTTTCTTAGTTTTGCTGTCAACATTTTTACTCCTGCGAATTTTAATAAAACTCCAAACCATTAATGCGACTAAAGTTGTTCCTGTCAAGCCTACAATTATTTTGTTATTGACTGTGTAAACACATAGCATTAGTCCCACAGTTACTAACCCTGTCAGGCTTTGATATTTTTGCAGAAAAGGAACTTTGTCCTTAACAGCTATTGTTTGTATTTTTTGTAAGGTTGTTTCAAGTTGTGAATAATTATCAATTTGTTTTGGAATTCCGATTAAGTCAGTTGCATCTTTTCCTTTGATTGTGAAACCACCACTTTTGTGTCTGGCAATTTCTTTAATATCATTAAAATATATAGAAATTATCGGGGTGTTGAGTTGCTCTCTTGTTATCAGGTTATTTGTAATTGTCAAAGTATAACTTTCAAATAAAGCTTTTTGTCTGTTTATCCCACGGTACAGTCCAAAGCCCAAAGCAATTGCAATAATTGGAATAACGAATGGTAACACATTTACATCTGTCTCCTTTCCCTTCGAATTTATTGTGCTTATTGTAATTCCAACAGTTGCTGCAATAATCAATATTGGAATAGTCCGAATAAGCATTTGTTTTTTTATTTCTTTAAAACCGTCTTGTCTGATTTTAAATATTTGCATAGTCGTTTTAAGGTTACTGCTAACGGTACATCTTTGCACAGGCGGGATAATAGAATTTCATCTGCTTGGAATTGTAGCCAAATTTATAAATAATTGTTCATTGCTATTACTATTGCTCAACAGAGTTACTTAAGATGAAACTATAGCTGAAACAATCACCAATGTTGATTGTTATCAAGCCAGCAAGGCTTGCGTAAAACCGCTTCCTATGTAGCCTTGTCAAACTTTGGTCAGTCGCCACATGCCAAAGGTGTTTTCAAATAATTCTTGTCCCTTGTTAGGTTGATTGAATTCTTCTGTGATTCTAAACTTTGGCGATTTTATGTCTGCACTAAATGTTTGCATATTTTGTATTGTCGGTTTGTCAACAATTTGATAGTAACTAAATATAGCAATTAAGTCAACTGCCTTTTGAAATTCCTCTCCGGAAATAATTGTATCCTTAAAACCTAAGTTTTGCATTCCGCAAGAATAAACCGTTCCGTATTCATCAATAATTGAGTCTACCACGAACATTTGATACAACTTTGATTCTTCAAAAGTTTCAATCATGTTTTGCCATTTGTCTTTTTCAAATGCTTTGCCTGTAGTTTCAATCTTAATTCCAAGTCCACCAGCCTTAAGAATAGCGTCTGCAGCAAAAGCAATTTGTGTTGCCTGCTCTAAGTTTCCTGTTGTGGCAGATATATAAATTACGTGTTTATGTTTTCCAATCTCATCAAGAAAATTGTCACTTACTCTGGTGACCACACCAGCATTTTTAAACGATTCTTTTATTCTTTCATCTCTGTCACAAAACTCAATTATGGAATGACTATTTTGTTTAACATTCATAAAAATATTTCCTGCTCCTAAATATTCTCCTTTCGTTGCAGTAACTATTAATAAAATAAATTCATCCCAGCTATTCCAATTTCCAGGAATACAAATAACCGTTTCAAAAGTCTTTGAATTGATATCTTTTTGAAAAGTCTTTGTTTTGAATGGCCACATGATAATTGTTGTGTTGTCTCAGGTTGTATACAACTTTTGTATTTACGAAAGTACCCATAAAAACTTTCGTAAACACAACCAAGACAAGAGGATTTACGAAACCTCCAGCGTCATAAAAATAACCAGGCATAATTATTTCCTGTCCGTGTGGTGTTATACAGTTACATCTTAAAATCTATAACGTCCTCGCCTGGTCTCTTGACCAGCGGGAGTATACATCCACACTTATTATCCTGAAAAATGTTCAACAGTAATCATCTACAAATTAGGTATAGATAAATAAAGACATCATTATTTTCACTGCTGGTCAGGAGATTAGGCCTCGGCTCCCACGAGCGGATAGGTTGGGCTTAGGCAACAGAGGGAAACCTGCGGAGGTTGAAGGGCTTTACCCTTGATTGGTCTTTCAGCTGATATCATATGTGGCTGGTATGGGGCAAATTCCAACAGGGAATTTTCTGTAAAATCATATTCAGCAAAATCAGCTGCCAATCTCCCATTCCCCTCTATAATCCAAATCAACGAGAAATAATTATTTCGCTGGATAGTTTCGAAAAATCCATTATCATCAAATGAAAATAGTTTAAAAACCAGGTTCCCGTTTTGCGGGTTCATGAATGTAAATGCTGATTGATTAAGAATAAAATTTATTTATGTAAGTTAAACCAGTTCGGACTCTTATAAACGGATCAACTTCCACTGTATTTTCGGAAAATAACTGTGGCAATATGTCCACCAAACCCAAAAGTATTACTCATGGCATAATTGATCTCTGCGGGATAAGCATTGCCTAACGTAAGGTTGAACCTGTCTTTAAATGCCGTAATCACTTCTGCTGTATTTATCGTTGGTGGAACAATACTTTCCTGGATCGCCTTCACACAGATGATCGCTTCAACAGCGCCTGCAGCCCCTAATAAATGGCCTGTCATTGATTTTGTTCCGCTGATATGCAAGGTTTTTCTTTCGCCAAAAACCCTTTCGATTGCTTTCAATTCACTCTCGTCTCCAAGATTGGTTGAAGTGGCATGTGCATTTACATAATCAATTTTGTCTGCATCGATCATTGCGTCTTCAAGCGCATCTGTCATCCCCAGATAAGCACCTTCACCTTCGGGATGAGTTCCCGTAAGATGATATGCATCAGCCGCCATACCTGTTCCTGTTATTTCTGCGAATATTGTTGCGTTCCTGTTCAATGCACTATCTAAACTTTCAAGGATGAGGGCCCCGGCCCCTTCTCCAATAACAAAACCGTCCCTGTTTATATCAAAAGGGCGGGAAGCTGTTTGCGGACTTGCATTCTTTGTTGATAAAGCCTTTGATGCATTGAAACCACCAACGGCACTTTCATTGATGGGAGCTTCCGAACCTCCTGTGATGATCATATCCGCTTTGCCCAGGCGGATATAATTGCAGGCATCAATTATGGCATTGTTGGAAGAGGCGCAGGCAGATACCGTTGAAAAATTCAATCCACGCAAACCATACCGAATGGAAATAATACCCGATGGAATATCTGCAATGATTTTAGGAATGAAGTATGGATTAAATTTTGGTTGCCCGTTACCTTTTACAAAATCTGTAACCTGTTCCTGGAAAGTTTGAATACCTCCGTTCCCGGAACCCCATATAACCCCGATCTTATTTTTATTAAGTTGTTCAAAATCTATCCGCGCATTCCTGATCGCTTCATCTGCTGCTGCCACCGCATACCGGGTAAACAGGTCATATTTTCTGGCTTCGTTCTTTTCAAAATAATCAGCAGCATTAAAACCCTTTACTTCCGCCGCAAATTTTGTTTTGAAATGTGTAGTATCAAATTTTGTGATCATATCAACACCACTTTTTCCTGCAGCAATATTTTTCCAGAATTCATCAACAGAATTTCCCAACGGGGTGATGGCCCCCATACCGGTTACCACTACCCGTTTTAAATCTTTTATCATTTCGCTTCTTCTTTTAGCTGAAGTTTTAATTCATTTATTTCTGCTTCAAGATTTGCAATTAATTTTCGTTGCGGTGCAAATGCCGCTTCAATTTCTTCTACAGTATATCTTGCTGTGATGTGTTGCGGGCAATTCCAGTCATAAGCTTCAATATGTAAAACCATCATCCGTTCAGGCCTGAATTTATAATCAGACAGGTCAAGAGAATCATATAAAGTCTTGTCGTCTTCTAATTCAACTATTTCCGCTTTTGCCAAAATCTTCAACCTCGTTCTTGATGGATAATCTACCATGATCAGTGCTACATTGTTATTGGTTGCAATATTGCCAACGGATATGTATTGCATATTGCCTTTAAAATCTATAAAGCCAATACGCTTTGCATCGAGCACTTTTACAAATCCTTTTGGCCCGCCACGATGCTGTATGTAAGGAAATTTATTTTCCCCAATCGAGGCCATATAAAAGCTGTTCTGCTGCCCAATGAAATCAATTTCATTTTCTGTTAGCCCATCCACATATGTATCCTTCTCCATACGGGCATAGCTTTTCCTGCTGCCCATCTTTTCCTGCATTTCTTTTACGGCATCTGTAAACGCCAGCGATGCAAAATTTTTTGCCATGATCTTTTGTTTAAGACAGTTTTTCTTTTGATTCTTCTTTAGCTTCTTGTTTTAAAGCCTGCACAAACGCTGATTGTGCCAAAACCGTATCCCACATACTATCGCCACACTCATCAGGTATTACAACCGGCTCATCAGTAACCGGGCTGCCTGCACTTTTTTCTTCATCCTGTTTCATAATTTTATTATTTTATAATTTTCTGTCTTGGTCTTCTATTTCCAGGTCATTGATACTTGCATATCTTTTTGCCATCAAACCATTTTCATCAAACTCCCAATTTTCATTACCATACGCCCTGAACCACTGGCCTTGTTCATTTTGATACTCATATTCAAACCGAACAGCGATCCTGTTATCCGTATGTGCCCAATATTCTTTTTTTAGTTTATAGTTTTTTTCTTTTGCCCATTTGGCTGTAAGCAGTGCAACAATTTCCTGCCTCCCATTTACAAATTGATTCCTGTTCCTCCATTCACTATTCACGGTATAGGCTTTTGAAACCCTTTCGGGGTCTTTACTGTTCCAGGCGTCTTCGGCCATTTGTATTTTTTGTTTTGCTGTTTCTACAGTGAACGGTGGTAATGGGAGTCTTTGTTCCATGATTTTTTATTTTATAATTATGAAAGACAATCGGGGCAAAGCAAATTTGCCCTTGATATTAATGTTAGTATTTCAGCCTCCAGCGATTGATGTTTGTCCTTGGCATACCAGAGATGTAACTCATTTTTATAGGTGGCTGAAGTTGCCGGATTCGATTTTAGCTGCCTCACCAGTTTTTGTGCAAAAGATGGCCTGGGCCCCCACGTACCCGTAACATTAAAATGTTCGTCTAACTGGATCAATTTTGGAATGGAACGTGTTTCATTGGTAAGATACGCGTCCATCAATTCGGGATTTTGATCACGGTAAACCAGCTTCATTTCAATCTTGCCATTACTTAATGATGCGATCTTATTAAATACAGGAAGTGTTTGAGATGCATCTCCACACCAATGCTCAGTTAAGATCAACCAATACACTTTACCTTTTAAGACCTTAAGCTGCTCTGTTAAAACCTCACTGATGTGATACGTCTTTTCAACTCTGTTCATACGATGCTGATTCAAATTGATGTATTCTTTTATTTTTGGATCCGTATTTAAATCAAGGTCATTTGCCATTTGAAGTTTGTATCGCTCATACGATATACCTTTTCCAACATAAAATGCGTAATCGGATTTTTTTAAGGTTATTCCAGTTGTTGTCATTGCTTGTATTTTGTAATACAAAATTGCAACTAAACTATGGGCTTAAAAATGGAGAATGAACGCAATGGGATGGACAATTTTCCCTGGCCTTTTATTATATACTCATTTTGTATTTATGCTCTTTTTAAACAGGCCATTTCTCTGAATTTTTTGGGCGATACTTTTGTATTCACTTTAAAAAAACGGCTGAAATAATATTCATCTTCATACCCCAGTTCATAAGCAATTTCTTTTATCGCTTTATTTGTGAGAAATAATTCGCTTTTGGCTTCAATAATTATACGTTCATTAATGATATCTGATAAGGTTCTATTGAAATAGGATTTTGAAATTTTAGCCAGGGTTTTTGTATTAACATAAAGCATCGCTGCATAATCATTGGGGGAATGTTTGGCTCTAAAGTTTTCATCAATGGCATCTTTAAGCTTTTGCAATAAGTAATGTTCTTTATTGTCATTTGTTGCATCACTGGTCTGTGGTTGCTGTTCCATTTTTAACCGGGAAACATTGATTAAAAAAATCTTTAGATAGGAGACTAAGATTTCACGTTGTGCCAAAGAAGGATTTTGCATTTCCGATTCAATGTTTTCACATAACACGTTAAATCGTATTATTGAATTTACGTCTATACTTATAAGAGGAGCCCGGGCGATATTGTTGTAGAGAACTTCTCTGAAAGTTTTTTCTTTCTCATGCTGTGTGGCAAAAATAAATTGAGAATTAAAATTAATTACAATGCCTTTTATTGGAGCCTCAGCGGAAAATAGGAATGGCTGAAATGGCTCAAAGGCAAACAATGAATTTTCCTCAAAATCAAATTCTGAAAACCCTGCTCTGACTTTTCCATATCCTTCCTTAACCCAAATGAGAGAGAAAAAATTGTTGCGCTGTACTTGCCCCTGGAAACAGTTTTCCTCAAACTTAAAAAAATTAAATACAGGGTTATTATTCTCCTTGGCTATCCTCGTGAAGCTTGATTGATTAAACATGTGTAAATATTTTCTTTGAATAAATCATTGAGTCATTCCTGTATTAGTGATTGCTTTTTCCAACCTTGCAATGAGTGAATCCCTTGATATTAATCCAACTATTAAATCAATTATGATTGCATTTCGATAAACGAGAATAGTTGGCAATTCTAAAATGCCTAACTCTTTTTTTAATAGCGGCGCTTCATCAATATCAATTCTATAAAATGAGGCTGCTGTTTTATACAGGGAAAACATTTCTTCATAAATGGGCCCCATTATCTGGCAGGGGCCGCTCCATTCTGCACAAAATCTTAAGATCCGCAAACCATTTCCTTTTAATATTTTCTTAGTAAAATCCTTTTCGTCGATTATCTTAGTCATAATATTTTTTTTACCGGCACAATTGTTATAGCCAAACCAGGTGCCGTTTTAATTACAGGCCATCAAAATTCGATACAAACCAATACAGTAGACACTTGTAACATTTTAAGAATTCTGTATCCCTTGTAGATTAGCAAATTTATTTTCCTGATATATCAGGAAATTCACTATGTTTCATGAAACTTTCAGCAGCTAAAATAAAAGCCGCTATATGTTTTTATTTTTTTCAATTCTCTATCCCCATCTCCGTGAAAATATATTTAGGGAATGTTAACGCGACTTAAATTGGATTTTTCATTCCTGACTGTTTAACATTTTTCTGGACACCGAAATGGACTGATAATTATCACAACGTTTAAAATTTTACAAATGGTAAAAAAACACCTGTTGGATTTTGATAAAGACAGAAGCCTTTCCCACTTCACTTTTCAAAAACTGTCTGAAGCAATATTCTGGGTAAATTCAAATGAAGAAATCCTGTACGTAAATGATACAGCATGTAAAATGTCGGGATATTCCAAAGAAGAATTAACGGCTATGAAAGTAGGGGATATCAATCCAACTAACGGAGGTGTTGATTTTAAAAGCTTTTGGAATAACTTAAGACCTTTAAAGCAAATTACTTTTGAAGCAAAACATAAACACAAAACGGGTTATTTATATGATGTGGAAGTTGCCGCCAATTTTATAGAATACGAAGGACAGGAAATTACCTGCACTTTAGTTAGAGACATAGCACAGCGAAAACTGGCAGAAGAAAACTTAAACATGGCGAATACTAAACTGGAGGTTTTGTTGAAAGAAAGTGAAGGGAGGTTTAGTGACTTATTCCAGGAGGCGCCTATTGCCTATGTTCATGAAGGACTTGATTCTAAGTTTATTAAAGCAAATCGTGCTGCTTTAAGAATACTTGGTGTAAGGCCTGATGAAGTTCCTTCTACTTATGGAAAAACAATGGCACCCGACACTCCGGACGCACAGCAAAGGGTGAAAGACGCCTTTGAATCTGTTGGCCGTGGTACAGATACTAGCGGTGTTGTTTTAGAACTCAGACGAAAGGATAATGGTAAACCCATCTGGGTACAATGGTGGAGCAACCCGGATGTGGGTGGACAATTTACCCGTACCATGTTTATTGATATTACTGATAAGGTTTTGATGGAACAGGAGCAGGCTAAACTTAAAGCAGAGAATAAATATTTGCAGGAAGAAATAAAACTAACACACAATTTTGAGGAAATTGTAAGTAAGAGCAAGAATTTCCATAAAATTTTACAGCAGATTGAACAGGTTGCATCAACAGATGCAACCGTTTTAATAACTGGCGAAAGCGGCACGGGTAAAGAGCTTTTGGCAAGGGCCATTCACAATATCAGCAATCGGAGTAAGCGGCCGTTGATAAAAATAAATTGTGCAACATTGCCTGCTAATTTAATTGAGAGTGAACTGTTTGGACATGAACGTGGGGCATTTACCGGAGCTATAGAAAGAAAGATCGGCCGCTTTGAACTAGCAGATGGCGGAACTGTCTTTCTGGATGAGATAGGTGAGTTGCCGGTGGAATTACAGGCAAAATTATTACGGGTATTGCAGGAAAGTGAATTTGAACGGCTCGGAAATCCCAAAACAATAAAGGTAAATGTAAGGGTAATTGCAGCCACCAACCGTAACCTGGAAGAAGCCATTTCAAAAAAGGAATTCAGGGAGGATTTATTTTACCGGCTGAATGTGTTTCAGATTGTATCACCCCCATTACGCAACCGAAAAGAAGATGTACCCCTGCTGGTAAAACATTTTGTAAAAAAATATGAGGGTAAAATGGGAAGGGAAATTAAAAACATACCTGACAAAGTGATCGCCGAATTAATGCGTTACGACTGGCCTGGAAACATCCGGGAACTGGAGAATATCATTGAAAGGGCCTTGATACTGTCGCGGGGTAATACATTGGAATATGGCGATTGGATACCGAGCAATAAAAATGGCGGCAAAAAAGAAAATGGAGAGCCGCAATTACTTAAAATGGACGATGTGGAAAAGGAACATATCCTCAGTATTTTAAACAGAACCAACTGGAAAGTAAGTGGAGAAAATGGCGCTGCAAAAATATTGGGTTTAAATGCCACTACCTTAGAATCAAGAATGAAGAAATTAGAAATAAAAAGAAGACCCCCATCAATATGAAAATTCATATGTTCACAAAACAGAAATTAGTCTTTATTTGGTTGAGGCGTATAGCGTAAATACGGCTTTATCTCTTTTACACCTTTAGGGAACTTCAGTAAGGCATCATTGGTGCTGATATCAGGAGCTACAATCACATCTTCCCCATCTTTCCAATTGGCGGGTGTAGCTACAGAGAAAGTTGCAGTTAATTGAAGAGAATCAACCACACGCAATACTTCGTAGAAATTCCTCCCTGTGGAAGCAGGATACGTGATCATTAATTTTACTTTTTTATCAGGACCAATAACGAATAAAGAACGAACAGTTAATGTTTCTGAGGCATTGGGATGTATCATATCATAAGCAGCAGCAATCATTTTTGTTTCATCAGCAATAATGGGGAATCCAACCGTTACTTTTTGTGTTTCATTGATATCCTTTATCCATTCTTTGTGGCTCTCTACGCTATCTACACTTAAGGCCAGCACTTTTACATTTCTCTTTTCAAATTCCTCCTGGAATGTGGACACCTTGCCCAGTTCAGTAGTACATACCGGTGTAAAATCGCCGGGATGCGAAAATAATATACCCCACGCTGCTCCCAGGTATTCATAGAAATCCAGGGGACCTAAAGAAGTACTGGCTTTAAAATTGGGAGCTAAATCTCCTAAATGTAAGCTCATGTAAAATTATTTGACAGATTAAACATACTCATTTCCGCCAAATAATATATTGTGTTTTAAAATTTATTAATCCTGTCCGTTACCCGGCTTATCAAGTTCTCCAACAGCAACTGCAATGCAGCAAGGGTTTCGGTATCAGTAACAAAACCAGCTTCATTTATTTTATTGTTCGCAAAAATTATCCACTTCACTATTTTCCTGCCAATTATATTCAATATTAAAGGCAATTTTTCGTGCAAATTCAATTCCGTGCAGCTCACTTAAAAAGCCAAGCGTCATGTCCATACCTGCACTTACTCCGGATGATGTAAAATATTTTTCATCCATAACCCAACGGGCCTTTTTAATCCAATTTACATTTGGCCCTTGTGTTACCACCCAATCAAATGCTCTTTTGTTGGTGGTTGCTTTTCGGTGATCTAAAAGGCCTGTCCTGGCTAGCAAAGACGTACCAGTGCAGACCGTCAAAACAAATTTGCTTAATTGTGAAATCCTCCGAATTTTATCAATTAATAAAACATTGTTAACCTCTATTCTTGTTCCGTAACCTCCAGGAATAAGAAAAATATCAACTCCATTTTCAATTATTTCTAAATGCGATGTTACAATTGAAACCCCATGTGCATTTTTTACTACTCCGCCATATAGCGAATAGAATGAAACCTGGTATTGCTCGGGTATAATACCAAAAATTTCAGCAGGGCCGAACACATCCAGTGTTTCAAAATTTTCAAATAATAAGATAGCAACTTTCATTTTTTATTTTTTTAAGATTTGTATTTTCTGGCCCACTATTAAGCTAAATTTTCCAAGGCGGATCTGTTCTGTTTTTCCCTGCAAAATAGAGGATCAGTTGATTATTATCAGGATCCTTTAAACGAGCCTCCCTCCACAGCCAGGGCTTATCGGCTGGCAATTCCTCAAATACAATTCCCTTGTTTATCAATGATTGTACATAGTCATCTAAATCATTTACCTCAAAATAAATCCAAATACCATTACCGGTAGGTAATTGATCGGTTACATGCAATGAAAATGTGGAAGTACCATCCTGGCAAACAAACCGGGCGTAATCCGGAAGAGATTTAACTATCAGATTTAAACCAAGCTTTTCATAAAAGGCAATTGCATGTGCCACATTCATTACGGGAACTGTTATCTGATTTAAATTCATCGTTACTTGTTTATCTGGCTTTACACGGTGTTGATTTAATATTCCTGTCTTTTAATATTTCTTTAATGTTGAGGCAAAAGGTTTCTCCTTTAAAAACGGGAAAGAAAAATAACAACACAATAGATAAACAGAATCATATACAAATAAATTCAGCTTATCAATTCTTTGTATCTGAAGCATCCTACACTGTGGTCGTTTACCAAACCGGCGCTTTGCATAAAGGAATAACAAATGATGCTGCCGGTAAATTTAAAACCCCGCTTTTTTAAATCAGCACTCATGCTGTCACCTATTGAAGATGTGGCTGGTATATCATGAAAATGCTTGTACTTGTGATGAATTGTTTTAAAATCAACAAAACCCCAGACGTATTTATTAAATGACCCAAACTCTTTGGTTATTTCCAAAACCCTTTGTGCATTGTGTACAATCGAGTTTATTTTATTCTTGTTGCGGATGATGGATGCGTCAGATAAAATCTTCTGCAATTCAGTTTCTTTCATTGCCGCCACCTTCTTAATGTTAAACCGGTGAAACAGTTTTCGATAGGCTTCCCTCTTTTTAAAAACAATCAACCAACTGATTCCCGCCTGTTGACCCCCCAATGAAAGTATTTCAAATAATTTATTGTCTTCCAGAACGGGGATGCCCCATTCTCCATCGTGATAAGGGATAAGTTCCGGGCCCTGGTTTACAAAATCGCATCTGATTATCTCCTTTTTCATTAAGGTTGTTTTATCAATGATTGATGACGAATGAACTCGTTATTGTTCATTTAATTTTACACCGCCCCATACCACCGTATATTTTTTACAATGAATCACAATGGAATGATATTTAGTGATGTCAATATTTTTGGGGATCGCATACCGCTGTGCCCCTGTAACAGATGTAAGGTCGCCGAGAAAGATACCTTCCTTATCTAACGCTTCATTTTTATCAATCTCATCAATTTCTTTTTGAACAAGAAATATTTTTAAATCCGGACCCTGTGAAGTTTTAAAATCATTTTCCAGAATAAAAAATACTGGTCATTAATTTTTTGTACTGACCAGGAGCCGGCAAGTCTATAAGTTTTATTCGTCCAGCTTGTATGTTTGGCCTGCCCCATCAACAGGTTAGTAACTAACAGCAGAGGAAACAATAATTTAATTTTCATTTTATGTAGCTTTAATTTTTTAGTGAGCAACTACTTGTATTGTTATCTGCAGCCCCTCTGTCCAATTAGTCTTTTGAGATGAATTTGTCCAATGAGTATTTTCCACTTCCGTTTACAAGAATCGCTAAACACAAACCAATTACCAGCAGATGGTATTCGAAGCCTTCGCCTTTTTGATTGCCAAGCCAATTCATAAAAAAACCATTATCAATATGCGATGTCCAAATTATTCCAATCATTAAAATAATTATCAATAACGCCCAAATACGGCTTGCAAAACCCACAACTAAAAATAGTGAACCAATAAACTCAATTACTATGACTAAAAAACCAATGAGCCAGGGCAGGTGCATTGTTTTGGTAAAGAAACTCATAGTTCCTGTAAAACCATAACCACCAAACAAGCCAAGCATTTTTTGAGCACCATGTGGAAACAGGATTAACCCAATAGTTAGACGAATGATTACTCCAGTCCAATCGTTGTTGGTTTGGAAGATTCTTTTTTTCATTTTTTTTCTATTTAGATTGTTTAATTTTTTTTTGATTTTATAATTGATTAAATAAATGAGATATTATATGAAGTAACGGTTCAGTAATTTAGAAACAGCAACACATTATTTTAAAGAAATTTTCCTTTTAATAATAGTGACTGAAAAAGAAAAAAAACCAGGATTTAACTCCCGGTATTTTTATCCATGCCTCCGACCTTACTTTTTAGATTTTTGAACCGCTACTTTTTCCGCATAAAAGTGATGCATTTGTTTAGAGATATCATCAAGATGATCTTCTACTGCAAAGTGCCCCGCATCCAAACGATGCATTTCTGCATTGGGTAAATCTTTCAGGAAAGCCTCACCTCCGGCGGGAGTAAAGAAAATATCAGTTTGTCCCCAAAAGATAATTGTTTTGGGCTGATTCTTGCGAAGGAACGCCTGCCATGTTGGATATAATTCCACATTCTTCCGATAATCATAAAACAAATCAAGATTAACACGAACAGCGTTTGGCCTTTGCATAAAACCGAAATCTGATTCCCAGTTATCGGGGCTTATCAGTTCGGGATTTTTTGCACCGTATAAATAAATGCCTTTGATCGCATCATGAGTAAGAAATGCGGCCAGTGGCTTTTCTGTTTCAGCCGATCTGTTTTTCCATAATGCCCCGCGGAAACCGTCCCATGCCTGCGTAAAACCGACTTCATAGGCATTGCTATTTTGGATGATCAACCAATCGAGTGCTTTGGGATTTCGGCCAACGATCCTAAATCCAACAGGGCCACCGTAATCCTGAACGTATAAACCGTAGTGATCAAAACCTTTTAATTTCAGGAAATGCTCAACAATGTCAGAAATGCCATCAAACGTATAATTATAGGTTGCCGGATCGGGTATATCACTGAGGCCAAAGCCCGGATAATCGGGAGCAATTACATGAAATTTATCAGAAAGCGATTGTATAAGATCCCTGTATTGATGTGATGCGGCAGGAAAGCCATGTAACAATACGACCTTAGGGTTTGCCGGGTTTCCCGCTTCGCGATAGGCAATATTTAGTCCGTCAACTTTAATACTCTTGTAGGATACCTGTGCCATTGATAAGACAGATATAAGGAGTAACGCGGCAATTAGTGTAGTTATCTTTTTCATTTCTATTTTGTTTAATTATGATGTCATTATTGACAATGCAAAGATGCTCCTGCAGTTGGCCTTAAAAAATGGATAATGAACGCTGATAGATGGATAATTTTTCCTGGAAGAATATTGGATCGATGATTTGAAGTCTTTCATCATCTCATTTATTTTTACAATAATTTTTCACTGCCCGGGTCAATTGAGCGACAATAAATAGTTAGCAAATACATTCTATTTGCGCTGCAATTTATTTAGAATGCAAATCTTGCTGGCGCCAATGAGCAACTTTATCAAAATAATTTTAATCATTTTTCTTTCTTTCCTTGGCATGTTGAAAGGCATAGCACAGGATTTAAACTTTCGTGGTGTCTCACCTTCTGTTTCTATAACTGATGCATTGAAAAATAATTTCGATATTAATTTTCTAACTACTTCTAAAATAAGATTAGGCAACTACATAATTAAGGAAACAGGTTATTCAACACAAGTGCAGGAAATTTATAGCCAACTGCTCAGTTCATATAAAATAAACAAACATTGGCAAACAGGCATTGGATATGGCTTTCAGCGCAACAATCCTTTTGATAAAAACTATCGCAATGAACATCGCCTGGTGCAACAGGTTTTGTATAACACCGCAGGAAAGAAATTAAGCTTCTATAATCGTTTTCGCTTTGAAGAAAGATGGTTCAGTTATCCAACTGCTTCTAATCAATTTGCAACAAGAGCAAGATACCAGGCCGGGCTACTCAAAAAAATAAAAGGCAATGATTTCTATTGGCAAATCAATGATGAAATCTATTGTGTTCCTTCACGCAGCCGCAACACATTTATTTCTGAAAACTGGATTTATGGTGGTATAGGATTTCCTGTTATGCCGTTCGGCCATTTGGAAACAGGCATCGGCTATAACACTGTTGTAAGAAACAGCAATAAGGATTTACAAAACCTTTTGTTATTACAAGTAAGCTGGAGTTATATTTTCCCTGCTATAAAAATGAAAACGATGAATGCTGCGATGCATTCAAGAAATTTTTAAGAATATTTGAAATTAGCTTTGCATACAAATTTTCTCTTATGAAAAAGTTTTTCCGCATATCAAAAAGGATTTTTTTACTACTCCTGGTTGTATGGCTTATTACCGTTCAGGGTTGTGATAAATGGAGAACGCCTGATAAAACAGCCATTGAAAATTTTAAGAAAGCAGGCGTTGTACTTTCTGCACATACTGAAAACATTAACGGACACAAATTACATTATGTTGCCACCGGTTCAGATACTTTACCAACGTTGATTTTTATACACGGTTCACCCGGTAGCTGGAATGCCTTTGAAGCGTATCTGAAAGACAGCGATCTCTTAAAAAATTTTCACCTCATAAGCATCGACAGGCCTGGCTTTGGTTACAGCGCTTTCGGCTCTGCAGAGCACATGAATAAACAATGTGAAATCGTTTCAACTCTCTTGCAAAAACTAAAAAATAATAAGCCAATGTTCCTGGTGGGCCATAGCCTTGGAGGCCCTTTGGTAGTTGAACTTGCAAGCAAAAACCCGGAATTGGTTGATGGATTGGTTTTGCTTGCAGGCAGCGTAGATCCAAAAGCGGAAGAAAAAGAAATATGGAGAAAGGTACTTGCATATTCCCCATTGCGATATCTTATTCCGCCTATTTTGCGAACCAGCAATGATGAACTGATGTATTTCAAAAAAGATGTTTTAGACATGTCCGTTATGCTTCCGAAAATCAGGTGCCATGTTTATATAATACAAGGCGATCACGATTCTTTAGTTCCCTATGAAAATTCTTTTTATGCCAAAAGTCAAATTACCAACGCAGCATCAGTTGAGATGATCACTTTACCTGGAGCAGATCATTTTATACCATGGAGTAATTACAAGGAAATTAAAAATGTTTTAATGAAATTGGGTCACGATAAATAAAGTATAAATAATATTACTAACGGAGAAAGACTTTGCTGATGCCAATGCCCATCAGCCAAGAAATTTAAATAAAACAAAAGATGCAGGTTATAGATGCCGGAAGTGAAAAAATTATTAATACAAATCGATACTGTTTATATTCCGGTTGCAAAAAAATAAAATAGATCAGGTTAAAAAGATCCAATAAATCCACATAACAAAACTTAAAACGAGCGCCGCCCATGGGCTTACAAAAGAGACGAGCATAATGATGAAGTTGCAGATCAATCCAATGTTTTCATATTTTGTTGTTTGTTTAATCTGAGCATCGGTTATTCCATGTACTAATAAACCCTTTTTTCGTGATGCTGAAAACCAGAGAAGTTTAAAAGCGATGCTGATAAGAACAAAGTAGCCGGTGTAAAAAACAACTGCTACTTTTAATCCGCCGGTAAGAAGAAACATGCCCAATGTTTTGGTAGGAAAGGGCACCAGCGCCACAAGCATCAATAACAACCCGTTTGTTATCATCACCGAATTATTTGTATTGTTCAATTTTTTAAATAATTCATGATGCCCTATCCATGCCAGTAAAACATTTACAAAACTAATAACATAGGCAAGGCAAATGGGCCATTGTTTCAACAATGAATGCAGCAGATCTTCATTACTAATATTTTCTTTTACCTGCACACCTATCTCTAATGACAATAGGGTAACAGCAATACAAAAAACGCCATCGCTAAAAGTTTCTACCCGTGTAGTCTCCTTTTGATTTTGAATTTCCCCTACGCTTTTCTCATCCATAATAAAAAGTTTAAGGAAAGGTATTTAAAATGAAGGCGTAATTATAAATGCATTTATGAATTTATTTCTTTCACGAAAACATCATTCTTCATTCTTCAATTTGGGCCAGTTTGTGTTAGCCGTTTGTATGTATTCTTTCTGTTTTTTATTCCATGACTGGCGAACATCTTTATTATAGTTTAAATATAATTTGCCATCAATTATTGTCCACGCATCAGCACTGGTAGGCGCTTTATGTCCATCTGCAAGCCCATAAGCGCAATAGCCGCCATACTGGGGTGCATATTTTTCAGGCGTCGCTTTAAATGCATCTTTATTTCCTGGCTTGAAAAATACCAGTTGGCACCCATCCATGATACTGAAAATTTAGGATTGCCTTTTACCGGTTTACTCTCTTTGAAATAAGCTACGGGATCGTATCCATGTATAGCGCCATCTTTCGGGTTAAATATTTCTGATTTCTGTGCGAAAATGTTCAGGGCTGTAAAAAATAAGAAGCCCAGCATCAACAGTGTTTTTTTCATATGTAATTTTTATAAGCAAAAGTATTGGAGTGATAAAATGCAAATTGTCATTTGGTTGACAAAACCTAAATTTTAGCAACAGCATAAAATATTTTGCAAAAACAATCTCTAATTCTTCTTCTTCGTCATCCATGCGACAAATTTTCTTTTGCGTTTGTTTTCATTTTGTACCATAAACATCAAACATTAAATAACATGACCAACCATTATGACATCATCATCATAGGCACCGGCAGCGGTGGCAGCACAATGGCATATAAATTAGCAGATAGCGGAAAACGCATTTTGATTTTAGAAAGAGGAGGGTTTATCCCTAAAGAAAAAGAAAACTGGGATCCGCATGAAGTAGTAACCGTTGGCCGGTATCGCCCTAAAGAAGAATGGTACGACCAGGACGATAAGCCTTTCAAACCTTTTATTCATTATAACGTTGGCGGCAACTCGAAAATGTATGGGGCGGCTTTATTTCGTTTTCGTGAAAGTGATTTCCAGGAAGTAAAACACTATGGTGGAACATCTCCGGCATGGCCTTTTGGTTACGACACATTAGAAAGCTATTATACTATCGCTGAAAAATTGTACAGCGTGCATGGCAAACGTGGTATTGATCCTAGTGAGCCCCGGACAACTTCGGATTATCCTTTTGCTCAATTAGCTTACGAACCGTTAATAAAAGATTTGAATGCCAGGATGGAGCAAATAGGCTTACAGCCTTTTCCCCTGCCCATGGGCGTTAGATTGCCACAGGATTTTACACAAACAGAAGCTCCCGTAATGTTAGAAAATTTTGATGGCTTTCCTGATCCTACAGACAGCAAGGCGGACGGGCAGGTGATGGCATTGCGCCCGGCATTGCAAAATAAAAATGTAACATTGATGACGCATGCCTATGTTGAAAAACTGGATACAGATGCGACAGGTAAACGTGTATCATCAGTGCACGCAGATGTAAAAGGTGAGAAAATAATTTTCAATGCGAATATTGTGATTGTTGCATGCGGAGCCGTAAATTCTGCTGCGCTTTTGTTGCGCAGTGCAAATGAAAATCATCCGGAAGGGTTGGCAAATTCAAGCGGGCAGCTTGGAAGAAATTTGATGCTGCATCATAACGGCTGCCTTGTTGCATTTACAAAAGATAAAATTAATGATTGTGTTTTTCAAAAAAGCCTGGGGCTTTCAGATTTTTATCATGGCGCTGATGACAGTGAATTCCCTTTAGGTGAAATACAATTAATGGGAAGAAATGATTTCGATACGATTCTCTGGCTTGCGGAAAAAATTTATCCAGGCAAAACTTATGAAGAACTGAAACAAATGACGATAGATTTTTGGTTAACTGCAGAAGATTTACCTTCTCCTGATAACCGTGTAACGGTACAAAAAGATGGTTCTATAAAAGTATATTATCACAGAACTAATTATACAGCTTACGAAAAACTGAAAGAAAAACTGAAACAGGTTTTTGTAAAGCTTGGTGAATTAGATGATAAATATAAAGACATTCAATGGACGGGTTATGATTTGGATATTACCGGAATGAGCCACCAGAACGGGACTTGCCGCTTTGGAACGGATCCTTCAAACTCTGTGCTCGACCTGCATTGTAAAGCACATGATGTACAAAACCTTTACATTGTTGATGCAAGCTTTTTTCCATCATGCGGTGCATTCAACCCGTCATTGACAATTACTGCTAATGCTTTGAGAGTTGGTGATCATATCTTGAATGATGTGTTGATGATTAAGAATGAATCAATGAAGGAAGCAGAGCCTGCTTTATTATAAATGTTTTGAATTTTTTATGGTATATGGTTTTGGTTAAAGTTGGCGATGGGTTTTCCTGTCGCCTTTTTTTAAATCTTTTTTATGGAAGAAATAGCAAAACAGGTAACGATAAATGTAAGCCACGCGGTGGAAATACTGGCCGCGATTATTATAGGAATTGCAGTAATTAAAACACTGTTGAATTACTTTTCTTTTCTAAAAAAAAGCAATGTAAAAATTTCTAAAGAAGAAATAAGACTGCAGTTTGGAAGCTCAGTTGCGGTATCGTTGGAACTTTTATTGGGAGCCGATGTGTTGGCAACAGCAGTTGCACCAAGCTGGGATGATATTGGCAAACTTGCTGCCATAGCTATTTTGCGAACCGCACTTAATTACTTCCTGGGAAAGGAGTTGCAACACATGAACAGGATGCAGTCTGAAGAATCTAAGAACGAATCAGAAGCTGTTGTGAATAGAAATAATACTTTTGCGCAAATAAATTAAAATGATAAAGCTTAGTATTTTTTATCCCAATACTGAGGGTAAAAAGTTTGATAAAGATTATTATATCAATACACACATGCCTTTGACAATAAAATTACAGGGCGATGCTGTAAAGCATGTTGAAGTTGAATTTGGTTTTAGCGGTGGAACGCCGGGAAGTACACCATCGTTTATTGCTGTCTGTCATTTTTCATATGATTCGTTTGAAGCTTTTGAAGCCGCATTTATGCCACATGCTGAAACATTGATGAAAGACATACCAAATTACACAGATATTGAAACAGTGATCCAGTTTAGTGAAGTAAAGATGAGTTTGTAATTGTTTTGTATAAGTATAATATTTTTCAGAAGATTTTATACCTGGATAATTATCCAAGGTTATAAGTTTTTTTTCCCCTTGCATGGATTGCCCACTGCCAGAACATTCGCGGGAATATTTTTTGATATTCAGCTTTCATTTCAATATAAATTTTTATCAAGATAGTAATGATAATTTTTTTATATCGTCAACTGAACGACAATGCCTGTTCTCTGCAATTATTCTCTTTGCATCATGAGAGCAATGAATATAAGGGTTCATAGTACCAAAGGGGGCTTTGCACAAATGAAAGCTTCTTTTAAAAAAAACTGGATTCATTATTTACAGGAAGCTTTTGGGCTTGCCATTTTTATGACTTCTGCCTGCTTTTTCAGCGCATTGCTGGGAGGCCATGATGCATCATTTCATCTTACTATTCAAAATAGCGCATTACATAATCTAGTTATGGGAGTTCTGATGGGCTGTACCGCTTTATTTATTTTTTATTCTCCTTTTACTGCACCATCAGGCTCACATATAAACCCGGCTGTAACTATTACATTTTTACGATTAAATAAAATGTGTAAATGGGATGCATTGTTTTATATCATCTTTCAATTCATTGGCGGAACAATCTCGGTTTATATTATCGCTGCTTTGCTTGGAAATGTTTTGACAACATCCCCTGTAAATTATGCAGCAACTATTCCCGGCAAATTTGGAGTTGGTGCTGCGGCCATTACGGAATATATAATTGCCGTCATCATGATGACAATGGTATTGTTCACTTCAGGAAACTCCACATTAAAAAAATATACCAGGATTATTGCCGGGTGTTTTGTATGCCTCTATGTAATATTTGCCGGACCGGTTTCAGGATTTGGAATGAACCCCGCAAGAAGCTTTGCCAGTGCATTTCCTGCACATATCTATACAGCTTTCTGGATATATATGTTCATCCCTTTCGCAGGTATGCTAAGCGCCGCAGAGCTTTTTCTTTTTATTCAAAAAAGAAAAATTGATGGAAAAAAAGAAAATCAAAGAACGGTTTTTGAAAACAAAATTTAAGTCATCAAATTATTATAACCCGTTTTAACTATTGAATATGAAAAAATTTTATTTATCTTTTTTGATAGCCATTTCACTATTGTTTGCGCAATTTTCATTTGCACAAAAAATTACAGGCATCGGGCCTGTTAGTATAACTGTATCGGATATGGACCGCTCTCTTGATTTTTATACGAAGGTTCTTCCCTTTCAAAAAGTGTCTGATGAAGAAGTAAGTGGTGAGCCATATGAAAAGCTGGAGAAACTCTTTGGCCTTCGTATACGTATTATAAAATTGAAGTTGGGTGATGAGGAAATTAGACTGACAGATTATCTCACGGCAGGGGGCAGGAGCATACCGGAAGATGCTAAAGCCAATGACCTTTCTTTTCAGCATATAGCAATAGTTGTAAGTGATATGGATAAAGCCTATGAACAGTTAAGAAAATATAATGTGGTGCATGTATCTACTGGCCCTGAAACTTTACCGGCTACTATTCCTGAAGCGGCAGGAGTTAAAGCTTTTTATTTCCAGGATCCGGATAAGCATAACCTTGAGCTTATTTATTTCCCTAATGGAAAGGGTCAACCGAAATGGCAAAAGAGCAATGGCAAAATATTTCTCGGCATTGACCACACTGCATTTGGTATAAGTAATACCGATAGCAGTTTAAAATTTTATCGTGATATATTGGGTATTGAGCGAAAAGGTGACAGTCATAACAAAGGAACAGAGCAGGAGCATTTGAATAATGTAGAAGGCGCAAGTCTTCATATTACCGGGCTGAGAACCCCATCCGGATTCGGTTTGGAGTTTTTGCAATATTTAATTCCCGGGCCGGGGAAACCATATCCGGAAGACACCAGGGCTGATGATATATGGTATTGGCAAACCACTTTGTTTACCAATGATGCGCAAAAATTATATGATGAATTTAAAGAGACTAATTATAAAATACTATCCAAAGAAATCGTAAGCTTTCAAAATAAAGAAGGCAGCTACAAAGGATTTATTGTAAGAGATCCTGATGGCCATGCAATGATGATTCTTGAGAAAATAAAATAAGAAATATATACACAAATAACTAAACTTTTATGACTAAAGTAATTTTATCGACGCTTATTTTGTTAACAGTTGTTACAAATGTAAATGCACAGGGATGCAGCGATGCCGGCGTATGTACTATTCATTCTATTAAAAACAATACAAATAAAACAAATGAAAAAGATAACAGCAGGAATGAAGTTGTAGTTGGATTTAATTTTGGTAAAGGAGAAAAATCGGTTTCTTATTACACAACGGAAATTGAATACACCAGGAATATTTTAAAGCATACGTCAGTAACAGGTAAAATTGGTTATAGCGTTATCTCGGGTGAGCTTGCCAATACAAATGGCTTCGGCGATTTATTTTTATCGGTTAATCATGAATTTGATATGGAAAAGAACTGGCAAAAATCTTTTGTTGTGGGATTAAAAATACCTTTTGATGAAGCCAATACTATAAAGAATGGTATCCATTTGCCTATGCCTTACCAAACAAGCCTGGGTACAACAGATTTAGTTCTTGGATTAAACTTTATACATAAATCTTTCGGCGCTACCATTGCCGTACAGCAACCATTAAAGCCAGTCAATGGAAATAGTTTTTTGCCAGGAGATTATCCGAACAATTCGATTGCGGCTAAATATTTACCTACTAATAAATTTTCAAGAAAAGGAGACGCTCTTTTAAGGCTGTCTTACAATTTCGAAATAGATAAAAAGTTTTCAATAAGGCCAAGTTTTCTCTCCATCTATCATGAAGCCAATGATACTTACCTTGATGGAAATAAAGTAAGAAAAGAAATAGCTAATTCAAATGGTTTTACTCTCAATGGTATTATTTTTTTAGGCTACGATGTAAATCCAAAAAGTGGTTTTGAGCTTTCTCTCGGAGCGCCATTTGCAGTAAGAGATAAAAGGCCCGATGGGTTAACCCGCCACTTTGTAGCGGCTTTAAATTATAGATTTAGGTTTTAAAAGAAAGTCCTGCTTTTATAAAAATTTTCTTCAATTCTTATTTCTTCTTTCATCAGTCATGCATATGACAAACCAAAATTCCATTTTATATTTTCTTTGTAACAAACTATTATAAGAAATGACAAATGGTGAAAATATTATATGTCCCCTTTGTAAGGATAGAGTTGAAAAACTGGTGTACCGTTTTCATCACGATGGCGAACGAATTGTAATCGAAAAGATAAAGCATGAGTTTCCAGAGTGGACGGTGAATGATGGCGCCTGCTCACGTTGCGTGGATTTTTTTAACGTAGAAATTGTAATGAAGCAACAGATACTTCCTGCAATTGGCCCATATTTTTCAATAAAAACAAAGGATGATTTTATTGTGATACCGACGGGACTTCGCCTCAATGCTGATCCCCGGTATACCGGTAAAGGCATAACTATTTGTTTTATCGACAGCGGTTTTTATCCGCACCCAGATTTAGTAGTAAGTAAAAACAGGATAAAAAAAATACTTGACATGACAGAATCTTCCAAAGTCATCCCGGCAAATGTCCGGGAGGATTTAGGGGAGGCTTCCTGGCACGGTACCATGACCAGCGTTGTTTGTGCAGGTGATGGATATCTAAGCAATGGTTTGTACAAAGGAATTGCCAGCGATGCTGAGCTTGTATTATTAAAAGTTCAGAATGAAGAAGGCCACATTCCAACCAAAAATATTTGTAAAGCGTTGCAATGGGTTTTACAAAATCATGAAGCATATAATATCCGCATTGTAAACATGAGCCTTGGTGATGATACAATTGAATCATACAAAGCAAGTGCAGTGGATCAACTGGCAGAACAATTAATTGAAAAAGGAATTGTGATTGTAGCAGCTGTTGGCAATGACGAAAACGGCACTGTAAAACCGCCTGCGAATTCACTGAATGTAATTGCTGTTGGAGGAATAGATGATGAGAATATGCTGGGGGACGTTAACACAAAATTATATCATTCATCTTATGGAAAAACCCAGGATGAACTAATGAAGCCGGAACTGGTAGCGCATGCTATATGGATCGCTGCGCCCATTTTACCCGGAACAAAAGAACAACATGAATCCGAAACACTTCATTATTTACTGAAGCTTGATGATGAAAAGCTGAAGTATGAATTGCCTGATTTATTTGGGAAGACACAATTGGATAATTCGGTTTTGCAAACAGGTGATGTATATTATTTGCGGAACACAATTGTGAAACGTATTCAAACCTGTAAATATATTTCGCCAGCTTACATGCATGTAGATGGAACTTCATTTGCCGCACCTATTGTAAGTTCCGTAATCGCACAATTACTGGAAGTTAATCCGTCTTTAACACCGTCCGATGTAAGAACGATTCTTTTTTCTACTGCACAACGACTGGAAAATCTTAATGCTGTAAGACAGGGCTTTGGCTGTGTACAGCCGAGGAAAGCCATTATAAAAGTTCTGAAAAAAGAATTAATTTCAAAGACGAATGGAACTCCTTATGTAAATCACTTGAAAAGAACCATTGAATTTTACACCCAGGTTGATTATGCTTCCCAGGTTTCTCTTGCAGGCAGCTTTAACGATTGGGCACAGGATGTACTGCTGATGGAACCGGGAATAAATAGTTTGTGGAAGATCGAAATTCCAATATTACCAGCGGGCCAATACCAATATAAATTTTTTGTTGACGAAAAAATATGGATGGAAGATGTCTGCAATCCTTATCGAGAGCCAGATGGCTTTGCAGGTTTCAACAGTATCTTAAAAATAGAAAACTAATACAATGGCTGTAACAATATTGAATATCTTACTAATGATTATCGCAATCTATTTGTCTTGCGGACTTGTATTCGCCATCCCGTTTGTGATGAATGGCGCTAGCAAAATTGATGAAGGCACGCATGGCGCCACGTGGGGGTTTAAAGTAATCATTTTGCCTGCTTCAATTGTGTTCTGGCCATTGTTGTTAAAGAAATGGATAAGAGCGAATAAAAATCAACACAATGATTAAGCAATTACGAAAAAGGCATTTTCAAATATGGTCCGCCATGTTGATATTAATTCCAACTGGTATTATTTCGGCGATATTGGTAATACCAAAACCAGCAACTAATATGTTGCTGCAACCGCCGGCAACTACAGCACTACCAGTTATTATTAAGACAGTTGACAAAGAAAATTATACAATGAACCTTCGTGGCAATTCTGAAAAACCTACCCAGGTAGAATGGATCAACAAAAAAGCGTTAACCGTACCAACTGCGGTTATTTATAAGATTAATCCAGCTACTGAAAAAATTGAGAGCAATGACCTTGTAGGCAGAATTGAATCGCAGGGAACTTATCATTTTAATCTTAAAACTGATTCAACAGATAATTATCACTTTATACTCTATGATTTTATTCATCAGCAAATAGTTTATTCTATAAACTTTACAAAATGAGCGCATCTTACCAGGCCGTTGGATGGAACAGGCAAAAGAAAATATATGACTGGCTGTTATTTGGATTTTGTATCATTTATCTGAGCATATTTATTTCATTGAATCTTGTCTTTAATCCGCAGGTAACTTTTGAAACATTGCTGATTCGTTCCTCTTCTACATTAGCGATTTTATTGCTGCATGTTATTTTATCCATTGGCCCGCTTACGAGAATTAATAAATTTTTTTTACCGCTTTTATACAATCGCCGCCACCTTGGAGTTACTATGTTTTTTATCGCAGCCGTGCATGGTGTATTTGGTATTATGCATTTTCATTCGCTGGGTAATGTAAATCCGATTGTTTCTCTTTTCGCTTCAAACACACGATTTAATTCATTAGCTGGCTTTCCTTTCCAGGCGCTTGGTTTTTTTGCATTGATCATTTTCTTTTTGATGGCTATCACCAGTCATGATTTCTGGTTACATAATCTTACACCTAAAGTATGGAAGACACTGCATATGGGGGTTTACTTAGCTTACCTTTTAATTATAATGCATGTAATGCTTGGCGTTATACAATATGAAACCAATCCTGTTTTTATAATTATAATGGCTTTGGGTTCTTCAACAATTATAACGTTGCATTTAATTGCCGGTTATAAGGAAGTAAAAAAAGATAACATAAAATTTGATTTGCCAAACGAAGGATTTGTAATGGTATGTGATTTAAATGATATTGAAGAAGACAGGGCTAAAATGTTTTGTATTGATAAAGAACGTATTGCTGTTTACAAAACACAGGGAAAATTATTTGCAGTAAATAATGTTTGCAAACACCAAAACGGACCGTTGGGCGAAGGCAAAATATTGGATGGATGCATTACCTGCCCCTGGCATGGCTACCAATACCTGCCACAGAATGGGCAGTCGCCGCCGCCATTCAAAGAAAAAGTAAGTACTTATGATGTAAAAATTATCGGCACCAATGTGTGGGTAAATCCATCAGCTTATGCTGAAGGAACCGAAAGACCTGGCGCTGTTATCAACATAAATAAAATGAATGAAAAAATAATGCAATGAAAAAAGATAACGAATTCTACATAGGCTGGATGCCCCAGGCACCTGATCATTTTTCAAGGCATGTAAAGAAAGTTGTGTTGTCTTTAGTATTGGTAGTTGTTGCAATAAGTATTGCATTAGCCTTATCCCAAAAAAAATTTGATACCGGCAATTTTGAATTTGGAACGCTTACTGAAATAAAAGGTATCTATTCTAAAACGCCGGTGCCTAATATCAAAATTATAAACGGTAGGGATATCTGGGGAAACATAAATTACATAACAGCACTCCTGGTGGGATATGGAAAGCATGGCGCTGATGGGATAATTGCAGATCTTGAAACAGAAAATAGAACATCCCTTGATAAGAAAGAAATTACGGTTAAGGGAACATTGTTGTACAATGATGGAAAACTTATCCTGCAAATTTCTGGTGATGATAAACCATTAGTTCGTATTGGTGATGCCGCCACACCTACTGATCTCGTTCCAAAAATAAAAGACCTCGGCATACAAAAAGTGAAAGGCGAAATAATAGATCCTAAATGTTATTTTGGTGTAATGAAACCGGGACTGGGCAAGCCGCACAGGGATTGTGCCATTCGTTGTATCCTTGGGGGCATTCCACCTTTATTACGAATCCAGGATAACAAAGGTGCCGTTAACTATTATATTGTTGTTGGCCCCAATGGAGAAAAAATGAATACCGCTGTCCAGGATTTTGTTGCCGAACCCGTAGAACTTGAAGGAAGATTAGTTCAATATGATGACTGGATTGTTATGTATACAAATGCTGACAATGGTATTCAACATTACTCTTATATACGGGATCATTTTGGAAATAATAATATGGTAGCGTGTACCGGAAAATGTGATAAATAATAAAATATCGAAATTGCATTTCCAACATGACTATGGAAAGTAAAATTAGGATTGTAGTAATTTCAGGAAGCCTTCGCGATAATTCTTCTGCAACAAATATTATAAAGCATGTAATTAAATTGTTTCCGGAATCAATAGATTTTATTTTCTATGAAGGCATTGGAAAGCTTCCTCATTTTGATGATAATGAAAATGTAGCTCCTGATGTAAAAGCCTTCCGGAAATTACTCACGCAGGCTGATGGTGTATTTATCTGTCAACCTGAATATGCTTTTGGTGTAGCAGGCTCTTTAAAAAATGCATTGGACTGGATTGTATCTTCAGGTGAGCTGGATAATAAACCTCTTGCATTGGTTACTGCCGCAACGGGTGGTGATAAAGCTCATGCAGCAATGCTGTTAACACTAAAAGCGTTGAACGCAAAAATAGGAGAAGGTGCCACGTTGTTAATTTCTTTTGTGCGCACAAAATTGAATGAGAAAGGAGAGGTGATCAATACTGAAATAGTCCAGTCAATTACTTCAGTTTTAAATGCGCTTGTTCAAACGATTCATGCGGCACAACACGAGAAAAGTTTACAGGATTGAAGTGTGTGCTTCATAGAAACTTCCATTAAAAAATTCGGTTGAAATAATTATTACTCGAGCCATTCCTTCCCGCATACTTTATCTTCCGTATTATAAACTTTTATGTAGTTCAAATTTGTTTTGGGCTAATGTCAGCTGCATGGCAATTAATTTTTTACTGTATTGTTAAGTTTGCTCAATTCAATTTATTAAAAAATTAAATAAAATAATGAAAAGGATATTTACGCCTGTTGCAATAATAGTAATGCTTTCAGCAAATGCACAGGTCAATTCAAAACAAACTCTAAAAATAAAGTTATCTTAACCCATGCTTCATAGCACAGTATCTTTTTAGAAAACAAACAACATATTAAAAGGCGATCCGTAGGAGCGCAATCTTGCATTCAAAATAGGTTTCAATCTTGTAATTTGAAATCTTATTTTACATCAGTATACAACGGATTATTTTCCATCTGCTTTTTAATCGTTGATGGATTCATATACTTCTCTCTCAGCATAGGCCCCTTATTTATATTAACAGAACCTGTCCAGTTTTCGCGATGCATGGCGGTTCTTATAAAGCTACTCCACGCCAATAGCTGGTAGCCGAGGCCGTGAGCAATACAAAGACTATCTGTTTTTCGTTCAAGCCTGTCTAAATATTTATTTGAAAGATTACCCAATGCAACACGCAATAGACCGAAAGTATTTTTATTTGTAAAATCTGCCGCATGGGTAAGCTCGTGGCCTATCACTCCAATTTGGGCATTGTAGTCTAAATTTTTGAGTTGGAGAGGTACAAGTATTTGTTGGGAACTATCACTGATGGTAACAATATATTTTCTGAGGGAGCTTCTTCTGAAAACACTTAGAATGGTAGGCCGGGTGGAAAATGATGTGTTCGTATGTTTAAACCGGAATACGATGCAAATATTAGTTAACTCTGGCAGATAACTAAGTGCGATTAGTATTTGTTTTTCATATTGAGCCGGGATTTTCTTATTCGCTCCAACCAGCTTTTTCAATGCTGCATATCCTTCTTCCGAATACATGGCCGGTGTAAAAGACTTTACCGGGGCCTGGCAAAAACTATCGCACGTATTTAGCGTGCAGAATAGAAGACAAAAAAATAATTTTCCTGTTGGCCTTTTTATTTTCATCAAATGAGTTAAATTAGATGCATCGTCCCGGCATTTATTTTTCTCTTCATCCATAATTCATTCACGGCTTCTACAATATCATTAGCTACTTCATTTTTATTTTTTAAAGCAAATTCTTTTTGCGTAAAATCACTTTTGATAATTGTAATCTTATTGGTATCGTAGCCAAAAGTTGCATTGGCATCATTCATGGAATTGAGTATTATCATGTCAAAATTCTTTTTGAGCAATTTTGATGTTGCATAATTAAGTTCATCATTTGTTTCAAGTGCAAACCCAATGGATAGTTGCCTCGCTGCTTTCACTTTACCAAACTCGTAAGCAATATCCACATTCTTTATCAATTTTAATGAAAAGGAATGCGCCTCTTTTTTTATTTTTTTATTTGAAACATTTTCAGGCCGGTAGTCAGCAACTGCCGCTGCAAAAACGGCTATGTCTATTCTTTCATAAAAATTGCAACAGGCAAGATCCATTTCAAGAGCGGAATTTACTTTTATTAATGTAAGCCGTGAATGATTTATTTCAATGCAAACCGGGCCGCTTACAAGAAACACTTCAGCACCTTGTTTCAAAAATTCTTCTGCAATAGCATAGCCCATTTTGCCGCTTGAATGGTTGCTGATGTAACGAACAGGGTCAATAGCTTCCCTTGTTGGGCCGGCAGTTATTAATACCTTTTTATTTTTGAAAATAGGTTGCGACATATAATTCTATAATCAGCTTTTAAAATTTTATTGTGGTATAAATCTCTTCTAAACCGGGAACTTGAAATGTCGCTTAGCTTACAGGCAAGGAATTATTAAAAAACTTTTCTTATTTCTTTTTTTTCTGCCAGGCATATTAAAAAATTAAATATCTTTTAGCAAGTTTAAAACCTTGTAGATGGTTTATATGATTTTTAAATCTAAAGTTTACGCATTATTATAAACTTTCACAACAGGCTCCCGCAGCACAGAAGCTTCACTTGTGCAATGCCAGTAAATAACATCAGCAATTGCTTCTGGCTTTACCCAGCTGTCAAAATTTGCCTCTGGGATAGATTTGCGATTATGAGGTGTATCAATAGTGCTTGGAACTACTACACTGGTAACAACATTTCTTCCTTTAGCTTCATCGTTCATTAATTCAGCCAAACGAAATACGAGTGATTTTGCCAAACCATAAGCGACCATTCCTTTTCCGTTCTTTGAATCCAGGCCAGGCTTCGATCCAATGATAAAAATTTTTCCACTGTTTTGTTTCATCATTTGAACAAATACAGGCTGTGCCACATTATAAGTAGTTTCAAAATTCAATTTATATTGCTTGGCAATATCGGCGGTTTTTGTTTCAACTATCTTTCCCATTGCAAAACCACCAACTGTTAGAACAGCAGCATCAATGCTTTCATGCTTTTCAATAATGGTATCAATGAACTTTTGAGAATCATCTTCATTCATCAGGTCAACAACAACTTTTTCAAATTTATCTGAAGGAAAATCCATTGCAACAGAATCATTGGGTATAATCGTTCCTACAACAAAATATCCTTCATCTATAAATTTTTTTACAACTGCCTGCCCCATGTTTCCGGAGGCGCCAGTTACGATCGCTGTTTTCATTATTAAGTTTGGTTTTTTTATTAATCATCCAACATTACATTGCTGGTTTTTTATCAATAAAGATAATATTCACAATTATTGCCAGCTAAATTTTCCGCCGGTATTTATTCTTATTTTATACAAACTGCTATGGGCAGTAAAGTACAACGTTTTTCCATCTTCATCACCCCAGGCCATGTTAGCAGGACGTTCCGGTGTTACAATTTTCCCCAACAATTTTGCATTA
>JBBSEV010000010.1:0-97494 GCA_038239385.1 Chitinophagales bacterium
TGGTTTGGAAAACTCAACAATACTTTTAAATTACCTAAAAATATTTCTATTCAACTAACGGGAGATTATACCAGTAAAACTATTTTGCCTCCAAACAGAAGTGGCGGCGGTGGTGGCGGAAGATTTTTTGGTGGTGGAAATCTTTCTACAGCTAACGGATTTACTGATCCCGTTTATGGAGTTGATATAGCCATAAAAAAAGATTTCTTAAAAGACAAATCTGCTTCTCTTTCTATAAGCATGAATGATATTTTCAGAACAAAAGTATACCACACATTTTCAACATCTAACTTTTCAAAAACTATTTATTCAACTCAGGAAAATGAACGCTTACGGGATCCACAGATGGTCAGGCTTAACTTCAACTGGCGCTTTGGCAAATTTGACGTCTCTTTATTTAAACGTAAAAATTTAAAAGGCGAACAGGAAGGATTGCAAAACGGAATGCAGGGAGCAGCACAGTAATATTTTATTCTAATGATTTTAAAGCTGAATTAAAAGTTGCCAATAACTTTGGTTCAGCTTTTGTTATATTGTGGAATCTATAACAGGTTTTAAAATTTAATTATTAAACTAAAAATTAAAGTCATGAAAAAACTTTTTAGCCTTCAGTTTTACAATTTTTTATTTTCATTTATTGCACTAAGTTTTTGTAATGTAATAGCTTTTGCCCAGGATAGTGCTGCCACCAGTTCTACAACTACTACTTCTACAACATCGGAGTCAACGACAGTTCAGCCATGGGTATGGGTTGTGGGAGGCGCGGTTCTTTTATTAATTATTATTGCACTTGTAAGAGGAAATAGTAAAGGTGGAGGTTCAGGCCATACTGATAAAGTTACCTATACTAAAACAACCAGTAGCGGTGACAACCCATAAAGATTTCTAATTTTTTTATTACAAATGACTGGCACTTGTCAGTCATTTTCTTTTAAAGTTTGCTTGTATTTCCTAAACAAATAAGCATTTGGCAAATATAATTCCAATAGTAAAACTGAAAAATAATTTACTGCTATCTTTGCGCACTTTAAAATAAAAGCTGACTTTAAAAAAGTTAGAAGTAATAAGTATAAATTAAATTTAAGATGGCATTACGTGCAGGAATTGTGGGGTTACCAAATGTAGGAAAATCAACTTTGTTTAATGCAGTTAGCAACAGTGCCAAAGCGCAGGCAAGCAACTATCGCTTTTGTACTATTGAACCAAATGTAGGCCTTGTAAATGTTCCTGACCCAAGATTGGAAGCACTCGCAGCACTTGTAAAACCGGACCGAATCGTACCCACACAGATTGAAATTGTAGACATTGCCGGCCTGGTAAAAGGGGCGAGTAAAGGCGAGGGCCTTGGAAATAAATTTCTTGCTAACATTCGCGAAGTAGATGCCATCATTCATGTGGTGCGCTGCTTTGAAGATGAGAATGTGTTGAGGGATGAAGGGCCTATAAATCCTATAAGTGATAAAGAAATAATTGAAACAGAACTACAATTAAAAGACCTTGATAGTGTTGAAAGAAAAATAGTAAGGGTAGAAAAAATGGTGAAGACCGGCGATGCAAAAGTGAAGCTGGAATATGAAGTGCTGATTAAATGCAAACAACATTTGGACCATGGCAAAAACATTCTTTCGCTTAATTTATCCAAAGAAGAAAAAGCAGCCATTGCGGATAATTTTTTATTAACAGATAAACCCGTTTTGTATGTTGCCAATGTAGATGAAGCGTCTATGCATACTGGTAATAAATATTCTGACAAGCTTGTAGAAGCTGCAAACGCAGAGAAGGCACAGGTAATCATTATGACCAATGCCATTGAAGCGCAGATTGCTGAATTTGAAAATCCGGAAGACAAGCAAATGTTTATGGAAGAATATAAAATGGAAGAACCTGCTTTAGATCGTTTAATTCATTCAGCCTATAAGCTTTTGAATCTCTCAACCTATTTTACTGCAGGCGTACAGGAAGTAAGGGCATGGACAATTCACAAAGGCTGGAAGGCTCCGCAGGCTGCAAGTGTTATTCATACTGATTTTGAAAAAGGGTTTATAAAAGCAGAAGTGATTGCCTACAAAGATTTCATACAATATAAGTCAGAAGCCGCTTGCCGTGAAAATGGAAAGTTGCGTATTGAAGGAAAAGAATATTTAGTACAGGATGGCGACGTGATGCATTTTCGTTTTAATGTATAAGCTTTATTTTAAAATAACTTTTAATACAACAAGGCACAACTTTCGTTGCGTAAATCCTTATCCCTAAAAAAAATTTACTGCGGCAGCAAAACCTTGTCAATTACATGATATACCCCATTTACTGCATGATTGTCTAAAGAAACTGCTTTAGCGGCAGTTCCCGAAAAGGGTGCGCCGCCCGGTGGAAATGTTCCCAGCCCTATAAATGCGAGATTACTTACAAACGGCCCCGTAAAAGTTGCATTTGCAATAATACCGGGATGTGGAGCAAAAGAACTATTTACAAGTGTAGTTACAAAAAACGGAGTTGCTGATGCCGGCGGAAAGTTTACAGAAAAAACCCTTATGTTAGGCTGAAATGCGCCGGTTAAAGGATTCGGTGTTGCTAAAAAATGATAGGCCATAATACCTCTTACCTGGGCAGTTGAAATATTATTGGTGCTTAAAAAAATGGGGCCTGCTGCAACAGCGCCATTCCCGGTAGCAAATGCATTAGCAGTATCGGTTGCCGTATAAGGTGTAGGACGTGTTGATAAATAACCCTGAAAAGCAAGCCCGAATACTAAAGTTTGAAAGGCCGCATCATTAGGCGCAAGCACTGTCATATTTGTTACAGGATAATTCAGCAATGAGTCAAACCGATTCAACCCGGTTTGGCCACTATCGGCCCTGGCAATAGCCGCTTTAAAATAAGTAAGGTTCGGATTATTATACAGAGTATCCCTTAAAACCTGGCTGGGAGGCGCCACAATCCCCGCGACAACATGAATTACTCCATTTTTAAATTTCAAATCCGGGATAACAACCGGAATATTATTATCCCAAAAACCAGTCGGTCTTTTTGAAGGAAAAGTACTGAGTTTAAGAGGTATCGTTGTACCCGGTAACAGGCCGATTGTAATAGAAGTAGGTAATTGAACATTCGGAAATGTTTGTGGAGCGTTTGCAGATGTTAGCTGCTCTCCAGGAATTATTGCATAACTAACGATCCCTCCAACCGAAGTTATAGGCAATGCGGCAATTACTGCAGCTGAAGGAATGTTTGATCTAATAAAAGCACTATCATCAGGAAGAAAAACTGTAAAGATTTTATTTGAATCACTAAGCCCGGCCAATGCACCTACACGTGTTGCCGCTGCTTTGAAAATACTATAGTTTGGATCAGTATTTATTATTTCTCCAATGGTTGTAGTACTATTGTTAACGGGTGGGTAAACAATTGGTATAGGATCTGGAATATCTTTATTACAAGAAATAAGAATAAAAATAAAAGCCGCCAGTGTAGTTAATTTAAATGTTTTTCTATTTTGATAAATGTATATGCTCATAAAATTTCTTTAAGTAATTATTTAAAAGCTGGTTAGAACAAATTGTAGCCAATACTTACATAATAAATTCCTCCAATGGTCGAATTACCAAAACCGTTGCGATAATATTGATTTAAAAGATTGGTAGCGCCTACTTTCACTAAGACATTTTGAGCCGGGAATTTATAGCTTAACTGTCCATCTAGGGTATGATAAGCTGGTATAAGGCCATTTGCAAAATCACCTTCAAAATTTACATCATCCTGCCAGCGATAAGTAAAGTTGAAGCCAATCCTGTTTTTAGAACCAAAACCTGAATTACTGAAAGTTACACCTGCTCTATATTTAGGAGCATTAAAGTCTGCCTGGAAATTTGCCGGAACCTTATCAAGGTTATCAGAACTAACTGTTCCACTTATTGCAAAATTATGTGGCAGTGCATAAGTAAGGCTTATTCCGAAACCATAAGTAATTACATCTCCGCTTACATTAACCGGAATTGAATAGGTATTTACCAACGCAGGGTTGCTAAGGTTAGCTTTTATTACATCGGGAGGTCCGGTAAATACATTTTTATCACCATTTACAGATTGTGCTATAATAGTGCGGGAAAGAAAATTACTGTAAATTCCATAGTAACCGTACATGTCTATCAGCAACCTTTTTTGAGCGACCAATCCCTTATAGCCAACTTCAAAAGAATTTACGTTTTCAGCTTTAAAATGGGTAAGAGGATTTACCTGGGGATTACCTGCAAACAAATTCTCATCAACTGAATACGAAGGGTTTGTTCTAAGGTGATAGAAATCTATAAAGCTTGCCACGCCGCCTATTAATATGGTATTAGCGCCTATTCTCAAATTTATATATTGTTGCTGTGTAGAAGCAAACCGGTATGCCTGCTGATAAGATAACCTGATATTATTGTCTTCAGCAACTCTGATTACTGCGGATACACGTGGCGTAAACTTTCCATCGAAATTATCATTTTTATCATAGCGTGCAGAAGCAATAATCCTTAACTTGTCGTTCAAAAAATGTTTGGTAGCCTGGATGTAAGCACCGTACTCATTAATAGGAATTTTTCCGGATGAATCTGCAAATAAAGTTCCCTCGGAATTTAATAAATACTTTTTATAATTTGCGCCAATTAAAATATCTGCAAATGCGGAAGTTAGCGGAGTCAAATTATATTGTCCTTCTACATTATATAAGTTTGTTTTATCTATAAATCTGCCGCCGCCTTTTGAAATAGGAACACTCCTTACCTGATCAAAAAATTGTTTAAATTCTGGAGATCCGGGGTCAGGCCTTCCCTGGTCTGCAACTATCCGTGCAGCATTATGTGCGGCAATATCAGACAAGCCTGCTAATTTTGAATTTAAAAAAGCAAAAGAATATTGGGCATACCATCCATTGCTACCTCCACTTGGTTTCCATGCCTCATTCACCAACCTGGTAGTTACCGTTGCATTGTAGGATTCTCCTGCATTTTCCTGGGTGGTATATGCCCTTAAAAACCAATTGGTATTAACCAATTCAATTTTATATTGAGCAATTTTTAAATTTAGTAATGAATAACGGTCACTGCCTGTATAGACAGTATTACCCGTTCCCCAATATCCTTCAGCATTCAGTGAGGTCCTTTGTGATAACTTATAACTTAAAGCTCCTGATAATTTAAAGTCTACAGTATTTGGATTCACAATGTCTTTTTCATCATAGCCTGTACGTGAAACGGAAATTGAAGCGGGTAATGCATTAATGTAAGGCGCATAGAAGGGGGCTTGCTGTGCTAAAGGATTTAAAACGTTTGATTTGATATCTATAGTTGTCTCATCTCCATAAACGTTTATGCCATCATAGTTAGGATCAGTTTGGCGCGTACCCGCTTTTGCACTACCGGTTGTTGATAAACGATCGTAGTCACGGTAATCATTTGCCACCCAATCTTTGGCCTGTATCAACTCAGCACCTATTTTAAAAGCAAATTTTTCGCTTGTTTTTTTCGCCCATCTTAACGACCAGTTATAATACGGTGAAGTTTTTCTGTCTTTGTTATCGATGTTCATTATACCGGTTTTAACCTGGAACGAAAGGCCCTGATATTTAAATGGATCTTTACTATTAATAAGAATTGCTCCATTCATTCCGCCCGGGCCATACAATGCAGAGGATGCTCCTTGTAGTAATTCAACACTTTCCACATCGAGTTCTGTTAAGCCCACCACGCTTCCCACAGAAAAATTTAATCCCGGAGCCTGGTTATCCATTCCATCAACAATCTGGTTTACCCGTGTACTGCCGCTCCCGTTAAAGCCCCTGGTACTGGGGGTTGTAAAAGTAAGTGAGGAGGTTACTACATCCACTCCTTTTAATTTCCCAATGATATCGTAATAAGATACGGCAGCCGAATTACGAATGTTGGCAGCGCTAATTCTTTCAATAGTTACCGGTGATTCCAATATCCTGGAGGGAGTACGTGTTGCAGCAATTACTACTTCCTGGCCAAGAGTGCTTGCAGGAGTAAGAGAAATGTTTACCAATGAAGAAGCGTTTGGAACGGCTACTTCCTTTAATTCATATCCAATAGACGAGATAACCAAAGTAAGTGGAAAGGATGCATTAGTTATTAAAGTGAAATTTCCTCTATCACTGGTATATGTGCCGGAGCCACTTCCTTTTACTGTTACAGATACTGCAGGTACATCATCACCGGTGCTGCTGTTTTTTATATTTCCATTGATGGTGGCGTTTTGAGCAAAAGCAACTATTGAAAAAATATTTGCCAGGATCAAAAGAGTAAAAAATCTAAATTTTTTTCTCATAGCATTCGTTTTTGGGTTTAGAATTTGAGGACAAAATAAGCATTGTTAAGTTTTAATAGAAAATAATTTTATACATATTGAAAGACGAATGTTTATATCTTCAAAAATTTAAAGTTTGCGTTGGCGGAATTCAGATTTATTTTAGCGATATGGAAAATAATTTATTACCCGGACAAACCGATTTTTACAAAGGAAAAGTAAGAGATGTTTATACAATAGAAGACCGCTGGCTGGTTATGATTGCAAGCAATCGCATATCTGCTTTTGATGTTATTCTTCCAAAACCCATTCCATATAAAGGACAAGTATTAAACCAGGTAGCTGCTTACATGTTACATGCTACAAAAGACATTTGCTCAAACTGGTTAATTGATACGCCAGCTCCAAATGTTTCCATCGGGTTAAAATGCGATCCTTTTAAAATTGAAATGGTAGTACGAGGAAACCTAACAGGGCATGCATGGAGAACCTATTCTTCAGGAAAAAGAATGCTATGTGGTATCACATTACCTGAAGGGCTACATGAAAATGATTTTTTTTCTGAGCCAATTATTACACCTTCCACTAAAGCCGAAGAAGGCCATGATGAAGATATAAGCAAAAAAGAAATTATTGAAAGAGAACTGGTTTCAGCAACAGATTTTGAAATTCTTGAAGATTATGCTTTAAAGCTTTTCAGAAGAGGAAAGGAAATTGCGGCAAAAAGAGGCTTGATTATCGTTGACACAAAGTATGAATTTGGAAAACTAAATGATAAGATTATTTTGATTGACGAAATACACACGCCAGATAGCTCGAGATATTTTTATGCAGATGGATTTGAAGAAAGGCAATCTAAAGGTGAAAAGCAAAAACAACTTAGTAAAGAGTTTGTAAGGGAGTGGTTAATTGAAAATAATTTTATGGGTAAAGATGGGCAGCATGTTCCGGAAATGAATGACGAATGGATTGCAACCATCCGAAACCGTTATATTGAATTATATGAAAAGCTTATTGATGAAAAGTTTAAGCCTGAAGAGTTGAGTGACAAAGAAACATTTAGAAGAATTGAGAAGAGCCTTACAAAATTATCCCGATGAGCAACTTCCTTACCCGAACTTAATGGCAAGAAATAATTATTTGTATAATTAAATGAAATAAAAAAACCACCTGGATTATGTGGTTTAATATTTGAAAGGCATAAAAATCAATCAGCTTGCTTTGTAAACTGAATACTCATATTGAGCTTTACATCGTTACTAATTACAAGTCCGCCGGCTTCTGTAACTGCTGACCATTTAAGCCCAAATTCCTGGCGATCAATTTTTCCAGTTGCATCAAAACCAGCTTTTTGCTGTCCATACATGTCCTTTGTTTGGCCGCCATATTCAACTTCCAGCTCAACCGGTTTCGTAACATCTCTTATAGTGAGGTCTCCTTTCAGTAAATATTCATCCTCAGACTTTTTTGCAATTGATGTTGAAACAAATTTGATCTCAGGAAATTTTTCGGCATTGAAAAAATCGTCTGCTTTTAAATGCCCATCCCTTTGTTCATTATTGGTATCGACACTGGATGAATTAATTGTAAAATTAATTTTAGCATCAGTAAAATCATTGTTTGAAGATTCCATTTTGCCTTCAAATTTTTTGAACGATCCACTTACTGTAGAAATAACCAGGTGCTTGATTTTAAAATGCACCTCAGAGTGTGCCGGGTCTACTAACCATTTTGACATAATATTATTTTTAAAGTTTGAGATGCAAATATAAGTAACTTACTATACTTTTGCAGGTAGTTACTTAAATGTGCAATACTATACTAATAGTAACCATTGTGGCTGGTAAACAGTTTTAAGATGAAAAATAATAATAAAATAATTTCTAAAGCAACAAAAGAATGCCCTTTCAGACAAACATTAGATACGCTGGAGGGCAAATGGAAATTTGCAATAATCTATGAGTTATTGAAAAAAGATAAGTACCGCTTTAAGGAACTTGAGCGACAGGTTGAGGGTATTACATCCCGTATGCTTATCAAAGAATTAAAAGCATTGGAGAAAAGTGATATTATCACAAGGCAGCAATTTCCTACCATACCCCCAAAAGTTGAATATGCGCTTACCCTGCACGGAGCAACCTTAGAGCCAATAATGACTGTAATGACTGAATGGGGTAAAAGGCACCTGGAAAGAAAAAAGAAAAATTAATTTGTGTTGCATGCCCTCTAAAATTTTCATTGGCTGTTCTGGTTTTCATTATAAAGAATGGAAAAATGTTTTTTACCCGGAAGCATTGGCGCAGTCAAAGTGGTTTTCCTTTTATTGTGAACACTTCAATACCATTGAGCTTAACACCACGTTCTATCGCTTTCCAAAACCCGAAGCTTTAAGAAGCTGGTATTTAAAGAGTCCTGAAAACTTTAGATTTTCTGTAAAAGGTCCAAGACTTATAAGCCATTATAAAATGTTTATTGATTGCGAAAATTTACTGGGCGATTTTTATGCGTCTGTTTATGAAGGATTAACTGATAAGCTTGGATGCATTTTGTTTCAGTTTCCATCAAGACTTGTATACAGCGATGAAACTTTAAATAGGATCATTGAAAATCTAAACCCAACCTTCAGTAATGTTGTTGAGTTCCGTGACAAAAGCTGGTGGAATAAAAAAGTCTACAATACTTTAAAAAAACATAAAATCAGTTTTTGCGGCATTAGTCATCCAACATTACAGGATAATATTGTGAACAATAATAGCATTTTATATTACCGGTTTCATGGAGTTCCTGTTTTATATAAATCGGCTTACAGTGAAGAGTTCCTTGAAGAAAAAGCAGTGGAAATAAATAATTCCAAAATAAAAGAGGCATGGATATATTTCAATAATACCTGGGGAACCGCAGCAATAGGTAATTCAAAATATTTGCAAAAACTTTTTAAAGAAACTGGTTGAAAAAATTTCTCCAAGTTTTAATCAGGTGATTTTTTTTTGTTCACTGAGAGGTTTTGCATTCTTTTACGGGATTTATTGAAAATCATTATTCCATTTTTTACCCCTTTGCGTTTTTCTTTCTGCTGCTCTTCGGGTAAATTATAGATTGATTTACATTCTGCAGAGCAGCAGCCATCAAATTCATTTTGACATTTTTTACATTGTATAAAAAGAAGGTGGCAGCCTTCATTCGCACAGTTAGTATGCGTATCGCAAAGCTCCCCACATTGATGGCATTGGCTTATAACTTCATCTCCTACCTTCTCCCCCAGCCTTCCGTCAAATACAAAGTTCTTCCCGAGAAATTTATTCTGCAGATTTTTTTCTTTTACTTTATTGGCATACTGTATTATGCCCCCTTCAAGATGAAAAACATTCTTAAATCCATTATGAAGCATCCACGCACTTGCTTTCTCACAGCGGATGCCACCGGTACAATACATTATAATGTTTTTCTCTTTCTTATCCTCGAGCATACTAACGGCCATCGGTAACTGCTCACGAAAAGTATCTGATGGAATCTCTATAGCATTCTCAAAATGGCCTACCTCATATTCATAATGGTTACGCATATCAACTACAATAGTTTCCTGGTCAGCAGTAAGATCATTGAATGAATCCGCATCTACATAATTACCTTTCTTCGTCATATCAAACGCAGTATCATTTATACCGTCAGCTACTATTTTCTCACGTACTTTTATTTTCAATACCCAAAAGCTTTTTCCCTGCACGACTGCATTATCCCCGTGCGGTATGGCACCTTCGCCAGACCAGGCAGAAGCAGGCAGGCGGGTATCATTATCAACGGCAATATTGAGACGTAAGTTTTCCAGGCCCTTAATGGAATTTAAAATTGTATGGAGATCTTTATAGTTATGGGAAGGCACACTTAGCTGGGCATTGATCCCTTCATGAGCAATATATATACGACCGAAAACTTTTAATTCATTTAATTTTTTATAAAGTTCATCGCGGAAAATCTTTGGATTTTCAATGAAGAGATAACAGTAAAATGATAAAGTAACACGCGGTTCATTCTCGTGGTACAACCGCTCCTTCAGTTCCTTTTGGGAAATTCTATTGTGTAATGATGGCATGTTTTTGAAATTTTATCCTGTTTTTCCAGGAAGAACACTTGCATGGTGAACAAATTTCTTTAGCAAATATAAAAATACCCGTTTATAAAAAACGGGTGTGACTTTTGCCAACTGGCATTTATAATTTTACTAACACACTATTTACCATAAAAACTCATGAAAACAGCAATAATTTTTATTTTGGCCACGATTAGTTTATTTACGGAAAATGCACAAAAAGTATGCTTTGGAATTAAAGGTCATTTAAATGTTTCCTCTTTTCATTTCAATGATCTATAGTTAAAATATATGGGTTCTTTCAGCTTTCCAATCTAACATCAGCAATGCCTCTTTTGCATAAACGTTTAATTGTAACTTACAGCCAATAAGATATTTAAAATACAATGCCACGTGCCAAAAATGAATCAGGAGTTTCAGTATTCGAAAAATTGAATTCAGTTCACAAATTATTAATATCAATTGCTATTGGAGTAATTGTATATTTTATTATAGATATCAGGCATCTTGATGGACTTACTCATTTTATGATAAGCTGGGATGTTTTTAGTCTTTGTATGATTATATTAAGCTGGATAACTTTTGGTGTTACAAAATCACAGCAGATAAGGGAGCTGGCAACGGTGCAGGATTCCAGCAGGATTCTCATTTTTATTACCGTATTGATCTCTACCCTTGCAAGTTTCCTTGCAGTGCTCCTGCTTCTCATTTCAAAAAAGAAGTCTGAGGATACAGAAACCTTGCATCTTGCCGTTGCAATTGCAGGTATGCTTTTCGCCTGGGTTCTTATACACACTATTTTTGCTTTCAGGTATGCCCATATTTTTTATGGAGACCACAAGGAAAAGTCAAACACTCATGCCGGGGGCCTTGAATTTCCTGAAGACAAGAAGCCTGATTATATGGATTTTGCCTACTTTTCATTTGTACTAGGCATGACGTTCCAGGTTTCTGATGTACAAGTATGTTCAAAGAGATTGAGAAGACTTGTTCTTTTGCATGGAATATTATCATTCATATTTAATACGGTGATGATCGCACTGACGATAAATATAATTGCCGGGCTAAATTCCTAAATGACAGCTTGCATACATTCCAAACAGGCAGCACTTACGAAACGTTTTTCGGCGAAGTAAAAACATGGCTTGAGTTAATCCTGGGATCTCTAAATTTTATTGTATCTCTATAATATGAATATTAAATACCAGGTATGAATTTGCCGGGATAACAACGTTACCCATATTATCAGTTCTGGGAGTAGAACCATAAGCCAATGAAGGTGGAATATATAAATCAATATCACCACCCTTACTAATCAAAGGGACGCCTTTCTGCCATCCAACCAGGACTTCGCCCAGCTGAAAATCTGCCTTCTGCCCGGTTATAGTGGAGTCAAAAATTTTTCCATTAAAAAAACTCCCTTTATAGGATACTGAGATGTTTGTACACAAATTGGCAATACCTGTACCACTGCCCTGTGTATTTATTTTATAGAAAAAACCTGTAGAATGTTTAATTGCAGTAATAGCATATTTATTTAATGAATCCTGTAATTGCTGAACTTCAGCCGCGGGGGCTATCGAATTTGAGTCAGTAAAACTGCATGATTGGTCTTTTTTTCCACAACCTGCTATAAAAATTATTAGAGTTAATACTGATAAAAATATTTTCATTTTTTAAAAGGGTTTGGTATTACAAATAAAGAGTATAAAATTCAAATATGTGCTGCATCACTTTTTTGGTCTTTGAATTTTAACTCTTTATATAATTGCTCATTTTGTTCCCATTTAAATTTCATTCTAAAAACCGAAAAAAATACAGCAACAATTAAAACACCAATAATAATGACTATGATCTGCGAGGAGGAGATATAAATCATTCTTTTATACCACTCATGAAAAATAACGGCTACTAAAACCGGAAGTGCAAATAAAAGCCCAAAAGGCAGGCCTGACGCAAGTTGGTAAAAAAAATGCTTTTGCTTATTCCTGTTTTTTTCCCAGTATTCAAGAAAAAGTTGTTCGTCTTTGTTAAGCATTGAACAAATTTACCATGAAAATTTTTATTGAAAACTCACTTAGATGTGACAAACTTTACATTTTTTGGAATTCCGTTAATTACATGTAGGTTTGCCTGCATTAAAAACTATCACTGTGAAAATTGAGCAGGCTCTTGTATTATATTTATTAAAAAATAAGCAAATTGCTCTGCAGGGTATTGGAAGATTCAGTTTAAATATTTCCCTACCCGAAGTAACAGATAACGATAAGCCGGTTGTTATTCCTGCAAATGCCCTTTCTTTTCAATATGATCCTAAAGTGGGAGAAGAAGAAACAATAATTGATTTTATTGTTGAACATACAAAAAAAATTAAACCACTTGCTTCTGCTGACCTTGATTCTTTTCTTACACTTGGCAGGCAGTTTTTAAACATAGGAAAACCATTTACAATTCAAAATATTGGAACGCTTGAAAAATTAAAGTCCGGTGAACTTGATTTTAAGCCCGGCCAGTTAATATTGCAAAAAATGGAGGCCCCAAAGGATATCACAGACAATTATACAGAAGAAAATGATGCTGAGAATTTATTTAATGATTATCAACATAAAGTTCCGGGTAATGGAAGACGTGTTTTACTACCCTTACTTATTATCATAGTCCTTGGCTTAGGTGCATGGGCTGCCTGGAATTTTATATTTAAAAAGAATGACAAAGAAACAACACAATCAGAAAGCATCATTCCCCTCGCTGATACTTTATCGACAAAAAATGATTCAACAATAAAAAATACTTTGCTTGCCGATAGTGGAAACCTATCCCAAAAACCAATCTCAGACAGCGTTTCATTTAATATTGTCATAAGAACAACTCAGGATAAACGGGCAGCGTTAGTGCGATTGGCGAAATTGAAAAGTTTTGGAAGAAAAGTAATCATGTATACTACGGATTCCATAACCTATAAAGTTGCCCAACCGTTTATACTTCCACTTTCTGATACAACAAAAATCCTTGACTCACTTAATAAATATTATTACCGGGGTAAAGCCTATATAGAAATTCGTTAGTTGGCCGGTTTTTGTTTCATCTTATTTTCCAAAGTTTATTTCGGTTTAAAAAAAATTCTTTATTCTTTAATATATTATTATGTCAGTGATAATTATAAACGGATGTATACATTTTTAAAAGTTTACTATTAAATAATATAAAAAACTTAATCGTTTGCTGCTACGTATTTTTCATTGAATATTGTTATATTTCGTAATTGCAATTAAGCTCTAAACAATGGAAACCCCTACCGGGATAAGTGTTATTATCCCGACACTTAATGAAAAACTTTTTATAGGCGGCCTTTTACAGCATTTAAAATATTGCTCGCCAGGTAAAATTCAACTTATCGTTTCTGACGGCGGAAGTACTGATGATACAATATCTATTGCTTTGGAAGAAGGTGCTACAGTTGTGAAATGTGATGGGAAAGGAAGAGCCGCACAAATGAATTATGGTGCTTCATTCGCAACAGAAAGCATATTATATTTTGTACATGCAGATTGTATGCCTCCAAAAAAATTTTATACTGAAATTTTAGCCGCTGTAAAAAAAGATTACGCTCTCGGGAGGTTTCAAACAAAATTTGATAGCCCCAGCCGCTTATTAAAGATCAATGCTTTTTTTACCAGATTCGATTGGTTCATTTGTAATGGTGGGGATCAAACATTATTTTTTAAAAAAGAAATATTTTATAAAATCAATGGCTTCAATAACGAGTTGTTTTTAATGGAAGATTATGATATCGTACAAAGAGCCCGGCAACACCATAGCTATATAATTATGAAAGATAAAGTGCTGGTTTCCGCCCGCAAATACAATCAAAACAGCTGGATGAAAGTTCAAAAAGCTCACCGTAAAATTATTAAAATGTACAAGCAGGGCGCTAAACAGGAAACTCTTGTTGAAAAATACAACCAACTACTTACTTACAGATATTAATAAATTTTTTATAACCCTTGCTAATCATTAGGAAAAACTTATTCTGAAAAATATACAGCAATTGATAACAGGAATACAACAGGTAGGTATTGGTGTTGTTAATACTATTGACGCGAAATATTATTACAAAGATATTTTCGGGATGGATGTTTTAATATTCGACGATACGGCTTATGCAAGCTTAATGAAACAGTATACAGGAAATGAAATACACCAGCGAAATGCCATTCTGACCATGAACTTGTGTGGTGGTGGTGGATTTGAGTTATGGCAATTTATTTCACGCAGCCCCCAGGCATATGAAGCTAAATTTGGTGATAAAGGAATCTTTTCAATAAAAATTAAATGCCGCAATACAAATGATGCACATGCACATTTTAAAAGAAAAGCAGGGCTTACAGTATATGAATTAATGATATCACCATTAGGCGAATTACATTTTTGGATTAAAGATAAGTACGGTAATTTTTTCAATATTGCGGAATCTAATCATTGGTTTAAAAAAAATAATTGCATTAATGGTGGCGTTTACGGGGCAGTAATCGGTGTAAGCAATATGAACGCATCATTAAAATTTTATGAGAGCCTGCTTGGCATTCACGAGGTAGTTTATGATATCACTTCAACATTTGCAGATGCACCACAAAATTCTAAAGACCTGTTCCGGAGAGTTCTTATAAGAAAAAATAAATCACCCTGTGGAGCATTTACCAATCTGCTTGGAGGCGTGGAAATTGAACTTGTACAAAATATTAATAAAGATTCAAAACGAATTTTCGCTGAAAGGTATTGGGGCGATTGTGGATTTATTCATCTGTGCTTTGATGTAACAGACATGGATGCACTAAAAAAACTATCTGAAAAAACAGGGTATAAATTTACTGTTGATAGCAAAAGTTCTTATGCCATGGACACTGCTGCAGGCAGATTTTGCTATGTTGAAGACCCTGATGGGACATTAATTGAATTGGTGGAAACGCATAAAATCCCTATCATAAAAAAATGGAACTGGCATATCGATCTGAAAAAAAGGAAGTACCAAAAACCACTGCCTGCCTGGATGATAAATATGCTATCGCTAAATAAAGTGAAATGATCCTGGTATTGAACTGTCATTCAAATGAGGAAAGCATAACTCCGTTAAATTTATTAAAATCAATATCACTTTCAACATCCACATCATTTAATACACTCAATGAGGCCAATTTATAATTAAGGCTCTCTATTTGATTAACCGTATCAATGTAAACAGTTTCGCTGCTCCATTTTTTATTATCAAATAATGCGGGAATAAAAGTTTTCAATCCTAATAAATAATAGCCACCATCTGATGCTGGCCCGACTACGACATCATTCCCAGTAAGTAAATTAAAAGCTTCAGTGATTATCCCGGCTGAAAGTTCATAGCAATCACTTCCAATAATTATTATTTTTTCATAGCCTTTTTCAAATAAATACCCGAATGCATTTTTCATCTTGGCACCAAGATCATTTCCTTCCTGGAGTAATTTGTTATAAATATGATTCTCCCATAAATCATCATGATTTATAAAATCTTCGTAAAAAACAAATTTATCTACAGGAAGGTCGCCGGAAATATTATGCGTATGTGAGAGGAGTGCTTTATAAATTGCCAGTGCTTTTTCATTTCCAAGCGATGCAGCCAACCTCGATTTTACTTTTCCTAAAATCGGGTTCCTTACAAAAATTATAAGTGCTGATTTCAAATGAAAAATTTTTATGACACAGTGCCTCCGCAACTGGAGGCTGCGCCGGCAGTACATCCATAGCAATGCTGGTTAATAATGAATTAATTTTCTGTTTTATAGTGATCCAAAAATAAATTCCAATCGTACTTTTTAAATTTAATTTTTGGATTACTTTCCTCTGGAATAATACTAAGTTTTTTTAATAGCTGTTTCATTTTTTTCTTACCTCCAAAATCTCTGCGAAACCATCCCATTAGCGCGGGCAAGCTTACAATATTTTTATCGCGATCATATTCAGCCTCTCCGCTTAAGTATGCTTTTGTGGCAAGATCAAGCTGCGGATTTAAATTTTCAGGATTATAAAACGCAATAGGCGGGCAGCTTTTTGCTCCACAATTTAAAGCAAAATGAATACGGTAATCCAATTGATCAACCCTTAATTCTTTCTCTGTTTTACCTGGAAAAATTTTATTTAAATACCCCAGGCTAAGTTTGATTTTAGAGCGGCGAAGTATGCCGTGCTCAATATCATCAAGACTAAACAATTTACCCCCAATGAGAATTTGTTTGCTTTTAAAAAATCTATTGCGGCTTTTGTATTTTTCAGGATCCTTTTTTAAAATTATTTGAGTGTAACCATTGTATAAATTTATCCAGAATGCTTTCTTTTCATCATCGGATTTCAAATTATTTTTTAAATCATTGTAGGGCAAATTTTTGAACGCTCCTTCAAGAGAATCAGTTGGTTCACCTGTTTTGGCGGCATAAATAAATTGCTGCGACAATTCAACCAAAGCATTAGATGACTTTAAATTTTTCTGCATTATTATTACTGGCACAATTATTTTTCCTGCATCTGCTTTTGGCTCTTTAGTTTTTTGGGCTAGCCAATTTACCAAGTCTGTTTTAGCTAAAGATGCTGCGTCTGTAACGTCAATAATCTTTCCATTTTTATCTATCACAATTGTGTACGGGTATGATGGTGGCTGAAACAGGGATATAAATTTATTATTATTATCAACAACAACCGGGAAACTAAATGGTTTCTTTGCGCTAATAAATTTTGCAAGCCTTTGTTCGTCTTCATTCGATACTAAAATTATAGTAACGTTATTTTTAAATTCAGATTGAAGATCATTTAAATGAGGCAAAGCTTTTATGCATGGTATGCACCAGGTTCCAAAAAAGTCAATAATAGTCAATTCATTTTTTAATTGCTGCAATGATGTTGAAGAAGTTGGATTATTGAGAATTTTATCAAAAGTAAAATCAGCGACAATATCCCCTTTTTTATAACCCTGCGAATAAACCGCGGATACGAAAAATATACTGGTTAATAAGAGAAAAAATTTCATCGGGGAAAAGGGTTTATTTTATTTAATCAATATACGTACATTCATTCCGATAAGTTTCATAAAAGAAAATTCAGAATATGAATAATATGATTGAAAAAGTAAAAGAGTCTGTAAGCTTCCTTAAAGATATTATAAAAAAAAAGCCAGCAATAGGTATTGTACTGGGTACTGGCCTCGGCTCGTTGACGGAGAACATTCAAAACAAAAGCAGCATTCCTTTTTCAAGTATTCCAAATTTTCCAGAGGCCACAGTTGAATTTCATAAAGGACAGTTGGTATCAGGAAATATTGGTAATAAAAACGTGCTGGTTATGCAGGGAAGGTTTCACTACTATGAAGGTTATTCGATGCAGCAAATAACTTTCCCGGTAAGAGTTATGAAAGAACTGGGTGTGCAAAATTTATTATTGAGCAATGCTGCCGGTGGTATTCGCAGTGATCTTAAAAAAGGAAATCTCGTTTTGATTGATGACCATATAAATTTATTGCCCGAAAATCCTTTACGTGGCCTTAATGATGCAGCGTTTGGAAACCGATTTGTAGATATGTGCTGCCCTTATAATACAACGCTTGGTGAAAAATTAAACAATGCAGCGAAAAAATTATCTATCATTTTAAAAAAAGGTATTTATGCTTCAGTACCCGGGCCAAATCTTGAAACACGTGCGGAGTACCGGTATATAAGATCAATTGGCGCAGATATGGTAGGAATGAGCACCGTTCCGGAAGTAATTGTTGCGAATCATATAGGATTAAAATGTGCCGCGATAAGTGTAATTACAGATGAATGCGATCCTGATAATCTTCAACCCGTCAATATAAGTGAGATCATAAAAACCGCAGGTGAAGCAGACACTATACTCAGCAGATTATTAATAAATGCTATGGAAAGTATTTGACGTAGCAACACCTTTTATTCTAATAAAAAACATTAAAGCTCCTTGATGTAAACTCATCAATTAATTCCATTACTTTCAGCCCTTCCTCTCCGCTACATGGATTACTGCCTTCATCTAAAAAATAGGAAACTACTTTTTCAATCATGGGCTGTTGAACATGCATTAGTTTTTCAAATGTTATCGTCTCCGTGTTTAATCCCCTTGTTAGTGTTATAACCTGGTGATCGAAAACAGCAAAGCTTATTTTTCCATTCGTCCCAATGATTTCGCAAAGATCTTTTTCATTATGCTTACCAATATCAAAGCACCATGTACCGTTAAACATAATCCCGCTTTTGAATAAAATATTTCCAGCAACCACATCATCTGCGTTATACAGACGAGCCTGGTTGGACGCTATCCCAACCGCACTTTCCACTTCTCCAAAGAAATAAATCATAAGATCAAGCTCGTGCGTTCCCAGATCATTAAACAGGCCACCGCCTGAGATTTCCGGGTTCACTCTCCACCCGATACTTGCATCTGAAAGTTCACTCTCTGTCAATGCTTTTTTATAACATGCGAGATTTACAACCCTTACATCGCCAATAGCCTTTTCTGCCAGCAATTCTTTAATTCTCTTAAACAGTGGTTGTTGCCGCCTGTAGTGTGCCACTACTAATTTTTGATCATATTCATTTGCTGCCTGCATCATATTTTTTGCAGAGGAAAAACTTACTGACATGGGCTTTTCTACATACACAGGCTTACCGGCTTTGATCGCTGCAATGGTATACTCTTCGTGTGAGGATGGAGGCGTTGCGACATATATTGCATTTACATCGGGATCATTAATTAACTGGTTGGCATCAGTATACCATTTCGGCACATTATGCCTTTGAGAATAATCTTTTGCTTTTACAGCATCTCTTCGCATTACAGCAGCAAGAGATGAATTTTTTACCTTATTAAATGCAGGACCACTTTTCAATTCAGTAACATCACCGCAACCTATAATGCCCCAGTTAATTTTATTCATAGTAAATATTAGTGAATATACCTCTGCATTTTAAAGGTTTGCATTTTATTTTATAAATATCTACAACTCAAAAATCATTCCTTCAACAGCCAGCTCATACTTGAATGTATAATTACATTTTTCTTCAAAGCAACGAAACATTTCCCTTAGCTGTTCATCGTTGTGTGCAGGATCATAATGGGAGAATAATAACTTTTTCACTTTTGCTAAATAGGCAAATTCTGCCGCGTCATCAATTGAAGAATGCCCCCATCCTTTTTTCTTTTTATATTCTTCCGGAGTGTATTGTGCATCGTGCAGTAACAGGTCAGCATTAAAAGCGAGGCTTCCACCCGAAACCCACTTCACATCTTTAATCATGCCGTTGAGGCCTAATGCAGGTTCATGATCTGGTATGTATGCAAATACAGAATGCCCGTCATTTATACGATACCCTACTGTGGCGCCTGCATGTATTACGTAAGCTGATTGAATAGAAAACGGCCCTATATCAAAAAAACTGTTCTCTGTTTCATGCAAAAAGACTGTTGACGGAAGGTCACGAAAATGTACAGGGAATAAAGGAGGGGAAAAATAACGGCTAAGGCGTGAACGCAAAGTATGCGTGCTACTTGCCGGACCCCATATGTGGACTTCCATTAAGGGATCAAAAAGGGGTTTAAAAAAACCTAAGCCCTGTATATGATCCATGTGTAAATGAGTTAATAAGATATCAATTCTTTCATTACCGGGATTATTGTTTACGGGTAATTGCTGTATGCCTGTGCCGGCATCAAGCACAAGCAGCCAGCCATCTTTTGATATTTCTACGCAGGATGTATTACCGCCAAAATAAATTGTTTGTGCGCCTGACGTTGGTATTGACCCACGCACTCCGCAAATTGTAATTTTCATTATTCTTTCGATGTCCAGAAAATAGCAACAGCCCCTAAAAATTTGCCTGTTCTGCTAATAATGGGATAAGAAGTTAACGATATTTTTTCAGCCTTTCCTTTAAGGCTTTCAATCAAAAAAGTTTTATGATATGGTAAACAATCTTTTAATGTTTTCACGAGAGGTAATTCCTCCGGCGGAATTGCTGTTCCATCAACCTCCAGCGGTTTATAAATTGTTGACCAAACTTCAACGGGCATCTCACCCGTATCGTCAAAGCGCCTTCCTAAAATCTCTTCCGCCGGTTCATTATAAAAAAGAAGATTACCAATGGTATCAGTAATGAACACAGGTATTGAAAGACAATCGGCCAACTGTCGGTTTAAAATGATTTCTATTTCATATGAATCCATAAAAAGATTTAGTATTAACTAACCGTGTTAAATGTAAGAAAAAATAAAAATGAAACAAACAGATAAATAAAATGAAGAAAAAGTGAAGAAAAAGTGAACAGAATTTAAACAGAATTTAACCGCAATTATGAAGGCTAATTTTTCCTGATGGCTCCTTATGTTTTGAGAATTGAATAATAAGAAAATGACAGAATCTAAAGTTTAGAAATATATGGTTAATATTTTATTCTTCAACCTATTTAAACCATTCGTATCTTTAAGTACCAACTATTTCTATCAAGCTTTATCAATGCTGCGTAAGTCTTTTTATAAAATATTTATACTAATAACTATCTGCGTACAGGTTTCAGGGTTTTATAGTTGCACAAAAGAATATAGTTACGAAGGAGGGCTTGCAATTGACACAATACCTGCACCAATACATGATACAATACCAAAGCCTGTAAATAATTTTCCATCTTGCCCGGCCTGTAGCAGTGTAAATACTTCTGATACTTTATTTTGGAGTTTTAAATATAATGCTGCACTCTTATGTGGCTCTGTAACCAATTCTGTTATTACTCCTGAAAGAAATGGTTTTACTTTTTTTGGCCCATCCAAATGCTCATTGGATACAGGCTTGGTAATGACGGTATTTTTGGATCCTGTTGCTTTGGACATGGATAAACTTAACATTAACAGTACTAATGTTGCTCTTGAATACTATGATAACACAACACTCTCAGATATATTTATATCAAACAGGCATTTACTTTCATTTACCATTGATAGTTATGTTCATGGCAAAGGGATAGCCAAAGGCTCTTTTGAAGGAAATGTAAAATTGAAAGACGGTACACTAAAACCAATTACTGATGGAAAATTTACTATTCACTTTAAATGATATTTCTCAGGTTCTTAATTGATTTCCAGTTGATATGACAAAATTATTTTTTTTGTTTTTATTGATTCCTGCGTTTGGCTATTCTCAAACCAATGAAAGCAGCGTTGAGCAATATTGTGAATTGGTTGCACAAAATAGAATATTAAGCCGTAAAGTAAATATTGATGTTGACTATGGAGATGAAAGAAAATTGTTCAGGGATTACCGGCTGAAAGATGAAAGTGGGAGATTAAAAAAATTCAACACGGTAGTAGATGCATTAAACTACATGGGACAACAGGGATGGAAACTTGTGAATGCATTTCTTGTAACTGAAGGAACAGGCGCAACCGTAAACAATGTATATCATTATGTTTTTAAAAAAGAATTTTCTAAAGAAGAAGTTGATAAAGCGGAAGGACAATAACTAAATTACTTTTGAATGTACCTGCCTACTCTTGCCCTGGAATTCATCGGCTATTAATGCCGGTTTTAAATAAATGATATCTCAATCCTAAAGTTAACCCTGCAGTCTGTATCTCTGGCAGAAATAGTACTGAAAAGAATTAAGTAATAAAAACCAAAGCAATTTTCGCACTTCCGAAAATGGCTTTTTGATTAATCCTTAAAATAAAATTTAATCAGTTTATCAATTTGATTATGATAACTTTTTTATGGTTTAATTATTGACCATCCTTCACCTTGCCGGATAATGAGTTCGCCCACGCCGCTGGGGACAATTGCAATAAAATCATACAATTGAGTTGGGTCAATTTTTCTTTCTTTCAATGTATTATTGCATTGTGCAACAATTACTCCTTTTTTCACAAGTGCTTCCAGTTCATTTTTATAATCACTCTCTTTCAGGTAAGCATCTGTACCACCACTGAAGGCAATTAATTCTACCTGAAGTTTTCCTGAAAACCTTGGATCGCTGAGCGCATTATTTATATTCCTGATTGTTTTACTAATAATTTTTGGATCATTGGTATCGAGTTGAAAAATAGCTTTATAAGATTTTTTAGAAGTAACGGCGCCTTTAAAATTCTTATTTTTTTCAAATGAACGATCGTTTGTTTGTGCATTAGAACTAACAGCTGATAAAACCAAAGCTATAAAAACGAAATATAAATGTTTCATGGGTTTTAATTTCTTTTTGTAGAATATTACTTAATTGAAGCAATCAAATTTATTTTGCATACAATAAAATTACCAATAATTAGTAAGTGAATCACAGCACGATTTTTTATATGATGGTAGAATTCGAAATAGAAAGAGAAGATGATTTGATTAATAAAGTAACGCCCATTAGCGGTTGGCTTTCCGGTGGCTTTGAGGGTTGTATGTTATAAGAATATTGTAGAGCCTGAAAGGGATGATAATTTGCGAATGCAACCATTATTAATATTCATTTATCTTCATTAGATAAAAATCAAATCATGAAAGCCAAAATGTTGTTTATAATTCTTTTGCTCCAACTATTTATTTACTTTACCTCTACAGCACAAAAGCAATTCAAAGCATTATTAGTAACTACTACAAGAGGCTGGCATCACGAATCCCTGCATTACGGAGTGGTAGCTCTTGAAGAACTTGCCATTAAAAATTCCTTTGATTTGGTATTGATGCAGGACCCTAATAGCATTACTGATAAAAACCTGGAACAATTCCAGGTGGTCATTTTTTTAAATACAACCGGTGATATATTCGATTCAGCGCAACAAAAAGCAATGGAACGTTTTATTGAAGCAGGCAAAGGATATGTAGGTATTCACAGCGCATCAGACACTGAATATGACTGGGACTGGTACACGAAGCTGGTAGGAAGAATGTTTCATATTCATCCAAGTATTCAAACGGCAAGATTAAATGTGCTGGACCCAAATTTTGCCGGTTTACAGGGTTTTGCAGGTAATAAATTATGGACCGATGAGTGGTACGAATTTGGTCCCGAAAAAACCCAGGGGCTTAACTACATTCTTGCAATAGATGAAACCTCCTATAATCCTAAAGTACAATGGGGCGAAAAGAAAGGAGAAGGAATGGGAAAGCTACATCCCATCGCCTGGTACCACAATTATGATGGCGGCCGTGCTTTTTACACAGGACTGGGCCACATGCCTTCCGACTTTAGCGATCCCATATTTCTAAATCATTTGTATGCAGGAATTTTTTGGGCAGCCACAGGAAAAAAATAAATTTAAGCCACGGTAAATGAAAAATTATTCAATAGGAGCTCTTTGTTGTAAGAAGTAAACCCCATTAGAGGGGGTTTAGCATGAAAAAAATTGTACATGTAAATTATAAAAATGTTATTCTAAACGCCGATAAAAAAATGACCGATATTCACTCCGGCCATAACTTTATGCTATAACTAAAAAATGTTTTTATAATTCTATTATCTTGAATAATATACAGCAATCTTTTAAATATTAGGGTGAGCCAAAAAGTCGTCAATCATATTTAACACCTACAAGAATGAAAGGTGATTCAAGAATTTAGAGTGAGAAAACCCATTGGTAAGAAGGGGAGGATCCAGCTTTAATATGAGAACAAAAATAAATTCACTTGATCTAAAAGCAGTAAAGTTTGGATTGAATAATATCGTATAATTTGAAGATAAAAATATCAAATAATAAAAAAAAGTTCACAACCTCGGCACAAAAGACTTTATCATTACCCAAAGACGTTATTCTCAAAAAATTAGAAGATGAAATGACAAAAGATACAAACTTAGTATTTCAGGCGACCAGGCGAGAAAATATTAAGGAAGCTAAATTAAAAAACGGAAGTAAAATAGTCATTGCAACCTTTGAAAAAGACAATGGCAAAACACTGGCAATGATTGACCATAAAAATTTGCCTAAAAATAAAGTCCGATCTGAAATTCAAAATAGTATTAGACAAAAGCTGGACAAGATATTCTCCAATTAGTCTGTCCCGTACTTGACTGATGTCCTCACCCAACATTGCTGTATTAATAATATCTTAGAATAATATAAAGCAATCTTTTAAATATTCATGCGGCGAAAAAGTCATCAATCATATTTACCACCTACAAAAATGAAAGTTGATTCAAGAATGTGAGGGCACCTGCCAGAAGAAGCGCAGAGCCAGCATTTATAAAAGTGAACTTTATACTTGCATGCAACGTCCCTAAAAGGAGGCGTTGCTTAGGAAATACAAATGGAAAAATTTTCGAACTTACTGTGCTTTATAATTTTGTTAAACAACCGCTTAAGAATATTAAAGAGTGCCCCTGGTATATTGGGTTCGGGTCTGGAAAAATCAATTGCTTTTTAATTATTGTATCGGTTCCCAAAATAACATAAGCGGTAAAGGGAATAGGGGGGACATTGACTCCAGTAGTATCAGAATCGTAAAACACATTACTCAGTTCATTATTGTCAACTATGAGGGCCTCAATGTTAGTTCCGCCAATATTATTAGATTGGCAATCACAACCATAAAAGTTACTAACCTGAGCTGTAAAAACTATTTTGCCATTTGATGTTGGCAGTAAATAGCTTGGTCGGTCAACAGTATTCAAAACAACATTTGGAGTCACATGCCATGTACCTGTGGCATTTGCAACCATAATTCCAAATTTTAAAGAAATCGGGTGTTTATGACATGTGTCTTCCGGAGGGCTGCTTTTTTTACAAGCCGATAAACAAGAAATAATTATTATTATAGCTAAAATGCTTTTGCTCATAAATATTTGCAATTATTGCTGTTCTCTTCCTTAAAAATAATTAGAATATTCTACATCTACAATTCCGATTCGTCCCGTCCCTGGCAGGTATCCTAACCCGACATCGTTGTATTAATATTATCTTAGAATAATATACAGTAATCATATTTAACACATATAAGAATGAAAGGTGATTCAATAATGTTGGGTGAGGACATCCGCCAGGAAGAAGGCACTATTGAAACGGGTGGTGTAACCGGATCATTGCAATCGCTGAGCAAGGTAATGTCCTCTCTTTTTTTCCTAAAACGAAGAATAATCCCATAAAAGAAAACCCGAGTAGTGATAGGAATATACCTGTTCACTGGGTAAACATTTATTTTTTAGAAATTATTAACTCTCAAATATAATTTGATATTTGCACCTCAATGGGAATAAATCAAAAGCCTCTTAAGGCCATAAGAATAAGGATCAGCCTGCTTTTCTTTTTTTTCGGTTTCACTTTTGCCTCATGGGCTTCCCGTATTCCCGCCATCCAGCAACAGCTTCACCTTTCTGATTCCGGCTTGGGAGCCGTTCTTCTTTCAATGCCTGTCGGTTCTTTTCTTGCATTGCCTTTTTCCGGTTATTTAAGCTCGAAATTCGGAAGCCGGAAAATAACCATTATTTCTACTTTTATTTATGCATTGTTACTGGCGGCAATTGGCTTTTCTCAAAATGCTTTTCAAATTACAATTTATCTTTTTCTTTTTGGAGCTGCAGGTAATATTGTAAATATAGCTATCAATACGCAGGCCCTTGCTTTGGAGTCATTGTACAATAAAACCATTATCTCTTCTTTTCATGGAATGTGGAGTGTTGCGGGACTTGTTGCAGCATCATTGGGTACGTATTTTATTGCAAGGTCATTTCCTGTTTCTTCACATCTCCTGCTGATAGCTATAATTTCAATGGTATGTTTCCTGCTATGCGCTCCATACCTTATTCATGAAAGCGTGTGGCCGAAAGAGAATCGCCCATTTTTTACAAAACCTGATAAAGCATTAATAGGCCTGGGTATTATTGGCTTCTGCTCAATGATATGCCAGGGTGCCATGTTTGACTGGAGCGGTGTTTATTTTAAAAAAGTGGTGGTAGCTCAAAAAGCTTTCATCGGCTTTGGCTATACTGCATTTATGATTTCAATGACATTTGTTCGCTTTATAACTGACTGGCTTACGCATCGCATTGGCTTTAAAAAAATTATGATTCTTTGTGGCATCTCAACAACTACAGGTTTGTTAATAGCAGTTTTATTTCCATTTGTATTGCCCGCAACCATTGGATTGTTCCTTGTAGGAGTAGGCGTTTCACCTGCCGTACCATTGGTATTCAGCGCTGCAGGCAAAATTAAAATTTTGCCTGCGCCTGTTGCAATAGCTGCAGTATCATCTATAGCAATGATCGGGCTTTTAATTGGCCCTCCATTTATTGGTTTTATTTCCGGGCTGACAAGTTTAAAGGTTTCTTTTTTAGTTCTTTCTTTTTTTGGGATAGCCATAGTCGTTACTGCGTTCGCAGGACGGTGGCAACATTAAAATGTGAGCAGTTCCAATAGTAGATAATATTAAGAAAAGTGGGCTTCAATAATCATTAAATCATATCCTTCAGTTTTTCCACAACGATATCTACCTCTTCAGTGGTATTGTATTTACTAAATGAAAATCTTACAGTAATATAATTTGGATTATTATTAATCGCACGTATCACATGGCTTCCCATATCGGCCCCTGAAGTACAGGCGCTGCCACCGCTTGCGCAAATGTTATTTATGTCAAGATTGAAAAGTAGCATCTCCGATTTTTCTGTTTTTGGAAATGCAGTGCTTAACACCGTGTAAAGGCTGTTTCCATCGCAATCACCGTTGAAATAAATATTAGGAATATTTTGCTGAAGTTTTTCACGCATATAATTTTTTAATTCCCTTATTTGCAGGCTGTCTTTATCATGATTTAAGGTAGCGAGTTCAAGCGCTTTTGCAAAACCAACAATTCCATAAATATTTTCAGTACCGGCACGCATGTTTCTTTCCTGGCTTCCACCTTTGATGAAAGGCTTGATTTTTATATTCTCATTTATATATAATAAACCTACACCTTTTGGCCCGTGAAATTTATGGCTGGCACCGGTAATAAAATGAACGGGTAATTTTCTTAAATCAAATGAATAATGGCCAACTGTCTGAACTGTATCTGAATGAAATATGGCACTATGTTTTTTGCAAAGAATGCCTACTTCTTCAATGTTTGTAATGTTACCTGTTTCATTATTGGCGTGCATTAAGGTTACAAAGCATTTTTGTTTACTCTCTTCAAGCAGTTTTTCCAGGTCGTTTATATCTATGTTGCCGTTAGGCAACACTTTTACTTCGCTCAATTCAACTTCACCTTTATTATGCAGGTTTTCTACACAATGCAATGTGGCATGATGTTCCAGGGGAGAACTAATTATATGCGTGCAACCAAGATCATAAACAGATCCGGAAATGGCTGTATTGCTGCTTTCAGTTCCACCACTTGTGAAAAAAATTTCTGCGGGATGTGCATTCAAAATTTTTGCAACAGATTTTCTGGCATTTTCTATGGCCATCCTCGTCTCACGCCCATAAGAATAAATGGATGATGGATTGCCAAATTTCTCAGTAAAATAAGGCATCATAGCATCAAACACTTCGGGATCAAGAGCTGTGGTAGCCGCATTGTCAAAATAAATTCTTTGCATACTTATCAGGCGTGAAGAAATTGTCTTTAAAATGTCAGGTAAATTTTAAATCAATGCAATGTAATATGATTTAAAATTCCTCAGTTGAAAATAAATTATTAGATAGCTTCATGAATATCCTTCATGATTTTTTTTGCAATATTTTCGGCAGTGGTTTCAAAATTACTTTCAGAATAAATTCTTATGATAGGCTCTGTATTACTGGTTCTCAGGTGTACCCAGTCTTTATCAAATTCAATTTTTAAACCATCATCCGTATTTATAGGATTGTTCTTGTATTTATCCTTTATTTTTTTGAAAACTTCTTTAACATCAACACTTGTTTCAAGTGCAATTTTATTTTTAGAAATAAAATAATCAGGAAAAGTGCCCCGAAATTGCTTTATGCTTTTTCCGGAGTGAACCAGGTGCGTAAGAAATAAACCGATACCTATAAGCGCATCACGGCCATAATGAAAATCAGGAACAATTATTCCTCCGTTTCCTTCGCCACCAATAACTGCATTTACTTCCTTCATTTTATTTACAACATTTACTTCGCCCACTGCAGAAGGAAAGTAGTCGCCTCCGTGTTTTTGTGTTACCTCCTTAAGTGCTTTGGTCGACGACATATTGCTTACGGTATTTCCTTTTCGTTGGCTCAAAACATAGTCAGCAACGGCAACCAATGTATACTCCTCACCAAACATACTTCCATCCTCACATACAAAACAAAGCCTGTCAACATCAGGATCAACCGCAATACCAAGTGATGCATTCCGTTTTTTTACTTCATTGCTTAAAGTAGTTAAATGTTCAGGCAATGGCTCAGGATTATGATCAAATTTTCCGTTGACTTCATCATTTATAACGGTCACATCTTTTACACCCAATTCTTTCAATAAAGCAGGAATAAAAATGGCGCCTGAACTATTGATAGCATCAACAACAATTTTAAGCTTTGCTTTTTTGATAGCTGTAACATCAACCAGCGGATAATTTACAACTGCTGAAATGTGTTTTTGCAAATAAGAATTGTCAAAAAAATATTTACCCATTTTATCAACGATAGCGAAAGTAAAATCCTCTTTTTCTGCGATATCCAGTATCCTGGCGCCATCTTGTGAATTCAAAAATTCTCCTTCACTATTTAGCAGCTTTAAAGCATTCCATTCTTTTGGGTTGTGGCTTGCAGTTAATATTATTCCTCCTGCTGCCTGCTCTTCTTTCACTGCAATTTCAACAGTAGGTGTTGTAGTAATGCCAAGGTCAATCACGTTAAAGCCGCAGGCAAGCAGCGTGTTAGCGCAAAGATTACTAACCATTTCTCCGCTCATTCTACCGTCTCTGCCAATTACAATGCTCTTATTTTCTGAAGAAGCTTGCACCCAACTTGCATAAGCTGCGGTAAATTTCACAATGTCTAAAGGTGAAAGATTAGCTCCCTGCTTACCCCCAATTGTCCCTCTTATACCGGAAATACTTTTTATAAGTGCCACTAGTTGGTGTTTATATTATAAGGCTGCAAATTTAATTAAAAACTAATAAACTGAATTACCCCTTATCAAATCGCAGAGTTAATTGATTACTAAGAGTGAGATCTGGAATATGTAGCAGCTAATGTCGAGTTTTTTGCGTCGGAAAAATATTCTTATCAGAAAGGATAGGGAAAATTGATCAATTATATTTTTCACTTTTCTATAAGTTGAAATTATGCAAAAAGCCCTTCAATTTTCATCGTCAATTCAATCAGCTCATCCAGTTTATTCCCGCCTCAGCATTCCATTTTACAGTTGACTTTTTAAGCTTTGTCCAAAACTCAATAGAACTTTTACCGGTAATATCGCCAACACCAAATTTACTTTCGTTCCATCCACCAAAAGAAAATGGCTCCCTTGGAACCGGCACCCCTACATTCACTCCTACCATACCTGCACTTGCTTTTTCAATAATGTATCTAGCCATTCCCCCGTTTTGTGTAAATACGCTCGCTGCATTTCCATAAGGATTTGCATTCTCAATTGCCAGGGCTTCATCAACAGTTTTTGTTCTCATAATACTAATAACAGGTCCAAAAATTTCTTCTTTTGCAACGGACATATCAGGTGTTACATAATCGATAACGGTAGGGCCAATATAAGTACCATTTTCCCTCCCTTCCACAGTCACCTTCCTTCCATCTACCAAAATTTTAGCGCCCTGTTCTTCTGCATCTGTAATATATTTTTCTATTTTTTGCTGAGAAGCTTTATTGATTATCGCTCCCAGGTTTTTACCGGGAACTATTTTTTTTGCTTCATCGCAAATTTTATCAATAATATTATCAACATCCCCTACGCCTACCATGGCACTTGCCGCCATACAACGCTGGCCTGCACATCCACTCATGCTGGCTGCAACATTTTGTGCGGTCATTTCGGGTATGGCATCTGGTAACACTATCAGGTGGTTTTTTGCACCTCCTAAGGCAAGGCATCTTTTATAATTCTGCGTCGCACGGCGGTAAACAATTTTTGCAACTTTTGTTGAGCCTACAAATGAAATGGCTTCAATACCCGGATGATCACAAATGGCCTCAACAATTTCCTGATCACCATGAACGATATTCAAAACACCATCAGGTAAACCAGCCTCTTTTAATAACAACGCCAGTTTACCCACACTTAAAGGAACTTTTTCCGAAGGTTTCATGATCATGCAATTTCCTAAAGCAATTGAATTGGGTATTGTCCAGTTGGGGACCATGCTTGGAAAATTAAATGGTACAATAGATGCTACAACACCCAGCGGCACATGTTCTGTTCTGCATTCAACTCCCCGGCTTACTTCCAGCAATTCACCGGCAACCAACTGCGGAAGTGAACAGGCAAATTCGGTAAGCTCTATGCACTTTTCAATTTCTGCTCTGGACTCCGCCATTGTTTTTCCATTTTCTTCAGAACATAATTCGGCCAATGAATCTAAATTTTTTTCCAATAAAGTTTTATAACGAAAGAAAACCTGCACCCTTTCTTTAACGGGAATTTTACTCCAGGATATAAATGCTTTTGCTGAAGAGGCTACTGCTTCCTCAAGATCAGCAGGTGATGAAAGGCAAACTTTGGAAAGTAAAGTACCGTCAACGGGGGACACAACTTCCAGTGTTTTTGATGAAGAGGAGTTTATAAATTTGCCGTCAATAAAATTTGTGGTAAGTGAATATTTCATTATAAATATTTAATCAATTAAATTTTCAGAATTAAAAAAAACTTTTAACAAGCAATCAAAAACATAAGCCATAAAATTAATTACATTATCCACGGATAAAAAATTACAGAATCCTGACAGATTCATATATCATCTTTGTATAGTCACCACACAGAAAAATAGAATGCTGTATCATTAAAAAAACACTTATTATTAATTTGATCGTAATGTATTGTAATTTTATTCATCCTGAATTATTTACTTACACGATAGAACACTCGAATTGAATATGCTAAACCGGAATTTACTTTTCATCTTCCCTCTATCTATTTTTCTGTATATGGCAACCGGATGTAAATCCTTTGAACATAAAATTACACTGGCTTCAGGGGAATATGATTTAAATAACCCTTCAAAGCTGGTATTAGGTGATGCACTTGCTGAGATATCCGGAATTAGTTTCTATGATAAGGATAGTAGTGTATTTGCTATTTCTGATGAAACCGGCCTGCTTTATAAAATTTATATGAAAAAGGGCTTCCTGATAAAAGAATGGCCATTTGATAAAAAAAGGGACTATGAAGATGTGATGCTGAAGGATAGTTCATTCTACGTTTTGGAAAGCAATGGGAATATAGAAAAATTAAATTTTGCGCCACATGGCGATACGGTGTTTAACCGGCGCACCGTTTTTCCAGGAAACAATACTAAGAAAAATGAATTTGAGTCGCTTTATTATGACGAAGAATACAAAGGCTTTGTTATGATCTGTAAGGATTGTGAAGATGATGATTCTCAATTTACAACTGCCTGGCTCTATGACCCTGTTTCCGATAAATATACTTCTTCCATATTCAAAATCGCACTGGCTCCTATTGCAGAAAAAATTGGCGCTGAAAAAATAAAATTCAGGCCCTCCGCTGCCGCTGTCAATCCAATTACGAAAGACATCTGGATAGTGTCTTCTACCAATGAAATCATTGTTGTTATTGACCATAAGGGCAATATGAAGGAAGTGTATACTTTAAATCCCAAAATATTCAATAAGCCGGAAGGAATCACCTTTACTCCATGGGGCGACCTGCTTGTTTCCAATGAAACTATAGATAAATATAGCTCGGCTACTTTATTAATATTCAAACCAAAAAAGAAAAGTTGATGTGTAAGACCTTTGTATTAGTGGCTATATTTTTATCGGTTTTTCAAAACTATTGTGTTGCACAGGAAGATTCTATCCAGCAAAGGATTATACTTATAGGTGATGCAGGCGAGTTGAATTTTGGTCGGGAGCCTGTTTTAGATGCAGCCAAAAAATTAATCCCCTTGAATGATAAAACTACTGTCATTTATTTGGGTGATAATTTATACAACTATGGTTTACCAGATGATCGTGCGCCGGATTACGCACATTTGAAATCAATATTGGATTCACAAATAAACATTGCACAAGGTACTAAAGCCAGAGTGTTTTTTATTCCCGGAAATCATGACTGGGCAAATTTAGCCCCGGACGGTACCGACATAATAAAACGTCAGGGAGCTTATGTAAACGATGTAAATAAAACCGGGAATCCAAATGTGCATTTTTTCCCCGAGGATGGTTGTCCGGGACCGGTAGAAAAACAAATTACCAAGGACATTGTTTTAGTGATGTACGATAGCGAATGGTTTATAAGAAAACCGGGCTCGAGACCGGGAATAGAATCGGATTGTGATTCAAAAACTCCGGAGCAGTTTTATTATGAACTGAAAGATATACTTGACAGAAACGCTGATAAACTTGTGATTCTGGCTGGCCATCATACCCTTCGAAGCAATGGTATACATGGTGGGTATTTTCCTGCAAAACTGTTGCTATTTCCCTTAATAGATATTAATCCAAAGTTATATATTCCTATTCCTATTGGCTTTGTTTATATCCTTGCCAGGGGCACATTTGGAACACCTGAGGATTTGCGTTTTCCCGCATACGAAAATATGATTAAGGGAGTAGATAGCATCGCTCACACACATCCAAATTTAATTTTTGTCGCCGGGCATGAGCATACGTTACAACTAATCAAAGACAGCAGCTATTATTATCTCGTAAGCGGTGCAGGATCAAAACACACGAGACTTAATCGTGGAAAGAAATTGATGTATGGTGCAGATTCATTAGGATTTGCCACATTAGAAATTTCTACAAACAAAAATGTACATGCAGATTTTTACACAGTTACTAAAGATTCTGTACGCCATTCTTTTTCTAAAAATCTTTTTAATTTTTCCTCTATTTTAAAATCTTCGAAAGATAGCACAACAAAGATTCCGCAAGCAGAACCCACAATGCATTTTGCAGATAGTGTTACCGTTGCAGTAGATACAAATTATAAGGACGCTTCCGGTATACATAAATTTTTGTTAGGCGGAAATTATCGCAAGCATTGGGCTATGCCGGTCAATTTAAAAGTGTTTAAAATTGATAAAGAAAATGGCGGATATACTATTGAAGGGCTTGGAGGAGGGAAACAAACTAAATCATTAACACTGAAAGATAAAAAGGGCAATACATGGAAGTTGCGTACCGTAGATAAAAATCCCGAAGGAGTAATCGCACAGGAATTGGAAGGTTTAGTTCCGAAAAAAATAATAAAGGATATGATTTCGGCAGAACATCCTTATGCTGCACTTACCATTCCGCCACTTGCAGAAGCAGCCGGAATCGAACATTCGAACCCAACTTATTATTATGTGCCGGATGATCCTGCACTTGGAAAATATAGGGAAATTTTTGCAAAAAAAGTTTGCCTTCTTGAAAAAGAAAATGTTACTGCAGATGAAAAAAACACTAAAAGCACAGCAAAAATTGTTGACAGAATACTTGAAGACAGTAAAAATCACATAGACCAGGAAGCAATATTACGGGCACGGCTACTCGATATGATGATTGGCGATTGGGACCGGCATTTTGATCAATGGAAATTTGGTACGAGTGATACCGGCGCTGGCAAGTTATATTATCCTATTCCACGTGACAGGGACGAAGCTTTTTTTAATTCAAATGGACCTTTTGTGAAAAGCCTGAGTTTTGCTACTTTACCTTTCCTGCAGGGTTTTAAAAAGCATTTCTATAATATTAAATGGTTCAACTACCAGGAAAGAAATTTCGACAGGCTATTTATGAATAACCTCGATGCTACTGCCTGGAAAAGGATCATAAAGCAATTCCAGGCAAATGAAACAGATAGCGTAATTAATAATGCAGTAAAACAATTACCACCAAAAATCTATGAGCTTGATAAAAAAATCATACCTGAAAAATTAAAAAGCCGCAGGGATCTTCTTAGTACAGCCGGTATAAAATATTATCGTTTTTTGGCAAAAGAAGTAAATGTTCTTGGCAGTAATAAAAGTGAATATTTCAAACTATTTAATTCAGGCAATAACCTGCATGTAAAGGTTTATAAACTTAAGGAAAATGCTGATACATCAGATGTAATGTTTGACCGCATCTTTACCAGGCGTGATACGAAATACATAAATCTCTACGGACTAAACGGAAATGATTATTTTGATATAGACTCTACAGTGAATACTAAAATAAAATTAAGAATCATCGGAGGCAGGGGCAAAGATACTTTCAATATAAAAGGGAATGTAAGGAATAAAGTATTTGATTACACGCCGGATAGCAACTATGTTCAGAATGCACATAAGAGTGGTATCGGAATTTCAAGTAATCCTGAGGTAAACTATTATAACATTGCTGGGTATAATTACAATAGCTACAGGCTCCCTTTACTGGCTGTTAGCTTTAACGAAGAAGATAAATTTCTCGCAGGAATCGGTTATTCTTATAAGACCTATAGTTTCAGAAAAGAACCTTATTCAACTTACCAACGCATATTCGCTTTGCTTAGCTTTAAAACCGGTGCTTACCAGGCCAAATATAGCGGTGAGTTTAATAAGCGCCTTGGCAAATATGATGTATTAGTAAATGGGCAGGTTTATAATACTGTACTAAATAACTTTTACGGATTTGGTAATGAAACGAAAAAGGATCCTTCGAAAAATGCTGATTTTTATAATGTGCGTTATAGCGATTTTTCGGGAGACGTCCTATTGCGCAAACGTTCTCCCACCGGTCATTTACAATTATATGCAGGTCCATCTTATTTTCATTATTGGAATAATAATTTTCGTAACAAGGACAACATATTGACACACCCGGTTCTGGCAGGACTTGACTCGGCGAGTATCTATTCTAATAAATCTTATGCAGGTGCCAAGGCTGGTATTGTCTTTAATAATTTAAATAAAGAATTTTTACCAACAAGGGGTGTTTCATTTAACACAGAGCTTACTTCATTAGCGGGGTTAAATGATAACAGCAAAACCATTACAAAGCTTACTGCTGACATGACTTTAAATGCAAGTTTCAGTGAACCGACAAAAATCATTTTTGTTCTCAGACTAGGTTATGGTAAAATTTTTAATAAAAATTATGAATACTTCCAGGCGCTTACGCTCGGGTCTAATAATTATTTAAGGGGATTTACCAAAGATAGGTTTGCAGGTAAATCAATTCTCTACGGTTCATTCGAAGCTCGTTATAAATTGTTTACTTCAAGCTCATATATTGTCCCCGGCGATGTAGGAATATTAGCTTTTAATGAAATTGGAAAAGTTAGGATCAAAAATGAGACATCACATAAATGGCACGATTCTTTTGGGGGTGGCTTTTATTTTTCACCATATAATTTTGCAATAGTTTCGGCCACCATAGCTTTCTCAGGTGAGGGAAGCCTTTTTAATTTTTCAGTTGGTACAAAATTTAATATAACTTACTAACCATGGATTATCTCAAATTGTACAGGAAGATCGAGGAATATGTGACAGGTTTATTTGAGAAAATACATGCGCCTGCCCTAATGTTTCATAGTCTTGAGCATACCCAAACTGTAGTAAAGCGTACGCAGGAAATTGCAGGCCATTACAAAGTAACTGAAGATGAAATGCTCATTCTTTTTACCGCTTCCTGGTTTCATGATACCGGCCATTTATTTACTGAGCCTTCCAAACATGAGCAAATGAGCTGTGAGATCATGAGAAAATTTATGAAGGACCATATTGAAGATGAAAAAATTATTGGCCAGGTTGAAGAATGTATCATGTCAACCCGGCTACCAAGAAATCCCAAGAACTTACTTCAGCAAATAATTTGTGATGCGGATACTTATCATCTTGGAACCAAAGATTTCAAGTATACTAACAAACGGGCTTTTGAAGAACGTTCCTTAAGATGTGGAGATAGCGACCATAAAAAGTTTGACCTGGACACAATAACCATGCTGAAAACACACCAGTTTTATACCAATTACGCCAAAGAGTTATTAACTGAGAGAAAAGAAAAAAACATGAAAAAATTAAATAAAAAAATTGCTAAGGCGGAGAATGAAAACCAATCAGAAGTTAGCACTTTATCAGGATTAGAAAAAGGCAAATCTGAAGTTGGAACATTATCAGGATTGGAAAAAGATAAAAGTGGGCTGATGAGCAAAGGTATACAGACTATGCTGCGCCTCACATCAGAGAATCATTTAAAGCTTAGCGATATGGCCGATCATAAAGCCAACATTCTTATTTCAGTAAATGCAATTATTATTTCAGTGATTTTGGGTGTGCTTCTACGCAAATTACAGGAAGAGCCTTATTTAACAATACCTACAGTAATTTTTTTAGTATCCGCGGTCACTACAATTATTATATCCATTTTAGCAACAAGGCCCAAAATAAGTGAAGGCACTTTTACTGAGGAAGATATTGCACAGAAAAAAACAAATCTTTTATTTTTTGGTAATTTTCATAAAGCAACTTACGAGCAATACAATTCAGCCATGAGGCAATTAATGCTTGATACCGATTATCTCTATGGATCTCTCATTAAGGACATCTATTTCCTGGGCGTAGTACTCGGTAGAAAATACAGGTTAATACGCATTGCCTATAATGTTTTTATGATTGGAATTATTGTTTCTGTAATTGCATTTGCCATTGCCGCATATCTTAACAATGGCGAGTCAACAGGCACCGTAATTAACGGCACAGGCTCACCTCTATAAATTCGCTTTAATTTTATGACCATTTATAACAGGGACCTTAGCTGGCTTGGTTTCAACCTAAGGGTTTTACAGGAAGCTGCAGACCCTGACGTTCCTCTTTTTGAGAGATTGAAATTTCTTGCAATCTTTTCTTCCAACCTGGATGAATTTTTCAGGGTCAGGTACCCGGGAGTAGTTGCGCTTTCTATTTTAAATAAAAAAACATTAAAAGCCATACAAGGTGTTGAAGAAAATATCGCAGAAAAAATTCAAGAGGAAATAAAGAAGCATCTCAATTATTTTGGGTCAATTCTTCACGAAGAAATTTTACCGCTACTTAAAAAAGAAGGAATTATTTTCTATTATAATATGCCCATAAGCACCAGGCATCTTCCTGAAATAAGAGAAATTTTTCTTTCACATGTTCTTTCTTTTATCCAGATAATTTATCTCGATGGTAAACCTGAAAATGGCTTCATGCCCGAAAACAATCATCTCTATTTCGTAATCACTTTAGAGGAAAATACCGATAGCCCTTTAAAACAAGCGATTGTAAATATTCCATCAGAAAAAATAAAACGGTTTTTTACACTCACTCCCCTGGACGGAAATGAATACGTGATTTTCGTTGATGATATTGTGCGGGAAAATCTTGTGCATCTTTTTCCGGGCCTTCATATACAGGGAGTGTACAGCATTAAAGTTAACCGCGATGCTGAATTATATCTTGCGGATGAATTTAGCGGAAACTTGTTATCAAAGATTGAAGGCCAGCTTAAAAAGAGGGATTTTGGACTTCCTTCGCGTTTTCTATTTGAAGAGGGCATGCCGGTTAACCTGCAGATGTTTCTTGCATCGGCTTTTAATGTAACGTCTGAAGATATGTTTGCCGGGGGCAGGTATCATAACCTTAGTGATCTTATAAAGTTCCCAACCTTCGACAAACAACTTATTTATGAAAAGAGAAAACCACTCTCATCATCACATGTTTTGAACAGCGGAGATATTTTCAATGTCCTTATAATGGACGATGTTCTTTTACACATACCCTATCAATCATACAATCCGGTACTTTCATTTTTTAACCAGGCAGCGGTAGATGTTGAAGTAACTGATATCTTTATTACTTTATACAGGGTAGCAGAAGAGTCACACATTATAAATGCGCTTATAAGTGCTGCCAAAAATGGGAAAAACGTTATTGCTTTTATTGAAATTAAAGCACGGTTTGATGAAGCAAATAATATTAAATGGAGTAAAGTTATGAAGGATGCCGGGGTAAAAATTATTTACAGTATTCCTGATATAAAAGTACATTCAAAGATTGCTTTGGTGAGAAAAAAAAAGGGAGCAGGGAAGCAATCTTTTGCCATATTAAGCACTGGTAATTTTAATGAAATAACCGCCCAGTTTTATACGGATCATGTATTGATGACCACCGATGTTGAAATATGCAAAGAGCTTTTACAACTGTTTAAATTTTTGGAATTAAAAAAATTGCCAGTTGAAAAAACTGACATAAAATTCAAGGACCTGCTTGTAGCTCAATTCAACATGGTAGACGAACTTGAAAGATTAATTAACAATGAAATTGAAAAAGCAAAGCGGGGTGAAGAAGCGCTTATACGTATAAAAGTGAATAATATCGAAGAGCCTTATTTTATAGGCCTTCTTTATAAAGCTTCGCAAGCAGGTGTAAAAATTCATTTAATTGTGAGAAGCATATGCTGCCTCGTTTCGGGCTTACCTGGTGAAAGTGATAATATAACGGTAAAGCGTATTGTAGACAGGTACCTGGAACATTCGCGGCTTTTATTTTTTGGTACTGATGATAATGCGGAAGCCCTGATGGGTTCAGCAGATTTAATGACACGCAATCTCAGGCACAGGATAGAAGTATATGTGCGCATAAAAAACGAAGAATGTAAAAAAGAGTTACTTGAATATTTCAAAATACAATGGGCAGATAATGACAAAGCTGTTATTGTTTCAGATGGCATTCAACAAAAAATAAACCACGATGGTACAACTATAATCAATGCACAACAATCTATCTACAATATTTTAGCAACTAAATAATGAGTGCATTCAGCAGATTTTTCCATATCTCACATGTAAACAAGCTTCGTTTTAAAACCGTATTTTATATTGCGCTTTTTTGGACGGTGACAGATTATGTTGTAGTCCTCCTACGGGACGAACACCAGGAACGTGTGAATACTTTATGGTTTCGGGAAGGCCTTATGTTTTCAGTGAGTCTTTTTATGGGCTACCTTTTTGTGTACAGGCTTCGCAAAATGTCGAGGAGATATCCACTTTGGTTAAATTTTTTATTTAAAAGCTTAATACTCCTCGGCTCCGCTTTGGTACTTACTTTTACCATACAGTATGCTAATTCAATTCTTGTTTTAAAACAAGGTACCGGAAAAGCGTTGAGTGTAATAGAAGCGTATGCTTTATATAAAAACTGGTTGCTGAAAAAAATTATTTTTTGGATGATCATTTTTTTTGTAACACAGCTTATTCTTATTATCAATGAAAAATATTCCCCGGGAGTGTTTCTTGATATACTTCGTGGAAAATATACGAATCCAAAAGTTGAGAAGCGCATTGTGATGTTTATTGATCTGAAAGATTCCACACCTATTGCTGAAAAGCTGGGCCATTCGCAATATTTTGAATTTATACGAGATTTCATTTACAGGATATCGCAGGCAATCATTGAATTTGACGGCACCATATACCAATATGTAGGCGATGAAGTGGTATGCTCCTGGTTATTTAAGCAAGGGAATACAAGAAAATGCCTGGACGCTGTAATTGAATCAAGGAAAAATATTCAGAAGAGAAGTGAGCATTTCAGAAGAAAGTACGGAATGGTCCCTGAGTTTAGGGTAGGTATACACCTGGGCGAGGTTACAGTTGGGGAAATTGGGGTGGTAAAAAAGGACCTTGCCATGAGTGGTGATACTATGAACACAACGGCACGTATCCGTAGCGCATGCAATGAGCTAAATCATCATTTTATTGTCTCAAAAGCCTTCGTAGATAATATTGATCTTAAAGAATGGCAAACTGAAAGCCTTGGTGAAGTTGAATTAAAAGGCAAAGGCAGCAGTCTGGAGCTATTTACATTAAAAATTTAAATTGAACTAAATTTGTCCTTCTTAAAGATATTTTAAATTTGAATTTTTTAAGCTGTTGATTCCCGTAATCATCCTGTATTAATTGGTTTGGATTTTGAGGTATAGATCATTTAAATTACCCGTGAAAAAAATATGGAATCAGAAAAACCTAAAGCGCCTAAAAAGAAAAGGTCACTTTTAGCTAAAACAGGAAGGGTAGTTGCCTGGATTCTTGCATCTCTTGTCTTTCTCATAATTCTCATCTTAATCCTGATACAGGTTCCTGCAGTTCAAAACTTTGCCCGTAAAAAAGTAGTAAGCTATCTTGAAAATAAATTGCATACCAAAGTTGAAATCGGGAAACTCGATATTAAATTTCCGACGGCACTTTCTCTTCAAAATATTTATATAGAAGATCAAAGCAAAGACACGCTTTTATATGGTGGAGAGCTTAAGGTGGATATAAGTATGTTTAAGCTCTTGAACAGGGACATTGAGATACAGGAAATATCATTAAACAATATTACAGCAAAAATCAAACGGACTCCACCTGATTCTGTTTTCAATTTCCAGTTTATCACCGATGCATTTATGGGAGAGCAATCGAAGGAAGCTACTACACCAGATTCCTCCACCATGAAAATGAGCATAGACAGGATATTGGTAAATAATACAAGGGTAATTTATTACGATCCGTATACAGGTAATGATATGGATCTTTCATTCGGCCACCTAGATACAAAAATCACCACCTTCGACCCTGCACATCTATTGTTTGACATGCCATCAATTACTTTAAAGGGATTGAAAGGACATTTTTACCAGGTAAAGCCACTGCAAAAAACAATAGAAAAAACGGTAGCAGAAGCTTCAGCCGACCCCGGTAACTATTTAAAATTTTTAAATAAGGAAATGCTGATAAGTGATGTTAATGTAGCATTCAACAGTGAGCCTTCACATTTAAAATCTTCTTATGTAATTGGCGATCTCACCATACACCCTAAAACCATTGATCTTAAAAACAGTATCATAACACTTGATGATGCTAATCTAAATAATTCATCAATAAATATAGAAACAGATTCCAAAGCTTTGAAAGATGAACCGAAAGACTCAGTACTAACGGTTGCCCCTACACCGCCTTTCAAAATAATTTCATCGGGCCTCGTAATCAATAATAGCAACCTTAAATTTGACGACATATCTGCCCCACATGTTCCCAAAGGAATAGACTATGTCCATTTATACCTCCAGGATATTTCACTAAAAGCTTCCGGCCTGCAATACAGCCTTGATACTACTATTGTTTCAATTCAATCTGCAAGCCTTAAAGAAAAAAGCGGCCTTATTTTAAATAATCTTACCGCAGATTTTTCTATGAATCCTACCGGTATTTCTTTGCAAAATTTATTAATAGAAACTCCCGGTTCAGAAATTAAAAGATCAGCAGTAATAACTTATCCTTCGCTTGCAGCATTGCAAAAAGATCCTGGGGTATTGTCGCTCGATGTTGATTTGGAAAATAGCAAAATTGCAATGAAGGACCTGCTCACTTTTATACCTGCTCTTGGTGCACAGGCTTCATCAATTTCGCCAAATTCCACATTATATGTTGATGCAAAAATTACCGGCAGGGTTAATGATCTTAATTTTAAAAAATTAAATATTAGAGGCCTTACTGCAACCAATATAAGTGCAAGCGGTGTAATTAGGGGATTACCCAATCCCAATAAATTATTTGCTGACCTTACTATTCAAAAGTTTCAATCTTCAGCAAAGGACATTTCTTCTTTCATACCTTCCAATACATTACCGCCAAACATAACTATTCCTTCAGCATTTTCGGCATCAGGGAGAATTAAAGGTGGGATGAATAATTTGTATACTGACCTCACGATGAACAGTACCCTTGGTGGTGCCAAAGTAAAAGGAACCCTTATAAATATAACTGACCAAAACCGTGCAAAGTATGATCTGGCCGTTAATGCCCGAAATCTTAACCTTGGCATACTAATGAAAAATCCGCAACTTGGAATGCTCACAGCTGATTTTAAGGTAAAAGGCAATGGATTTAAACCGGAAACTGCCAACGCTACTTTTAATGGAGTGATTGGAAATGTAACCCTGAATAAATACAATTACAGGAATATAAATTTCAAAGGCAGCATTGCAAACAAAGTATATAACGTAAATGCTTCAATTCACGATCCAAACCTGGAAGCTGTTGTTGCAGCCGATGGAGAATTTTTACAAAAATTTCCGTCAGTGCATCTTAAAGCCACCATTGACAGTATCAACACTCAACCACTCGGCTTTACACCACAACCAGTGAAATATCATGGGCAAATAGAAGGTGATTTTACAAATGTTGACCCTGATAATCTTGCCGGTAATTTATTGATAAGTCATTCCATCCTGGTAAATAATGGCAAAAGAATTACAATAGATTCCCTTGAAGTAATTGCAGATAATTCCCCGGAAAATCACAGCCTTTATTTGAAAAGTGATTTTCTCTCCGGAGGTATAAAAGGGCAATATAAGCTTACCCAACTTGCAGATGTATTTCAGCAGGCTATTGATCCCTATTTTTCAATAACAGGAAAAAGAAATATTGTAAAAGTGGACCCCTATAATTTTACAATTTCTGCAGGTGTGCTCAACAATGAAGCATTAAAAGCCTTTGTTCCGGCCCTGGAGCAAATGAAGCCTGTAAACCTTACTGCGCATTTTTCAAGTGACAGTGGCTGGAATGCATATATGACAGCACCTCGTACTATATATGGAGGTATATTAATTGATGATCTCACATTTAGCGCCTTAACAAAAAACGGTGCATTATCTTTTAATACGTCACTTAAACAATTAAAAAGCGGATCATCCCTGGCCATGTATGCGACTACGTTAGATGGTACCCTTCAGCATAATAATCTTGACTTCATACTTAATATCAAGGATGCAAAGTCTGTAAATAAATATGTAGTAAGAGGCTTATTAAGCCAGCCATCTTTGAACAATTATACTTTTAGCTTAAAGCCCGATAGCCTGCTTCTCAATTACAATAAATGGACTGCCACAAATAATAACAGCATTCAATATTTCAATAAAGATATTACCGCAACAAATTTCAACCTGAGCCAGGGTGCCCAGCAATTAGCAATAAATAGTGTTGGCTCTGGTACCAATAAGCCGCTTAGAATTGATTTTACAAATTTCAATGTTGCAACACTTACTGGCTTTGTTCAAAACGATTCTCTGCTGGTGGGGGGGCTTCTCAATGGAAATGCTGTAATAAAAAACATTCAGGCACAACCAAATTTCACAACAGATATTACTGTTCAGGACCTGAGCATTTATAAAGACACAATAGGTAACCTTACTGCAAAAGTAAATAATAACGTTGCCAATACTTTTAATGCAGACGTAAGGCTTACCGGCCATGGAAATGAAATAAACATTCTGGGGAATTATTTTTTAAAACCACAAAACAAAAGCAGCTACGATTTTAATGTAGATATTGTTTCATTGCAAATGAAAATGCTGGAAGGTTTTACAAAAGGAGGCATAAAAAATGCAAGAGGAAATCTGTTTGGGAAAATAGCAATGAACGGCTCGCTCGAGGATCCAAACATTGATGGAAAAATTAATTTTAATGAAACAGCATTTACTGCGACCGCATTAAACAATGTTTTTAAAGTAGACAAAGAAGCTATTGCAGTTGTTAATAACGAAGGGATAAAGTTTAGCACCTTTACCATTCGCGATACAGCAGATAATGCAATTGTAATTGATGGCATGCTTAACACTACCAATTTTTATGATTATGTTTTCGATCTTACTATAAAAGCTGATAACTTCCAGGCAATTAATTCCTCTGTAAAAGATAATAAGCTTTTCTATGGCAAAATGGTATTCTCAACTAATCTTAAGATTACCGGAACACCAACACAGCCAGTGGTTGACGGAGACCTTGCAATAAACGATCAAACAAATTTTAGCGTGGTGCTTCCTCAAAACGAGCCGAGTGTTGTACAGAGGGAAGGTATTGTAAGATTTGTTGATTACAGCGCTACTGCTGAAGATTCGCTTTTCATGGCGCCTTATGATTCTCTTAAAATTTCACCTTTGCAGGGTTATGATGTTTCTATTAATATCAGGATAAACAGGAATGCAACATTTAATTTAATTGTTGACCAGGGAAATGGTGATTTCCTTCGAATTAAAGGTGATGGTGAAATGACTGGCGGCATAGACGCCAGCGGAAAAATTACGTTAACCGGTTCTTATGAAATCAACGAAGGTTCTTATGATTTGTCTTTCAATTTTATCAAAAGAAAATTTGTGATTCAACCTGGAAGCCGCATAGTATGGACTGGCGAGCCTACCACTGCAAATGTTGATGTAACTGCTGTGTATGTTGCAAACACAGCCCCCCTGGATCTTGTACAGGGACAGTTAGCTGCCAATGCAGAAGAAACCTATAAACAGAAGCTTCCCTTTGAAGTACACCTTGGTATAAGCGGCGAGTTGCTTCAGCCAAAAATTTCATTTGATATTGTGCTGCCTGCTGATAGAAGCTATAACGTATCACAAGACATAGTAAGCACCGTACAAACCAAGCTTACACAAATGAGGCAGGAAGAAGGCCAAATGAATAAGCAGGTTTTTGCGCTGCTTTTACTTAATCGTTTTGTGAGTGAAAATCCTTTCGACAATAGTGCCGGGGGGTCTCTCGATGCTAATACATTTGCAAGGCAAAGTGTAAGTAAGTTGCTTACGGAGCAACTTAACCAGCTTACAGAAGGATTGATAAAAGGAGTAGATATAAACTTCGATTTGGCATCTACACAGGATTATACAAAAGGCTCGCAGCAAACCCGTACAGACTTCAATGTTGGATTATCTAAACGGCTTCTTAATGACAGGCTTACAGTAAGTATTGGTAACGACTTTCAGCTCGAAGGGCCAAGGCCCGCAGGAAATCAACAAAGCAGTATTGCCGGAAATATTGCCATTGATTACAAGCTAAGTAAGAACGGGGCCTATATGTTGAGGTTTTACCGCAAAAATGATTACACAAGTGAATTATATGGATATGTGATTGAAAATGGATTGAGCTTTATTATCTCTGTAGATTTTAATAAGCTCAGGCAAATCTTTCATACAAAAGCTCAAAAAAGAGAAAAAAGGGAAATAAAAAAAGAAAACAAAAAGAGTGATGCAAAGATACCTGATGATAGCCAGGCAATTTTGAATTCTGCAAAAGAAAATGATAATGGGCAAAAATAAAAATGATTACTATTTTATAATCATAGCTTCTGTACTCCTGGTTTTTACTTCATGTAACCTCACTAAAAATGTTCCCAAAGACGATGCATTGTATACAGGAGCCACCGTAAAAGTGGACGATAGCACACTATCAAAAAAAGAAAAAAATAAGATAGTTGATCTTACCGAGCATCTCCCAAGGCCTAAGCCTAACGGAAAATTCCTGGGAATTCCTTTTAAGCTTCTTCTTTATAATCTCGGTGGCGATACATCCAAAAAAGGCTTTATTAGAAAATTTTTTAGAAGATTGGGTGAGCCACCAGTTTTACTAAGCAATGTAAATCTTGATTATAGTACTAAAGTGTTACGAAACTTTCTTGATAACAAAGGTTATTTCCATGCTGAGGCATCAGGAGATACTACTGTGAAAAAGAAGAAAGCACAGGCAATTTATACACTGGCACCAGGAGTTCAATATACGATTAAAGAAGTAAGCTTTGTAACTGATAGCTCAGCTATGGGCCAGGCAATACAAGCCACTAAAAAAGAAACTCTCCTAAAACCAGGTGATCCATTCGATTTTGAAATTATCAAGAACGAACGCGTAAGGATAGACGCAGTTCTAAAAGAAGAAGGCTACTACTATTTTAACCCTGAATTATTGTTACTTGATGTAGATAGCACTATAGGCAATAACCAAATAAATATTTACGTAAAAACAAAAGCGAGCACACCTGCTCTTTCCAAAAAACCTTACATCATTGATGACGTTTACATTTATCCCAATTTCAGGCTTAATGCAACTAATGCTGATACCAGCCATGCTAATATTATTTCGTACAATGGTTACTATATTATTGATCCACAAAAAAAGTTTAAGCCCAAGCTTTTTCCAAGAATATTAAGATTTGATTCCGGGGATGTTTACAACCGCACTGACCATAATCTTACATTGAGCAGGCTTATAAACCTCAATATTTTTAAGTTTGTAAAAAACAGGTTTGAATTATCGCCCAATAGCCAGGGCGATACAGGGAGGCTTAATACCTATTACTATCTTACCCCCCGCCCTAAAAAATCGTTACGTACAGAGATTTCCGGAAATACGAAATCGAACAATGATATTGGATCGTTGGTAACATTTTCTTTTACGAACCGCAATACTTTTCGGGATGCAGAGCAGATGATCATACACGCCAACGTAGGAAGTGAAGTACAGACTAAGGGCTCAAAGTCCGGTTTTAATATATACACGCTTGGCGGTGGTATTACCTTTGCCATACCTAAGTTTGTCGTGCCTTTTTTTAAATTCAATACTACCAACGAATTCGTTCCAAAAACTAAAATAGATCTTAGTTACGACCTGTTGAACAGGAGAAAATTATATACTTTAAATTCATTTAAAGGTGAACTTGGATATTCATGGAAACCCAATATTAAAAAGCAGCACGAGTTCAATCCAATTTCCATCAATTACGTACAGGCACTTAATGTAACACAAAAATACCTTGACAGCGTTAAACAAAATATTACATTAAAGCATGCAATAGATACTCAGTTTATTGTGGGATCTAATTATTCATACTCATTCGACCCTCTTGCAAATAATCCACAGGGAACCGGCATTTACTTTAATGGAATTGCGGATCTTTCAGGAAATGTTGCCGGCTTAGTAATTAAACCCAATGGGGCGGACCAGAAAAAAAGAATTTTAGGAGCGCCGGTTTCCCAGTATGTAAAATTGCAGAGCGATATTCGGTATTACTTTTCTTTAACTAAATCAACAAGAGTTGCCAACCGGGTAATAATCGGGCTAGGTTATCCTTATGGAAATTCAAATCAATTACCGTTTATTAAACAATTTTTTATTGGCGGCAACAACAGCATTCGTGCTTTCAGAAGCAGGTCCATAGGTCCAGGTATCTACAGGGATCCTCATGCAGATACCTCAAATTTTTTCCCGGATGAATCCGGCGATATAAAACTTGAAATGAATACCGAATTGCGGTTAAAAATTAATAATGTTATTGAAGGCGCATTTTTTATAGATGCCGGAAATATATGGCTTTATAATAAGGATACGGCCACTGTTACCGGAATGCCTGGCGTACTATTAAGACCGGGCGTGCAATTCACAAAAGATTTTTTTAATCAACTTGCTGTAGGCACAGGAATAGGATTGCGGTTAAACCTCCAGATACTATTGTTGCGTATTGATATCGGAACGCCTCTTCGAAAACCTTATCTTCCGGCAGGCCAGCGCTGGGTTTTTAACCAGATTAATTTTACCAGCCGTGAATGGAGAAGGGAAAACTTAGTTTTGAATTTAGCCATTGGCTACCCTTTTTAAGTTATAGAATACGCCGGAATTCGAAAAATTCAATTTATGCATAAACAAGTTTTTGCCTTTTTTATTTTACTTACATTTTTAAGTTGTAATTCTGATTCAAACCAGCAAGGTATAAAGGATGTGGTTGAAGACACTGTATTTGAAACTGTAATTGATCCGGGGTTTGACTCGACAAAAATTATAAAAAATGCGCCAATTCTTTGGACTGTTGATTTTGAGGAAAGCACGAATACATTTAAAATTAAAAAACCTGTAAATTCAAGGCTGGACACATTATCCGCAGAAAAAATGGTGTCATTAATAAGTTGGGATTCTATTCATGTTGATTTTTTAAAAACCTCGCATGATACCATCTATATCAGCATTCCTGATAGCGAATACCTGACACAAAGAATTGGAAGTTCCGGGGCCGAAAATTTTATGGCAACTACAACCTTCTCATTAACCGAAATAAAGGGAATGAAATATGTAAATTTTAATTTTACAGAAGGAGATCATGCCTCTCCCGGTATTTACAGTCGGAAAGATTTTAAGAATTTTGAATAAGTCAAAAATCTTATTTCGCAAAAAATGGTTGATTGAATTATATTTTAATGCATAGAGGAATTTCTGTCTTCCATGTTAGTAACTTCCATCCTGATAAAAAATCCGCTGTTACTATGCTTATAATTATAAAGTATTAAGCAATAAATATTTTAACCATTAAAAAAATAAAATTCATATATGAAAATACACATTGGATTTTTATTAATTATCACCACTTTTATTTCCTGCAATGCAAACACAGGAAGTGATATGCCAAAGGCAAGTTTACTATCAATAGAAGGTACCTGGAAACTTATCACCGGAACCCTGATAGAAAAGGGTGATACTATTGTTACGAATTATACCAAAGATGTTTCTTTCATTAAGATCATTAACCAAAACCATTTCGCTTTTTTACAGCATGATTTGAAAAAAGGGAAGGATTCTGCTGCGGTCTTCGCTGCAGGGGGAGGCAGTTATTCTCTTTACGATAGTTTATACACTGAACACCTGGAGTATTGTAATGACAGGGTATGGGAGGGTAATGATTTTCCATTTACCATTCAGATTAAAAATGATACACTCATTCAGAGTGGGGTGGAGAAAGTGGAAAGTGCAGGAATAAATAGGGTAAACATTGAAAAGTATATAAGGTTGAAAAAATAATTTTACATCCTCATAGAAGTTTGAATTATTAGAACCAATTGTCTGACTAGCATAGTAGATACTTGAAAGATGTTATCCAGGAATACATTATCTATTGCGGAAATAAAAAAAGGTAATTATTCAAAAGCACCTAATTGGTAACTTTTAAATTCGAAGCTTGCCGTGCGAATAGTTCCTTTGTTTAAATGATACCATGGGCTGATAGATTTATCGTCTACATTGCGGAGGACATAAATAGACTGTGCCGGAGAATACCCTTCTACCAACTTAAAAACTTTTGCTTTTTTATTATCTACACCTTCATCAACAATTATAAAACAATGACCCGGGCTGCCGGAAAATATTACAACTGTTCCAACACTAAAATCATCTGTTTTCTTTAACTCTTTTGCAAGAGAAATAGTACTGGCATAACAATAAACTATGTTTAAATATTTTCTGAGCGTTTCATGGGTTTTGAAACAAGAATTAAGGAAGGTAAAACTTATAGTTTTCCCGCTTGTTACAATTCGTAACCCTTTGCAATAATCATTATAAGAATAATAATGGCCATCCACAAAGTGGAAACCTATTTCTTCATATCTTTTTTGGCTAAACAAATATTCCGCCCTTATTCTCATAAGCGCATCAGCACATTGTTGTAGGTCTGCTTTGCCTACATCGTATTGTATAATTCCATCCTGTTTCATTTGGTTGGCAACAGCATTACCAGTATAGTCTACAACAATTCCTTTTTTTACCGGCAAATGCTGTAGAAAATATTGCCAGCTTTGATCATCAAATTTTTTAGAAGAACCAATTTGTCGTTTAATTGCTGACACTTGATCAGTCAATATTATGGTAGGAGCGGAAGAATTATTACAATTAAAAATAAAAACCGGGATTAAATACAATAAGAAATATTTCATAGCTTTTTAGCTATGAGACAATATGAATTTTATTCCATAAAGTTTATTAATAAATCTATTTGTCCTTGCGATACTTATTATTTTGTTCTCCAAGCCACAGCAGCGAATTAATGATGAATTGATTTTGAATTTTACTACTAAAGGTGGATGACAATTTTACAATAGGATTATTTTTGCCTGAAGTAAATTTTCTTTCATAATCCATATCATTATGCCCCATGTTTACATAGATCATTTTATAATTCTTATTGGCCCATGCAATTGGATAATAGCCGTTATGCCATATTTCATAAAGCTTAGGGCCGGTGCCAAGTGGATAGCTGGATGAATCCACTGAAAGAAGTATTTGAAAATTGTTATTTTTCCGTAAATCGTTTTTCCAGCTGTACCATTCACTGGGCGCTGACTTAAATGTTTCGGGCAAATTTTTTGTAGCTGGGTGATTACGATTTTCAACCCTCAATATTGCAGATACCGGCCTCCAGGTATTTCCTTTGTACTCGCCTACCCCAAGGAAATCGTTATGGTACCAGTCCCAGTTTTGAGGATAGTCCGAAGGAGTAAGCGCAAAGCCAGCAAAATGAAATCCCATCCATGCGCCGCCACCGTCCATATACTTTTTGAATGCCTCTCTTTGTGTACCCGAATCAGGGCGTGTATCTAAAAAAAGTACCACCTGGTATTTTGATAAAAAACTTTCATTTAAATTATTCCAGTTGTTAGTAGAGTCATAAGCAAAATGATATTTTGCCGCAACTGAATCAAACCAGTTATTGGCTTCATGCACAAAACTTATATGAGCAAGGTCTTCCCTTGCAGTAAAAAATGCGATTGCATGAAACCTCGTATTATGGCGCTGTGCAGAGGATTGAGTAATATAAATAAAATATAGCAGGCAGAATAAAACTATTGCTTTAGGTTTCATTTGCATATAAATATATCACCTGGGTTTGTAAATAATTGTCACACCTTGAACCTTTTTTTCCTGAATAAAAGTTCTTAGCTTTTTGTCAAAGTCAATTAGCAAAATGTCATCTGATAACCAACTAAAATTTATCGAGGCAGAATCAAACCATGTTTCCCCATGGTTTGTATCAACAGTAAAAGTATTGCCAACCTGGCTTTTGTCAAATTTATTAGAATAGTCCATAACTGTCACTTGATAAGAATCAGAAACTGTTGCTCCGGCTTCTCTTAAAAATAAAACTGCTTTCTTATAATGTCGTTTGTTTGAGCTTTCCTTTATCAACGTATTTGCACCATCGCCTAACAAAGAGCAAGAACTAAAAGTAAAGATCAAAATGGATATCGTGGTTATATGGTTAGTCATATCAATTGAAAAAAATATATTTAAAAGTATGGCAAGGTTTTTACTTTATTAAATTAATGCCTCTCAAACAGTCCTACAATAGAATCAAAATAAATCTTTCATTAAAATTTACATTTTTTATATTGATTTTATTTATCAGTGGCTGCTATGTTAGCCACGATCCAATGCGCAACACAGCTATCCAATTGCAAAAAGGAAAACTTACGGAAGATACAAGCTATGTTTATTCATTGCCTTATAGAAAGGGTTCTTCTCATTTATTAATACAAGGATACTTCAGTAATTTCTCTCATAAAAACAGGGCAGCTCTTGATTTTAAAATGAAAAAGGGAACTAAGATTTATGCAGCAAGAGGTGGCACAGTTACAAGGTTAGAAGAACAACATAACAAAGGAGGAAGAAATAAAAAATATCGCAAAGATGCAAACCTTGTAGTGATACATCATGATGATGGAACCAATGCAGGATATTGGCATCTGCAGCAGAATGGTGTGTTGGTGAATATCGGCGATACAGTTAACCAGGGCCAGCTCATTGCACTTAGTGGCAAAACGGGTTATACTTTTATACCTCACCTTCACTTTATAGTGTGGACGAATAAGAATAGCCACTGGCAACAGGTACCCACCAGGTTTTTAACTTCAAAGGGCATAAAATATTTACGCCCTTTAAGAAAATATCGCAATCCCTGATTCTAATGATAGTCAGGCTTTTTTTCCAGTACAGGAGATTTGTTTATTTACTTCCATTAAAATTTTCTAATCAGGCGTGCTTTATTAAAGTTGATAGCCAATTTCCCAATGCAATCCAAAAGGATCAGCAAGGCGACCAAGTCTCCAGCCATGATCTTCCCCAACCGGGAAAACCTCTGTGGCACCAGCTCGTAATGCCTGCTCAAATAAAGAATCAGGATTTGCTACTATCAGTATAAGGCGAACAGAATTTCCTCCCAGCGGCGCAACATTCTTATTATCATTTTCTCCTGATTCACCGCTTAACCAAAACTCCGCTCCATTTACTGAAAGCTTTACTACCACACCTCCACCCGGGTCTTCCAACCGATAGGTTTCAATCGCCCCAAAGGCATTCTTATAAAATTTCACTGCTTCTTCACCATCTTGAACTGATAGCCAGGGTGCAATAGTGTTTTGATTTAAACTTTTAAATTCTTCGTTCATTTTTAAATTATTACTATTATTTGAATGGAGCGTTTTTTTTGTAAAAGAAAATGATTCATCAATGTTTCTCAAAAGTAATTCAATATAGCAGATCTGCTATTGGCAAAACTCTGATGAGTTTAATTATTCTTTTTTTATTGATTCGATTTATATAAATATGCTTTGCCAATCCCCAAATTTTTAGTTCATTCATTAGATTATTCTTTTGTTTATGATTCAACTTAAGAAAGTATTTATCTTATAACAATAGATTTATTATAACTAACTGTTTCTATATCCACATTTGTGTATAAGTTTTTTGTATATGAATTGCATTGCATATCATTTTTATAATAATTTAGTTATATCAATAAAATATAAAAACACATAATGAATTCTGCTGCTTACGCTCTCCCCCATCTCAGTAAATTATTTCATTATGGATTTGCGACCCTCTATGAAAATATAATTATCAAAGAAAAATCATTACATGCAACAGTGTCTCATAACAAAGGGGAAGTTTTTGCAACTTTTGAAGCCCTGGAAACATTGAATAGCCCTAACAGGTTTACCGTGCAGGTAAATGATGATACACATATTATTTTAATGCCCGAGTTTTTGCAGTATATAAATCACAGTTGCCATCCAAACATATTTTTTGATACTACAAATATGGAACTGAGTTGCCTGGTTGATATTGCTGCCGGAGATGAATTTACTTTTTTTTATCCTTCCACAGAATGGGCTATGGCAGAGCCTTTCAATTGCTTTTGCGGAGCAAATAGCTGTCTTCACGAAATACAGGGAGCTTCTTTTTTACCCCACGATATAATCACTAATTATAAATTTACCGATTTCATTATCCAAAAATTAAACAACACATATCTGCAAAAAGTATGACAGTAAAATTTGTCTTAAATAATAAGTATGTCTGAATTTTTTAATCAACTTTTTGTTTGGGTTTTGGCTCCGTTTGTAGAAACGAATGATGACAATCTTAACTACTACTACGATTTTACACAAAGTATAGAAGAGTATTCCAAAGCATTTAATGAACTTGGTATAGCCTGGAAATGGCAGCAGGTAACCAATGAAAATTATAAGTCGGTAATTGATTGCATCATTTCAGGAACCTCATCAGAAAAAAATGTTATTGTAATAAATCTTTGTGATGGCGATGAAATTAATAAAGCTCCCGGCATTAATGTTATAAAGCATCTTAAAAAGAGCGGCCTTTGCTTTACCGGTTCCGATGAATATTTTTACAGAATTACCACTTCAAAAATTTCAATGAAAGAAGTGTTTGAAACAAAAAATATTTCTACCCCGCCCTGGCAAATTCTTACAGAAGAAAATGTAAAAACAAATCTTGTTTTTAAATCCCTTGGAAGCCCGATAATAGTTAAGCCTGCCGTTTCCGGCGGAAGCCTTGGCGTAGGCATTCATTCGGTGGTGCAGAATACAAAGGATTTACAAACACAGTATAATAAATTGCAGGAAGGTTACCATGGATGGAAACTTGCAAACGGAGGAGTGATCGCTGAAAAATTTATTGACGGGCCGGAGTTTACAACATTAATTATTGGCAACGCTTCTTTACCAAAAGAATGCAAAGTGTTTCTGCCCGTTGAAAGAGTATTCAACCAGTCATTGCCTTCTGTAGAAAAATTTCTTTCATTTGACAGGCTTTGGGAAATGTACGAGGTTGAAACTCCTGTGAAGGATGATGAAGATTTTTACAATTATCAAACGCCCGACAACTACCTAATAGAAAGCATTTGCAAACTAAGCCTTGATGCCTACAGGGCTGTGAGAGGAAGAGGCTATTGCCGTGTTGACATACGGATGGATAGCAGCACAGGAAAATTGTACGTATTGGAAGTAAATTCTCAATGCGGTTTATCTGATGATGAAAACTTTACTTCCATAGGAGCTATTCTTAGATTATCAGGAAATTCGTTTGGCTCAATGATTGTGGATATTATAAAGGAAGCGATCAACCGTAAACAATTACGAAAACCAATACTTGTAAAGCAATTGGAATTAATTTGATTCATTTTCACGAGCTGATATGAAAATATATATGCGATGAAAGTTTGTGTGTTACAGCCTGATTATTCCACCACTGATGTAGATTATAAATACTACGACCCTCCAAGAAATCTTACCACATTATTGCCGGGGCATGAAGTAGATCACGTATTTCTAAATAAACTGCATACTTACCGGCAGCTTAAAGAGCTAAAAAAAAAGAAGTACGATATTTTTATAAACTTATGTGAAGGTTACCTTGATTGGTCTGTTCCTTCTATTGATGTAATCTATACTTTGGAATTACTTGACCTTCCTTACACAGGCCCTAATGCAGATCTTTACGATCCCCCAAAAGAATTAATGAAATACGTTGCCTTTACAGTTGGCATCACTACGCCGCCTTATGTGGCTCTGCAAAGTATTCAGGATATAGAAAAGGAAATAAAGCATTTACATTTTCCTCTTTTTATAAAACCTGCAAAAGCTGGTGACAGCCTTGGAATAGATTCCGGCTCATTAGTAGAAAATATTTATGAGACAGAAGCCAAAGCCAATGCATTGTTTGAAGAGTATGATGAAATTTTAATAGAAGAATATATTGAAGGCCGGGAATTTACAGTATTAGTTGCTGCTAATGCAGGAATAAAAAATGATTGTACCGTTTACAATCCTATTGAGTTTATTTTTCCGGGGGAAGATAAATTTAAAACCTACAAGCTTAAAACATCTGAACTACACAGCGATGCCAATATTCTATGCAGCGACATGGAGTTATCAGTAAGGTTAAAAGATGCGGCTTCAAAAATATTTACAGGATTTAATGGTGTAGGCTATGCAAGGCTCGATTTCAGGGTAAGGCAAGATGGTACCATTTTTTTTCTTGAAATAAATTTTACCTGTTCTGTTTTTTATGAAAATGGTTACGAGGGCTCGGCGGATTATGTATTAATGAATGATCCCGAAAAAAAACATGGGTTTCTAAATACGATTATCGCGGAAGGTATATACAGACATAAACAAAAGCATAGAAAATTTGTAGTAAAAGTAAATGCACTGGCAGGATATGGAATTTATGCAAAGCAAAATTTCAAGGAAGGTGAAATAATCTTCAGTAGTGAAGGAAAAGCCCACAGGCTTATTACAAAAAAATATGTTGAGCAAAACTGGAAGCCTGATGAAATTGAAAATTTCAGAAGGTATGCATGGCCGGTTAGTGATGAAGTCTATATCTTATGGGATACAAAACCCGCAGAGTGGGCGCCACAAAATCATTCATGTGATCCGAATACCCAATATTCAGGATTGAACGTAATTGCCAAAAAAGAAATAGAAAAAGGCGAAGAGCTTACACTCGATTATACTTCTTTTTTAAATAATGAAATGGAAAGTTTTATTTGTAACTGCGGGGTGCCCGGTTGCAAAAAGATCATCCAGGGTAATCAGGAAAATTCTATAACTTTCCTTGAGAAGAAGCAATTGTGATATAATTCCTTTTATTTATTTTTTATTATGAAAAAGAAAAATCAATCGTTCTTTTTTCAAGATTACTTTGCATGGCTAATTCTATAATGCGAATATTGTTCCTTGCCTGCAAGGGGGTAACTATAAGCTCTTCATTTTCTGAGATGGTATTATATACATTACGATAAAACTCACCGTAATTCCCTTTCTCACTTTCAATTTTTCCAACGAAATGCTGGCCACTTAATTCTGTGTTTATGGTGCCCCAAATATCAGCAGGCTCAACACCCCAGTTAGCTTTTGTAAGTGATGTAAACCCCGCCTTAAGCGCTTCTTCCTGTACATCCAGGCCATACTTTACAAAAGATCCATTAGTTCCTGAAAGTATAAATCTTGGCAAAGGTTCTCTTACCAGCATACCGCCCTTCAAAGAAGCCTTTACACCCGGATAAGTAAGTATTACTTCAAAATTATCAATCGTTTTTCCGCCCTTTCTTTGTATGCGCAAATCTGAGCTAACAGACAAGGGTAGCCCAAATAATATCTGAAACTGGTCAATAAGATGGGACCCCAGGTCATATAAAATTCCCGCTCCTGGCTCATCATTCTCCCGCCATGCACTTGGTTTAAGAAAATTTCTGAACCGGTCATAGCGGCTTTCTATTTCAACAAGATCACCGAGCAGACCATTCTCCATAATTTTTTTTATAGTATAAAAATCACTATCGAAACGCCTGCTCTGGTATACTGATAACACCAGTTTTCGTTTGGCAGCCAATGAAATCAGTTCATCCGCTTGAGTAGTATTTATTGTGAAGGGCTTATCAACTATTACATGTTTGCCGGCTTGCAGGGCCTGCAAGGCCAATGAGTGATGAGAGGTATTAGGTGTTGTGATAACGACAAGATCAATATCCGCATCATTAAATATTTCTTCTGATGTATTTACAATTTCTGCTTCAGGATATTTTGTTTTAGCCAACGATGCCTGTTCGGGTTTTGTGGCTCGTATTTTTATTAATTCCAAACCTTTTACACTTGTTAGTACAGGAGCATGAAATATTTGTCCGCCAACGCCGAATCCTATTAAGCCAACTTTTATTATTTTATCCATTCCTTAATTATAATATAGTTACCATTGTAATCCTATCCATAAACAAATGTACAAGCCGTAAACACAAATATAATTATAGAGGCAGATTATTATTTAAATGAATCTTCAAATGATTTACCGGAATTCATATCGCTTATTAATTTGCCCAATTTTTCTTTTGTGTACCAGTTTTTAATTTCATGTTTTGCAGCCATATAATTAAGCATAACTTTTTCAAGAGAGCCATCATAAAATTGTGCATCACTTTTTATACTTTTAATATCCGGCAAATCCATGAAGTTGTTCGTCTTCACTCTTAAGGTATCTTCTGAATAATAATTTCTATAATCATTTTGCATGGCTAGTCCATGTTTAAACCAGGCAGGAATTTTAAAAGTGAACTTGTAAAAACCTATTCGTTCATACAATTCAGCGTGTGAAATTTCATGCGCAATTATGTCTAGGTCTATAGCACTTTTACTTAACACGATAAAGGAACCTAATTTAAGATACGTAACCGCCGGTGCAGTTGGTGAAACACAATATCTTTCAAAATCATTTTCGGTATCACAATAAATAAACTTTGGGTTACCCGTCTTTTCACCCCAAAAATCGCCAACCCTAATTGAGGCCTGTTTGATTAAGGATTGTAAAGTATCAATTTTGTTTTGACTTGTTTTTGCATTGAAATATAACCGGCCATCTTTTTTATAGTTTGAAAAATCAATTAAAATACTCCTGGTTTCCTGCGGGAAAATAAGGAAGTGCGCAAAAGCTGCGATGGGAATGATTATAAGAACAATCAATAAAATTCTTATACCAAATTTTTTAAGCTTCACCATAGATTGAATTATTAGTTTATCGGGTGTATTTCAAACTTTCTAAAGCTTTACATCTTCTGTTCGCAGCATCATTTTGCACTTTCATCGCATTTTAAAAATTGCTCATGATATTCAGAATATTTTTGCTCTGCAATTGAAAATGATCATTCATAAAAAAGAAATAAACGTTCATCGAAACAAAAAAATTAAAACAATTAAAAATTAAAATTATGAAAAAGAAAATCTTATCTATTGTTCTTGGCCTTCTCATGATGGCGATAGGAACAACAACTTATGCTGCGGACAAAAACGCTAACAGCGATAAAAAAACTCCGGCTATTGAGAAAGTAGCCAAAGACTTCAGCCAAAAATTTAAAAGCGCTGTAAATCCTATTATCAATTCTTCAGGAAAAAGTTTTATTGTAAATGCTGAAATTGATAACCATAAAATAACTGCCGCTTACAATAAAAGAGGTAATTGGGTTTATACAATCGACAGGTATTCTACCAGCAGCCTTGATAAAAATATTATCGAAACCGCCATGCCCGATTATAAAAATTACTTTATAACAGCCATGGAAAAAGTGGATCAGCCAGGTAAAAATTCAATTTATCTTGTACATATTCAAGGTAGCAAATCATTCAAGACATTAAGAGTAAGTAATAATACAACTGAATTAATACAGAATATTAGAAAAGCCTGAACATAAAAATTTCCATTAGTTTTTAAAGCCTGTAGAGATACAGGCTTTTTGTATTTCACAATATCAGGAATGAAACTTCAATCCGTCTATTGCCTTATTCACCTTCTTTGCTTCTCCATAAATAGCGATCCCAACCAACACCTGGCTGTCGTCAGTATGCCACAGGGTATCAAAGTTAGCCTGCTTTGTTATCATAAGAGTTGTTCAAAATATCCGCCTATCTTTTTTTCCTTATCTATAAATTGCAATTCTAAGATCCAATGTCTTTGATTGCCATTTGCATCCGGTAAAAACATGTCATTATGATTTTGCGGGTGAATATCCAATTCCAGGCTTTTCAGGTCTCCAGGTTGTTCGTGTGGAAATGCTCCTACAATATGCCCAGCTATTTCACCTCCAAATGTCCAGCCATATTCGATGGCTTTGTCAACAACATATTGAAACAATTCGGAGGCTTTTAATGTTATTTGCATTTGAAACCATCGTTGTATTTCATACCAGGCTTTTTCAACATCCTTTTTTAATTTCAGTTTTGTTGCATTATTACCTATCACATAAGTTCTCCCTAAGTCGGCTTCATAACCTTCAACGATTGGCCCAAAATCAATAAATAAAATATCCTCCTGCTGTATTATTTTATTGGAAGGATTTTCACTATAAGTTGCCAACGTATTTACACCGGTTCTTACAATTTTCTTGTGCCAATAATCCCTGATACCAAATTTTTCAAAAGCCAGATCAGAGACTTCTGCCGCAAGTTGCGCTTCCGATTTACCGGCAATTATTAAATTGTTCTTTTCAACGGCTTCAAATAATTGGATCGTAATTATTTCCGCATTTATTAGTTTTGTTTTAATCATTTCAATTTGTTTAAAAAAGTGCAACAAAAAAAATGAATTCAACTGAACTAAAAGTTAATCTACATTAACTCCCCGTATTTTCTTCTTTAAGGTGCTTAAAAACTGGGGGGTAATACCTATATAAGATGCAATGTCCTTTTGGGAAAATCGTTTTTCAGCATAAGGTTTTTTCTTAAGAAATAAAATATATCTTTCTTCGGCCGGGGCTGATAAAATTGAATTGATCTGGTCTCTTTGAGCAATATAGGCATTTTGAAAAAGCATTCTGAAAAACCGTTCAAACTTTGGGATCTTTTGATATAAAAGCTCTAAATTATTTTTACTTATTTGTAAAATATTGGTATTTTCTATTGCTTTAATATTCCATTTAGAAGGAGTTTCTGTTAAAAAACTATATAAATCATCTGCCCACCATTCTTCAATTAAGAAATCAATTATATGTTCAATCCCATTTTCATCTGAGTAGTATATTTTCAAACAACCTTTGGTAATAAAAGTTTCATATCTGCAAACATCTCCTTCGCGAAGTAGAAATGCTCCCGGCTCTAAGGATTTTGAATTTAAAAGTGAAGTGAAAAATGCTGTTTCTTCTGCGGTTAAGGAAATATGCTTTGATATATTAGAAAGTAAAAGGTCAAAGTTCATATTGCTTGTTTTCTACAATTATAGTAAAAGTTGACGGCTTGCCAGTCTGTTGATATATTTTTGATGGACTACCCGAAAGTGAAGCTCCCTGCACATCTTTCCTTTGGAAGCCATATGAAATAATACTTTCTATCAACCAAATTATTGCTCAGCAAGATCATAAAATATGACCAAATATTATTTGGTTTTTACACAGTTCGTGTTGGCGGTAGTGCGTTTTTGTCCGACTAAGCTACCTAACACCGAAAAAGTCGTCGTCCAATATTGCGTAAAAATAATTGTCTTTCCATTCTCCTCTAATCGGTAATTTCTTTCTTTTTATTCCTTCTTTTGTCATACCAACTTTTTCAAGCACTTTAATTGAAGCAATATTTTCAACTGCACAACCTGCTTCAATTCTGTGAAGTCCAAGGTCGTTAAAGCCAAAGTATATAAGTTTTGACAAAGCCTCAGTTGCATAACCTTTTCTCCAATGGTCTGAATGAATTTTATACCAAACTTCTGCTGTTTTGTAATTTGGTTTTCCTATGTTCAAAGCAATGAGTCCAATAAATTGTTTTGTGTCAACTGAGTCTAAACAAAAAACATATGAAGTCTGTGGTTTAGCGTTTTGTCCAAAACACCAATCATTAATAATTTTTTCTGTTTCCTGAGTTGTTTCTGGAATTCCTAATGTATTAAACTTGTCTGTTTCTGGCAAAGAGTGCAAATCATGAATATTGTTTAAATCCTTTGTTGATACTTGTCTGAAATTTAGTCTGCCTGTTTGAAGTTTCATTGTTGTCGTGTCACTGTGTCGCATTACAGCCAACGTTAAGTATTTGCGATGGCAGAGCATTTGAAAAACGTCAGCCCGAACTACCCCTGATTGAAATTTACAGATGAGGAGTTGCACGTCGCCCCCTGCTATTGCAAATACTACTATTGTTGTAGGCAGTCCTTTTCTATTACTTTAAAGTTGCTTGTACTTTGTCAAGGTTTTTTTGAAAGTAGTCTTTTATTTTTTCGTCTGTAGTTGTCTCTACAAGTTTTTTTAAAGCTAAAATCTGTGCCTCAATAAGTGTTTGTTCTTTGGAAGTTAAAAAGTCAGGCTGAACGCCCGTCCCTTCCCAATTTGTTTTAGTGATAGGATTCATTGCTCTGCCATTTGGAATAAAGGCAACAAATTGTCCTGTAAGATTAACTTCACTTCCTGGATTAGCTCCACCGCCTGTTTGCTCACCTACAACAATTGCTTTCTTTAAAGATTGCAAGTCGTAAGTAAATTCTTCTCCTGCTGAAAAAGTTTCTGCATTTGTTAGAATGTAAATTGATTTATTAAGATAACGTTTCCCCGAAATGTTAGGCAATGTCCAATATTGAATTGTTTTATTTCCTTCTCTCCAATACAAGTCGTTCAAATGAACTGGGATTGTGTCGAAAAAGTAACTTGCTAAATACTGAACCATTTCAGGTTCTCCACCATGATTTGGTCGAAGGTCAATTATTAAAGCATCGGTATTTGCTAAATAATTCATTGCAGCCGTTGCGGTTTGGGAAGCGTCTTCAACTGGAAAGAATGCTTCAATTTTTAAGTAACCGATATTTCCGTCAAGAATGTCAATTTTAGAAAAGCCAAAGTTCTTTTGAATTTTAAATCTTTGGAAACTTTTTGCTCTATCTTCTTCGTTTGCAATTGGTGTTTGATTTGGCGTTGGATTTTCATCATTAAAAGAAACGCTTAAATGTTTGTCGTGTGCAAGTGCAAAAAGCTGGCTTGTCAAAGTGTCTGCAAAAGCTTTTGAATCAGTAATGTTTGAATAGTAGCCTTCCTTTTTATATAGCCTAATTGCTTTTTCTATTTTAACTACTGTGTCTGGGAAAACATAAGATGTATGTAGCCTTTGTAAGAGAGAGTCCAACACTTCATTTTTGAGTTGCTTGCTAATTGGTACTTTTTTTTCTTCGTCTGCTTTTTGGGCTTTAATGTTTTGAGTACTTAAAATGAAGGCAAATAAAGTCAATAAAAATATTTTCATATTCACTTTTGGATTAAAGATGCAACGCCGATTAAATTCCATACTTATTCAAAAAACTATTTTTGAGTTGTCAACTTTTGAACTGGTAGAGTGTTGTGGTCGGCGGTTTCAAATTTCTAATTGAACGCAACGTCCTGCATCAGACGTTGCTGAGAAAAAAAGAAGTGGATTTTAAAAATTGAGTTTGATTTTTACTCTGAAGAATAAGTTCTTGTTGCAAAAAGGAATAGAAGGTTGGATTAATTTTTTTCTACAGCCAATATTTTAAAAGTGCCCGGTACCAGTTGCGGCCGGAAAGACTCTTTAGTGGCAGGTTTAAATAATCCGGAAGGCAGGTAAATCCTGTGCGTTTTTGTGTCAATAGCAATAGTTCTTGTGCCTGGCTTTGTCTTTACGTTTTCTACTACAATAAACTTGTTTTTAGATAGCTCTTTAATAACGGTTAATGTGCCATCTCCGTTTGATGAATAGGCCATTTTTAATTCGTTATCAAATCCTGCACCGTCGGCTCCTTCTCCGGTATGTAAACTTGTTATCACCTTACCGTTAGTAGCATCCATTACTATCATAAGTTTGTTTTCGCAGGTAGCAAATAAACGCATCGTCCACCTGTCTATGGCAAGTCCGGAAGCGCCGGTACCGGGTTTATTGGGCCAGCGATGTGTAATTTTAAAGGTGGTAGCATTTATTACATCCACCTCAGCTTTCTCGGCATTGTTTACATAGATGTTTCCCTTACCGTCACTCACTGCTGTTTCAGGCCAGCCATTCAATTTTATTGTGGCAACCGCCGTGTCGCTGATTGGATCAATCACGGTCATATTTTTACTCATACCATTACAGGTAATCACTTTTTTTGAAAAATCATCATAGAAGATAGCATCGGCAAATTTTCCCGTTGGTATGTACTTAAGTGTTTTGTTGGTAGCAAGGTCAAATACCACTACCTGGTTCAGCGTTCCATTACTAATATATCCTTTGCCTAAGGAATGCACAAGTGCAATGCCGTGTACATCCTTTTCAGTTTTAATAACTCCTATTGAGTCGCCTGTATTTTTGTTTAAAATATTAACCTGTGAGCCATGGGAAACATACAATTTTTCTGAGGTAGAGTCTACAGTCATGTAATCGTATCCACCGCCGCTTTCAATAGGAAATGTGCCACTTATGTGGTAACCTGATTTTTTTTGAGCATAAGAAGATAATCCTGCTGTTAAAAGAACTGCAGCAATTAAGTAATATTTTTTCATATTAATTATTTGGTTTTATGGAGATTAATCATGTTGTATAAATGCAATTTTACAAATGAATTGAACAATATTTGAGCAATATATACGTAATGGCAAAATTCTGATACAAATAGCGGTTTTATCAGCATAATTATGGCAGAGCATTGATGAAAATAATATATTTGTTGTGAAAGAACATCAGTAACTACAATGAAAATTTATTTTAACCAATACTATTAATGAGTAAAAAAAAGTATAAATGGGATTTCTTTTTAGCTCATGCCGGAGCAGATAAAAATGAAGCGGAATCTCTTTATAACCTATTGGCTCCTCATTGTAAAGTATTTTTAGATAGCTTCAGTCTTTTATTAGGTGATGACTGGGATCAGGAAATACCAGAAGCGCAACGGAATTCGTTGATAACAATTGTTCTTGTTTCTGCTAATACGGACAAGGCTTACTATCAGCAGGAAGAGATTGCAGGAGCTATTTCAATGGCTCGTACAGATAAAGATAAACACCGTGTCGTACCGGTTTTTTTAGAAAATCCCCCTAATCAAGATGCTATTCCTTATGGCTTAAGGTTAAAGCATGGGTTATATGTTTCTGAAAAAGATGATTTGTTGGGTGTATCAAAAAGCCTGCTGGACCTGCTTAATAAGCTGGAACAGCTCCAAAATTCTACTGGCAACAACCCAATAAAGAACGTAACGGATGGCACAGAAGATGCAGATACATCTATAGAAAACCCGGCACCGTTAGCTGGAACAATAAATGATTCAATAGAAGCAAAAGATTTAGTTTTCCACACGGATATAAATAAAAACCCGGATACTAACGTAATAGCCCAGCCTGAATTTAAACCACACGAACCTTTAAACCCTCCGCCATCAAATCAAGCACAACTATTAGGGTTTGTATTAAGATGCCTATTTGCAAATGACCCTAACACTTATTTTGTAACAAAAACAAATTTAATTGTAACAATCAATCCTTTTGGACAAGCAATAACAGTTGGACAAAGGATACCACCAATGAATCCAAATTTTGCATGGATGTATCAGACACCTTATTCCATATATGGCGTAACTTTCCAGGGATATATATTTGGTACTTTCCCAAATGGACAAACAATACAAATCGGGTATGTTACAAATGTTTAGCCAATGTTCGTGTTGTTCAGCAATATTCTTCTCTAAAATAAAAAGATACCAGAAACACGTGATATACAAAAGTGCTTATTCCGCATTATCTATTTTTCTTTTCAGCCATATCTCATGCAGTACACGTTGCGTTTGGTAGTAGAAATCAATCAACGTAAGGCCACGTTCCCGAGTCATGCTAATAAATAAGCTTTGATTGTTTATTTACAGAAGTTTCACTAATCCCTGCTCCCTATAGCGAGATAGAATTATTCGAGTTAAGATTAAGAATTTATAAAGAGAAAGAGAGTTTGGGGTCGTTAGGTTAAAGGTTAGGAGGAAACATAGAGAGTCACAATTCTCCCTAATGCCTGCAGTCCGGGCATTCACGGCTAGCGCCGCCGCATACAAAGTTGCAGTCGCATAAGCAAGGCGCTTCACCATTGCCTTTTTGACCAGAGCAAACTATGGCACTATGGCAATCTTTATCATCAAGAAAATATCCGTTATTAGGGCTTGGGCAACTTACTTTGCCTGTAGGTATATATATCAAAGATTGTCCCTTGCCCTGGGCATCAAAAATTTCAAACGCAGCAGGTACCGGATCAATAACACTGCTCTTTCTTCCTGTTATTTCAGTGATTTCACAAGGAACTGAAAGCTCCCCCCAAGAGAATTTCTTAACCACTGATTTCACCTCTTCGAGAGTTATAATATTAATACTGAAGGTATCTAACGATTTTCGAAAAATTCGGTGAAAAGCAATTTGGCATTTTGCGAGGTTCTCATCCTTGAATTTATTATTCGCGTCATCAGGACTGGAAGTGCAGGAAAATAAAAATGCAATGCATATAAAGGCAAGAGCGAAAGTTTTAAGTCTCATAAAAACCAGCTGCATTAGAAAAAAAAGATTATGCAATATAATTAATTAAAAGAATGTAGAAAACTTTGAATGTCAATAGCTTTATTTTATTGATATTTTACCTGTTTGAAAACTTTGTAGTTCACGTCTTATATTTCTTTTTTCTGCAATGTCTCGTCAATGCCGGTTCATCAAACTATACTTTATAACGAAAGTACCTCATTACATTACCAGTTGCCGATTTTTTTTATAGTAACTTTTATTTAAAAGAACTAGGTACATTATTAACCCTCTTGCTTCAAAACTTTGCTAAAAAAAATAAAAAATTAACCACGGACTTTGTTCGTACGAAAAATTTCCTACCTTTATTCAATGAAACGAAAAAAAACCGGGCCTGTAACAACAGAACCTACTAAATCTGAGTTGGAAATATTACAGGTGCTATGGCAGAACGGCGCATCAACCGTACGTTTTGTAAATGATAAGCTAAACGAACAAAAACGTGCCGTGCAATATACTTCCACTTTAAAGCTGATGCAGATAATGGTTGAAAAGAAAATGCTGGAAAGAGATGAAACCAATATGAAGCACATCTATATCCCCGTGATGGATGAGCAAAAAACAAAAGGCTTTTTACTTGGCCGCTTCGTGGACTCAATGTTTAATGGCTCGGCCAGCAGTCTTGTGATCCAGTTGTTGGGAAATAAAAAAAGCTCAAAAAAAGAACTACAGGAAATCAAAGAATTGTTGAGTAAGCTTGATAAAAATTAATTAACTAAAAATATTATATGCCTTTAATTTTTTCAATTCAAATTTTTCCGGATGAAATGATGCATGCGTTGAGCTGGACATTAATTCATTCAGTCTGGGAGGGAATGCTGTTATCTGTAGTGGCTGGCACCATTGTTTTTTTTACGAAAAGAAACAGCCCCGCACTTCGCTATAATTTATTAACCGCTTCTTTATTGCTTTTTATACTAGCTGTTGCCTCAACTCTTGGCTTTCAAATAATAAAATCTTCGCAAGACGCTGGTGTTCCACAGCCGATTGAAAATGCCGGGGTAAGTGTCAATCGTTTTATTAGCTTCCCTGCAAATGTTGGCAATAACTTATCAATAGCCACTAAGGCAATAGATTTTTTTAATGCACATGCTGCCTCGATTGTATTGATGTGGCTTTTAATTACAGGACTGCGCTGCATCAGGCTCACTGTTGGATTATATGGCATTTACCGCTTAAAAAAAGTGCAGGTATTTAGTGCCGGTGATCATTGGAACCGCAGGATACATCAATTGAAAAGGCAACTTCAAATTAATAAACCGGTTCGGTTACTTCAATCGGGTATAGCAAAGGTGCCTGCAGTAATTGGTTATTTTTCGCCTGTTATTTTATTTCCTGTAAGTATGTTGACGTCACTGCAGGCAGATGAAGTGGAAGCAATATTGATACATGAATTAGCGCACATACGCCGCCGCGATTTCCTGGTAAATATGTTGCAGAATATTATCGAGATCATTTTCTTTTTTAACCCGGCGGTATTGTGGGTTTCTTCATTAATAAAATCAGAGCGGGAAAATTGCTGTGATGATATAGCAGTTATGCAAACAGGCGGCAAACGAAACTATATTAATGCGCTAATGGCCTTCGGAGAGCTTAACCTGCAGCCAGCCTCTCCATTTGCCAATGCATTTGTCGAAAAAAATAACCACTTAATAAATCGTATAAAAAGAATTATTTATAACAACAACAAAACTTTAAGTAACATGGAAAAGAAATTTCTGGCGGCAGCGATGGTCATTACAGGTGTGTTTATTTTTGCATTTTCTTCAAATAATGCACAACAAAAAGAGAAGGGAAAAACAGCGGCTATACGTAGCAGTGATATGGTTGTCGCCGATAAAAAACCGGCTGACGTTACATCTATCGACACACTCCCCAATAAGGCGGACAGCAAAGAAATTTCAAACGAAACCATTCATACTACCGTGAATGGAAAAAAATATAAAATGATAACACACGATAACCAGGTAGATGAATTGTATGTAAATGATAAAAAAATACCGGCAGATCAAATACGCAATTATAAATCTGTAACCGAAAAAATTATCACGCAATCAAAAACTGACAGAAAGATAGCAGAAAAGGATATGATAGAATCGCAAAAAGAGATGGAAGAATCTAAAAGAGAACAATTAGAATCAGAGAAAGATATAGCAGAATCAAAAATGGAAATGGAGCGGGAACGAAAAGAAGCGCAGCAGGATATGGAGCAAAGCAAAAGAGAACTGGAGCAGTCAAAAAAACAAATGCAGGAAGAAATGGAACGAAGCAAAAGGGAGATGGAGCTGTCAAAAAAACAAATGCAGCGGGATATGGAGCAAAGCAAAAGGGAGATGGAGCAGTCGAAAAAACAAATGCGGCAGGAAATGGAACAGCGTAAAAAAGAAATGGTACTGGCAAAGGTGCAAATCGAACAGTCAAAAAAAGATATGATGCTTTATAAAGAGAAATCTGCAAAAGACATGGCGCAATCAAACACACAAATGGAGCAATCCAGGAAGAGTATGGAACAATCCCTGAAGAGTATGGAGCAATCAAAATACGAAATGGAGCAATCTAAAAGAGAACGCGAAGAAATTGCCGGAGATTTCATTAAAGAGAATATAATAAAGAATAAAGGAGACCTTTCTTCTTATCATTTAAATAGTGAAGAGCTGATTGTAAATGGAGTAAAGCAACCCGATGCGATCCATAAAAAGTTTAAAGACAAATATGTGAAGGACAAAGACTGGTCAAGGACCTATAATTATAATGTGAATTAGGAAGAGCATGGTTCCTTTAATTTTAGCTATCGATGTTTTTTCATTTTAGATAAAAATGTCCTTCCTCCCTTCTGGTCCTTATTTGCAACAAGAACTATCTTTAATTTATAGAAAGCCTGCCCGTATTGTGAAAGAAGAATGGCAGAAGCAAATGTGTTTACAGACACGGCTTAGGATGAATATTATTTTATACATTTACCCGCCTGATTTACGAGCTATTTGTAAAATCTTCAAATGAAAAAACTTTTAACCCTTTCCTTCTTATTGATAACTGTATTGCTTTCAAATTTATGTTTCGCACAGACTAACAATTCTAAAACCGATTACCTGCATGTGCCGGGCCCAATGGAAGTATCCGTTTGGTTTTCTTTTAAAAATTCATCGGCCATTGAAATTTCAAGTTTTCTCAGCGGAAAACCAACAAACTATTTTCTACAGGCAATTGAGAACAGTGAAATTTTATTTCTGCCAAAAACGGAATTAAATAAATTGTACCGTTCACAACCGAAAGTACACGAAATGATGAGACTGTTTTTAGAAGATGTTGTGCTTAATCTCATTGACAGGTTTACTTCCCTTCAAAGAGATTCTGCCGAGAAACGGTATAAAGATTTATTGAACAAACCAACCTATCTGCAAAAGGTCCCGCAAAAATATCTTGCCTCTTTCATTGGTGTAACACCAACATCGTTGAGTAGGATAAGGAGGAAAATCAAGTAATTTATTTATTGTCCTGTGGCAATTTTTTTTTCTTATTCTATCTTTTACTTTGCATCAAAATAATAAAACAAATAATTATGCAGGTAGCTTTTGTAACCTATCATAAAGAACCTTTTTTGACCAATGACGATAAATTGTTAGTGCAATATTTATTACAAAAAAATATTACAGTAAGCCCTGAAATCTGGGATGATGCAACTATAAACTGGCAGCAGTTTGATACCATCATACTTCGTTCTACATGGGATTATTTTGAAAGACCAAATGAGTTTAATCTATGGCTTGATAAGCTTGAACAGCTTGGTTGCAATGTATTAAACCCGCTATCGGTAATAAGATGGAATCAAAACAAAAATTATTTTGATGATTTTTCCAGGAAAGGTGTGCTGTTGCCGCCATACATAATTTGTTCTCAAAAAAATAATAGTACTTTAAAAAAAATAATGGAAGATAACGGCTGGAGCAAAGCCGTTGTAAAGCCGGCTATTTCCGGTGGAGCTTACAATACCTGGGTTACTAATATTGACATTGCTGCTGATGAAATACGTTTTGCAGAATTGTTGCAAACCGGTGATGTGATTGTTCAAATATTTGTAGAAGAAATTATTACAAAGGGAGAATTGTCATTGGTCTTCTTTAATAAAAGATTCAGCCATGCTTTTTGCAAAAAAGCAAAGAAGGGTGAGTTCAGGGTGCAGACCCAGTTTGGCGGAACAACAGAAGCCATACAGCCTGGTAAAAATATTTTAATGCAGGCCACTGATTTATTAAACGGTATTCCAGAGCCATTGCTTTATGCAAGAGTAGATGGGGTTGTAATGAATGATGGCCGGTTTCTACTGATGGAACTTGAGTTGATAGAACCCAGCTTATCTGTTTTCAGCAATGATAAAGCCTGCGAAAATTTCTACGCTGCTCTTACAGAAATAGTAGCTATCAAAAATTAATTCCTAAAATGGAAGTAGAAATTAATTCCCTCTTCTCGTCTTTGTTTTCAATGAGGATTAATTCACTGCGCTGTAAGTATTTTGTAATAACATAAGAGGAGACAAATATTTTTGCCAGCCGAACAGTATGCCGCGAAACAATCGCAGATAACTAACTTTTACAACCAACCTTATTCACGATGAATTATCTTAGTCAGCCAATAACAGGATTATTGTTATTAACCAGGCAACTTTTTTTTCAGGACGGGTTACGTACTTTTTTATTAATATAACAATATGAGACCTTATTCAATTTTTGTATGTCTGTTTACTTTAATAATAAATACAAGTATAGCGCAAAGCAAAAAAGAGAAACTGGATGAAATAATGAAGGCCTATCACAGCTACAATATGTTCGACGGAAGTGTTTTAGTAGCAGAGAATGGAAAAGTCATTTACAAATCTTCTTTTGGATTCGCTAACAGAGAATGGAATATCCCTAATACTACCGATACCAAATTCATGATTGGTTCTGTCTCCAAGCCGTTTACTGCTGTATTAATGTTAATACAGGTTCAGAAAGGGTTAATCAATCTTGATAAAACAATTTCAGATTACCTCCCTGAATTTTCCGGTAAACCTGCAGCTAAAGTCACCATCAGGCAATTGCTGAACCATACATCAGGGATGCCCAATTATGATATTGTAAAAGATTTTTTTCCAAGAATCAGCCGCCAGAATTTTACAAGAGAAGAGTATGTAAAAATATATATGGATTCAGCTCTGGCCTTTGAACCTGGTACAAAATATTCCTACAGTAGTTGGGGATATTTTACCCTAGGTTATATTATGGAACGAATTACCGGCAAATCATATTCTCAATTATTGAAGGAAGATATATTTGATAAAATTGGCATGAACAGTTCAGGATCTTATTTTCATACGCAGATAGTAAATAAAAGAGCTACAGGATATGATTATAGTTTTGGAGGATATACCAGTTCCGATTTTCGTGACCAATCAAATACTATGGGAACAGGAGATTTATATTCTACTGTTGAGGATATTTTCAAGTTTGATAGGGCACTTAGCAATAACACTTTGTTAAACAAAAAACTTACTGAGGAAATGTTTACTCCGGGAATAAGGCCGGCTCAATATGGCTACGGCTGGTTCAATAAAATGTTTAAATACACACCGACAGATAGTGTAGTTTCAAATTTTCACTTAGGAACAACGGAAGGATTTTTATCTTTTGTAAGACGTATCCCTTCAACAAACAGTTTAATAATTATACTGTGCAATAGTGCACCTACCGACTTTTTTGGGATAACAGAAAATTTAGGCAGAGTGCTTTATAACAAGCCGGTTCATCTAAAACAACCCGTTCATAAGGCTATAGAAAAACTGATCGCTGAGCAAGGTGCAACAAAAGCAATTGAGGGATACAAGCGTATGAAAGCAGACTCTGCTCACTACTATGTTGACTGGATATCTATGAATTTTCTTGCAGAACAATTACAAACATTGAAAAGATATGAGGAGGCAAGAATCATTAGTGAAAATAATACAGCAGAATTTCCCGATCGTGATTTGGTAATGGTAACAATGGGAAATATTTACCTGGCATTGAATCGCAAAGCAGATGCCATCACCTATTATAAAAAAGCGCTTGCTATTTATCCAGGTTATGAAGAAGCAAAAAACAGGTTAAAAGAGCTCGAGGGAAACAAGTAATAAAGAATAACTGTCACTAATAAAAGCATTGTTGCAAGTGGGCTTCTCCGGCATCAAATGCCCCACCAGCGGCGATGCACGCATGGTTATAGAGACAACCTACACTAATAACAATATCATCTTTGTTGCCAACAATACTTAACCGATTATACCAGCTTACTTTCTATTTAAAATAATCAGAATAAACTGTGATTTTTTTGACATTTCTGCGTATAATACTACAACGAACTATTAAAAGCAGATGCGGATGCAACAGGGAAAAGATGATTTTCTAAAGCTAATTTCTGAAAACAAGGGAATTATTATAAAAATATGCAATTCTTATTGCAACAATAAAACTGACAGGGAAGATCTTGCACAAGAAATTATTTACACCCTGTGGAAAGGCGGCAAAACTTTTAACTCCGACTTTAAATTTTCTACATGGATGTATAGAGTGGCATTGAATGTGGCAATTTCATTTTACCGGGTAAATAAAAAATTAAAAAATAATATTTCACTTACCGAAACTGATATAGAAATAGAAGACAAAATATTCGACGCTACAACATCGGAGGAAAACCTAAACTTACTACAACAGAAAATTGCAGCCTTGAAGGAACTTGACAAGGCTTTGATAATTCTTTATTTTGAAGAAAAGAGTTATAAAGAAATTGCCGAAATAATAGGCATCACAGAAACCAATGTTGCCACTAAAGTGAGTAGGATAAAAGAAAGGTTAAAACAAGATATTACAAACGCTAAAAAATAATATTATGGAAGATATTGAATTAAAAAACATGTGGAAAGCATACGAACAAAAAATTGATGAGGCGAAAATATTAAACCTCCAATCCTGGGCCGTAAACATTAAGACTTTCGAATATTTGCAGACTCACAAAGCCCAATCAAAACTCAAATCCTTATCCATCTTTAAAAGGTGGGCAGTTGTTTTAGGAATTCTGTGGGTAGTTTTTTTGGCAGTATTGGCTTATGGCAATCATTTTTTAAATCCATATTTTACTATTTCTGTAATTATATTAATGCTTTTTTCTATTATTGCTATTGCAATTTATATAAAACATATTTTGCTTATACAGCAAATAAATTACAGTGAAAGCATCATAGATGTACAAAAGAAGCTGGCAGAATTACAGTCCTCTACCATAAATGGGCTTCGAATTTTATGGCTACAATTACCCTTTTATACTACTTTTTTCTGGAGTACAAAATGGATGATGAGCGACATAAAATTTTGGTTGATTGCATTTCCTATTACTTTATTTTTTACGCTCCTGGCTATTTGGTTGTATAAAAATATAACACTCAAAAATGTAAATAAGAAATGGTTGAAAATTTTGCTTGGCAACAAAGAATGGACTTCAATTATAAAAGCAAAAGAGTATATGAATGAAATTGAAGAATTTAAAAGAGGATGAATAAAATAATAATTGCTAAACCTTAGCTGTGTTTTACTCCAGGCAAGAAGCAGCGCAGAACACGGTGGCCCCAACAGAGAGTATAATAACATAAAATACGATGCTGTGCGTAATTGTGCGAAGTGCTTAAGAACAACCTACAAATAGAAATCATTAACTTCATTAATATAAAATATAAAAATGATAAAACAAATTTACTCTTGCTTGTGGTTTGACGGACAAGCCAAAGTCGCTGCAGATTTTTATTGTTCAGTTTTTAAAGATGGTAAAATTATAACTGAGAATCCAATGGTTGTATTATTTGAAATTAACAACACAAAATTTATGGGATTAAACGGTGGGCCAATGTATAAACCAACAGAAGGCGTTTCTTTTGTAGTGGACTGCGAATCGCAAGAAGAAATTGATCATTATTGGAACAAATTAACTGCGGACGGAGGACAAGAAAGTATGTGTGGTTGGCTTAAAGACAAGTTTGGTTTTTCGTGGCAAATTATACCTGCAAATATTGGTTCATTATTGTCAAAACCAAACGCAATGCAATCCTTAATGCAAATGAAAAAAATTGACATTGCCACTTTGGAAAAAGCATAAAAGATGTTTTAACAGAGTTAATCATTACCCGTGTTTCTAAGAACTTTGGGCGCTTAGCGAAAGATTAGTTGGATTTGAATAGACAAAATAGTAATCTTCAAAGAGACGGGATTTTGAGCCAATAATAACGTCTCGGTGGAGTTTTCTGTTAAGACCTTTTGAATTGAAAAATGGCTTACTGAAAACCCCACCGTGACAACTGATATTAAAGAAATTACTGTTTAAATTTTCCAGTAAATGTTCCGTTTGGTTGAGTAGATGTGAGGCCAGTTGGTTTATCGCCTGCCATTTCAAAATGCAATTTAAAACCGCTTACATTTTTTATGCTGAATGTATCGGGTGCTAAAGGAACCAATTCATAACTGCTTTTGCCGCCGTCTGCAGATATCCAAAGTGCAGCATCTTTTGCAACAACAGTAGAAGTAATCGATATGCTTTCGAAAACATACACGCCGGCATACTTTTGCAACTGCTCATTGGTAAGTTTAAAAACTTCTTTTCCCTCCAGTGCATTTAATTTTTGCTGTGTCTCATCGCTCTTGCTTATTGCAAATGCTTTTTGATAATATACAATGGCATTAGCCGTATCTTTTATTGACGCGAGTAAATCACCATAAGCAACGTATACATTGCTGCTGTTTGGATAATTATCAATATTCAGTTTATAAAAAGCTGCTGCTTTTGTGAAGAATTTTTTGTTTACAGACTGGTAAGCCAACCCATTTGTAAGTACTTCAGGCGGTGAAACTTTATAGCCGAGTTCTTTGGAAACAGTTTCATAATGTGTTTTATATTTTGTAACAAAAGCCAAAGAGGAATCTGTGAAATCTTCAGGTGCAAATTTTAATTTATAATAATTAAAAATAAAACGTAAAGCATCGTATTCAGTTATCATAGGAACAGAACCATGATCATCGTCTGCATAATATTTACTTGCAAATTGTAAGTTGTTTTGTTTATCTGCTTTTATAAATTTATCAAGGACAAAAATGGAACGTATATGTCTTGTGCCGGCAGTAGTGTCCTTCAACATTTTTTCAATGGTCATTCCTTCGGGCATTGTGTTGGCAATGCCGAGATACAATTTTATACCATCATATTTTTGTTGCGCAAGCTTTTGTTCTGTGGCTTTTAAAAATCTTTCTTTATCGTACCACATGCTTGGATCAATGGCTATATAAGCATTGAATAATTTTGTATGATTGGTAATTACATTCATTACAGTTAACCCGCCAAAAGAATGACCAATCAACATTCTGTATGGTTGGGTTGGATAAGCCGAATCAATATGCGGCATCAACTCCTTTTCCATAAAGGCTACAAAATTTTCACCGCCACCTGTGTTCTTTGAAAAATTACTATCCATATTCGGCAGGTCGCTTACGATATGTGTAGGCGTTAAATCCCTTGTACGGTCTGTATTTGGTATGGCAACAACGATCATCTGCGGAAAATTTATGTTACCGTTTGCTTCGCTTAATTGCTGTATCATTCCAACGACTGATTGAAAATGTGCATCGCCATCCAATAAATAAACTACCGGGTAACGGCTGCTTGTATCGCGATTGCCCGAAGACATACCAGGCGTGTACACCCAAACTTTTCTTTGTTCGCCTAAGATGTTAGAATAAACACTGTCAACTTTCCCGATTACAATTTTATTATCTGTTTGTGCAAGGGCACAAAAAGAGAGGAGTGCAAATATTGCACTGAAAAAAAATGATTTCATAAAATGATTTTGTTTAAAAAATAGTGAAGAATATAAAGTTTAAAAAAATGAGTTCCACGCCACCCTTCAAGTTGGTGACAAGTTTTAAAAAGACACAGGTCATATTAAATAATATGGAAAGCAACGGCTTAAAAAACATAGAAATTATAGGCAGATCTTATGCTGCAAATAAGTATTGAATATAAGACTCAAACCTGCCTGCTTTTAGACAGATTCCCAAAATCTTATCCCTTTTCCACGAACTCCAAAATATCGCCCGGTTGACAATTTAGCACCTTACAAATAGCTTCCAGTGTGCTAAAACGTACCGCCTTTGCTTTACCCGTTTTTAAAATGGAGAGATTGGCTAAAGTAAGATCAACTTTTTCTGAAAGCTCATTCAATGACATCTTTCGTTTAGCCATCATTACATCAAGATTTACAATAATTGGCATAGGTTATACGGTTAATTGGTTTTCTTCCTGGATCTCGATACCGCGTTTGAATATCTGGGAAACGATATAAATAATACCTGCCATAAAAAAGTATTCATCTCCACTGTTATTAGCGGGTAACTGTATGCCCGTAGCTTGGGTGAGGTAATACGCATATGTCGCCCAGAAAATGCTGCCTACTATCCAAACACAGAGCGACAGATAAGCGATTCTTTCTAATTTTTTTTCTACTTCCATCGAAAAAGGTGTTTGAAGTTTAAGCTTTGACAGCAAGGCAAATACTACATACCAAATTGTGGCTTTTAAAGCTGACACCGCAATGTTTAAACACATGGCATAAGCATAAAACGAAATACTACGTGCACGGATACTGAATATATCCAGGTTGACTTGATAAGTACGTTTTGCCCACTCGGGATTTATAAAACCTGCTACGAGGGAAGTTAACTGGGCTCCGAAGTCAATGGAGTATTTAATCGCCCCCATAAAGGCGAGGATCCTGAGGACCACTAAAATTTTTTCTGTTCTTGTTTTCATGATGTTGTTTTTAAATGATAATGCAAATATAAATAAATATTTATTGATAAACAATAAATATTTATTTAAAAGCAGAAAATAATTTTAAATTCATTTACTACCAAATGATTACGTTATGAAAAATTTTTGGTCTGTGGAAGTTTTGTTTTCTTCTAAAGTATAACCTATCCACTTGTGTGAGTAATCGTCTCCGGATCACTGCTAATCATTATAAATTACCTTCTTCTTTTTATCCTTTACAAAATATGGGATGATTTAAAAAAGAAATGACTGAATGGAAAAAAGATAGTTGCCTCCAAACGTTTTCTAAACATGAATGAATTATCACTTATTGAAGCATCACTATATTCTGGTTCCTTCGTAATTTCCTAACTTTATTATACACAAACGCCACTCATGAACAACATTAAAAAAGAAGACATCAAACAGGAAGTGTTTGATTTGTATGACGACTATGCCCACAGCCGCATCAACCGGAGGGATTTTGTACAAAAGCTATCAGTGTACGCAGTTGGCGGCATTACAGTAACATCGCTCATGAGTTTTCTAATGCCGGATTACCAGAATACCCTGCAGGTGAAAGCGGATGATCCCCGCATAAAATCAGAATACATAAATTATCCGTCTCCAAAAGGCGGCGGCACCATTAAGGCATTATTATCAATGCCTGCTGATGCACAAAAGAAACTGGGTGGTATTGTAGTGGTTCATGAAAACCGTGGTCTCAATCCCTACATTGAAGATGTTGCAAAAAGGGCTGCCCTTGCCGGGTTCATCACTGTAGCTCCTGATGCGTTAACGCCATTAGGCGGCTATCCGGGTAATGACGACGCAGGCCGTGAGTTACAAAGTAAACGCGATAACAAAGAAATGCTGGAAGATTTTATCGCTGCATACGATTACCTTAAAAACCATAAAGATTGTAATGGCAAAGTAGGGGTAGTAGGCTTTTGCTTTGGCGGGGGCATTGCTAATATGATGGCAGTACGCATTCCCGGTTTGGCGGCATCTGTACCATTCTATGGATCGCAGCCTGCGGCAGAAGATGTTCCTAAAATACAAGCGCCACTGCTCCTGCATTACGCGGCGCTCGATACCCGAATCACTGATGGCTGGCCCGCTTATGAAGCTGCCTTAAAGGCTAACGGAAAAGCTTACACGGCTTATATATATCCCAATGTGAACCATGGATTTCATAATGATACCACGCCCCGTTACGACAAAGCAGCCGCAGAACTTGCCTGGCAACGCACCATTGATTTTTTCAAAGAGAAATTACAATAACTTATTTATTCAATATGGCTGTGGGCTTTTACACACTGTGTCCTGTTAAGCATAAGTCTTGGCAAAGAAATTGCCGGGAAAATATTTTTGTCAGTTTGGGTAGTTATGTTAAAGAATTTCATTTTGCATTAGTAAAAGATGGCACTTTGCTTGCAGTAGTAAGTAAGGTAACACCGAGCATCAATGGTAATTGCCTTTAAAATCCAACAATGCCTATACATCCATCTGTTTATCAATATTGCGAAGCCCTGGATATTCCTGTTGAATACCTCGATGATTACGAAATCCCAGCCGAATCAAAACAATTCGAATTGAAAAATTTATTCTTGGTTCTTATCATTCTGCTGGCTATTCCTATCACAATCATATTCGCGAGTGCTTACTTGTCAATTTTATTGGTGAGCCGTTTCCTCAAAAAAATAGTACTTTTTTTCAGTTCGGGTTCTGGTTTAAGGACATCAATACAAGGGACGACCATCCAGGTGCAACCCTTAACCTGGGATAACTGTAATAAATAGAATCAAAATAGTAGCCATTCATTATAACCCTCATACTGTAGGCATCCTGCAAACAATTCAATGATGATTTTTTACCTACATCAAAGCCAATGGCGAAGATGCCAAAGGCAGCAGTGATGAAAAAAAGACGGCTTCTGCCATTCAGTTCCAGTATACTTTGCTGTAGGATGAAAAAGCAGCTATAACTGTAATTGAAGTGAAAATATTAGTCTATGTCTTGCGCATATCTATTTACCTGTGCTTGCTCGTTACTCTCGTTCGTAACCTTAAAAGATATTATTTTATTATCGGGTTTTTTAAATTTATTAAGATTGAATTAAATGAAATTAATAACTCCCGGAAGATGACAGATTTATAGTAACGCTAAGGTATAGGTCAGGAGACCTGCGCCAGAGCGGGACTAAATGTGCATTAACTTTAAAAAGGTAACTATATAGGAGTTGGGACAACAATTTATAAGTATCCTTTTAACCTACTTTTAGATACCACAAATTTTTTCCCTCTTTTTTTTAATTCAACAAAACCTATCGCCCCCGTCCATTTATAAAAAAACTTAATTCTATATTTTGTTTGATTCTTATAAAATCCAGAGATAAAAATGTATGATGGGGTTGTGTCGGTCAACTGCGAAGGATTCAGTAATAAATAATCTTGTGATATTATCAAATCTCTGGTATCAATTTTTTGAGGTGAGCAGTTATTAAAATAAGAACCCGTATCGATAATAACAATTGGAATATTTTTTCTTTTTTCAAAATGAAAAATTTTTTGTGTTGCCTTATCGCTCAATGCTGCAATAAGCAATTTGCAGTTCTCCACATTGTTTTGCGACATTGTAAGAAATGGAGATACACTCAGTAGTATAATTAAAAAACTTCTCATCGTGTAACAGATAAAGATAATTAATAAGGCTGCAATTATGCAGCCTTATACTTATTAAAGAGATTGTTGTTTAGTTTTTACCCGTCATACTAAAAAAGGTAAATTTACAATTATGCAAAAGCAGTTAAAAAGAAGGCATCAAAAAAAACGTGCATCCACTTATGAAAAGCCTGTCAAATTTGACGGTACATTTCAAGATATGATAGCTATATCAACAACTGGTGCGGGGACAAAAAAGAAAGAAGATTTAACCCTTAGTCCCAACTCCTATATAGTTACCTTAAAAAATTCTATACCCTTTACTCAGATAAAGTGGGTATCTTTCAATTTCCCTACTCTTAAATAAAGTTGCAACCACATCTTCGGTAAAACATTTTTTCATTAATGCCCTGGCGATTAAAGATGTTTGAAAGATTCTTTCACTACAATTACTAATTTAAAATCTCAATTTATGAACCTAAAAAAAGTTACAAAACTTCTCCTTTCAAAACTTCTCTTCTCAATAATTCTTCTAATTTCATTTTCTCCGGTACATGCTCAAAATAATGCAGATAATGTTTCTCCTTCTAAATATACTGTAAGGGAAGATGCTGATGGTGATGGTGTAAAAAACAGGAAAGATAAATGCCCTGAGACACCAAAAGGTGTTGCTGTAGATGCTAAAGGCTGCCCTTTAGATACTGACAAAGATGGCGTTGTAGATTATTTGGACAAATGCCCTGATGTTCCGGGTTCACCAGAGATGAATGGTTGCCAGGATAAAGATAAAGATGGTGTAGCTGATAACGATGATCTATGTCCTGATGTACCGGGTTTGGCAAGGTTTAAAGGCTGCCCGGATAGTGATGGTGATGGCATTGAGGATTCCAAAGATAAATGTCCCAACATAAAAGGACTCGATATGTTTCAGGGTTGCCCGGATACTGACGGGGATGGTGTGGAAGATACCAAAGATAAATGCCCTGATACACCAAAAGGGGTTAAAGTAGATGAAAATGGTTGCAGTGCGGATAGTGATAAAGATGGTGTGATTGATAGTGAAGACAAATGCCCTGATACGAAAGCCGGAATTAAAGTAGATGATAAGGGATGTCCTTTAGATACAGATGGAGATGGAGTCATTGATTCAGAAGATAAGTGCCCAACTGTGGCAGGAGATGCAAATAATAACGGCTGCCCCGAAGTAAAAAAAGATGTTGCAAAACGTTTGCAATTTGCTGCACGTGGTATAAACTTTGAAACAGGCCTTGCTACAATAAAACCTGCTTCCTATCCCATGTTGGATGAAGTGGTATCTATCCTTAATGAATATGTAGACTATGATTTAAAAATGGGAGGACATACGGATGATGTTGGTAATGATGCCAGCAACCTGGCGCTTTCTCAAACCAGGGTAGATGCAGTAAAAACATACCTGGTAAGTAAAGGTGTTGCTGACAGCAGGATTGCAGCTACAGGGTTTGGCGAAACAATGCCCATTGCCGATAATAAAACTGCAAAAGGAAAAGAACAAAACAGAAGAGTTGAATTAGAACTGGTTTTAAGAAGCCAATAAAAAGGTTGTTCTATTTGCCAGGAAAAAAAAGTACTGCAAATATATGGTTGGTGTATAATGACGAGCCATGTACACATGATCGCAGGAACAGCAGATAAAAAATTAGATGCAATTGTTGGCGAAATGAAAAACCTTACATCAACTCAATTAAAAAAAAATTATTGAAGACTATCCACACGAGAGCAGGAAGAAATGGATGATACTGTTAATGTAAAGAGCCGGAAAGAAAAGCTCTTACACACGGAGTCCGCACTGGAATTTGGCTTCTTCCCTGGAAGAGCACAAATGGTCATCGGCAGAATTTTATGAGAAGGCGATAAGAGATTTTGATTGGTTAGTGCATTTTAACGATTATTGAATCCCGTTGTTGAGACACCAACAACAGCAGAGTCAATCCCTTATATCTAAACGCTTTCAGATTTTAAAAAAGGAAAAGAAAATAAGTATACCCAGCAAAACCGCAGTAAGAATGATATTAAGAATGTTTATGATTAGAAATTTTAAAAAAGTTTTTCCCCAGCCCTGTTGATAAAAATTCTTTAAAGCAAGATATTCGTACACGAAAATGCCCACGTATAGCAAGCCTGCGATAAAAGAAAGTATTCCTGAATGCGCATAATTATTTGCCTTTTGAAACAATAATAACAGCAGCACATTGATGAAAATGAAAATGTATAGGTGTACACTGAAGATAAGATGGCTTACATAATAAAATTGTTTTCTCCGTATATAAACCAGCTTTAAAATGAGCGCCAATAAGGGAAGCGAAATTATGAGCATTTGCGGTAAAAAATGATAGAAAGTATCGCTTAGCGCTTTGGATAAAGCCCCGCCATTATTACCATATTTTTGCCGAAGCTCAATGGATTTATATTGCATTTTCCTTTCAAACCAATTGTTATTTTCCCGTCCGCTCTTCAGTGCGGAATCATAAGCTTCTTTAGTGTAATATTTATGTGAGGCAAACAGCGCAGGAGAAGCAGACTTTGTTACTCTGTCGATGTATGATTTAAACTCTGCTCTCGTCATTGGCACAGCAGGCTTATTATCTCCTTCATTAATAGCAGAGGTAAATTCGGCAAACGAAGTTGAGTCCATTTCAGCGATTGCATCCAAAGTATGTCCATTAACAGAGGTTTGAATGATGCTGCTTTTTTCATCATGAAAAAAAGAAAAGAACAGCAGGAAAAAGATAGCAGAAGTAAAGATGTACATCCTGATCGGGTTGAGGTAACTCACTTTTTTGCCCTTCATGTATTGACGTGACAGAAAACCAGGCCTTATGATAAGATCTTTCAACGTAGTAAAAAACTTTCCATCAAAGTGGGTAACGTCATTAACGAAATGACTAAGAAGATGTCCAAAAGATTCTTTTGGCTCCAGGTTTTCCTGTCCGCACACATGACAAAACCTGCCGGTTAATGTTGCTCCGCAGTTAAGGCAAACTTTCTCCTCCCGCTCGTGTAGATGTGACAATTAATTTTTCTTAAAAATAACTACAAAATGAAAAAGACAGCATTACATTTTTATAAAGATTTAAAAAAAATAGCCGGGCTAAAAAATCCCCATACCATGGTTCGTGTCTCACGAACCATTTAAATACTTTCAAAAATATTTTTTAGAAATCCAAATTCATCAATTCCTGTTTCCAATAATGGTAACCAGTTATGAATCGTTGCAGTTCAAAAATATATCTTATTGATTGCTGTATAGGATTTTCTTATTTGTGTATTCACTAAATAAATGTAGTAAATTATTAAAGAGTGTTTCGTGAAACTCAAACCACGGAGTAGGGCACGTACGCTTGTGGCATATTAGAAATTACAATCTGAATAAAACCAAAGCCTACTCACAGTTAACTGTACACGCAGGTTGTTATATTTTTTTATGGCTCTTTTCGATTCAGGCATAAGCGAAGCTTGCGCTAAAAGAGGACGAAAGAAAATTCTCACTGCACTTCGATGGGCGCCGTCCACCTGAAGGAGCCCCATTCCATCACTAGCGTTCCGTGCTGTTTGTCGCCTGAGACAATGGAAATGGTGAACGCTTCCACCGGCGCGGAAAGTGACTGAGTGGTAAATCTTGCTATACCCAGGTTGCCTGAACTGTTGTATTCGGTACCCCACTGCCCAGCCTGCCTGTTCACAACCAGGTCAACTCCGCTAGTATGTGGAACGGTCCATAACGTGTACGTTCCGGCAGGTACCTGCATGCCGGCAAGCTTTATCGGTGCCGACGTAGTAAACTGCGTGGCCGCATTGGCTCCTGTTCTCCACACACGATCGTAGGGCAGCACGTCACCTAATAGCTTGCGTCCCCGTACGAGTGGCCTGCCATAATCAACGGTAAACATTGCATTGCCAATTTGTGACCGCACGGTATCCCGCACGCTTAACTCCTTCACTGTGCCGGCTTTCGTCTCGAGGGCCTCAAACCGGTCGGCGATACTTTTTACGCCAGGAGGCGAGGCGAGGCGGTTTACCTTCACATCATATGTTGTCCGGGCACCTGAATAGCTAAGCATGTGATAGCCGGAGTCCATCATCGCTTCCCCGGTACCAGACAGCCAGTCGTGCGTTATCTGCGCCTTGCTACCCTCAAGCGATCGTACACTGGCTCTGCCCAGCGGAAACCTGTCGAACTCCCGGTCAATATAAAACTGCCGCAGCTGCACAGGGTCGCCGGCCCCGGACTTTGATGCCGCTGCGTGCTTCAATGCAGCAGCGAAGTAAAGCTCATAGAGGCTGTACATTTGTGGCACGTGCGCCACTACTATGCCTCCACCAGTTGCAAACGCACGATTCAGTATACCCGTGCCATCCGTTTTGGAAATGTGCACTGAGTCAGTGGTAACATCGGCAATCACCTTGCGTTCACGCTCATCCACCGACTCACTGGGCGTGTGAATATCCATCACGAGGTGCCGTATGCTACCGTCCGGGGCAAGCGTGATAACGGTATGGCGTACCCGCACACGCGGAAACCGGTCAACTTCATCGCTTGTTATTGTGTTGCCCAGCCGGGTCAAGCTCTCAACCGCAACGGTATCACGGCCAAGTCGTGTAATGAAACCGTAGTTTTCAACTGGTGGCGTATGGCCGCAGGAAACCAGCAAAAGCACTGCACTGAGAAAAAAGCACATCACAGGCGACTTAACGGGATAGAAATCGCATGATTGAACATCTTGAGTATACATGAAATCAATATAAATAGTTGAAAAAAAAGAGCGCTGAACCATCCGGTTTTACCAGCGCATTTCAATTATATTTTAAGCAGCCGGGAAAAGCGCAGCGTACCGGGTAAATCTATAAAATTAATTAGAAGATATTTTGCCGTTTATAAAAAACACTCTTATGTTTTCGCAGTTGACCTTAGGCCACGTGGCAGCTTTAAGGAGTAGAACATTTATGCGGACTCAAAGGTTGGAGGATATAATACAAGTATGGAATCTAAATTCATATAAATAACACTGATGCTATTTGTAATTATGTATTTCATCTACAAGTTTTTTAACCGGCATTCCTTTAATTCTGTTATAGCTTAATTTAAAAAGCCAGGTAGCATGCGGAACATCTTTCGCCGATTCAATCGGGCTCGTTACCCAGTCACTGCCATACGGAAATTTTTTTCCAAGCTTATTTTTAATAAGCACTAATGCTAATTCTTTGCCGATCGCCAGGTGCACCTCTCCGTCTAAATGGATATGTCCTAATTCCTCCTGGCCGATATAAAAATCCGCTCCATCCGGTTTAGACCTATCATACAGGTCCCAGTGTGTTGCCGCGGTAATATCTTTCCAGCTTTGAATTTCTTTTGAAACCTGCTGCGGAAATTTGCTCAATTCGGGTGGAGGCATGATCGGCCCTTTTTCTTCTAATGTCATAATTATTGTTTTAGTTAATCATTAAACACTTTAAAAACAATAATGTTGAAACCCCAAGAAACCAGGTTATATACAGCGACGTTTTGCGTTGCAGGGTTGCATAACCATCAATAAAACCGGTGAAAAGATTTTTATAAAAGAGCTGCTTTTTTTTATTAGTTCATTTTCCTATTCTATAAAAAATTTCTTGGGGAAATTATTATTGATTTTATTCAAAAATTGATCAGTTGGAAAAACTAACAGAGGAGAAAATTAATCCAAGGGGAGTTAAAAACTGACATAGTCAAATTTAAATTTTATGATTCATTTTACCCAGATCTGATCCTCCGCCTTTTAATCTAAAGTGGCTACAGCCAGTTACTATTGAAATTGTAGCTCGATTTTTAATCATGATTCTCCTTATCTTGTTACTAATTTTATTTCCTCATGCCAGCTAAACAATTCACCACTTTTATTTCGTATTCTCACGCAGATGCTGAACAGTTAGCTGTTCAATTAAAGCAGAAGATTAACACCGACGAAAGAGGTAAAGCAATAACTTTCTGGCAGGATCACATCCACATGAAATATGGGCTATGGAGTAAGCAAATTGAAGAAGCTATAGATTCGGTTGAGTTCCTGATCATGCTAATAACACCCGGTGCTCTTGCCTCTCCCAATTGTAAGGATGAATGGATGTATGCCCGAAAAAGGGGTGTAGCAGTTCTTCCTGTAAATGGCAACCCGGATGACCCAAAATTCTATAATAGTTTCCCCAATTGGTTAAAAAAACAACATATCTATCATACAGAAAAAAACTGGGAAAGGTTTATCAATGATATTAACAGCCGGCCTGAAACACCAAAAGTGCCATTTATGGCACCAAGATTATCTGAGGTGACTAACTATGTTAAAAGACCGGAAAAATTGCAAAGGCTAAAAAAATTGCTGCTGCATGCGGATGAACCGGTTTCTATTACCACTGCCCTGCAAGGTAGTGGCGGCTTTGGTAAAACAACGCTGGCAATAGCTTTATGCAATGATGACGATATAATTCATGCATTCGATGACGGCATACTGTGGGTAACGCTGGGCCAGGAAAAAGGGACCGCTTTAACTGCTATGCAAAAATTATATGATGCTGTTAGTAATGATAATAAAAACTTTATTGATACAGAACAGGCACAACAACTATTGAGTGAAAAACTTTCGGGCAAAAACTACCTGTTGGTATTGGACGATGTATGGCACAGGATTGATGCGGAATATATTTTGAAAGCAGCAGGTAAATGCACCATTCTTTTTACTACCCGTATGGATAAACTGTTATTAAATGCTAGACAGGAACAGGTAGATGAAATGACAAAAGAGGAGGCGATAGAACAGCTAAGTAATTTTACAGGAACAGGCAATGCAGCACATGACAGACTAGGCGACCTGGCGGAAAAACTTGGTAACTGGGCCTTACTATTAAGGCTTGCCGGTGCACAGTTAAAAGCAAGAACTGATGAGGGCGAATCTATAGAACAGGCTATTGCTTATGTAGATAAAAAGCTGGTTAGAAAAGGCCTTCTGGGTTTTGACAAAGCTGATGCTGAGCAGAGAAATGATTCCATACAGATATGTCTTGCAGCAAGTACGGACCTTTTAAGTGAAAATGAAAAAGAAAAATTATATAGCCTCGGTATCTTTCCGGAAGATGAAAAAATTCCTATTGCTATTCTTGAAAAATACTGGGATATGGATGATTTCGACTGCGAAGAATTAATAGAAAAATTTCATCGATATGGATTGATTGATCTTGACCTGCCTGGCAGGAGCATAAAAATCCATGACATACTATTGAAGTATTATGCAACCTGTTTGAATAATAAGCCTGCATGGCATCTTTTGCTGGTAAAAAATAGTGGCAGTTTCCCAAAGGAACATCAATATTGACAAAATTTTTTTTTAGTTTACAAGTATCGTCCTGTCACATTCGGGCCCAATACCGTGGTTCGTGTCTCACGAACCATTTAAATACTTTCAAAAATATTTTTTAGAAATCCAAATTCATCAATTCCTGTTTCCAGTAATGATAACCAGTTATGAATCGTTGCAGTCCAAAAATATATCTTATTGATTGCTGAATAGGATTTTCTTATTTGTGTATTCACTAAATAAATGTAATAAATTATTAAAGAGCGTTTCGTGAGACACGAACCAAGGAGTAGGATGTTGCCAATTGTATATTGTTCCTGTTAAAAACTCGGTATGATAATTTTGAAGCATTGAATAAATATAAATATCTTTTCAATTATTACAAACAAGATGCTTGCGCCATGAACTGCGCTTGTTGGCAGCTGCTTTTATTCTGCAGGAAATCTATCATAGAGCAAATAAAATCCACCATGCATTTGAACAAATTTTATTTGAATCAGCGCTTGTCCTGGCATTTATATTGCCGTTGTTAATAATTGTCTTTGTGTTCCCATTGTTAATAATGACTGTATGAGTGCCATCCGGGTTAACAATTGTTTTGGTGCTATCATTGTCAAAGACCACTGTATGAGTGCCATCTGGATTAACAATTGTTTTGGTGCTGCCATAATCAAAGATCACTGTATGAGTGCCATCCGGATTAACAATTGCTTTGGTGCTGCCATTGTCAAAGACCAGTCTATAAATGCCATCCGGATTGACAATTGTTTTGGTGGCATCATTGTCAAAGACAACTGTATGAGTGCCATCCGGATTAACAATTATCTGCTGTGCTTTTGTTGCAACCAAAATAAGAAAAGATGCAAATAGTAAAATGATTTTACTTGTCATAATGTCTATGTTTTTACCCTAAATTTTAAATCAGCTGTACACAACTTGTTGCCAATGGATCTTTTCTTTCAAACCATCAATCGCTAAAAGATGTTCCCGGTTAAAGATCGTCTGGTTAAAAATTAGCATGATAATTTTGATGCATTGATAAATATAAAATTATCTTTTACATTGCTGCCTTACGTTTTTCTTCTATAGATTTAGCAAGCGCCTTTATTACCGATTCAAGTGATTGCATTGTTTCGGTATCGGTAACCTCACCCTTCTCATTTAATTTTGTGCGTACAAAAGAAATCACCAACGCAGCACCCTCTCCTATTTTTGTATTCAAAGCAGTAAGCGTTAACAGCATGGCAGCATGAGCCTTATCACCACCCGTTGCTGCGGTTATCAAAGCAAGAGGCTTATCAACCAATTCACCAGAAGATACCGTCCAGTCGAGTGCATTTTTCAAAGAGCCTGCCACACCAAACGCATACTCAGGTTGGCAGATAAATACACCATCTGCCTGCATAATTAATTCCCTGAATTCCTTTACATCAACGGCTACATTATCATTATCATCAAAGTGAGGAAGGCTGCCAACTCCTTCATACAAAATAAAATTTATTGATTGCGGAAACAATTTTATTACATGCTTTACAATACTTGTCGCAGATGAATTGTTGCAAAGGCTTCCGGAAATTGCAACGATCTTTATTTTATCTTCCATAAGTATTATTTAATTATGCAATTTCGATATTTTAATTTTCTACTTTCTATATTTTAGTTAGTGCTCACTACGAAACAATAAATACAAAAGTTCTGTTAATGCTATTGGCATCGCAAACCTTTCTCACTACATTTGATTTCATTTTCTTCAACTTCAACCGAAACGATAATCATAATTCTACTTCCTAAAACTTTATGTAAAAAATAAGGGAGCGGAATATGTAAAAGATTTTAATCACCGAAAAATCACATCGTTTTGAAATCAAAATTTTATCGCTTTTTAATTTCGTGCGCAGGCTCCGATGAAGATATTCTTCAAAAATGCCCGCGTTCAGAACATATTAAGCATGCTGGCTTTGGTGCACTGGTGTTGGTTCCGGCCACACTGGGCTTATTTTCCATGACGTATGCGATCTCTACATTTGTAACAAGCCCTTACTTATATATACTTGCCGGGCTTGTGTGGGCCTGTATCGTTTTTGTTTTCGACAGGTTCATTATTTCTTCTTTCCGTAAAAAAAGTTCTGTTTTTAAGGATGTAACGTCTCTTACTTTTTTATCACGGCTTGTTTTCTCTGCGTTCGTAGGTATTGCTGTAGCACATCCTTTGGTGTTGCTTTATTTTCATGAAAGCCTGGATGTGAATATGGATGAAGTGGCACACGCTAAAGTGGACAGCATTGAGAATGTTTTTCAATTGCAGAAAAAGAGTTTGCAACTGCAAACCGATACCATGAATAGAAATGTAACCGGGCTATCTGACACTATTCATTTGCAGGAAGGTATTCTTCATGATGAAATAAAGGGCGTTGTAAGGGGCGATGACAGAACAACAGGTAAATCCGGTGAAGGGCCTACTTTTAAATATGATACCGCATACCTGAACAGGTTGTATACTGATCTTGGGCAAACAAAAAAATCCAATGAAGCAAAAAAAGTTGAGAATGATATTTCGATAGTAAAACTGGACTCTGCCAGGGCATCGAAAATAGACAGGCTTACTTTCAGCCGTGATTACCTGGAAAGAGAAAAAGCTTTAACCCGGTTGACTGATTCAAACCCCATCATCAGGATCACAACATGGTTCCTTATTATATTTTTTATATTGGTTGATATTTTACCCGTAACCTGGAAAGGCTTAACCAGCAAAGGTCCCTATGATGAATACCTGAATGAAACAGAACTGACAATAAGAAATGACGTCCAGGAAAATGTAATTGATTCTGAAACAAAACTGGAAATACATAAACTCAATAAAGAAAAAGAATTAGCAGAGCACATTGAAAGCTTGCGTATAGAAGAACCTGATCGGGAATATAGTAGTATGTGAAAATGAAAACAACTATAGTTTGCGATAATTGATAATAAACTGGCTGACTAATTTATTAATAGGGTAAATTATTTATTTTAGTAAATATTCTTATTCTGGAATTTTAAGAAAAAATTACCAGGTTTACTAGCTTTTCCCTTTACTTTTACCCGCTTTTGAATACTATAGAAACCTGAAAAACCGTTAATGGTGCTCCACAATCCGGGAGCCGTTATGATTAACCAAAAAAAAGAGAAAAGGAATGCTGCACAAAAGATATAATTACAGGAGGCCATTGATTTTAGTGGTTATTTTTTTTATTTTATTCTTACGAACAAACACAGTTTCCCAGGACAGTAATGAAAGAAATGATAAACTTGTCAAATCAAATACTTCATCTGGAGATGCGGTAAATTATATAGCTTTCATCAGCAGCTCCTATCCTAAAGGATTTATTTTATACAGCCTCTATCATCGTTTTATATCCGAATTTCAGTAGGTCAAATTCCATCTCATATTTAAGAAGTCGGCATAAACTACAAAGTTGATTTGTCTTTTAGCTTTCCCAGAAGTTCCTGCCTGTGGGTTATCGAAAGGGAATTGAAAATATTTTATTTACAAAAGATTTAATAGGAAGCTTCGCAAACCGTCTGGCATGGATGGATTTGCGAAAGTTTTTGAGTTACTTTCGTAAATACACAAGTAAGCTCCCATTTACAGACCGACCTTCCATGATAAACATTTTCCAAAACAAAAAACTTATAGACAGCCAAACCTTACGAGAAATTTTGGATGAAAAAATTTCGCCAAGACTTATTAATCGTGGTATTGTATGGAATGAAAATTATTTATGGTTTGACAAACCCAAAAATTCTATAAGACAAGTTTTCAAGTATTCAAAATTAAAAGGAGAAACAGGAACATTTGATTGGGGAGTTTGCATTGACTTCGTTCCGACAATTTCTTCAAACAAATTAAGATTTCATAGGACAGACAAAAGTGTTCAACTACATTTATTTGAGTGGACAGACGAATATTCAAATTCATTTTTTGGAGGAAAATTAGAAGGTGGGATAACGACACATTGGGGTAAGCAAAGAGCTAAGCATTCAATTAAGAACTTGTTTGACAAATACGAACAGAAAATTAATAATTGGTTTGACAACGCTCAAACAATTGAAAATTTAATTGAAATAACTCAAAGACAAATTGCGACTGGCAAAAGTTATAATTCCCATAGCCCTGACCAAAGGCTTGTACTTGCATTTCTGCAAGCAAAGACAAAACATTTTGATGTAGCAACTAAAACAATAAATCAGTTGGCGCTGGACAATCATTTGAAAGAATTATTACTAAAACAAATTTACAAATCTGCTGACTGACCAAAACGGCAGCTTATATGAGGTTTTGCAATATACTGGCAGACGTGGTAAAAATGGGCTATGGTTCGCTATCAGCAATAGTTCCAGCATAGCGGAAGTATAGTCCCAGCCGAGTCTCCCTAGGGACTCGGCGAGCATAAAGCTACCGTAGCATTTTATTGTATATTGCTTCATGGCCGTTAAGCAACAAATATCCGCAAGTGATGGTACTTATTTTGGAGTTTCAGCGGGGTTTTCATAAAGAGCTATAGAAGAAGAGCATGAAACCCCGATGCGATTAGAGACAATAAATATGCGGTAAGTAACCCATCGTGTTTTTCATTGTTGTTATAGGCATCGGGGGTTCTGATAAGTTACTTATTCAATTCAAAAGTTCACACGAAAAACTCCGCTGAGAAAAAACTACAAAGTTGATTTGTCTTTTAGTTTTTCCAGAAGTGCCTGCCTGTGGTTTATCGAAAGGGAATTGAAAATATTTCATTTACAAAAGATTTAATAGGAAGCTTAGCAAATCGCATGGCAAGGATGGATTTGCGAAAGTTTTTAGGTTACTTTCGTAAATAAACGAGTTAGCGGCAAGCATTTTCCTGCAATCTATAAACTTGACAACGACCAATTGACAATCTGTTACAATTTAAAAGGAGATAGTTATCCAACAGAGTTTGAAACAAAATCTAAGGCTGCACTTTTTCTTTCGGTATTCAAGAAAAACTAAACATACAACGCTATGGCAAAAAATAAAACCGCAGAAACTTCAATTAGCGTAAACGAATTTGTAAACGCTGTAAAGGACGAAATAAAGCGGGAAGACAGTTTTAAACTTATTGAAGTAATCAAAAAGCTAACAAGCTTTGAACCAAAAATGTGGGGACCAAGTATTGTTGGTTTTAGTAGCTACCATTACAAGTATGACAGCGGACACGAAGGAGACAGTCCTCTTGTTGGATTTTCGCCAAGAGCATCTGCAATTACATTATATCTTTCAGGACACTTTGAAAAACGAGAAGAATTACTTAAAAAATTAGGAAAACACAAGACGGACAAAGGATGCATTTACATAAAAAAACTTGACGACATAAATATTGAGACACTTCAAAAAATGATAACAAATCATATCAAGCATATCAAAAAAATGTATCCCGACAAATGACATCAAAGCGAAGTATACCAGCCGCTAACAAGAGGTCACTGTTGCACGACATGATTCTGCAAAAGGTTAGCTATAAATCTTCATTAGGGCTAATTGAAACTTACTTGCGGCTATTTAATTTTCTGTTTTATAAAGGCGCATTTTAAAATCCCAAAATTTTCCAGCCTGTATAAGGCTTAAGATAACCCCCTGAAAAGTAATTTTTAAGTAGCATAACGCCACCCTGTAGCCGCTTTTAATCTTTGCCATTACTTTCATATTGGATCCTGATGCTGTGAACCGTAACCACTTCTTGAGATTGTTAACTGTGGCTGCCAGCATCAGTATTTTATTTTGGAGTTTCAGCGGGGTTTTCATAAAGAGCTATTGAAGAAGAGCATGAAACCCCGATGCGATTAGAAATAATAAATATACTGTAAGTAACCCATCGTGTTTTCATTGTTCTTATAGGCATCGGGGTTTCCGATAATCTACCTATTCAATTCAAAAGTTCACACGAAAAACCCCGCTGAGAAAAAACTACAAAGTTGATTTGTCTTTTAGTTTTTCCAGAAGTGTCTGCTTATGATTTATCGAAAGGGAATTGAAAATATTTTATTTACAAAAGATTTATAGGAAGCTTCGCAAATCGTCTGGCATGGATGGATTTGCCAACGTTTTTGAGTTACTTTCGTAAATACACAAGTTACCTGCAATCCTTATTGGATAGCTCAAACTATTAAATGACTTTGCATAAATCATGGCAACCGAGAACTCAAAAACATGACAGGAGATTTAAAAACTGCTTTTAACACTGACACACTTTTGAGATGCTGGACTTGGTTAAACTCGAACAGTGACAATAATTATAAAAACTATTTCCGTAGTTTATACAAAGCATACACTTTATCACTTAACGAAAATATCGATAAGCTACATCGTGACTTAATTTATCACAGATATAAAGCAGAACATTCAACCAAACTTTACATTCCGAAAAAGTCTGGCATATTGAGACCTTTCAGTTTGCTAAACCTTAATGACCAAATCGTTTATCTTGCTTTGGTATCAGTCATTGCAGAAAAATTATTTAAGAAAGCAGGTAAGAATTATTATAAATCAGTTTTTGGACATCTATACGCTGGCAAGACAAGTTCTTTCTTTTATAAAAAGTGGACGACAGGTTATGTAAAATATAATCATGCAATTAATAATGCTTTTTATTCAGGATATGTTTGGACAGCTTCGTTTGACCTTACAGCATTTTATGACAGCATTGACCATAAAGTTTTATCACACTTCTTAAACGAACTAGAACTTACAAAAGAGTTTACCAATTACTTGACAACTTGCTTGGAAATATGGACTGCTTCAACTCCAAATAGAATTTATCACGGACATGGAATTCCTCAAGGGCCATTACCCTCTGGACTTTTGTCAGAAGTAATCCTTCAGCATTTTGACGAACATAAAAGTTTCAAAAAATCTACTGTCAAGTATTTCCGTTATGTTGACGACATACGATTAATGGGAAAGACCGAGGAGCATGTAAGAAAAGCACTTTTGGAATTGGATTACACAAGCAAAGAGATTGGTTTATTTCCGCAATCAAGCAAAATCAACATTCACAAAATCGGAGACATTGAAGAAGAAATAAAAACTATCAGTTTGCCACCAGAACCAATTGACTTCAAATTATGTTTTGACCAAGCCGATGTAAAAAAGAGAATTGATGAATTAGCAAAGGGAAGTAAAATAGAAAACGAAACAAGATTCAAATATGTTCTTGCTCATGCTGACCCTGATGAAAAGTTAGCCAAGAAACTTTTATCAATACTTCAAAAAAATCCTCACTTATATATTTCAATTTTAAAGCACTTTTCAAAATACAAACGGTTTTCAAAAACCGTTTCAAAGAAGTTACTAACGCAACTTCAAGCAGAACAACTTTACGAAGAAATCACTGGAGCATATTTAATTGGGAGCTTGAACAAAATTCATAAAGACGTAAAGACCGACTTTAAAAGTTATTGCCTTAACCTTTTTGCAAAAAGAAAAAGTATCACATCGCCTAATTTGCGTTCAATCATTTTTGTTTGGCTACTAAACGAAAACCATTTTAAGTTTAAAGAGATTGAAAACATTTATAAAAGCAACGAATGGTGGCTTATCCACAACTCCCTAGAATTTATTGACAAAGATTTATTCGGAGAACCTTCATACGAAGCAATTCTAAATGTTTTACTCAAATCAACTTCATTTGAAGTTGCAATCAAAGCGGCATATCTAATTACTAAACACAACTTGAAAGTTACAATTCCTATCAAATCAATAAATGATGCAGCACAACTAATTTTGAAAAAAGCCAAAATTATTGGCAAAACATCGCTAACAAAAAGTAGCATCAACAAACGACTGGAAGAAATTACAGGAATAAAGCCAGCGACAATGAACTGGAAAAAATTCTTTGACACAGAGCATACAAATTGCGAACGGCTTTGCTATCTGTTGACTGTATATGTAAAAACTGATGCTAACTCGTTCGTAAACGAATTAGATGTATTCCATGACTTTGTTTTGAACGCTTTATTTACACATGACACAACAATAGGAACATATACTCTTGGAAAAATCGGTAGTTGCTTGACACTGACAAGTAGGTTTGCAATTAAGTATCCGAAATTTTATTTGTTATGTAATATGGTTCACGAATACCGACTTGAAAGCGACCTTTCACATCCCAAAATAAAACGCACAGGCAAGGCAACAAGACGTATAAAGTTTTCAGAAATCAAAAAACTAATTCCAATTATTGACGCGGGGTTTCAAGAATTGATTTCTAAAATATAAAATGAAGAAAGGCTGCAGGTAACATGGGTTCCATTCTACCTAATATCACCTTGAGGAGAGATAATATCGTAGATCAATAAATTTCTTTTTACCGAAGGAATCCCTTTGAGAAAAGAGGAAGATTGAAGAAAAAATCAACCTTTACCCTTCTCAAGATTTTTTTTCCTTATTCAAATTTAATAATTTTTTTAAATCAACATACTTCAGCATCCCTGCCCGTCCGGGGGCAGGCATTAAGTAGTCCGGTATTTTTTGCTTAGCCAGATAATAACTCAAGGTGGCAAAAACGCTGCTACTATTCTTCGTTTGTTTTTTGCCAAAGTTCTACGCTTATCAATCCCTGGAAAGAGGTTTAACAATTAGGCAATATCAATGAACTATAAAAAAATACCTTTACCAAAATTTATTTTATGGCAATAAACTGGAGCGGTGTGTTTCCTGCGCTTACTACCAAATTTACCAGCGATGACGAATTGGATTTTGAGATGTTTAAAATAAATCTCGATGCACAGTTAAAAGCCGGCATACATGGCATCATCCTCGGCGGCTCGCTGGGTGAAGCAAGCGTATTAACGACTGAAGAGAAAGCTGCTTTAGTGAAATTTGCCACAGAATATGTTGATGACAAAATACCGGTAATATTAAATATTGCAGAAGGCGCCACACGTGAGGCCATCAACCAGGCTGCGCTTGCTGAGGCGTGGGGCTGCAAAGGCATTATGGCCTTACCTCCTATGCGTTATAAAAGTGATGACAGGGAAACAGTTGCTTACTTTAAAGCAATTGCCGGCTCAACTGATTTACCCATCATGATCTATAATAACCCTGTTGATTATAAAATAGAAGTAACCCCGGATATGTTTGCTGAACTGATTGAATGTAAAAATATACAGGCAGTAAAAGAATCAACGAGAGATGTAACGAATGTAACGCGTATGATTAGCCGCTTTGGTGACAGACTTAAAATTCTTTGCGGTGTAGATACGCTTGCAATGGAAGAATTGTTGATGGGAGCACATGGCTGGGTGGCGGGCCTTGTCTGTGCCTTTCCAAATGAAACAATGGCTGTTTATAATCTTGTAAAAGCCGGACGCATAAAAGAGGCAACTGAAATATACCGCTGGTTCATGCCATTGCTTGAACTGGACATCCATCCTAAGCTGGTACAATATATAAAGCTTGCGGAGAGCCTCGAAGGTATTGGTACCGAACAGGTGCGTGGGCCCCGGCTTACTTTAGCCGGAGAAGAAAGAAAAAGAATTTTAAAAATTATTGATGACAGCATTTCATCAAGGCCGGACCTTAATAAATATTTGCAGCCTCCCAAAGTTTTTCAATCTTCTGCAAAAAGCATGTCATTATAAAACCGGAATGATATTATAAGTTTTGATTCGCTAAAAAATTTCATGAAACATATTTTTCATTGTATTGATGCACACACCTGCGGTAATCCTGTGCGGCTCGTTGCCGAAGGAGGCCCTCAATTGCAGGGTAACAATATGAGTGAAAAGAGGCAGCATTTTTTAAAAGAATTTGACTGGATAAGAAAAGGCTTAATGTTCGAGCCAAGAGGCCATGATATGATGAGCGGAAGCATTTTATATCCGCCGCATGACGCAACAAATGATGTAGCTGTTTTATTTATTGAGACCAGTGGCTGCCTGCCCATGTGCGGCCATGGTACTATTGGAACGATTACAATTGCAATAGAAAAAGGATTGATTACTCCAAAGGTTCCCGGCATAGTTTGCATGGAAACGCCGGCCGGACCCGTTATGACAGAATACAAAATGGAAGGAGAAAAAGTAATATCTGTTAAGCTTATCAACGTGCCATCCTTTTTATCGATGGAAAATATAGAAGTTGATTGCCCGGATCTTGGCAAATTAACGGCCGATGTTTCTTATGGCGGAAATTTTTATGCCATCATTGATGCGCAGGAAAATTTTGCAGGGATTGAAAAGTATACTGCCGGTCAACTGATAAGCTGGAGCAGAATCATAAGAAAAAAGATCAATGAGAATTATGAATTTGTACATCCTGAAAACGCGACTATAAAAGGTTGCTCTCACATTTTGTGGAGCGGCAAAACATTGGATAATGCTTCGTCGGCACGGAACGCAGTATTTTACGGAGACAAAGCGATAGACCGTTCACCTTGCGGTACGGGTACATCGGCACGGATGGCACAGTGGTTTGCAAAGGGGAAATTAAAAGAAGGTGATTCTTTTATTCATGAAAGTATTATTGGATCTAAGTTTACAGGGAGAATAGAAAGTGTAACTAAAGTTGGTGGTAAGCCTGCAATCATTCCATCAATTGAAGGATGGGCGAAAATCTATGGGGATAATACAATTACAATTGATGAAGACGACGATCCCTATGCGCTGGGTTTCCAGGTGATTTAAGCGGGAGACTCCTTGTATAAATTGCATGTTGTATACTTAGCAAAAATTATACGATAGATGGGCTATTTACATTGTGTGTATATTTATATAGCGCTGATGTTTTTTCACAAACTGTCGTAAGCTGCCATTTTATTTGACACCCTAGAATTCATATCAACTACTAAATGCCTATTCGGTTTTACGGTCTTATTCCGCCCTTTGTTCTTTCAAATATTCTTTCTCTTTTCTTATTGTAAATTTATTAAAATGTAAACATAGGATTCGGTCTGCTGCTATGCTGGCTGATTTCTATGGAATAAAAACTCATCTTCATATCACTATTAGCTAATCGGTAAGAACCTAAACATTGTGTAAACCATATTAACCAAAATAATCTTACATGAATAAACTATCAATCATTGCTTTACTACTGTTGCTTCAGGCATCTTCTTTTGGACAAAAGCCAAGAGCCAGGGATATTGGAATTCCTTTTGAGGGAA